>JBEKDZ010000021.1:0-1060 GCA_050014095.1 Dehalococcoidales bacterium | reverse complement strand
GGATTATTACAATGGCCGCATGGAAGACGTTCGTGTATTCAACCGTATCATTACACCTTCGGAAGTAACCATCCTTGCCGCTGGTTACCGTGGGCCTATGGGCGGGGAACTTCTATGGCTACCGATGGACGGGGCGAGGGCAACGCCGGTGTTCGATGGGGCTGCGCTCGCCGTAAATACCAACTACCTAAACGATATTTCCGGCAACGGAAATCATGGCAACCCGACGGGCAATCCGTTGGGGTGGGCCAGTAGTTGCCCGAGAATGAATCTCCGGATACCTAGACATTCATATAGGTTTCGAGCCGCGGCTGTAAATAACTGGAAGCGGCAGCATGGGAGGCAATCTTACTACAAATGGTCCTAAGCTGTGTTATACTTTTAGCAAAGGAGACAGGATAAATGAACATATCTGCTGATGAACTATCTGACTTATCCTTTCGTGGTAAGCCCCCTCTGATCGGGCTTTTTGCCGATCCTCATACCGGCTCCAATACAGCCCTGATGCCCGCCAAATTCATGACTGATGACAACCAGCTCCTGACGGCCTCGCCCGTGCAGATGTGGTTGCTTAAGAACTGGTATTCGGCGCTGGACGAGTTTTGGGAGCGGGGCAAGGGCCGCAAGAAAATAGCCATCTTCGATGGCAGTCCGAGGCTTCGATTGAGCTGTTAGAACCAGTGCGGATGAAGGTGGATAAGATGTATTTCGTAAGAGGTACAGAGGCCCACGGCGGGGAGGCCGCACACGATGAAGTAACGATTGCGAAGTCGTTGGGAGTTGATTTATGTGTCTGGGAACTGCTGATCTATCTGAACAACCAACTCTTCAATATTGCCCATCACATCAACCGGACAATTGATTCGGTGGTAGAAGAGTGTGTACGGGATGCAATCAAAATGGGGGAGCCGGTTCCTAAGTGGGTGGTAAGAGCACACCGGCACATCAAGGATGACACCGGCACGAAGTATGACTACTGCCGCGGGATAGTGCTCCCGGCTTGGCAACTCCGCACCGGATTTGGCTTCAAGGTTTCTTCACACCGTGTTAGTGACATCGG
>JBEKDZ010000020.1:0-1024 GCA_050014095.1 Dehalococcoidales bacterium | reverse complement strand
TCTGTTATAGATTTTTTCACAAACTTCTCAATGAATTGTTTAAACTCTCCAAAAGACTCCACCATAAACCCACGAGCAGGTTTAGTTTCTATGATATGAGGGTACGGTATGAGGAAGCTCTTTCCCTGGAATCCTGCAAACCTAACCCAAACATTAAACGCTTCACCCATATGTATGCAACTGCTACTCGTCACGATCAAGTCTAAGAAATCATAATTGTGCGCCAGCCCCTGGTATGCGCAATCATGTGAAAAGGAGCAGTAGGTTTCATGCATATAGCTCCTTGTCATTGCTTGTGAAACATGGGAGGTAAGAATTCTCACCGGTATGATCCCGGCTGCATATAGAATTTCCTCGGGAACATGAGTGCACATATATCCGGCTAAGAGCTGCCCTTTCCCTTGAAGGGATTTGGCGTATTCATGTGGATTCTCAGTTATGGAGCGAAAACGTTCGATTATTGTGTCAGAGCCCTTGTTCATCATTTATCATGCACTCTTTTCTTATGCGCTTCCATGAGATGCACGAACAACTCTGTTTTCCGTTGGGAACCTGGTAAATCCATTTTCCGGACATCCACCTGGTCGCTATCGTATTCTATGGTCGGAATTTCGTTTTTAAAAATGCGCTGCATCCCTACGTAACCGTTCCTAAAGTCGGTTTCACAACTACGGGAAGGCGCTAACAAAAGCCCGTCTGCTTTATATTCTGTTACCATTGCCCTAGCCATTTGTTCTAGTGCCCAGTAGGATCTTACCCCTTGCCAGGTAGGCCAACCCAGAACTATTTTAGCGAGCTCAGTTATCGCCTTTCTCCTGGTGGACAAATCCAGTTCGTCTACCCATGCAGGGTCGAGGGGATCCCATGACCACTTTCCATTTACAATTCCCCTGAAATTGCCGGCCGTGCCAAACGTATAGACTGAGGCTACAATCTCGGCTCCGGCGTCTCTAAGGATTCTCGCCATTTCTGGATGGCCATACGTATGTGCTATTCCAAAATAGACTATTCTGTAGCGTTGATC
>JBEKDZ010000019.1:0-1034 GCA_050014095.1 Dehalococcoidales bacterium | reverse complement strand
CAAGCCCAAATTGGCTCCTGCTTGATTAAAGCTTCAGTAACAGCTTTCCTTGTGCAATACCCGACCAATTTGCCCAGTTTTGACGCTGGACCGCCATAGCCAATTGTTTTGCCATGGCTTGTTGATGCCACAGTGGCGCTGTCGGTTATTGAGCCAGTAGCCGAGTCACCAGTGTACCTGCTTCGAACATCAAAATCCCTCAACACTGCCGACTTAGCTTCAGTGGCAGTGATTAGCGAAGCCACCATGCAGCTCTCCGTTGGATTACCATCAATTAAGACAATGATGTTTATGGTGCCTACGATTTCTTGAACATCCATCTCTTCGCCTGAAGATTCGCCGTGCGAGCAGCCTGCGGTAGCGGCAACGCTGACTGAAAAATCGCCAGCTTTCTTTGTAACTAAACTGTAATTTTTAACCTTTGCAGCCGTGACCATAGCAAGATAATCCTTAGTTAACCCAAGCTTTGCCGCAGACGAGGTAATGAGAGCTAGCGGGTCAAGGTGCAGGGAGCGGTCATTATATCCTTCCGGCACACCCACGTTAAGGACAGCCTTAACTTGCTTGAAGCCACCGTTAAAAATTGCTGAACTAACCGTCATTAAGCCTTCATCAGATAATACGGCTAGCACATTTTCTTTTATGACTAGTTTAACGCTATCCGCAAGATTAAACTGTTCCATGCCAGCCAATCCCCCGAGCTATTTTCTTTTTAGGGCTTGCCTGAATTTATAGTAATAGCTTTCGCTGGACACAGGTTTACGCAGACGCCGCACCGAGTGCATGGTACGCCATCAATGACTTGTGGTTTTTTGTTGTTATCCTCCTCTAAAACACCCTGAGGGCAAACACCAACACAGATAAGCCCTGGGCAGGGAGCACATTTAGCGGTGTCAATGACGATAAATGATTTACGCTGCTTGTCCATGCGAATCAACAATTAAATAAGCGCCAAGAATATATTTGTTGCGCGCATCTGGTAAGAGAACATGAAAGTAGGCTTAGTCACATACACCCCAGAAAAAGTCGAAGGC
>JBEKDZ010000018.1:0-1097 GCA_050014095.1 Dehalococcoidales bacterium | reverse complement strand
ATAAGGAAGTTTGTCGACGGGATAAGACAAGCCGATGATGTCCCCGGATGCGTCGTTGCGCAGGGCGCACCAGCCTTCCTCCATCTTTTCTGTGGAATAATATTTTTCACATTTACCGGCATACTTGGGATACACTTTGGATATGTCGTACTTTTCGCCGGCGGATGTTTCGGTAACGGGCCAGGCGTGGATTGTGCCATATGCGCCCAGTTTATTCGGAAGTGGGCAGGACGTGATGATCTTTTGGACCGAGCGCGGCAGCACGATCCGAGTATCTGCCTCGCAAAGAAAAAATGGATGCGGAGCCCAGATAAAATCGAAATCGAAATTGGAAAGGTTGACGGCTTTATAGGACAGCCTGAACGAATTATCACTTAAAAACTCGATCTTCTTCTCCATCCGGTACGGGAATCTCACTCCATGGACACTGAGCAGGATGGAATTCTCCGTCACAGAATAAGCCCAAGGCTGGGCCCAGACTTCGCCATGATCGGGAACCTGTATTCCGGCCCAGGGTCCGGTGGGATAACAACATGTGTCTATGCTTGGGAACACTTCATCAAACCCGCTGGCGTCACCCTCTTCAAAGTTATCGCCATAATTCGATTTTTTATATTCTTCCCTTTTGGATTGATACAAATACTGTTTATTTTTGGCCTTGTCAAAAATACTCTGGATTTTGCCGCCGCTTTCCGGAATCACGATAATCGCCAACCGGTCGCTTTCCATGACCAGGCAGTTAATATTTTTGTATTTTGCCTCCGAAATATGGATGTTCATCTCACAACCTCAAGCCACCTGTGGAATCAAAGGGGTCTGAACACAAAGGCATATGGAAAACCATTCACCCCTGTGTATCACTTACCACCTCACCATTCTCGATGAATGATGAGGAGAGTGGCGTCTTTTTGAGAAGCACATGCGGACGGTTCGGGAATACCGCTTGTGCTTCTTGACGGTGCCACTTTTTTATTGGGGCAGAACAAGTTTCATCTTGACGGCGGCATCCTTCATGGCCTGCTCGGGCGTCTTCTGTCCGCTTAATGCTTCCTGCATCGCCACCTGGATGATTTCCGAAACAACCGACCAGTTGGCCA
>JBEKDZ010000017.1:0-1739 GCA_050014095.1 Dehalococcoidales bacterium | reverse complement strand
TTTAACGTTGAGGGAAGTAAGATGTACAAGAGTACTCTTATGAGGATGTAGTAGCTGCCTTGGTCAACGAGGGCTGAGAGGAAAGCTGCTGATGGTGCGGGGGCTGCGGTGTAAGCGTCGGGTAGCCAGAAGTGGAAGGGTACAATTGCTGCTTCAATGGCGTAGCCGGCTGCTATGAATATGAATGCTATGATAAGCAGGTGACTATTACTTAAAGTTGTTAAATCTCGGCCAACTGCCAGATAGTTTAGGGTTCCTGTTAAACCGTAAACAAGTGACATCCCTAAGACTACGAATGCTGAAGCGATGATGATCATGATGAGATATTTTAGTGTGGCATTGATGGAGAATGCGTTTTTCTTGAATAGCATTAAGAATGCTGCGCCTGCTGTTGTGACTTCCCAGAATATGAAGAGCGTTAATAGGTCGCCTGCGAGGACAGCACCAAGTATGCCCGCGGTGGTCATTAGCATTATGGCGAAGTATCGTTCTGATGGTCTGTCGTTTGAGCCGACGGAGAACACTGTGTAGATTAGAACTACGGCGCTGAGTGCCACTATGATTATTGCCATGTAAATGGAGATGGCGTCTACCAGGAAGGCGCTTGAGAAAATTGATGAAGTACTCCCGCTTAAGCCTAAGCTAATAATGACCGGTGAGGGTGTACTGTAATAGTTTAGCGCTAAGTTAGCTACTGTTGCGCCTGCAATTGCAAACACGGCTATGAACCAGCCTATGGTCAAGGCAGTCTTGTAATTGCTTTTTCTTATTAGCCTGAACACTGGAATAGTTAGCAATGCCGCGATAGCTAGAGTGAATATCGGTAATAGGACATCTATTATTTCAATCATCAAAGTTCACCTTTAGTTAACCAATTCTCACCGTTTGAATTAGATTTAGGAAGAATGTTGGGTAGATCCCTACAAGGATGATTAATACTACTAAGATAGCGAAAGATAGCTTCATGTAGTTTGAAACTTCAAGAGTTTTCTTTTCCTCTTTTCCCTCTTCGCTTACTTCGCCCTCTTCGTCTTTTGGTTGGCAAGCGAAAGCACCGTTGCTATGAGCATAAGAGCAGTGGGTATAATGTAAAATGAATCAACGTGTATTATTTGGAAAGCGCCGACGAATATTAGAAATTCACTAATGAAGCATGCGAACGGTGGCGCTCCACCTATGCTTAAGGCTGCTATAGTTGATGAAACCGCCGTAAACGGCATCTTGGATGCTAATCCACCCATTTTACGGATATCTCTTTTTTCTGTTTGGTGCATTACCCCTCCTGCAGTGAGGAAGAGGAGGCCTTTGCTTAGGGCGTGGCTGATAATATGAAGCACAGTTCCGGTTATTGCGAGGGATGAGGCCAGAAGTACAACTATTCCAGCAGCGGCGTTTGCGGGAAAGAGTGAAAGCCCGAACATTATGTAACCCATGTGAGCGATGCTTGAGTATGCGATAAGCCGTTTTATGTCAGTTGAAACTAATGCTATTAGTGACCCAAAGAAGGCAGAAAGTACGCCGACGATTGACAACGCATGCAAGAAGTTTGTTCCGAATGTTATTCCAACTGCTGGAAAAACCATTCCCAGTGAAAGGCGAAGAATTGCGTAAGCTCCTGCGCTAATTATGACACCGCTTAATAGCGCTGACATTGGTGCTGGCGCTTCAGAGTGAGCATCGGGCAGCCACATGTGGACGGGTATAACAGCCATTTTAACGGCGAACCCTGCTGTTAAGGC
>JBEKDZ010000016.1:0-1294 GCA_050014095.1 Dehalococcoidales bacterium | reverse complement strand
CGCAGAATCAAAACAGGGCCACAGAACGGCCCAAATCGAAGAGTGATCCTGCCGGGGTAGGGAAACATACGGCGAGGGTGATTTGCGCCACGTTTTTTGAGGCGAAGCCCCGGATCAACCGGGGCTTCGGTCTGCCTTATACTTCTCGATTGTCGATCTGAACCATACCGGTTGCTGTTTACCCTCCCCGACGAAAATATACTGATCTGGTGTCGGAAAGGTGCCCCTGTCAATGTAGCTCTGAATGTATTGTTTGCTCTTGCCCAGGATCTTTGCAACTGCGGTGACGGTGCAAAGATCCTGGGGGCTAACTGTGCGAATATTGCAGAGCACTATATGCCCCGGTGGAAAATGATCAGCAAGCTTGATATACTTGCCCTTATCGTTTTTTATGCGGATTTTCAATCACCCCGATTGTTGGCGGAATTACCCGACTGGGAGAGCTTTTACTTAACTTAAATCAACGACATTGCCCCCGCCACATAGCCTTTTAGCGGGTACTTCAAGCACAGCGGCGCAGGAATCATGATCGCAACTCTCCATGACGTGGACATCGGATGGTAAATTGGTAAAGCAATTGACATCAAAATCACGGTCAACAACGTGGACAACGGCTTTTTTGCCGTCAGCACTAAGGCGGGTAAAGGCAATGTTAAACTGATTCATGGTATCACTCCTTTTTGATTATTTCGGGAATCGCAGCCCGAGAGCGGCGGCGGCAATGCGGGCTTCCTCTGGCGTCTTGTCCATTTTCACTAGAGCAGCAGCAGCAATATCTAACTCGGTCTTGGCTGCCTTGTAGGCTTCGCGGGCGGCTTTGTATTTAGGGCGCAGGCTCTCGTCGTCTTCCATCTCGGCCATGATGCCGAGGGCAACATCATTGAGTTCATCAACGTGGGCTTTCAAGTTTTTCACAGTTTCGCAAGATTCTTGAAATGTCATTTTCTTTACCTCCGGCGTCGGTCGCTACCCTTTTCTCTTGATATAAATATATCATATCTGTATTACGTTGTAAAGCATTATCCCAATAATTTTAGCGATATTTTAAAAGACAGGAAGTAAGTCCTAATTGTGATGATAATTAAAAAAGGACAAAAAATAAGCCCCGGCAGCCGATGCCACCGGGGTCTCTCGATTTTCTTACATATATTTTACGTAAAATAATTTTAGAAGAGGGGCGACCTCGCGATCGCCCCAAGGAAGGGAGGAAAACATTAATGCCTAACTGGAAACGGCGTCACCGTCGCGCCGGCCATGATCAACTCCACTTCCCGGCAGAGCATGTCGATCTCGA
>JBEKDZ010000015.1:0-1692 GCA_050014095.1 Dehalococcoidales bacterium | reverse complement strand
ACGAAACGAGGCACATCGCGGAAGATGCGCTGGACCAGACATCAGGGGTAGAAAGGAGTTGATTACATGGTCAAGATTGCTTTGCTGATCCTTGCTGCAATTTTCTTTGGTCTGGATGCGCTCAAGGTTACAGACCGCATTAATTGGACACCGGCAGGGTTTTGCGTTCTGGTTATTGCACTCTGTTTGATCTAGTAAGCAGTGGCGGTGCGAGATCGGGAACCGCGCCCGCCGGGTGGGTTCAAAGGCGACCATAACGCGCCATACCCGCAAGCGGCAGAAGTAGACTGCCACCGCCACTTTCACATAGGAGAAACGAAAATGAAGAAACCAACTCTCGATACCGAAACTATTTTCTGCCAATGCCTCGGTGAATCCGTAGCCATCTCCTTTGCTGATGATCAACCGGATGAAATTTATTTGTCTTGGTGGCATCAGGAAGGAATACAGCTCACCTTCTGGGACAGAATCCGCTTGGCATGGAACATTGTTATTCACGGCCAAGGCTGGATGGATGAAATCGTATTGGATCATGCGGACACTCTCCGTCTTATCAAGGCCCTCCGACGGGCGGTGCATGTCGTGTGGTCGGAAGAGGAAGAAGAACGGCTTCGGCGGGCTGACCTAGTAGTAAAAGAATATTTTGATGGGCGGAAGGCTAATTTATTCAAGGCCGACCCCCACTGCTACTGGTGCGGAAGGGAAGTTATAAACATCAAACTCAAACGCCGCGAACATCCCCCCGAAAACCTGGCTACCATCGATCACCTTATTTCCCGCTACGACGCCCGGCGGGGCAAAGTAGTCGGAGTAAGAGTATTATCCTGCTGGCTGTGCAACCACGACCGCGACCGGATCGAGACGGCTGCCCAAGGACTAGACCACCTACATCACCTCTCCGGACACCAACCCCTCCCTCCTCCTCTTCCTCCACCCAATGATCCCCTCCGCGATTGTTTGTCAAACCCCTCATGACTTATGCCCGCTCCGGCGATATCAACAAACTCTATCCCAAACGCAAAGACGTCGAAGGCCGGTGGTTATGCCGGTGGTGTGGCAAACGACTAAAAGGCAGACGGACCTCTTGGTGTTGCAAAGAACACGCAGATGAAGTATTTATTCGATGCTGGCCAGTTACCGCAAAATGGGCCGTATGGGAAAGGGACGGCGGAGTCTGCGCTCGGTGCGGGCTGGATACGGAAAGACTGCAAGAAAGAATATCCAGGATCCGGCGGCGGTTCGGGCACGATATATTCAGTCAGGTATTATTGAAGTACGCCAAGAGAGGATTTCCCTTTACCCTCAGTAGATCCTGGTGGGAAGCCGATCACATTATTCCCGTCAGCGAGGGCGGCGGTAATTGCGGGCTGGAGGGCTATCAAACTTTATGTCTGCCGTGCCATAAGAAGGAGACAGCCAGCCTCCGCAAACGATTAGCTAAACAGCGTCTAGCTCAACAACGTAAACCCCACTCAGCCTAATCCTCGATTGTCAAGACCTCCACATTTCTCAAAAAGTATCCCCGAAAGATTCCCAGCAAGGCGCAGGTGTCGGCGTGTGTATTCGGACGTTCCCGGTCGGAATTATCTGTATATATACGCGCATAGGTTAATTGTTAGTGTTATGCTGCATTGGGTGAGCATATGCCCTATATACAGCCGAATCAACGATTCATTACTTCCGCTAATATCT
>JBEKDZ010000014.1:0-1812 GCA_050014095.1 Dehalococcoidales bacterium | reverse complement strand
AGGGACCGATGAATTCCAAAGAGAATACCCCTTTCACCGGGTCTTCCATCCACAAGAGCTTCAACATGCCTTGAGGTTGGCGGGGGGAGATTTAGAAAAGGCATCAGCCCTGCTCTGGTCTATCAAGGAAGCCGTTGTTAAGGCCCTGGGATGTGCATTCCATCTCGTGGATCCGCGGCAAATCACCATCTATCCATCGACAGGGGGGGCGGTAGGGGGGGACGGCGGGTATACCTTTCCGGTGGGCTTATCAGGGAAGGCCCTGGTGCGGTTTCCCATAGCTGCCGGCCGGTCCCTATGGGTACGTTCGCTTCCTCAGAGGAAGATGTGGCTTTCCATCGCCCTTTTGAATCGGAGACCGACAGGCCATGAATAACCTTACCTGCAATTGTGTGCCGCGGTTAGACGGAGTGCCGGCGGCAGAACTTGGACGGCTTTTCCCGGAGCCTTCTATCACCGCCCCCCTTCTTTCTCTGTTGCAAGAATCGGGTATTGACGGTTTTAACCTGCGGAGCATCGTGGTGTTAAAAGATGATGCTCCTATTCTCTTATTGCCGTTGTTTGAAACCCGTTTTGATTTGTCCACTTTTGTGGAGGGATGGATCAAGAAATCGCTGAAAGTGGCAGGCCGTCTCATCCCCTCGGTTTTTCAACCCCGTGTTTTAAGCGTGGGGTTGTTGGTAGGGGAATGGAGTGAAATCGGGATTGATCCTCAAATCGATGCGGGCACCCTCGAGGCGGCATGCAAAATGGCCTTTGGCGCCTTGCAAACGCTCGCGGCCGAACTTAAAAGCGACATCGTGGCGCTTTACAACTTTAATCATTACGGCAAACTTCCCGGGGACGTATTCAAAAAATTCAACCGGGTGCAATGTCAGTCTTGTGCCCAACTGCCGATCAATTTTAACAGCCTGGAGGAATTCTTAGCCCGCCTTTCAAAGGCCACGAGAAAAGACCTACGCCGCAAAATGCGCGCCTCCCATGAAGTCAGAGTGATTCGAAGCCGCAATATTTCTCCTTTTCTGGACAGGATCTTCAAGCTTTATCTGGAAACAGTGGCGCGTGGCCCCATGGCGTTTGGCGCGCACAACCGTTTATTTTTTGAAAAAATCTGTGAGAGAGTCCCGGACGCCGAATACACGCTCTATTTTGTGCAGGAAGAACTCGCCGCTTTCAACCTTCTCGTCGTAAAACAAGAAGCGATGGTGGATAAATATTTCTGCATGGATTACGAGCTCGGCCGCAAATACAACCTTTATGTTTTGTCCTGGCTTGAAAATATCCGCTGCTGCGTGGAGCGAAAAATCCTTCTCTATCAGGCGGGCCAGGGCGCGGAGAAAACCAAAGCGCATCTGGGTGCGACGTTAATCCCGACCTTTATTTTATTCAAACACCGCCAACCGGTGTTTGACCGTCTTCTTGTCGGGCAGCCAGCGGTGACCAATAAGGTCCTCAGCCACCTCGGGTTCTGGCCCAGGGCCGACGGGAGCACATCCTTGTTCGCCGCCCTGACCCGGCCGCGCAGACGAATGAACTCAGGCGGGGCGAGCGTCTTCAGCGCCCGAAGAAGGCCTGACGTAACGACTTTCAATGCCGTTGCCCCATAGAGGCAAAATGGAGATTCATGACCAAAGAAACTGAATACGCAATCGAAGTCGACAAACTGACGAAGCGTTACGGGGATTTACTGGCGGTCAACGACATATCGTTCACCGTCAGTAAAGGCGAGGTGTTCGCCTTCCTGGGCCCGAACGGCGCCGGCAAAACCACTACCGTCGAGATCATCGAGACGATCCGCACGCCCACATCTGG
>JBEKDZ010000013.1:0-2645 GCA_050014095.1 Dehalococcoidales bacterium | reverse complement strand
TGTTACATAACTATATGCAGCCAAAACAAGAATAATTCTTAGGTCGATTTTCATTCTTCTAACAGCCCTGCCGAGCGAACGATTCGCTCAATGGCTTTATCTACGATGGGGTCCTTCGTTCGCTCATTGACCTCAAGACTCCCGACAAAATGTTTTTTCCCCTCAGCATCAAATGCCTCGAGGTCGCCGTTTCTTCGCAGTCTTAAGGTGACCCCGCTCTTGCGCGGCTTCATATCGAGTAGCCTACGCTTTACCTCAATTAGTGTATGGCCGTTTTCGCAAGCCGCAATATCCTTCCAGTCTTTTTGGGAGAGTTCCACGCGATCAGCAATCTTAGCAATCTCTATCTGATCTCGCATCGTGCGGCTTTTGATTTGATCTACCAACTTTTCTGGGATACATTTATTATGGAACATCTCCCACGTCATGACGTACCGATCAATTGTCGCTTTTGCTAGCGAGGAATGTTCCAATACGAAATCATAGAAATCTTCTTCCAAATCAAACAATGACCAGTTGGCTTTTAATTCCCACAGCGCCTTAGCCAGCCCGTCGCCTACAATCCGGGTAAAGCCTTCCATTTGTGAGATGCCACGGAGGGCAATAACCGGATCCTTTTGCCGTAGGGATTCGGCTATGATGTCATCGACGCGGCGCTCAATATCTTTCTGGTCGCCAACGGAGAGGGAAAGCGGTTCATCCATAGTTGACGTGAGGGCTGTATTAGGCATTGAGAGCCTTCTTCCATTTTTTATAACGGGCTAGGATAAATTTGTACACGGCGAGAGCGTTCTGTTTGGTCGGTTTATGTTTCCAAGCATACCAAGGATGTTTAGGATTCCAGCAGGCTCCTGCCGGCACTTTCCAAAGTCCCATGCTCAGGGGGCATTTGGGACAGGCAGTACCAATATGGATGTAGGCCAGACAAAACCCACAGCGATCCTCAGCTATATTACCTTCCGATTTAGCTTTCCACTTCTTCAATGCTTGTTGCCACATTTCTTCAGTTGGTTGATGGCTCATATTTTTCCTTTCTTGATAGCCTTCGCAAATTTTTGAATCGCGAGTCTGAACTCCCCAACGGTGCCAGACAACAGCGCGGCGGGGTTGATGGTAGCCCGAATGATTGGGGCTGATAGATACTTAGATTCTACCTTCAATCCGCTGATTGTCAATACCCCTTTCCCGAGAAATATTCTGGAGCATTCCGACCCGAGAAGTAGAATTGCCTTTCGCCCCTTCGCCTCCCGGATAACTTGCTCGAGTCCAAATTGGTAACAATCCTCTTCCGGAAATTCGTGGTTGACTAGGTTCGTAACACGGATTTCATCCAAATTTAGACCAATTTTGTCCAATTCGGCTCGCAGGATACGCCCAGACGGGCCACAGAAGGGGCGTCCTGCCTCGGCCTCGGCTCGGCCCAAATATTCCCCACATATCAAAATGGGGGCGTTCTTAGGGCCGCTTGGTTCGATACAATTTTTTCCGCAAGAGCAAACCAGACTCGTAGTTGACACGGTGTTATTAATCTTTTTCATTTTTCTTTTCCTTCTGATGAGGACAATACCCATAGTACCCAAAAGATGAATTACAGTTTGCACACAAGATACGAAAAGCTGTAGGATACTGATGACGTATAAGCCAAGTGTATATTCCTCCCCCAACTATTTTTCGGTGTTGTGAGCCACCCCCGCCAATATGATCCATACACAAAAACTCTCTACGGCTTTCTCCACAACAACTACATCGATTTCCATAATGTTTCAACACTCTAGTCCGAATATCATTACGATATTTAGCGTGACGACTAAGTTCTTTCACTTTATTCTGGTCATAATACAGCTTATGCCTTGCCTGCTCTCTCTTTTTATTTTTCTTATACCAACGGCGGTGATATTGCCTAATCTGTTCACGATGAGACTTAACGTATTGAATACGATAAGATCGCCTTTCCTCTCGAGTATATGACATCTATAAACCTCTCCGAAAGTTGGGATGATACTGCTTCGCTTTATTGTCTTTATCGCTCCACTTAGTGCCTATAAATATCTCAGCCTCGGCGGTCACCTCCGGCACAATCTCGGTCGCTGCACGAAGCATTACTGTGTGTAAAAGCTCGGCTACCTTTCGAGCACAAGTAGTTGATGTCTCTATTAAAAACTCGTCGTGAATGAAGTTCACTATCATGGCATCTAGTTTCTGTTTTCTAATTTCTCATCCATATAAATCAAAGCTTTCTTGGATATATTTGCCGCCCCGCCCTGGGCCGGGTAGTCCAATACCTGATTGGCCGAGGTAAAGGCATAGCGATTTAAGAAAATCTGCTTGCCTCCTGGTACATTCAGGACTTCTTCCGAGAACTGCCGCGCCCGCTCCATGTACCTTTTCTGTTTTGGGAAGGCCCACAGGTAGCGCTGAATTAACCGCCGCGCCTCCATCTCGGAAATCTTCTCGTGCCTGGCCAGTCCCTTCTCAGAGAGGCCATAGGACAGGCCGAGGATCATCGACTTCATATGCTTATACAGGGGATCCGCTTTCGTGATTACCTTTCCAAATACCTCTTTGGTAACGTTGATATAGATATTGCCGCCTTGCTTGAACAGGTCGATCATCTTGGTATCGCCAGCCTGCACCGCGTTGATGCG
>JBEKDZ010000012.1:0-2550 GCA_050014095.1 Dehalococcoidales bacterium | reverse complement strand
CCATGGCGATATCCAGTCCATAGATTTCACCGTTAAGCTCGAATATCACCACCTGTCTTTCCGCTACTAACCCATCTTTAGCCATAGTTCTCTCCTAACCAAAGTCTCGTCCCCATATTGGGGAACAAGTAAATAGCTCAAGCGAGGCTGCGACATCAACCCCAACCTCGCTTGTTTCTATTTATACTTTTACAGACTCCTTGACTTCAGATTTGGTCTTCTTGCCGTTGCCGGAGCCGTGTCCATTGACATTGCCGTTATCGGAACTGTGGCCATTTCCTTCCAGCTTAAACTGTGATACCGCCTGCTTGAGTTCCACAGCAATATCCGCAACGGATTTGGAAGATATAACAGTCTGCTGGACCTGTGCCGTCATTTCTTGCGCCGAGGCTGACATCTGTTCCGTGGCCGCACTATTTTCTTCGGTAGTAGCCGCTACCGTGCTGGCGGACTCGCTTACCTTCGCCCGGCTACTGGCCATTTGCTTGGTCGCCTTGAGGTTCTGCTCGGCGATTTTGCTGACGCCATCGACAACCTTGACCATTTCGCTGGCAGAGGCGCTCATCTCTTCAGCCGCTGCCGATATTTGCTCAATCTGCGAAGTCATACTATTAATAGCATCTAGTATTTGCCCGAGGGCGTTACCGGCTTCGATGGCTAAACTCGAACCTTCTTCTGCCTGTTTGGCACCATCCATGGATGCATTTATTGACTCGCTCACGCCTTTTTGCACGCTATTGACCAGGGTAGAAATCTCTTTAGTCTCCTTGGCAGTGCGTTCTGCCAGTTTCTTCACCTCATCAGCCACGACGGCGAAACCGCGTCCCTGCTCACCAGCCCTGGCCGCTTCGATAGCCGCATTAAGAGCCAGCAGGTTCGTTTGAGAGGCGATATCATCGATGACGGCAATCATGCCGCCGATTTCCTCGGAATGCTTGCCCAGCTCGGCGACTTTCTTGGCGATATCCTGCATTCTCGCGTTGATTTTTTGTATCCCGGCGATAGTTTTTTCTACCGTTGAGGTTCCTTTTCTAGCGACATCCGCCGCTTGGGTGGCGCTATTGGCAGTTTCCTGTGCGCTACTAGCTGTCTGCTCGGCGGCGCTGGAAACCTGCTGGACAATACCAGTCGCCTGTTCGACCGCTTTGGACTGCTCAACGCTGCCGCCGCTGACGGTTTCGATAGCCTTGGTCAAATCTGCGAGGGCATTATTCACTTCGTCAATGCCCTTTGTCTGCTCCACAGCGCCCTTGGCTATTTGCTGGGCTACGCTGGCAATCTGCTCGGTTGCTGAACCTGATTGCTCGGAAGCCGAAGACAATTGTTCACTGGCCGTAACCATACTCTGCGCATTAGCATCAACTTTTCTCACCAGCTGACCGAGATTCTTAATCATTTTATTAAAAGCGTTACCCAGCGTATCTTTCTCTGATTTTGGCTCGATAGTCATCGTCAGGTCACCTTCTGAAATGCGTTCGGCAACCTGTGATATATCCCAGAGATAGTTAATTACATTACCCAACGATTCACCCATGACTCCAGTCTCATCGCTTGACTTAATATCTATTTTCTGTTTGGTGTCTCCGATTGCCAATCTATTGGTGACCTTAGTTAATTTCTTTAAATTTTTAGAAACCGTTTGGCCTATAAGGATTAGGAACAACAAAAACGCTCCTATCAAAACCGCACCGAGAACTAGATACTGGTTCCTCAGTTCACCGATAACTTGATTCACATCTACTAAATATATACCGGTCCCAATTACCCATTCCCAGGGTTGGAAGCCTTTTACATAGCTGATTTTCGGCTCGATTCTGTTGACATCGGTACCGTACTGCCACATATAATCGACAAATCCCTCACCGCTTTTATTGACTATATTAGCCATTTCCACAAATATAGTTTTCCCGTTAGGGTCTTTGTACGCACTTTCATCTTTACCGTTCATTTCCGGCTTAATAGGATCCATGACCATGCGGGCGTTGGTATCGCTGATCCAGAAATAGCCGGCGTTATCATCCCCATAACGGAGAGCCCCGATTTCCTTCATAGCAAGCGATTTTGCTTGTTCTATGGATATTGCCCCGGTTAACGCCTGTTCATATAGGTCATCCGCCACGGTCCAAGCAATCTGTACTTCCTCCTTGGTCTTGGTTTCTTTTTCCGTAAGTAACGCGTTCTGCATGTTGGGGAACATATAACCTAATATTACCGATAGGAGTACCGCAGACAGTACCAGTATCAATAAAAGCATCTTCCCCTGGATACTCAACCTCGTTAGCCCCTTAAATTTCCCGAATTTGCTTAAAATTTCTGTCATTTTTACCTCCTTGACGTTTCGAGACAATTATGAATATCAAATAGCTACTTAACGCCAGCAAGCTCTGGTTTTTCTCCACTGCTTCGGGCCGCGATGGCCGCCAGCTTACTATCCCCGGTTAGAAGCTTATCTAATGCCAGCAGGATTACCATCTTCTCCCCCAGCTTGGCTATCCCCGCCAGGTATTCCAGTTGTCTATAGGTCACAATCCCCGCTACCGGCTCAATCGC
>JBEKDZ010000011.1:0-3451 GCA_050014095.1 Dehalococcoidales bacterium | reverse complement strand
GCCATAGAAGTTCCCCGCCCATAGGCCCACGGTAACCAGCGGCAAGGATGGTTACTTCCGAAGGTGTAATGATACGGTTGAATACACGAACGTCTTCCATGCGGCCATTGTAATAATCCCCTGCTCCCGAACTACCAACATATAGATTCAGAGCACTATCGTCTCTTGCTGCTCCAGCTGGTGTACTGACTTCTGTAGTGGCAACCAACACTCCATTTTTATAAAATATTGGGTCATTGGCCGTAGAAGAACCATTGAAAGTTATAACAAAGTGTATCCACGCGGCAGTAACAATAGAACCCGCCGGGGAAGTCCAGCCCCCATCCATTGTAACGCGAGATTGACAAAAGTTCATCTTGGTTGCATCTCCCCCATCATACATGTGTAGCAACCAGCCCGGTGTACCTCCCCATTTTCCAAGTAGACAAAACCCTGCCGTCTCCTTATCCGCCTGCATCCAGAATGCCAGGGACATATCTGCGTTATATAGATTATCCAGATTTGCATTGCTTCCACAGTTTAGTAAATCGTTCGAGCCGTCAAAGTCTACAGCCATCTTATTCTCCTCATGGTAAACATTCTCATGGTAAACATTCTCATGCCGCCGTGTAAGAAAGCTCAGAATCATAGAATATTGCATCCCCCGCCAAGGTATCGCCCGCAGCGGCTGCATTTCTATAGAGGATTAAAATACAGTGATCGCCAGCCGTCATGGAATCTGCGTTGATTATCGGCACGGCTGTTAAGTTCGGATAGTATGCTGTACCCTTGGAAGCAGTGGTAACTTCGTTGGCCGCGGCTACAGTTCGAGCGCGTACACTAGCGGCATCTCCGGGAGTTACGCACAGCGCCCGTACTCCCCATACACAGCTTCCTGTTACATAGTTGTCCATCCACTGAATATTTAGATTGGCAGAACCAGTGCAAAAATCTGCTGGTACAACAAACTCAGTCATAATATGTTCGTTGGTATCTTTATCAAACAGCCACTCTGCCCAACGAGCCTGAGGATCGGTAGCATCAGAAGTAACGGTCATCTGCAGTCGAGCGGCGAAACTTCCAGTGGTGTCGTCTGTTGGATACCACGCTAACGGAGGGAGAGCAAGTCCTAAAGTAGCCATTATGCTGCGCTCCTATTCACAAAGCCACCAACTGTTATTTTATTGGCCACACTGGCAAAGGCCTTTACAACCAAGGAGTTCTGGAGTATGTCTCCAGCCACCATAAGAATAAGCCCGGCTTGGGGGGCCAGGGTAAGCACGATTGAATCATTCGGAGCGGTTGTGCCCCCCCATTGAAGTGTTACTATTTGATTGGTCGTATCCGAATTAAACGCATTGATCCAGATTTCATCATAGTTATCAACCCCGGTGGTAGCATCAGTGGTATGAATCGTGTCTCCCGGAGAAGCAGTCTGTGTCACCAAAATGCGCTTTCCGTTTGTGCTGCCGCTGAGTGGTAATTTAGTCCATGTGGCCATATTGTCTCCTAACTAAACATCTGAACTTGTAAAATTGTGGCCCCGCCCGCTCCGCCTGCCGGGGTGTGCCACGTTCCATCTGCTCGTAAATAATTGGATGTTCCGCCTGGATATTTCATCATCAATCCATGCTGTACAGTCGTAGCATCTAAGTCAGTATTAGCGTCTGGAGTAGCCCAATCATCCAATTTAGTATTGCCCGGCGCTACATTACCTGCAGCGAGTCCAATTGTTGCTACTGCGGCATTCCCCAAACCAAGTGTAGTTCTCTGATCACCTGCAGTAGCATCATCGATCAGCGCCCGACCAGCCGCTGTAAGAGGAGTCTCCATCCAGCTATCCGTACCAGAGGTAAAGATGGTTCGGTCTGCTACAGTTCCGAGCAAGGCAATCGAGAGCAGCGTCGGATCAAATGCCTCAACATCCGAACCGATGGCAAGTCCAAGATTGGTTCTCGCTGCCGCAGTTCCTGTGGCGTTTGTCCCGCCCTGCACAATCCCAATAATCCCATCATTGTTGGGATCATAAGTAGCTTTGAGCATATCGCCGACAGCGCTTCCGGTAATATACTGATGGGTATCCAATCCCAACAAGCCTGCGGTAACTTGCAAAAGTCCCGTGCCCCCGGCTAAGTTGGTAAAGGTTTGCGGCGCTGCTTGATCAAGATGCAACGAGAGAGGATCAATTTCTGGTCCTCCTCCAGTACCTGTTACCGCGGCCCATGCTGTGTTTTTGCGGCCATAAAGTGTACCGTCACTCGGGGCGTCGGAGATACCCCCTCCGCCTGCGCTCGCCGCGACTCCCTGACTGGAGTTCCAAGACTGTCCGGTTACAAGCGGAACGGTAAAGATGTCGTTCTCAATCCCCCCCTCATCAATATAGAACACGACCGTCTGCGGCACACTATCTCGGTTAACCGCCGAAAGATTAATGATGTCGCGTTTGGGTAGCGGACTGCCGGATGGGGCGGCAACCATCTCAATCGATGCCGTACCGCTCGAATATCGAAGGTAGGAACTCTCGGCTACCTTGGTTCCATCCGAAGTTGAATCAGCCCAATGAGCGGTGAGATGAACCGCCGCGGTTGCTTGGTTATCTGTCAGCTTTGCGCGTAGAGATTTGGTTGCCTTATCTAAAATAAAGACAGTCATAATCTACCTATATACCCAGCACAGCGCGAATAAGATTACCACCCCCGCTTGTGCCACTGATGCCTCCGAACCGATAATCGTCCCCAGCAGCTACCGTACCAGCAGTGGTTCCAACATCCAGTATAGCAGAGTTTCCCAATCCCAGGTTGGTACGGGCCTCAGCCGTGCCGGTGGCTCCGGTTCCGCCTTGCAAAATATCTATAATCCCATCATCATTAGGATCGTAAACCGACTTCAGCATATCGCCGCCAGGGCTGCCGGTAATGTACCCCATGCCTGCCCACGGCGCACCTGTAACATACTGTTTGGTATCCAGCCCTAATACCCCCGCGGTAACTTCGAGCAGCCCGGTCCCACCATCCAAGTTCGTAAAGGTCTGGGGAGAGGTTTGATCCAGATGCAATGATAAGGGATCAATTTCTGGACTGCCCCCTGTCCCTGTTACGGCTTCCCACGCCGCATTCTTACGTCCATAAATCGTTCCATCGCTGGGAGCGTCCGGAATGCCTCCGCCACCCGTACCAGTTACCGCCACCCATGCCGCATTCTCGCGGCCATAAAGATTGCCATCACTCGGTGCATCGGGAAGGCTTGCAGCACTTCCCGTCATGCCCCCATTTCCCAAGATGGCTCGCACATCATAAATCTGTGCCCAATTGATTCCTACCATCTCATGTGTCAGCAGAATGCCCGCCAGCGGAATCCCAACCGAAGTTGGAACTGTTGGGATTAAGGCACGATAGTTATCCGGCCACGGTGTGTGAGTAAATTGGGTGCCCGTGATGTATGCCAAGGCATCCGTGTTGCCATCCATGTACAC
>JBEKDZ010000010.1:0-5250 GCA_050014095.1 Dehalococcoidales bacterium | reverse complement strand
ACTGTATCCTTTGGCCACGGCATTTCCACGGCAGTCCCATACCACCGCTTTACAGGCTGAAGTACTGCAATCGAGGCCAAGGACGAGAGGGGAAAGATCAGTCATCGCAAGAGTTTAATATAAATCGAGCAACGGTTTGAAAATCACCGGCTTGGCCGGCCAAGCGATACATCACTCATTCTACATGAAAGGCCGTCGATGCGATAACCGCCATTACCCGCCGTCGAAGCCGGCTTTTCAAATTCTCGAGTGTTTAATAATTATTGCGCTCTTGACCCAATACCCCGTTCGATGAAATAATCCCGGCCCGCGCATCTGCGTGAAGCCACCGCCGGTCATCCTAGAGCCATCTGTGCTTGATAATGACGGATTTATTACCACAAAATTTTTTTGCCCGCAATAATATAATCGGCGGATTTATCCGGTTCCTGCTCGGTTTTGTACTTCGCTTCCAGCGGCATCCAAATATTTTTCCACGTATCGGTATTATCCACGCCATCTCTTGTAATATCCCTTTTGATACCCCGCTCGAGTCCCAAGTCAGCGGGGTAATCAATCCATACCTTCACGTCATAATAATCCCGAATATTTTTATCGAGTGCGTATACCCCTTCGATGATAAATATTCCTTCCGGTTTAAGGATGTGCCAATCGGAATAACTATTTGTTTTCCATTCGTATACCCGGTATTTGGCTTCTTGATGATTATGTAAAGGCAGCAATACCTGTTCTTTCAGACGAAGCAGATCCGCGGCGTGCAAAGTCGGCGAATAAAAATCATCCAGTTGAATAATTACGCTGTTTTCCAGCCCTGTCTTTAGTAATTCTGCCAGGGTGGTTTTCCCCGAGCCGCCCAGGCCATCAATGGCAATTAATACGACCCCCTTCCTTCGGGAAAGCTTTTTTATTTCAGAAATCAATGTCTTTACCAAGGGATATTTGCCTTTTATGATTCAGGTGCCCAATGGCCGGCGGCCTAGTAGCATTGTCAGCTGTGCACAACTACGATTATTTTACACGAAAGCTCATCGAAGAATATTCAACAAATCTCGCCGCGGTATATCAAGCCGCCTGCAGCCGCAGGTTGGGCGCATTTCTGTCTTCGACTATAGTACTCAATCAATTGCTTTGATTCATACTATATATGGGGGTGCTGCTCGCCAGCTCAGTAATGTACCTTCTGCATTGATACCTTACCCATTACCGTAAAGTTCACACCTTCCATTTTTAATAGCGCACGTTTCATCTCTTTCCCGCCTTGGTATCCCCCTATTTCCCCATCGGCTCTGACCGCTCGATGGCAAGGTATGATGATTGGGAATGGATTCTCTGCTAATGCCCGTCCTACCGCCCGACTTCCTTTCATAACACCTACATATTTTGCAATTCTTCCATATGTGCTGACCCATCCCCTGGGTATCCCATATTCTGCCAATAAAACTTTTTGCTGGAACGCCCCACATACCTCCAGTGCTATCATCCCTAAATCGAAAATGACCACTTCACCTTTCAGATAACACTTAATTTTATTGCCAAGTTCAATTATTACCGGAGATGTAAGCTGTTGTGCATTGGGATAACTTTTATGAATTATTTTCTCTACCGGCTCCTGCCCCTTGTCCAGTATTGTTTGTAGAACCCTCGGCCCGGATATTGATTTCCACCAAACGATTCCCATCCCTCCGAAGACTGTAGAAATCACTTCGTAGTAAGGTTCTTCTATCTTCATTCGTTTACTCCAAATTTCCTCGCTGCTTGCGCCCAACGGCCGCCGGCTCAGCCCGCCCCCCGCTTACTCTCGCGTTTTTGCGGTTAAGCGGGCCTGTCCCCCGAAGCAATTTCCGCCCGTACTTTGTGCGGCAATGGTTTGCGAAGGGGGAGGTCGGCTGCAGCCGCGTGTTGGGTGGCCTCCTATTTTGTTTTATGTAAAAAGCGGCTGTATCCCCAATTTGTTCATCTGCGTTTGCATTTCTTCATCTGTGGGCGCTGTCTTAAAACGATCGGCTGCGCCTAACACTCTGGGCAGAACCTGTATATCTCCCACCGAGTTTAGAAATAATCCCGCATTTCCCAAAACCCAATGTACGGCTCGATCGATGGCGACTTGATCTTCCAGCGGTTGATACCAGGTGGCCCGACTGGGCGCACTCTCGCCCCACGGACGATGCACGATGGATTTAATGGTCTGCACCGCCACATTCCGTGAATGGCATATGCTAGCCAGGTTCCAAAACTCGCTGATATATTGTTCATTTTGCGCCATCACGTAACTAAATGGAAGTAAAACGGAGTCAAAATCAAATCGCTCCAGCGCTCGGCGGTGCATTTCCGCAACCGTAAGTCCGTGCCCCGTAATGCCGATAAAGCGAACTAATCCTTGTTCTCGTGCTTCGATGGCGGCCTCCAAAGCTCCAGAGGGCCCCAATGCCGTTTCCCACTCTTGCGGATCAACCAAGTTATGTAATTGAAGAAGATCCACTTGTTCTACCTTTAGCCGCTCCAGTGAGCGATGGATTTGCTCTCGCGCTTTAACCGCTGTGCGTTCTTCTGTTTTCGTGGCAAGAAAGAAGGGCTTACCATGGCGACTGATCCAGTCACCGACGCGGATTTCCGCTTCGCCGTAACTGGCAGCTACATCGACATGATTTACTCCAAAAGACAAGGCCAATTCCAAAGTCGCATCGGTTTCCGGTTGATTGACTTGGGCAAAGGCCGCCCCTCCCAGAATAATGCGTGAACTCAAATGTCCGGTACGTCCAAATGCTTGTTTTGCTATCATATACCACCTCCTAACAATAACTGCATCAAATTAAAATGGTCACCCAACGGCTAGCGTCTCAGCCCCCTTCGCAATTCATCACCACCCAAAAAAACAAGTGGTGATTGCTCCGGGGGGCAATGGGGCGCTAGACCGATTCCGCATTTCAATTACCATTTTAACAGGAAAATAGAAACGTAAATTAAACGTTCTCTCAAAGAGCCTTGGCTAAGGCCTGCCCCCGCGTGAACTTAGCGGGGGTCGGCTGCAGCCGCGGGTTGGGTGCGTATAAGGTGAAGTGGCGATTTGTTTTTCGACATGAAACAAGGATGTAATCTCCAGCTAGATCATTTTTGAATATACATTTTGAAGGCAATGTCATCTTTAAACTCCGGTAGAGTTATCGTAATCTTATCACTTGTCCGAGTAACCATAGTAGAACTGACGATATCGACCCCGGTCTTGGTGTTATAGAAATCTATTTGCCAGTTGGCGGCCGTACCGGGAACGGTGAGGATGACGGTTTGTTTGGAGATTTTAGGTTTCAGGTTCCAATCCGGTGGTTCACTGGTTGCATCCCGGTACCAGCCGATCACCATGGTTTCATTACCAACGGCAGCTCCCCAGACCGCGGACGAAGGTATGGAGGCCAGCGGCTTGAAACCAGAGAAATCGACCCCCTGAACAAATCTGGAGGCGGGCAAGTCCGCATCAGCGAACTTTTGTAGGAACGAGTAACCCAGATTCTGGAAATAGATCGCGAATGAATCTACCCAATAAAGGCCACGTCCATTCATCGCTCCGGAGACGAGCCCGGCCCAAATAGCATGCCTGACCCCGATAAGGGCCTTGTCCGCATCCGGGTTTTTCGATGGGTCGACAAGGTCGGATTCACCGATCAGGACTGGCTTCTTATAAGCAGTCAGGAACTGGCGCACCCCCGCTACCACAAACCGGTCAAGCCGGGAGTCGATCGGGTAGGGATGGATGTTTATAGAATCAATCTCTGTTGCCCGGTAGAAATTCGGCCAGCGTCCGTCGTCGGCCAGGGAGGCAGTGACCGGCCGGTGGGCCGGGTCGGAGGCGCGGATCATGGATGCCGCAAGGTTCACAAAAGAGATCCCTGTGGATTCGGTGCCTCCGCTTGCTAGGTTGACTTCTGAAAAGATTTCCCATGCAGGAATATTCCTGCGGCTCTGCCAGCGCTTTACCAGAGTTTGCATCCATTGAAGCCACAGGATCTGGGTGGCGGAATCTTTTTGGAACAGTTCGGCCGGTGATTTGACGGGTCCGCCATTGGCGGCGTTCAGTGGATTGGATTTCCAGGTGGAATAGCCGGTTCCGGAGTTCCAGTCGAACCAGCCAGAGAATACGGGCAGAATGTAGATTCCATCCGCTTCGGCTTTGTCGAAGACCCGGTCCCACTGGGCAGCCCAATTCTCGTCAACTCCGCCGGAGCTGGTATAGCCCATTCCAAGGCTGTCAAGCTGGATCCGGGCGAGTTTGCTGCCACCGGTTTTCATCCAATCAAGGAAGGTGTTGTAATGGTCCTGCTCATACCCGGCTATATTTCTGGAGAAAATGAAGCCCGGTTTTCCGTCTATGCTGAAATAGTTTTCGCCCGGTTTAAGGGTGAGAGTCGGGAAAGGGATGGGAGTGGCAGTAAACATTGGGGTAAGAGTGGAAGTGGCAGGGATGGCAGGCATTGAAGGGACGGTAGGCGTCGGCGTAATGGCCGGCGCGAGGGACGCAGTCGATGTGGACGCGGCTGTTCCAGCGCCTGTGCAACCTGATAAGGTCAAACAGCAAGCAATCCAAGTAAGGAAAATCCGATCCTTTTTAATTCTCATTATTAACTCCCGATGGTGAGTAGATAAACGCACCTCTTGGATGGTCTTGGCTGCCCAACGGCTTAGGTTCAGCGGTTTGGCCGACTGTGCTTGATGAGGTTCATTATACTTATTCCACCGCCGAAGAGCATACCAACGAAGACCCAAGCCGAAGGCCAAATCCGCTGCAACCGCGGGTTGGGCGAGCAATAAAACATATGCTCTTTAATCGTAGTAACCTTTACTGTCATGGTGGCTACAATTGTCTAAAGGTTCATATCATCAATAAATAATGGAATAACCGCTCTTTTTTTAATCATGGATTCCGCAAAATCCGTTTAGTTTGGAGGAGTATTTGGAGACTTATGGAAATTAGATTTTTCTATAGTATAAATATTGTCTACATCTTTGTAACGAGGAGGTTTTGTATGGCCATAACCAAGAAAAGCCAGACGGACAATATACGGCCGTCTGAGCTGATCAGCAAGAGGATAAAGGAACTGGGGGATTGGCGCGGGAGAATGCTCACTGAGATACGCAAGACCATCAAGGAGGCCGATCCGGAAATCGTAGAAGAGTGGAAATGGGGGACTCCCGTCTGGTCACACAACGGCTTGATATGCACCGGTGAAACCTACAAGGACCACGTCAAGATGACGTTCT
>JBEKDZ010000009.1:0-24409 GCA_050014095.1 Dehalococcoidales bacterium | reverse complement strand
CTCGTTGAGACAGCGCCCAAGTTGTTACACCATTCGTGCGGGTCGGAACTTACCCGACAAGGGACTTCGCTACCTTAGGACCGTTATAGTTACGGCCGCCGCTTACCGGGGCTTCAGTTTGACGCTTCTCCTTCCGAAGAAGGATAACGCCTCTCCTTAACCTTCCGGCGCTGGGCAGGTATCACCCCCTATACTTCAGCTTACGCTTTTGCAGAGAGCTGTGTTTTTGTTAAACAGTCACTTGGGCCAATTATGTGCCACCTCATTGATTAAACAAGGCACCCCTTTTCCCGAAGTTACGGGGTTAGATTGCCGAGTTCCTTAACGAGGGTTCTCTCGATCACCTTGGGACATTTATCCCTACCTACCAGAGTCGGTTTGCGGTACGGGCGCTATTGCTTCAAAGGCAACGAAGTTTTTCTTGGCGGCATAGGGTGGGCCAGATCGCCTCGGATTTCTCCTCAACTTCCCTCTATTTTCAGCTAAATATCCGGGGTGGATTTTCCTGCCCCGGCATCACCTAGGATAGAGGACACACGATGTCCATTACGTATGCCTGGCTTGCCTGTCCGCGTCCGTCCTTTGCCTCCACAACAGCGGTACGGGAATAATAACCCGTTGTCCATCGCTTACGCCTTTCGGCCTCAGCTTAGGCCCGACTAACCCTACGCGGATTAACCTTGCGTAGGAAACCTTAGGTTTTCGGTGGATATGTTTCTCGCATATCTTACGCTACTCATGCCGACATTCTCACTTCCCTCAGCTCCACCATTCCTCACGGAACAGCTTCACAGCTTAAGGGAACGCTCCCCTACCCATCTCCCTTGCGGGAGATGCCATAGCTTCGGTGGCAGACTTAAGCCCCGTTGGATTGTCGGCGCACAACCACTAAACCAGTGAGCTGTTACGCATTCTTTAAAGGGTGGCTGCTTCTAAGCCAACCTCCTGGCTGTCTGTGCAATTAAACTTCCTTTCCCACTTAGCCTGCTCTTGGGGACCTTAGCTGATGGTCTGGGCTGTTTCCCTTTTGACGACGGAGCTTATCCCTCGCCGTCTCACTCCCGTGCTTAGGTTAATGGAATTCGAATTTTGGTTGGAGTTGGTAAGCTACTCGCCCCCTAGTCCATCCAGTGATCTACCTCCATTAACGAACACACGAGGCTGCACCTAAATGCATTTCGGGGAGAACCAGCTATCACCGGGTTCGTTTGGCATATCACCCCTATCCACAGCTCCTCCGGTAGCTTTGCAACGCTAATCAGTTCGGACCTCCACTCCGATTTTATCGGAGCTTCATCCTGGCCATGGATAGCTCACCCGGCTTCGGGTCTAATCCACGCGACTATAATCGCCCTATTAAGACTCGCTTTCGCTACGGCTACACAACGATAGTTGCTTAACCAAGCCACGTAGATTAACTCACCGGCTCATTCTTCAATAGGCACGCTATCACCCCGATTTGCATCGGGGCTCTAACTGCTTGTAAGCATACGGTTTCAGGTACTATTTCACTCCCCTCCCGGGGTTCTTTTCACCTTTCCCTCACGGTACTAGTTCACTATCGGTCATCAAGGGTATTTAGCCTTACCCAGTGGGCTGGGTAGCTTCCCACAAGATTTCTCGTGTCCCGTGGTACTCAAGAACAGGTTAGGAGCTCGCGCCTTTCGTTTACGGGACTTTCACCTTCTGTGGTGGCCCTTTCCAGGGACCTTCAACTAGGGTTGAGTTTGTAACTCCTCGACTTATTCCAGGTTCAGTCTGACCTGCCTTACGACCCCCGGCAAACATAGGCCCTGACGCCGTTAGGTTTACCAGGTTTAGGCTAGTTCCCCGTTCGTTCGCCACTACTAGGGGAATAAATGACTTTCTATTTTCCTCGCGGTACTGAGATGTTTCACTTCCCGCGCTTACCTCCAGCCGGCGTATGTGTTCAGCCGGCGGTGATCCCGATTAATCGGGAACGGGTTGCCCCATTCGGGAATCTCCGGTGAAGCTTGCTAGACAGCAAACCGGAGCTTATCGCAGTCTTGCCACGCCCTTCTTCGGCCCTTGATGCCAAGGCATTCGCCGTATGCCCTTTGCGCTTGACCTGCTTCAGGTTTGATATTAGACCTCAATTATTTTTTTGACACTTTTTGGCTTCTATATTCAGTTGTTAAAGTGCGGAAGGCAAAAGAAAAGGTCTGGCGGTTTTTGCCCACCAGACCTTGATTGTCTGGCTTAACACCACCAGTTTTAGCTTACTATGTTTTCGCCTTCTTCATATGCAAATATAAGGATAGCATAGGGTAAAGCGAATGTCAACAATATTTGGGGGGTTTGAGGAAAGAATTTTAAGGAAAATCTCTATCTCGCAAAACTTTAGGGATTAAGAGAGAGGATTTGTTGAATTTTTGTTATATAATTTTGCAAATGATTTCATTGTGATTCTCAAGATACGATTATACTCTTTTAAATATATCCCTGGAGTCTCTACAGAAATAAACCCTATCATTGTTGAAGCAAACAGTGTGACCTGAATAACAGAAAATATGGTTAGCTTACCCACATCATCGGACACTAAACCACCAAACATTGGGTATTTTGCTACTCTGTCACTAAGTTTTTCAGATTGTGGCCCTGCTATTCGGACGGAGAGAGACTCCAAATTAGGATGAATATTTGAAGATTGAAAATGGTACGCTGCCCGAAGAATTTTTAAAACACCATCATCAGCCGCAAGAAGCTTAGCCAACTTGTTATCTACATATGATTGTTCTGACTTTGTAGACAACTGCTTTCCGGATAAAAACTTCTGTGCTTCATTTATATCTGCATAAAAAAGAAAGGAGCGAGTAATTCTCTCATGGCAACTTCTTAACAAGTTGCGACATTCTGGGAAATATCCTAATAGAACAGCATGTCTTGCAAGTAGAATGTAATTTAAGGTTGAGTTAGCCATAGCAATAGAGGCTTTAGTGGAGGTGTTATCCTTCCATTTATCTAAACTACGATAAGCTCCCTGTAAAGAAGAAATAAAAAGTACAAGAGCATCGTCAAGTAAAGCTATTTCCTTGCTGAATTTCGACTCGGCCATAGAATAGTTCTTTTTATCATCATTAAATAAACTTTTTACTATATCTAGTGGTGATGCACTAAGAAAATTACGATGAACATTCCAAAATTTATCTTTCATAATCTAATCTTATCATATAGGAGTTATTTGTATAGATTTCACTAAAATAAATCCCCCTCTCCTGCATCTTGCCTCGTTAGGAGAGGGGGATAATAAGGGGGTGAGGTCACCAATATCATCCGCCTCTATACTCGAATTGACTAAAGGGGTATAATTACTCCATGTTTATGGCATCGGAAGTATGGTTCGATGCTTATATGATGCACGTTAGATTGCTGGATGGTAGAGAAATTAATGTACCCATCGAGTGGTTTCCAAGGTTGCGTGGCGCTACTGATGAGCAAAGAAAAAACTGGCGGCTTATCGGTAAAGGCATTGGTATACATTGGGAAGATATCGACGAGGATATATCCGTAGCGTCTTTGTTGAAAGTATAAACTTTTCCTAATTCTAGAAAAAGTTAGGTAAAGCCCCACATTAGTCGGGGCTTTTCTTTTTACTCCCTACTCACTCACCCCATTGCGTAATGGTTTTAGTGCTCGCGTTATCCCGCTTGAACTGTAGAGTATCCATGCCGCAGTAGATAATCAGGTTGCCATGGTCCATTTTAAAACTCGTGGCGGCTTTTAAGGCATTCAGGAATCGTCCCTCTTGACCGTTTTTCTCATCGTTACAAAACATTTCCGTTATACTAATGTCTTTATTAATGGTGAGCGTTAAACCGTCTACTTTGTACGTGCCGCTATATTGGTTACAGCCGCTGCTGCCGCTTACAGTGTTATCCTTGCCATTAAAATAAGCCGTTATCTGTGTATCCGGCACCAGCTTGACTTGCTCGCCACCCCTGCCCCAAAGGGTCAAAATCCAGTTGTAGTCTTCCAGCGGTGAATTGATACTCTGGCAGGCATTCAGTGCTAAAATACCTCCCAGCAAGATAACCGCTAGCAGCATTATTTTGAGAACTTTCATTAATCAATCTCCATTATAAATATTTAAACTATTTATAAAATTATCACCTATATACGTTGTAAAATCAAATATCTATTTCAGTCTTCTTATGCTATAATTTACTCGTATTTTTAGCTTAATGGACGGTAAATCTGGTGCTGAAACAAACAATAACCGAACTAGTCGTAAAAGCTATTATCGCGGCGCAGGGGGCTGGCAAGCTGCCTCTCTTTACCGTACCGGAATTCGTCATTGAGCACCCGCAAAAACCGGAGCATGGCGACTATTCTACCAGCATTCCGCTTAAGCTGGCGAAGGTTGCTAAAATGAAGCCCATGTCTATCGCCGAGGAAATCGTGAACTTTATTGTCCCCTCCCCGGAGATTGAAAAGGTGACTATCGCCCCGCCGGGTTTCATTAACTTTACCCTGAAAAAAGGTTGGCTTGCACAGCAGGTGGACGCCATTTTGCAAAGCGGCAGCACCTACGGCAACATCGAGGTGGGTAAAGGCAAGCGTATTCAAATCGAGTTCGTTAGTCTTAATCCCACCGGGCCACTCCACGTGGGGCATGGGCGCGGCGCCGTCCTCGGCAGTACTTTATGTAATGTTATGACCGCCGGCGGCTATGACGTGGTTAAGGAGTACTATTTTAACGACGCCGGCAGCCAGATGGACGCTTTTCGTCAATCGCTCTGGGCGCGTTACCAGCAGGCGCTCGGTAAAAAAGCGGAGGTGCCGGAGGGAGGCTACCACGGCAACTATATGGTTGACCTGGCTAAAGAAATAGTCCGCGAGGAAGGTGACCGCTTTTTAAAGATGCCGCAGGCTGAAGGGGTCGAAGAGCTTGGGGTAATAGGTCTGGCGAAAATCCTCGCTGGCACGCGCCAAGACCTAAAAACACTCCGCGTCGATTTCGATGTCTGGTTCAGCGAGAAGACGCTTTATGAGAACGGGCAGTTCGATAAGGTGATGAAACTGCTGCGGGAGAAGGGTTACATCACAGAGAAGGAAGGCGCCATATGGTTCGTATCTACTGCCCTCGGCGAAGACAAAGATAGTGTCGTCGTCCGCAGCAACGGCTCTCCCACCTACTTCGCCGCCGATATCGCTTACCATTACAATAAGTTCATCGAGCGTAAGTTCGATAGAGTTATCGATATCTGGGGCGCCGACCACATGGGACATGTCCCCCGGATGAAAGCCGTCGTCAGTGCTTTAGGCGTCGCCCCGGAGCGACTGCAAATAATCATCCACCAAATGGTGACGCTGCGGCGCGGCGGCGAGATTGTGAAAATCTCCAAGCGTAGCGGCGACCTCGTAACCTTGAGAGAATTAATGGAAGAAGCCGGTGTTGATGCCTGCCGCTTTATCTTTTTGTCCCGTACCGCCGATAGCCAGATGGACTTCGACCTGGAACTGGTAAAAAAGCAGAGCGCGGAAAACCCGGTCTATTACGTGCAGTACGCCCATGCGCGCATTGCCAGTATTTTAAAGGTGGCGCAGGAAAAAGGTGCAACCGATGAAGGCGGTGACATATCTTTATTAACAACGGAACCAGAATTAACTTTGATACGCCGGATGCTGCTACTGCCGGAAATGATAGAGACGATAGCCCTAACGCTGGAACCCCACCACCTCACCTACTATGCGCAGGACTTAGCCACCGTTTTTCATGCCTTTTATAATGAATGCCGCGTAGTTAGCGATGATAAAGCCCTGACCGCGGCGCGCTTGAAGCTGGTTAAAGCCGCCAAAATTGTGCTGGGGAGAACCTTAAACCTCATGGGCATGACCGCGCCGGATAGCATGTGACACGTAGTGTCATTGCGAGCGAATTTAACGAAATAACAATCTCCAACAATAAAACTAAACATTTTTGTTCACGCTTTGTTAAAAAGCAAAGAATTAAGCCTTATTAAACAATTGACATAACTAGTGCAAACAATTATTATTTGCTTAAGCAATTATATTTTAGTTTTATGAAGAATAAATCTACAAAAGTTTTTATAGTTACTTGCCTTATTTTATTAGGTATAGTATTTCTATTTCAGGACGTATTGATTGCAGGAATAATATTTCTTTTATTAGGCACAATCCCAGTATGTTTTTGGATTATCGAAATAATTAACAAATATATTGTTCACACTAAAGAAATCAAAGCTGAATTTCGAATGAAAGAACGTGTAAAAAATGTTATTTACGATGATTACATAAATGAAGCCCTTGAAATGATGGATAGTACCTCTAAGTGGTATAACAATGAAGAAGAAGCAAATAAGGAATTAATCCTTCTACTTAAATCTCAGGGACTCGATGCTATTTATCCGTTTGAGTTAGATGATAGAACATCGGCTGATGGAAAAGTTGGTAATTTTTTAATTGAAGGAAAATTAGAACCTAATAAATCTGAAATTGACAGGTTGATAGGGCAATTAGAGAATTATTCACGATATCCTTATGAAGTTATTGTTGTAATATATGGTGCAATAGCAAAAGAGCAATTAGTACGCATTAATGAACATATATATAAACACTATCGCAACAGGGTTTTTTTAAGTTATCTAGATTATCCTCATAGACATGGAAAGTTGTTATAACAATTGACTCAAGCATTGAAGAAGAAGAATATATATCTCTTATTTATTTTTCATTCGCTACAATCCCTCCACTTAATACTAATCCCCGCCTTTACCCCCTGGATTCCCGTTCTCATATAAAGCACAAGACAAGCTTAATGGCAACGACAATAAAAATGGCGAAAATCATTGTTTCTAAGAAGAAGATAACCTTTATGTTAATTGTGAACCATTTTTTAGCAGAGAAAAGAGGCCAGCACTAAAGATAAACGATAGTATCAAATCCAACGGTGAAGGATAAAGATTCAAAACGGAAGAAGTCACAACAGAATTAGCAGGCCAAGTATCAGCTGCAATTTTAATTTGCTGCTCCCAAGCAGGAGTCATTCCAACTGCAAGCATTATAAGAATAAATATTACAAAAACCCTAAAAATGTCTTTTTTCATCATTGTTATTATACCATAAAGGCAAAAAGTAAGTGATAATTAGTAACTGCTGTCATTCCTAATATCAGACCAAATATTACATATTTTTTCTTTATCCACGCATAGCCTTTTTAAAGTTCTTCCTCCCCTCGTCTATAGCCTGCTGAAACGGAGTTTTTTTCTCCTTTTTGACCTTAATTACCCTTTCATGTTCTTTTACATGCACAGTTTTATATTTTCTCATTTTTAAACCTCCTTTCTTCATGTTTTATCTATTTTTCGTATACTTTGTTTTGTATATAATTATAGCACCTAACCTCACCCTTTGGTAGTACCATTTTCCAGCCTTATCCTCCAAGATTTCCACCCTCACCTGACCTCTCCCATCAAGGGAGAGTAATTACTAATGATTATTATCTTTTACTTTTTATCTTTGTTTTTAATTTTTGATATTTGATTTTTGATTTCCCTGTTACTTGTCCCTTGTTACTTGATACTTCTACCCCCTATCCTTGTCCCTCCGCTCGTATTTATGTTAAAATCTCCGTATCGGGAGGTTTCCATGAAAAAGCGCGTCTTTTCCGGCATTCAGCCGACGGGCAACACCCATATCGGCAATTATATTGGGGCTACCCGACATTGGGCGGCCGACCAGGATAAATACGATAATATCTTCTGCATCGTCGACCTACATGCCATCACCGTCCAGCAAGACCCGAAGGAGCTGAAAGCCGAAATCCGCGAGGTGACCGGACTACTCCTGGCAAACGGCATCGACCCCAAAAAGTCCATCGTCTTCGTGCAGTCGCACGTGCACGAGCATAGCGAACTCGCCTGGATTCTCAACTGCTTTATCCCGATGGGCTGGCTGGGGCGGATGACCCAGTATAAAGAAAAGTCCGGTAAGCAGAAGGAGCAGGTAAGCGTGGGACTTTTCGACTACCCGGCGCTGATGGCGGCGGACATTCTCCTTTATGATACAGACCTCGTGCCGGTGGGTGAGGACCAGAAACAGCATGTCGAGCTTGCCCGCGATGCAGCACAGCGTTTCAATAATCTCTACGGTAATGTATTCGTGGTTCCCGAGCCACAGATAGCGGACATTGGCGCGCGCATTATGGGGCTGGACGACCCTACTAAAAAGATGAGCAAGAGCGAAGAGGGACCGAACCACGCCATCGCCCTACTGGATAAGCCGGATGTTATCCGCGCTAAGATTATGCGGGCGACGACCGACTCGCTTAAGGAAATAAAGTTTGACGAGAGTCGATCTGGTATCTATAACCTGCTGACCATCTACCAGATTTTTACCGACAAGAATAAAAAAGAAATCGAAGCGCAGTTCGTGGGCAAAGGCTATGGCGACTTTAAAAAGGCTTTAGCCGAGGTTGTTATTGAAGGACTACGCCCCTTGCAGGAACGTTACCAAAAAATAATGTCTGAACCCGGTTATCTGGATGCCGTCCTTAAGGAAGGCGCCGCTAAAGCCCGCCCCTTTGCACAAAAAACACTCGCTAAAGTGCACAGAGTGGTGGGGCTGGGATAAGAGTTCAGGTTTTTCACCCATGGTAGAAAACACATCCTGGGGCGAAGAAGGCACCACCCAACGTCCCTCGAGCTACGGTTGGGTAATCGTTGCAGCCTGCTCCCTGATGATCTTCGTCTCCTACGGTTTTATTTATAGCTACAGCGTCTTTTTCAAACCCCTCGCCGACTATTTTCAATGGGACCGGGCAAGCGTATCGCTGATATACTCCCTATCGATGATTATTCGGGGCGCGGCGGCAATAGGCACCGGCTGGCTGGCGGATAAATACGGCGCCCGAAAAATAATGGTCTTTTGCGGCTTGATGATGGCCGCCGGCTATCTGCTATCAAGTCGTGTTTCGGCCTTGTGGCATTTCTTTGTAACTTATGCCATCATCGAAGCCATCGGCGTAAGCGGCATCTTTGGCATCGGCTCGGCGCTGGCTTCCCGCTGGTTCACGAGAAACCGCGGATTAGCTTTAGGCATCGTCGCCTCCGGCTCCGGCCTGGGCACGCTGCTGATTGTCCCGGCCACGGAAAGACTCGTTAGCGCAGTTGACTGGTCGCAGACGTTCGTCATCATTGGCATCGCGGCAGGTGTTTTAATGGTGGGCGCGGCTTTGTTTCTGAAGGAGCCTCCCCAATTAGCCAAGACCACTACCGAGCAGGGAAAACCATCCGCCACATTAGGCGGGGCGATTAAAGATAAACGCTTTTGGTTAGTGATGGTTTGCTTCCTGCTTTTCCTCTTCGCGACACAGATGGTGCTGGTGCATCTAGTCAATTACGCCACCGATATTGGCATCGACCCGCTGGTTGCCGCTACGTTTGTCAGTGTTATCGGGGCAGTGAGTATTGCCGGTCGACTTTCTACCGGCGTTATCGCGGAAAAGATTGGACTTTATAAAAGCCTGGTTTTAATATGTATCTGCCTGGGGCTGTCTTTTATCCTGCTGCTGTTTACGCGTTCGGTATGGTCGTTTTATATTTTCGCGGTTTTATTCGGCGTCGCTTACGGCGGGGAGGTAACGCAGATACCGCTGGTCATCTCTCGTTTCTTCGGCACACGCGTCATGGCGACGCTGATGGGTGTTGTTCTTTTTGTTACCGGGTTCGGCGGGGCAGCAGGACCCTGGATAGCGGGCAAGATATACGATGTAACGGCGAGCTATAACTGGGCGTTTATCATCGGCGTATTGGCGTCAGCGTTATGTATAGTGACGGTGTGGCTACTGAAGAGGGTGGAAGAGATAGAGTCTGAAAGGAATTTTAGTTAGGTAATTTTACTTGTAGTTGTCTCTTTTTAAAAACAATATATTCATTTGGTGTAATTTGAGAGCGGTCATATTCATCATTTAAAATACTAGCAATAATCCAAAGATCTAAGTGCTCATCGATAATCCACTTTTTCGCAACTTTATCCAAATTCAGACCAAGACTATAACGCTTATCTAAATCTTCTAATTTTGAAAAATCCATTTCTTTATAATATCCATTATATTGTGCGACGTGAAATTTATGTGCTAGGAATATATTACTTTGTATTTTATGGATAACATCATCCATATTTTCAAATTGCATATCGATTTTAAATTCCGGAATATGTTTTAAAGCTAAATCTTCTATAAGTTGACACGCACACTTTTTGTAGTATTCTTCATATCCGAATATCTTTTCAAAAGGAGCTATTCTTGTAGCTATAAAGGTTTTCTTGAAATACAACAATTCCATCAAATACCCAAAACTAATAATGTTACCTTCAAGCAACTTAAATTCATTATCCACTTCATATATTGGAACTCCCCGAGATTTAAGCATTTTATTTGCTAAGAATCGTTGGAAAAAAAGTATCTGTTCTATCTTTCCATCAATTTCAATCTCAAATCTAAAAATCCAAGCCTTTATTTTATTTTCCCTAATGATATCTTTTTTATATCGACCATATAGACGTTGATTAACAATAATATTATATATTTCACTAAATACCGCTATTTGGTCACTGTCTATTTTAAATATAACTTGTTCATCATCCGGATTATAAACAGGAATACTATCTGATATTTGATTATTGATGAGTTCTGCAATATTTGACAAATATGCTTTTGCTATGCTTTTTATTGAGTCAACAATTTTTTGTTCAATGTTTAAGTTATATAGAAAAACCGAATTTTCTTTAAGCTTTTTATTTTCGTATAAATATACACCCACATTAGCTTCATCTAGTAATGATTGATTAATTATTACTTGAATTTCTTCTTTGTCAATCATTTTATTCACCTTTTAGTAGATATAGTTCATTATGTATTTGGAAAACATTAACAATTCTAGACCGTTTAACCCTAAAATAATCTAATTTGCTAATAACTGTTACTTCTTGTGTTAAGTCAGAATCACGTTTTTTCATTTTTATTTTCATAATGTGATACCCTAAAACTGATAGTAAAGGATTTATACCTAACATATCACTTTTTACATAGAGAATTCCTATTATAAAAAGGAGAAATATTGATATAATAATTCTTCTTTCTTCTGGAAAACTTAAGAAAGGTAATATGTACGAAAAAATATAGGACAATATCTGGCTGTTCATATTTTCACTAGATTCTACTTTCATTTTTTCCCAGCCAGTAGGTCTATTATTAAAATGATGACCTAGAAATAAGAGCAAGATTACTAATAGGACCATAATAATAAGTAGACTAAATGAATAATACTTATAATTAAAATATGGAAATTCTGAGTTATTAAAATCTATTATCAGACAAATAATGCCTAAAGGAATATATGAAGTTAAAAACAAAATCAATTTTGAAAGAAACGTCAATCTCGTCATATATATAAATTTATCTTTTAAAATACTATATCTATATTTGAAAATGTTGTACTATTGTCAAATATATTACCATTTATTATGTAAATAATATGAGGATTATAAACCAACTTCATCCCAATGTCAATAAAATAGAAATGCTTTTGTCTTTTAATTGGTCATTCTGTGTTAATAATAAGTAATCCGCTCCCCCGGGTGGGGAAGGGGGTTCGCTTTTGACTTTTTCTATTTACTCTCCCCTCACCCTTACCTCTCCCACAAGGGGAGAGGAGATGATATAAAAAAGGGCGGGTTTTTACACCCGCCCCTACTGTTTACTGTAAACTGTTAACTGTCTACTTCTTATGTCTCTTCACAAACCGCCCCATGCGCTTTAATGCTTCCTCGATGTCCGCCATAGAGGTGGCATAGCAGCAGCGTACAAACCCCTCCCCACACTTGCCAAAAGCCGAACCTGGCACCACCGCCACCTTTTCTTCTTTAAGCAGCGTTTCGGAGAACTCCTCGGAGCTCATGCCGGTGGGGGTTATGGAGGGGAAGGCATAAAAAGCCCCCTTGGGCTCGAAGCAGGGCAAACCGATATCGTTTAGTCCTTTAACGATGACCTTACGCCGCCGGTTATAGTCCTCCACCATCTCCACCACATCCGGCTCACCGGACTTGAGCGCTTCGATAGCCGCCACCTGGGCGGGCGTAGGCGCGCTCATAATCGTGTACTGGTGAATTTTCGTCATCGCGGCGATGATTTCTTCCGGCGCCACCGCGTAGCCGATACGCCAGCCGGTCATGGCGTAAGCCTTGGAAAAGCCGCCTAAAAGTATCGTATTCTCCCTAACGCCCGGCAGGCTAGCGAAGCAGGTATGCTCCACGCCGTAGGTCAGCCGCGCGTAAATCTCGTCGGATATCACCATGAGGTTATGCTTTTTAGCGACCGCCGCGATGTCCAAGAGCTTTTGCCGCGTCATCACTGCACCGGTAGGATTAGACGGGAAACCGATGAGTATCGCCTTAGTATTTTTAGTGATTTTAGCTTCGATGTCTTTCGCCTCGACGGCGAAGTTGTTCTTTGGATAGGTGGGCACCATCACGGGCTTGCCCTCGGCTAAAATCACACAGGAATCGTAAGCCACGTAATGGGGGTCGGTCATGATGACCTCATCGCCGGGGTTCAGAATGGCACGCATCGCCAGGTCCAAAGCCTCGCTCACGCCCACAGTCATCAGTATCTCGCCGACCGGTTTGTAGTCGATTCCGTATTTCTCTTTCAGGTATTGGCATGTCAGCTCCCGCAGCTCGAGGATGCCGGAGTTGGAGGTATACATCGTGTAGCCCTTCTCCAGACTCTTGACCGCCGCCTCGCTGATATGCCAGGGCGTAGCGTAATCCGGCTCGCCGACGCCTAATGATATAACGCCTTCCATGCCCTTCAAGAGGTCGAAAAACTTGCGTATCCCGGAAGGCGAAAGCGCATTAGCTCTCTTTGCAATAACTCTATCCAGTTGGCTCTTTTTATTAGTCATAGTATTCTCACGGCAGCTTTACAATACTACCTGCTGCCGCTTAACCCCCTCCCCTCCCTCTAAGATTTCGCCGTCGTCCTTATAGCGCTTGAGGACAAAGTGAGTGACCGTGCCCTGCACCCCTTCCAGGTGCGCCAGGTTTTGGGATACGAAGTCCGCCACCTTATGCTCCGTCTTGCCGACGACGACTAGCAGCAGGTCGTAAGTGCCGGAGGCGAGGTATAAAGACCGCACCTGCTCATAACGGGCGACGCGCTCGGCGATAGCATCGAAGCCAATCTCCGGCTCCGGTTTGACCTTGACCTCGATAAGCGCCCAGACCTGCCCATCGCCTTCCAGCTTATCCCAATTGACGACCGTTTTGTACTTAAGAATAACCCTATCTTTTTCCGCCTGTTTGATGGCTTTGGTCACCTCGGCGGCGGATACGCCGACCATAGTAGCTATTTGCTTCTCCGAAGCATGGGCATCGTTTTCCAAGATTTTTAAGATGTCTTTCAGCATATCCTCCTCCTTTTAAGGTTTTTGCCGAGATGGGAACAGATATAAACAGGATAACATTTACGAGTGGGGAAGGCAAGAGGACGCTTTAAAAACTCCCTATATCCCTCTTTACGAAAGAGGGACAAAAAAGAGGTTGGAAACAATGATTTGTAAGGTATCTAATATTGTCTCCCTTTGAAAAAGGGAGAGTGAGAGGGATTTTTAGGATGGTTAATTACGTTTTAATTAAAACAACGAATTTGCTTGGCCAGCACGGCGTTTAGTCTGCGCTCTAGAAAGGTCTTTATGACAACCCCTACAGACAGGACGAAGGTTTGAGAGAGTATTATTCTGATGATCTCCGTCTCTATGATGGATCTCACCAGTAAGACTGTTTATACCCTTCCCACATCGATAACATTTCCAACCATGTGCTCTCATTACCTTCTGGCGGTGTTCTTTACTTAGTGCCATTTTTTGCCCCCTTTTCAGATATTCGGTTTTTGTTTATGCCACTCCGTCGCCTGCTCGTAAGCGTAAGCGACCCGTAATAAAGTTTCCTCGCTAAAGTGCTTGCCGATAATCTGCATGCCCACTGGCAAGTCATCCACAAAGCCCGCCGGAATCGAAATCCCCGGCACCCCTGCGATATTGATGGGGAGAGTGCAGACGTCGCTTAAATACATGGCGAGCGGGTCGTCCGTCTTCTCGCCAATCTTAAAGGGGACGGTGGGGGAGGTTGGGGTAATTAAAGCGTCGTATTTTTCAAAAACAGCGTCGAACTCGCGTCGGATTAAAGTGCGCACCTTCTGCGCTTTGAGATACCAGGCGTCATAGTAGCCGGCGGAGAGTGCGTAAGTGCCAAGCATTATCCTCCGCTTGACCTCCGGCCCAAAGCCGTTCTCCCGCGTCTTTTCCATGCTCTCCCACATCGTGTCGCCCTTATAAGAATAGCCGTATTTCACGCCGTCGTACCGCGCCAGGTTGGCGGACGCCTCGCTGGGGGCGATGATATAATAGACGGCGAGGGAATAAGGGGTGTGGGGTAAAGATACCTCTTCGAGTTTCGCCCCTAGCTCTTCCAGCTTCTTAATAGCCGCTTGCATGGCAGTGGCAACGCCCTGTTGCATCCCTTCGACGTAATATTCCTTAGGGATGCCGAGTCGCATTCCCTTCAAATCTGTTTTCAGACTTTTTGTGTAGTCTGGCACCGGCTCGGGCACGGACGTAGAATCTCTTATATCGTGACCCGATATCACATTCATCAAAAGGGCGCAATCGGTCACGTCCTGCGTTAGCGGCCCTATCTGGTCGAGCGAGGAGGCGAAAGCCACCAGTCCGTAGCGGCTAACCCGTCCGTAAGTGGGCTTGAGTCCCACCACGCTGCAAAAGCCCGCCGGCTGGCGGATGCTGCCACCTGTATCCGACCCCAAAGCGCAGACCGCCTCGCCTGCCGCCACCGCCACCGCCGACCCACCGCTGGAACCACCAGGTACGCGGTCTAAGTCCCAGGGGTTATGCGTCACAAAATACGCCGAGTTCTCCGTCGATGACCCCATAGCGAACTCATCCATGTTAGCTTTACCGACCATCACCGCGCCAGCGGCATTAAGCTTTTCCATCACCATGGCATCGTAAGGCGGCACGAAATTTTCCAGCATCTTGGAGGAGCAGGTGGTCCTGATGCCTTTGGTACAGATAACATCCTTGATGGCAATCGGTATGCCGGTCAGAGTTTGTGCCTTACCCGCCGCGATAGTCTTATCGGCTTTACGCGCCCGTTCTAAAGCGAGCTCTTCCGTGACGGTCATCAAGGCTTTAATTTTGGGCTCGACTTTCTTGATGCGCTCTAGATAAGCCTGTGTTAGCTCGACGGACGATATTTTCTTATCCTTAAGCAGCTGATGCGCTTCATGAATCGTTACCCCGCCCGATATGTTATTCAAGTTAGCCTCCTCAATCGGCGAAATTGCCTGCCGGAATGATATAGAGGGGTACCTCAGCATCAGGTAACCCTAAAACGTGCTGTACGCTGGCGTCATCAAAAGCGCCGACGGTGACCGTAGCAAGTTTCAAACCGACCGCCTGCAGGCAGATATTTTGCGCGGCATGTCCCGCCTCGAGATGGACGAACCTGATGCCCCGTTCGCCATAGACTTTCGTCGTTATGCTATAGTTTGCCGTAATGACGATATCGATAGCGCCCTGCTTGACGCTCGTTTGCCCCATGGCAGCTTGCGTTAAAGCCTGTCGCTGGTCGCCGTCAATAATTCGCGTTAGCGAATGCGTTGCCGGGTCATAAACATAAACCCCCGCCGCCGCCCCTGTCACATTACCGATAAACACATAAAGTTTAAGGGGATACAAAGCCCCGGCGGAAGGCGCGGTTCTCTTTCCGGAGGGATCAGTAATCCCCTGCCCTGCCCAAATAAGCTGGCTCACCTGTTCCAGCGTGATAGTCTCTGCGCTAAAATTCCTGGTCGACCGCCTCCCCCAGAGGGCTTCCTCGATAGAAGTATCACTGTCTTTTTTCGGCTCCGGTAAGACAATTTTAGTTGTTTCCTGTGATGTGGCAGCGGCAGTTTCAACCCCGCCGCAGCCCGGTAATGTCAGGAGCGATATTACAATTATTAGTATTACTAGCCATTTCTCTAATTTCATTTCGCCCATCCCCTGGTATTATTCGAGAACCGCCCGCACTCTAAAGCAGTCGCCCTCACGTCGTGGCGCATTAGCCAACACGTCCTCTGGCGGCAGCGATGGCTTGACCTCATCCTCGCGCATTACGCTCTGAAGAGTGACCGACTGTGCGGTCGGCGGAACACCTTCGGTATCCACCTTTTGCAGGTCTTCGAAGTGTTCCAGTAAGTTGGATAGCTGCTCGCTCATACGCGTTATTTCTTCTTCCGTCAGGGCGACCCGCGCCAGGTGGGCGATGTGCAGCACTTCTTCTCTGGTTAGTTTCATACTTTCTCTACACTTTCTCATGGGGCTAATTTACCTGCCAATTATAGCATTCAGTTTTAGCCTCGAGCAAACGCCCACCTCTAAGAACAGGCACTGCCATAGATAGAACGGGAACGGACAATACTTCCTGCAATAATTGTTATCTTTTATCCGTGGAGTGCACCGCGAGAAGGGGCGCAGCAAAACCTCTCCTCCTAACCCCCTCTCCGCCAGCGGAGAGGGGCTCGCCCTGAAAACTCGCTCTGAAGGGGAACTAAAGGGGGTGAGGTCATAAATATTTTCTTACTCAATCTCAACAGTCGCAAAATTTACATAAAAACGATATAATGTAGGTATTACTATTATATTTTTTATTATATTTTAAGGAGGTGTGATATGGGGGAGAGGGTGATGATATTTGTCGACGGCAGCAATCTCTACCATTCTTTAAAAGCTCATTTTAGCCGGATTGACCTGGATTTAGGCAGGTTCTGCCAAAAGCTCTTAAGGCGGCGTCAGCTTATCAGGATTTACTATTATAACGCCAAGGTAGGTCAAAAACAGGAGCCAGAGCTTTACAAGCAGCAGCAGGCTTTTTTCGGGAGCGTTAAAGCCATACCCTATACCGAGCTGCGGCTGGGTCGCCTGGTCTATACCAACTGGCCCAGCGTGCCGCCCTACGAAAAAGGCACCGATGTCCAGCTAGCCACAGATATGATAACTCACAGCTATAAAAACAATTATGATGTTGCGATTCTTGTGGCGGGCGATAACGATTTCGCCGGTGCTGTCCAGGCCGTCAAGGACAACGGGAAACATGTCGAGGTAGCTTTATTCGGCAGGCAGGGCACATCCCAGGAGCTAAGGTCCTCCGCGGACATGGTCATCGACGTCAACGCCCGGTTTCTTAAGGACTGCTGGAAAGATTCATCACAAAAAAGATGAGTTAATGCGTGATAAGAGCAGGAAAAGTGAGCTAAAGGGGCGATATAGCGCCCACCTTTACCACGAAGAAGGCGCCATCATCAAGGACTGGGGCGGTAGGTTACCCATCGCCCTTATTTATCCCAACTCATACTACCTGGGCATGTCCAACCTGGGCGTCCACGCCGTTTACAGTCTGCTAAATAGCAATCCGAAAATCGTTGGCGAACGCGTCTTCCTCGATACTACAGAGAAAAACGCCCCCGCGGCGATAGAATGCGGCCGCCCTTTGACCGACTTCGCGGTGCTGGCTTTTTCCATTTCCTACGAGTTGGACTACTTTAACGTTATCCAGATACTCAAAGCCGCCTGTATACCCCTCCTCTCCGCCGAACGCGATGCCCGCCACCCCTTAATAATTGCCGGGGGACCTTGCGCTACCGCTAATCCTATGCCGCTGGCGCCTTTCTTTGATTGTTTCTGCATCGGCGACGCGGAGCCGATAATACCTGCTTTACTGCCGATGCTTATCGAAAATATCAGCGATAGCCGTGATAGTCTGCTAAAGAGTCTCGCCAGGCTGGCAGGCGTTTATGTGCCCCTTTACCCCCCGCCAACCCCGATTGCCCGCCAGTGGGCAAAAAACCTGGACGACTTTGAAACAAAGTCGGTCGTTCTGACGCCGGATACCGAACTCGGCGATTCGTATCTTATCGAGACGGAGCGGGGCTGTAAACGGGGCTGCCGTTTCTGCCTGGTGAACTCCGCTTACGCCCCTATGCGTTTCCGTTCTTTAGATAAAATAATCAAGCAGGCGAAGGAAGGTCTGCGCTGGCGCCGCCGCATAGGACTGGTTGGCCCCACCGTCACCGACCACCCCCAGATTAATGAACTCCTGACCGGCTTGAACGATATGAACGCCGAAATTGCCATAAGCTCACTAAGAATAGACACATTGACCGATAGTATTATTAGTGAATTAGCCAAGGGCAAGGTACAGACTATCACCATCGCTCCGGAGGCGGGCTCACAACGGCTGCGCGATGTTATCCACAAAGGCATAAACGAGGAAGATATTTTAAAAGCGGTGGACATGATTGCAACCCGTCGCTTTAACCAGCTTAAACTTTATTTTATTATCGGACTCCCCACCGAGACCGATGATGACATAGAGGAAATCGTGAGACTTGTCTTGGTAATCAAAGACCGACTCGAAAGTAAACGCAGCCACATCCGCCTTATCGTTAACGCCTCCCCCTTTGTCCCCAAAGCCTCCACGCCCTTCCAATGGCTGCCGATGGCGCCGCAGGACGTGTTGCACCGCAGACTGGGAATTTTAAAAAGCTCCCTGCCGTCGAAAGGCATTAAAATCAATGAGGAAAGTCCTGCCTGGAGTCAGGTTCAGGGTATTCTCTCTCGCGGTGACGTAAAAATCGCCCCGGTGTTGGCGGACATGAAGAAAATCTCGCTAGCCGACTGGAAGCAAACTGTTGAACAGCATAATTTAAATGTCAACCATTACGTCAACCAGCGCTGGGACACAAGCCAGAAGCTCCCTTGGTCGGTCATCGACTCTGGTATGAAAGAGGAGAGGCTGTGCGGGGAGTTAATGAAAGCGCTGAGTGAGTAAAGAGATATTGACAATTCTGGCTATATAGACTATAATGGCTAATAATTACATATTTATAACTATTTATATATAGGCTATAATTAATATATTAATAGCCAGAGGTGACTAAATGGTTAATAGTACTGACAGGTCAAGATACTTCCTGGATATCGACCCGGAGCTTCGCAATCGCGTTAAAGCTGTCGCTGCCCTGCAAGGCAAGACGATGAAAGACTGGCTGACGGAAGCCATTATCGAAAAGATGGAAGACGATATCGATGCCCGTGAAGGTCTGGCGACGCTCGGCGATAGAGAAGGAACGATTTCTTTAAAGAATTACCTCAATACGCAAAAGGATATCCGGCATGTATAGGGTGGAGCTGCGCCTCCGACCGCAGAAATCCATGGAAAAGATACCTGCGCTAAACCGCGTAGAGCTTATTAATGTCCTCTCGGAGCTAGAAAACGACCCAAGACCCAAAGGTGTGGAAAAGGTAAGGGGCACCGAACTATGGCGTATACGAGCGGGAAATTACAGAATAATCTACGCTATAGATGATAAGGAACAATTAGTAACGATAGTTTGAAGCGGTCATCGTCGTGAGGTGTACCGAGACCTTTAAATACCCCCCTACTTCCCCAGCAGCTCCGTCACCACGTCGTTAATGACCTTGCCGTCCGCTTTGCCTTTGAGCTTGGGCATCAACTGCTGCATCACCTTGCCCTTGTCGCCGGGTCCGTTAGCCCCCACTGCCGCGATAGCCTCTTTCGCCGCTTTAACCACTTCATCATGGCTTAATTGGGCGGGCATATAGCTTTGCAGAACCTTTAGCTCCGCCTCTTCTTTCGCCACAAGGTCGGCGCGGTTGCCCTTTTTAAAAGCATCGATGCTTTCCAGGTGCCGTTTGACCTCCCGGGAAACAACGGAGAGCACCTCGCCTTCGTCCAGCGAATCTAGCTTGGCGCCCTCGGCGTTTTTAACCGAGGATATCAGCATGCGGAGCGTATCGCGCTTGATCGTATCGCCGCTCTTCATCGCCTGCTTCATGTCCTCGGTCATTCTTTTTTGAAGTTCCGGTTCCATATAGGTTTCCCAAAGAAATAATTATCGCTCGATTCTCAATAAAATCTAGCGGGTACTGGGTGACCGACGAAAAGTTCTGGTGCTCTTGGCGGAACCGCGTTTCTTGGCTGCCTTCTTCCGCTTCCGTTTTACGGACGGTTTTTCATAGTGTTCCCTTCGGCGTAACTCCGCCAGGATGCCGTCCTGCTGAACCTTTCTGTTGAATCGCTTAAGCAGACTATCGAAGCTTTCTTCTGCACCCGGTGTGACCTCTGCCAAGTAGCATCACTCCCCTTCTAAATTTATCTATGAATCACACGTTAACATTGTAGTTGTAGGTATACTTAACTGTCAAGAGAGCCAACCTTTACTCCAAGGTTATCCTTTTTCCAATCTACCCATTATTTCCGCCGCCGCCACCAGGCCGGAAGCCGATGCCTGAACCAATCCCCGGCTGACGCCCGCCCCATCTCCCACAGCGAACATATTTCTCACTTCTGTTTCCAGACATGAAGTGAGCTTGGGACGGAAAGAATAAAACTTAACCTCGATGCCATATAATAGAGTATCCTCGGAGGCAATGCCCGGCATCATTTTATCCATCGCCATCAGCATCTCTATCAGGCCGGTAAGATGGCGGAAAGGTAAAGCGAAGCTTAAATCGCCCGGAATAGCGCTCTTCAGCGTCGGCTTGAGTTTTCCCTTTTCGATACGAGCTGGTGTAGAGCGCCGCCCTTCTATCAGGTCCCCGAGGCGCTGCACCAGTACCCCACCACTTAAAAGGTTGGATAGCCTGGCGATATATTTACCGTAGGCGATCGGCTCATGAAAGGGTTTGGTGAAATCCGTGCTTACCAGTAGCGCGAAGTTTGTATTAGCGCTCTTCCGGCTGGAGTAGCTATGCCCGTTGACCGTTATCACGGGGTCGGTGCCGCCGGTAGATTCCATGATAACCTCGCCCGCCGGGCACATGCAGAAAGTCCTTATCCGGTCGTTAAAACTCTGCGATATGTATTCCAATTTAACCTCATACAAAACATCGGTCATGTTTTTCATCACCTTATGAGGCACTTCTACCCGAACGCCGATATCGATGGGATTATTATGTACGGTAAGCTTAAGTCGCTTTGCTTCGTGGGAAAACCAGTCGGCGCCTTCTCTGCCCGGCGCCAGGATAAGGTATCGGCACAGGTATTTCTCTCCCCCTTCCACCTCTACCCCTTTAACCACCCCTCCTTCCACCAGCACCTGTGATACCGTTGCGCTGGTTTTTATCTCAATCTTCGGTGAAAGATAGTCCTGCATAGCTTTCAGGACTTCATAGCCGCCCTCCGTGCCCATGTGGCGTACCGGCATCGGTATCAGGCGTAAACCAGCATCGTTAGCCCGTCGGCTCATCTCATCGATGACACTATCACCCCCGAAAACCTTTTTCGCGGCGCCGAACTTCAAATACAGCTTGTCGACATATTTTATCAGGCCAGCCGTATGTTCCTCACCGAGGTATTCCTCCATGTGTCCCCCCACCTGTGTTGAAAGCACCAGCTTGCCGTCGCTGAAAGCCCCAGCCCCACCTAAACCGCAAACGAGGTTGCACGGCTGGCACGCCGCGCAGGTACTGCCTTTATCACGCACCGGGCACCGCCGCTCTTTAATATCCTTGCCTTTCTCGATCAGGAGAACTTTCAGCTTTTTTGCCTGTGAAAGCTCCAGCGCGGCGAATATCCCCGCCGGTCCCCCACCGACGATAATAACATCATATGCTTTGGAATTCATGATAGATTTTCCTGCCAGACACAACAAAAAGCCGAGATAGCCCTTTCTACCAAACGAACATCTCCGCTTTTTGAGGCTGATAATAAATTAACTGACCCACTTAAGAATTATATACAGAGTACGATTGTCCGTCAAGAAATTTGATATCATCATGTAAAACCAAATAAGGGATAGCCCGCAAAAACGTAGGTGTTTATCTAAATTGACATTTGCCAATTGGCAAATTATAATAGTTATCGTTATGACTAACAACAACTATGACCTAGGAAAAATCCTCAAACAACAAAGAATCAATGTCCCCCTCACTCTCCAGGAACTTTCCGCAGTATCAGGAGTATCTTCTTCTCACCTTGGCCGCATCGAAAGAGGCGAACGCTTTCCATCAGCGCGGATCCTACGCAAAATCGCCAAGCCGCTTGGCTTTAACGAGGATGAGTTATTCACCCTCGCCGGCTTCCTTTCGCCGCAAACAACCGGGGTGGCTGAAGAAAGCGGCGCACGCTACAACAACCGCCAGTTGGACCCTTATGTCGCCAAAATGCTGGCTGAAGAACCTCCGGAGATACAACGCGCCGTTATCGGCATCCTTAGTCTGCTAAAAAGCATTGCCAGAGGAATATCTAAATAAAGAGACCACACTGGTTTCAACATCATAGCCTGGAAAAAGCAGGAAGGATTCGCGTTTCCTTTTAGAGTTATCACTTGATACGTTTTTAAAAACGTGTTACATTTAAGTAAAATCGTTTGCCGATCGCTCCGTCCAAAGGCGGATAGACTATTATGGAAACTAAAGAAGAGGAATGGCTAAGATTCATTGATACACTTAGCCATGAGCTTAAAACACCGCTAACCTCAATTATTGCCGCTGCCGGCCTTTTGGAAGAAGAGCTTAAAACCACTGCCGATGAATCGCATCTTAAACTTATCCAGACTATCATCCGCAACTCCAACTCCCTCGAAACCAGACTGGCCGAACTTCTGGAAATTGTAAAAACAGGCACCGGCAAAATACAGCTGCAGTTCGAGCCAGTGGATATTAAATCCCTTATCCTCGGAACTTGTATGCAAATTAGTCCACTCGTCCGTAATAAAGGGCAGCAGCTAAAGACAGAGCTGCCTCCGTCACTGCCCATTATCCGGGGGGATGGTCAACGGCTGGAGCAGGTGCTGCTCAATTTAATGAATAACGCCACTAAATTCACCCCCGACGGGGGTAAAATTATCGTTAGAGCGAAGAAGCAGGATAGTGGTATCCTCGTCGAGGTCGAGGATGATGGTATCGGCATCGCCAAAGAAAAACAGGGCATGTTGTTTAAACCCTACAGCCGCCTCAACGCCGATAGGCAGCGACACCCGGGGCTGGGTCTCGGCCTGGCGCTATCCAAGCAGGTGATAGAGCTGCATGGAGGTAAAATTTGGGTGGAAAGTGAGGCTGGCGAAGGCAGCACCTTCTTTTTCTCCCTGCCGCTGCGGCCCGCACCACAAACTGCGCGCTAGTAAGGAGCGATATGAAAGTTCTGGTTATCGAAGATGACCCTGGGATTATCGAGGTTGTCTCCCTGTGTTTCCAGCTACGCTGGAGTGGTGCTACAGTAATATCCGCCGCCAACGGTCATAAAGGTGTGGAACTCGTGGAAACAGAGAGCCCCGATGTGGTTATTCTGGATATCGGCTTACCCGATATGGATGGCTATCAGGTTTTACGGGAAATCCGCCGCTTCTCTGATACACCGGTTCTGATGCTAACAGTAAGAGGCGAGGATACCGATGTCGCTAAAGGACTGGAGCTAGGCGCGGACGACTACATTACCAAGCCCTTCAGCCATATCGAGCTCATCGCCAGGGTACAAGCGGTCCTGCGACGTTCCCAGGGCTTGACGGTAACCGACGAAGAAAGACCCTTTATCGGCGGTAAACTATCGGTCGATTTCGGTCGTAATGAAGTCCTGTTAAGCGGGCAACCGGTCAAGCTCACCTCAACCGAAAGAAAGCTACTATATCACCTAATCAGAAACGAGGGTCGCATCCTCTCTCATGAAAGTCTGCTATCGAAAGTCTGGGGAGACAACTACGTTGATGCCAGAGACCTCCTCCGCGTGCATATCCAGCATCTGCGTCAAAAACTGGAGGGTAACGCCGAAACACCTAGTATCATCACCACCGAGCATGGCATCGGCTATAAATTCACCCGCCCCACCAGCACATAAGTCACGTTAAATCTTCGAATAAAACCATTTTCTTTAGTAAAAGTTTACGGTTTTTTTATGATTTCTTTATATTCCTTAGACACATCTTTATAGCCCTGTGCTAAATTGGTAATAGCTAACAAGTACTATGACCTTGCAGCGATATCAAGAAAATGGAAAAAATAAAGGTATTTCTAGCTGATCCGCAGGTTTTATTCAGAGAGGGTATCCATTTTATCCTGTCTGGAGAAGAAGACTTCGAAGTTACCGGCGAAACCACCGGTAATGAAGAAGCCCTTTCCCTTATCGAAACCAACCCCCCGCATATTGCTATTTTAAGCATGCATGATGCTAAAACTAATGGCGCTGCTGTCACCAGCCACATCCGCCGGAATATGCCCTCGGTATTCGTCATACTCATTATGGATAAAAAAGAGCCAGATATAGTTTTCAGTGCTGTTAAAAGCGGCGCCAGCGC
>JBEKDZ010000008.1:0-32897 GCA_050014095.1 Dehalococcoidales bacterium | reverse complement strand
GTCCGTCATCCGGCCAACGCGGGCATGATCCTGCAATTTCTTGGTTCGCCGATTGTGCTCGGATCCTGGTGGGCCGGCCTGACCGGATTGGCGTGCGCGTTGCTGATTCTCCTGCGCACGGCGTTGGAAGACCGCGCGCTTCGGGAGGAACTCACTGGATACAAGGAATACGCCGCGCAAGTGCGATATCGGTTGGTGCCGGGCATTTGGTAGACTACCAGGATGATGATGCCGCACCTTCCCCATCCTGCGATATATATAAAACGAAACCTCTGAAAATCATCGTTCGTCCGGAGCTAATCCCGCGCTTCGCTCGGGACAGGCGCTCCGAACATTCAGCAGCCCCCGCAAGAACCGCGAGGGGAGCCGCCCGGCGTTTTTTACCTGCATCAGATCGAAGGCCTGGAAGTATTTACCGAACAGGGAGAGAACCTGGGGCGGGTGAAAGAAATCCTCAAAACCGGCGCGAACGACGTGTATGTGGTGCAGGGGTCAAAAGGTGAAATCCTGCTCCCCGCCATCCCGCAGGTTATCCGCGAAGTGCGGTTGGAGGAGGGGCGGATGGTAGTGAGGTTGATGGAAGGGTTGGCTTAACAATTATTGCAATAACCATCCCATCCTTTCTTCCCTACCCCTCCTCCCTTCCCGTATCACGGGAAGGGAGGAGGGGAAAAGGGGAGGGGGGATGGGATGCGTGGAAGAGTCACTTGCCCTTATCCACGCGCTACCGATTCCTCGGCCTTCTATCGAAGTCCTCGGAATGACATACTACGGTCGTCCTTCCCGCATCCGGTTCCAGCGAGCCAGACTTAATCTAGCAAAATCCCTATCTTCATGATCCAAACCGAGAGCGAGCACTGCCGTAAGAAAAATGATCCCGGTGATCAAGGTTGCGATGAACACACCCGGCAGGGAATGGATGGGAAAATAGAAACGGTACGCCAACAAGACAATGATTGCCAGGCCCGCCCCCGTCAACCCTTTGAGATATCTTCGATCATAGGGCCACATCTTTAATTTTCCCCAAACTTGAATAACCCCGAAGAGAGAAAGACCGCATAAGGAAATCGCCGTACTGACCGCGGCTCCGGTTAAACCGTACTTCGGCACAAGATACCAATTAAGGCAAATATTAATACCCAGCGCAACTCCCGACAGGATCGACCAGCGTTTCTGATGCCCGGTCATCACCAGCAGCGGACCAATGGCTCCGCCGCCAACGCTCACGAGTTGCCCGACCGATAATATGATCAGCGGCAGCCAGCCATCGGCATACCGGCCGTCGAAAACATAGGTCAGGATCTCGCGGGGAAAGACGCACAGCATGATAAAGACCGGCAGGCTGATGTACAACCCCCATTTGGTGCTGATCCGGAATAATTCCTCCAGGCGCGCGAATTCCTTTTTATGATACAGGTCTGCGATGAGGGGCAGGAATATTGCGGCGAAAGCGGAAAGAAAAATCGCAAAGATGGTCGACGTCTGGGAGACGGCCTGATAGACCCCGGTTTCGGCGGGCGTTCGGAAGTGGCCGACGATCAAGCGGTCGACCCAGACGAGAAACGGCGTAAAAACGCCCGCCAGGGACGCGGGGATCGAAAAGGCCAGCAGCTCCCTGTTCGTTACGGCGGCACCGGATGAAGCGCTGCGGGATCCCGGAAAAAGGCGCCATAAAACCCAGAGGGCCAGGATGGAAGGGATCGCAAACGAAAGGACATCCGAAGCCAGGACGCCGATCAGCCGCAATCCGAAAAGATAAAAAATAATGAGGAATAGCAAACCGGTTGCGGGTTGGGCGATATCGTCTATGCTTACGGAATATTTCATCCGCTGGGTGATTCTCGTGGCCGCCAAAGCCACTGCCAGAATGGAAATCAGCGGAAAAGAAAGCGCAAACCAACGGAAGATATAGGTAAGAGCCGGATTTTGAAAAACCTGTTGGGCTAGTTCGGGAGCCCAAAGGTAGAGGCCGCCCCCGAAAATCAATCCCGAAACGAGGGCCAGCCCGAGGGCTCGGTTCAGCACGTTTTTTAGCGCCGCATTATTTTTGCGCCAGTAGGGGGAGCCAAAATAGATAATTCCATGGTCCAATCCAAGCGGGCTGATCAAACTCAGGGTGCGCAAAACCGTCCACCCGATGGCATACAGGCCGAAGGAATCCGGTCCGAGGATGCGGGCGGCGGCGATATCGCCCAGGAAGCTCAGGCTGCGGCCGAGGATTTTCCCGCCCAGCGAAATACTGGCGCCGCCGGCCAATGTGGAAACATCGGCCGCTCCCGCATCGAGCGGGGCAGGGTTGAGCTGGGAAACCTCGGCCGGAGCGCTCACGAATTCCTTTTCCATTAGCCGGATAGTCGATCCTTTCAGGAGATCGATGCCTTCGGTAGGGCAGGCCGGATACGCTTACGTTTGATTTCGAAAATCAGGACGAAATTAAAAAGCCGCGCTTCTCCAAGAACTCGACGATCGCTTTGGCGTTTTCTTCGGGGCTGTGATCGACGGTGGTCAGGGTGGTTGCCGGTTGGCGGGGCGGTTCATACGGATCGTCCATGCCGGTAAAGTCCATGGCCTCCCCTCGGCGGGCGCGGGTGTGCATGTCCTTGGAATCGCGCTGTTGGCACATTTCGATCGGGGTGTCGGCGTACGCCATGATGAATCGGAAGGGGCTAATAAGCTCCGTGGCGGGAAAAAACGGCGCCGATCGTGCGGAAGAGGATCACCACATCCAGCCAGGGGGAATAATGCTGGATGTAATACAAATCCTCTTCGGTATGCAGGTGCATCGGTTTGTCGCTGCGGCCGTGCACCTGCCACCAGCCGGTCAAACCGGGCGGCACGGCAAAGCGTTTACGCTGCCAGGGCTCATATTTTTCCACCAAGTGCAACATCTCCGGCCGCGGCCCGACCAGGCTCATTTCGCCCTTGAGGATGTTGAAAAATTGGGGAAGCTCGTCCAGGCTGTTGCGGCGCAGGAAGCTTCCCAAACGGGTTACCCTCGGATCGTCCGGCGCCTTATGGATGAGATTTCCGTTTTCATCCTTCCGTTCCACAAGATGGCGGAGCGATTCGGCGTTTTCCACCATCGTCCGGAATTTGTGCATTTTAAAGGGACGGCCGTTCTCCCCCGCGCGCACCTGATAAAAGAGGATCGGTCCGGGGCTGTCGATCCGAATAGCTAGCGCGAGGATCGCCATGACCGGAAGGAAGATGAGCAACAGGAGTAGGGTGACGACAATATCGAATGCGCGTTTGATCAGGCGCTGGTAGTCGGAGAGGGCGGGCGCGCGCAGGTCGAGCATGGGGATGTCGGCGAATTCCTCGATCGCGGCATGGTGCAGGGTGAGCGCGAAATAGTCGGGGATGACGTACACTTTGACGGGCAGGTCGTGCAGATCGGCCACCAGGCGGTTGGTGCGTTCGTGCGCCCTCCTGGGCAAGGCCAGGATTACGTGGTCCACCTGGCGCTCGAGAACAACTTTACGGACGTTGTCCAGTGAATCCAATACCATCGAATCATCCGTCCGCTTTTTTGGATCGTCGTCCAGGAATCCCACCAGCGTCAAACGCTGACCCTGGTGTTCCGCGATTTTCCGTTGCAGGTCCTTCCCGACAATTCCAGCGCCGATGATTAACGCGCGGTGGGGGAGCATCCGGTGGCCGCTTAGTTGGAACACTGCCTGAACCAGAATGCGCCACAGGATCATGGAAAGAAAAGCCAATACGAAGAAACTGACGAAAAGAATGCGGGAGGTATCCCGATAGGTGAGGTATAAAACCCCGGCCATGGCAACCCCGGCGAGCAGGGAACCCGCACCCAGACTGGCCAATTCATCTCCGAAATGCAGGTTCCGGCTCGGGTTGTATACGGAAAAAATCAGGAAGCAGGAAACCCAGAGAACCGGAAAGGACGGGTACAGCAGTAGGGGAAGCGATTGAACCCCAAAGAGATTTCTGGCGAATGGGAGACCATTCAACGCCGGACGCAGGTAGGAGGCCAGGATCAGGCTCGATGCGACCAGACAGGCATCCAGGAAGATGGAGAAAAGCGCGAAATCGATCGAAAATCGGCGAAACATGGTCTCTCAACCGCTAATCATACCGCGTTAAACCGATTGCCTGGAGGAGGACTAGAACGACGAAGAGAGGGTATTGGGCGTAACGTCTCCACAGGCGCCCGGGTTCAGTGGCCAGGCGAAAGAGCCACTCCAAGCCGGAACGCTGCACCCAGCGCGGCGCCTGCCTCTTTCGGCCGGAGAGGAAATCGAAGGCTGCGCCGACACCGATTAACACTGGGGCATTCATTTTTCCGATGTGTTCCGCCATCCATTGTTCCTGCTTGGGCGAGCTGATCCCGACCCAAACGATATCTGCGGCCGATGCGGCAATTCGTCGCCGAACATCCATGTCTTCCGCCTCCGTCAAAGGCCGGAATGGGGGAGAGTATGTACCGGCGATTTGCACTTTGGGAAAGCGGGCAAGCAACCGGTCGGCCAGGGCATCCGCCACGCCTGGTGCGCCGCCATAGAAGAAGTGCCGCCATTGCTTGTCTTCGGAAATGCGGCATACCTCGAGCATCAAATCCGCACCATAAACGCGGTTGACATTGCGGTAGCCGTGCAGTTTAAGCAGCCAGACGATGGACATCCCGTCCGGGGTGGTCAGCCCGCTCTCATTGAAAAGCTTCCGCAGGCTTGGATTCCAATAACAGTCCATGACCACATGGGCGGGTGTGACGCATACATAGTGAGGTTCCCGGCGCGCGAGCCAGTCGGCGATGGTTTCCAATGCCTGGGTCATATTTATGGCGCTGATGTGGACGCCGAGGATATTAATGCGAATAGGCATCAGGGAGTTCGAGCTGCATTTAATCGGATGGATGTCTCATAAGCGGACATTAATATTGAATAATGTCTTTCATCGGAAAATTTTATCTCGTAAACCCGTCTTGCTTCCCTCCCCATTTCCTCCATCTCTTTGGGATGGTTCCAGGCCCATTGGACTTTTGAAGCCAAATCCTTTGCATCCCCGGCCTGAAATAGCAAACCGGTCCGGCCATCTTCCACAATTTCGGCGAGAGCCCCCAGCCGTGACGCAATGACCGGAACACCACAAGAGTAGGCTTCCGAAATCGAAATACCGAACGTCTCATAATATAAAGACGGATAAATCAAGAATCGTGCTTGTGCAAAGCAACCTGCCAATTCCTGACGATCCATCCAGCCAAGAAATTCCACTTGCGCAAGCTTTTGGGCTTGAACCCATCTTTGCATTTCCGGCAGCAGGGGCCCGTCCCCGACGACTTTCAGCGGGATTCCATCAAGGTATTGCCAAGCCCTTAATGCGATAGCGAAGCCTTTCTCCGAAGCCAATCTGCCGATAAAAAATACAAATTGATTTTTCTTTTTAACCTCTTTGGAAAACGGTTGGAAAAGGTTTGGACAGACAATTATTTTTTGCGGTAAAAAGCCCGCCTCGATGAATTTTCCCCGTGTAAAGGCGGAAGGGGTGATAAAAAGATCCACCTTGTTTTTCCATGTTTGAAGACAGCGATGGATAGTGATCATGGCCGCCACAATTGTTGTCTGCGCGCGGGAGTTGCGATAGCAGGCATGTAAAATGCCGGGCCATGGGGGGGTTTTTCCAAGGCAATCCTCACAAATGTGATCGTTCCTTAACAGAGTGGCTGCCGGGCATAATAAACGGTAATTCTGCAGTTCTTGAATCACCGGCACCTTATTTTCCCTGCAAGCCGAATAGACGGAGGGGGAAAAGAGCGGAAAGATATTGTGGAAATGCGCGATGTCCGGTTTGGTTTCCATTAAAACCCGGGCCAATTTCTTATAAGAGAACCGAGACCAAATTGTATTTGTGGCCAGGAGAAAAGGGTTCATGTTCCGAATTCGCCGGTTATCCTCTAAAAATTTTATAACGGTATGGCCATGTTGTTCAAGGAGGGACGCTTCGGAATCAAATACCGTATCTTCACCCCCTAGATTTTGATAGCGATTATGTGCCAGAAGAATACGCATGGGAACGATGGTTATTAAGCATAGTTTCAGATTGGGTATTCAAGACCTTCGGAAAATCTATTGTCTGTCATTCTTCATTATATATTATTCTTTGGATGAGAGGTATTTATACCACGACCCATATTTCTATTCCAGTTGATCGTATCGCAAAAGGCATAGTTTGTTATTAACTTCCTTTGCTTCGCCGCCACCTGGGCGTCGCAAATTCGCGAGATTGACTCTCCTGTAGCCACCGGGAATTCCGGCGATCTGCATGCGGAAAACGGAATGGCTGCCGATAAGGTTGTTCCAAAAGCGGGGAACATGAAAACCGGCGCTGATTTTCTTTTCCAACTTCCATGGCGGGTCCGCCCGTGGGGAAAAGCACTGTCTCCATTTCCCCGAGCCCAACCGGCGTCATCGCGATAAGCCCAGATCCCCATCCCACCCTGTCGAGAAAACGCCATACCTTTACCCGTAATGGCAAACCCTTCCCCCTCCTATTCGGAGCGTCCCCGCGCGGGGTGGATTTTTCGATCCAGTTTCATAATTTTTCCCTTTCCGCGCTCAGCGTCAGGCTCGACCACGCGGTGCAAATCGGGCCGCCCGCGACGCTTGACGCCGGCCGGGAGATGGATGCGTTTCTCGTGGCGGTCACCCTGCCCACATTCCTTAATACCATAGCGATGTTCACCGCCGTTTCAGCGCCCGTTCCCTTCCTTAACAGGGTGCTGAAAAACAGGACAGATGTCATTGCGAGTTTACCCTCGCGAAGCGGGGGCGACCAAAGGGAGTGAAGCCCCGGCCTCGCCCCGGCAAATGCAACTCTTGCAAAGTATGGGCCGGGGCGGGGCAATCTCGTTTTTCGCGTAAGAAAGATCAGATTGCTTCGCCCGCCCCGGTTGGGGTGGGCCGGGGGAGCGGAGCGACCCCGGCCTCGCCCGGCGCCTGTCCCGAACTCTGAAGGAGTGAGGGAAAGCCGGGGCGGGGCTCGCAATGACAAATCTAGATTTTTTCAGCACCCTGTTAAAGAGGAACTTCAATCCTCCGACAGCCTAGGCCGGTCGAAGGCTTTTTCGAGGATTTTTGCCGCTTCCTGAAAGTCGCGTTTTTGCGCTTTGGTTTTTCGCACACCTCCGGAATAGCAGAAAATCCTGAAAAAGTCTGCATATTATGCGTTTTTCTATATCGATTGAATCCCGAGGAATAACACGCATGTCTTTGCGCTGGTACGTGGTTCGCAGCAAACCGAATAATGAAGATCTGCTCTGGGAGCAATTGAACCTGCGCCGGATAGAGGCTTTCCTTCCGCGCATCCCGGTAAAGCCGGTCAACCCGCGCGCGCGCAAAACCAAGCCGTATTTTCCGGGTTATGTGTTCGTCCATCTCGATTTATCAGAGGTTGGAGCATCGGCTCTGCAATGGGTTCCCGGCGCGAGCGGACTGGTCGTCTTTGGAAATGAGCCGGGGTACGTGCCCGACAACCTGATCCACGCAATCCGCACACGCGTGGGGGAAATCCATGCGGCGGGCGGCGAGCTGCTCCGATCGGTCCGGGCGGGGGATACGGTGATCATCCAGGACGGGCCGTTCAAAGGATACGAAGCGATCTTCGACGAACGGCTTTCCGGAAGCGAGCGAGTGCGCGTGCTGCTGCGGCTGTTCCAGCGCGAAGCGGTTCCGCTCCATTTGCGCGCCGGGCAGATCTTCTGCCCAAAATACGGCGTCTAAGCCCGGGCTTGGCAAAGCCGGCGGCTTGGACGCCGTTCCATAGCGCCATTATTCGGTAGGGATTCCAAAACTGGAATGTCGAAGGGGCGGAGCGCAGGTTATGAAAACTCGTTTCCGGATTCAACCTCGACGTCCATGCCTGCGGTCAAAACTTCCGCGATGTTTTAAGATATGAATTCTGAGATCACTGAAAAATGCAATGTTCCTTTACAGGGACTCATGACGCAACCTATCTTTTATGGCAATATTCAACTCCTGAATATTAGCCCTTCCCTCCTCTAATCAGTTGACCGCATATATCCTTCCTTGCATTTTCCGCACAAGATAATATGACTTCTCAAGATATCCTCACTTCCCAGAATGAATGGGATCTCGTCATCCGCCCCCAACGTAGCTGGTGGGATCTGCGGCTGTACGAATTATGGCGCTACCGCGACCTGATCGGGCTATTGGTCCGGCGCGACTTTGTGGCCTATTACAAACAGACCATCCTGGGACCACTCTGGTATTTGATCCAACCCCTTATGACGACAGTGGTATTCACGGTCATCTTCGGCGGTATCGCCCACATGTCCACGGATGGTCTGCCGCCCTTTTTGTTTTATATGGCGGGGAACACGGTATGGAGTTATTTTGCCGCTTGCTTGACGAACACGTCGAACACTTTTACGAGTAACGCGGCCATCTTCGGCAAGGTTTATTTTCCCCGCCTGAGCATTCCGGTCTCGGTAATCATCTCCAATCTTATTTCTTTCGGCATTCGTTTGGGGGTCTTCCTGGTTTTTTGGGTATATTTCATGCTGACGGGCTCGGCAATCCACCCCAATCTGTGGATCTTGCTATTACCGGTTTTGCTAGTCCTTATGGCCGGCCAGGGACTGGGATTGGGAATTATTATCTCCTCCCTCACGACCAAATATCGCGACCTGCAGCAATTGGTGGGCTTTGGCGTGCAATTGCTCATGTATGCCACGCCGGTCATTTATCCGCTATCGACCGTTCAAGGTATCTGGCGTTTGCTCATCCTAGCAAATCCCATGACGGCGGTGGTAGAAACTTTCCGTCTGGCATTTCTGGGAACAAGTTCGCTTTCTCCCGTTTCCCTTCTTTACAGCGCCGGGTTCATGGTCGTCGTATTCGTTATCGGTGTTTTCATTTTTAATCGCGTCGAAGCCACCTTCATGGATACGGTGTAAGATGCCCGGTACAGTCATCTCCGTTGAAAATCTTTCTAAGAGCTACCGTCTGGGCGTGATCGGCACCGGCACCTTTCGCGGGGACATTCATCGCTGGTGGGCCAAACAACGCGGCAAACCCGATCCTTACCAGATAATTGGCCAGGCGGATCACGGCAACCGCCAGGGGGAAACACTCTGGGCGTTGAAGGATGTCAGTTTTCAGGTGCAGCAGGGGGAAGCGCTTGGCATTATTGGGCGTAATGGTGCGGGCAAGAGCACCTTACTGAAAATCCTTTCACAGGTGACGGCTCCTACCTCGGGCATTGTAAAAGTGAAAGGGCGCATCGCCAGCCTGCTGGAAGTGGGCACTGGTTTTCACCCCGAGCTGACCGGGCGTGAGAACATCTACCTGAACGGTGCCATCATGGGCATGAGCCGAGCCGAGGTCGCGAACAAATTTGATGAGATTGTGGATTTTTCCGGTGTGGATCAGTTTATTGATACGCCGGTGAAGCGTTATTCCAGCGGCATGTATGTGCGCCTGGCCTTTGCCGTTGCCGCTCATCTAGAACCTGAGATTTTGGTGGTGGATGAAGTACTTGCGGTAGGTGACGCCGATTTCCAGAAGAAGTGCCTGGGCAAGATGAGCGATGTAGCTTCGGAAGGTAGGACTGTGTTATTTGTTAGCCATAATATGGGAGCGGTGGAACAGCTATGTAGTTCAGGTATATTGCTTGAACAAGGCAAAATTAAATTATTCAGTAATAGAATAAAAGACGTAGTAAGGGATTATCTGAGACCCGAATCTACAATCACTTCCTCAATATGGGAAAATAAAGAAAATAAATATTATTCCGAGTATTTTTCATTAAATAAACTTTATCTTACAGATGAAGATGGAAATATATTGCCGAGCGTTGTAGATAATTCAAAAGATATTTTTATTAACTTTGATTTTGAAATCGACATCTTAGATTTAGCGCTTGAGATTACTTACGAAGTATATGATGATGAGTTTAGATTAGTTTATTGTTCTCAACATACAGATGCCTCTGAAGAAAAATGGCCAAAAATAAAAAAAGGACAAAACATATTAAGAACAAAGATTCCCAAGCATTTTTTAAATGAAGGGCTTTATCATATAAAGCCAGGTGCCTGTTTATATAAAAGAATTTCTCTACTTGAACCTACTAAACATAATATTAGTGTAATATTAAATATTGTTGGAGGATTGAGCGATTCGCCTTATTGGTATAGCCGTCGCGCAGGTATCATTGCCCCAATTTTTGAATGGAGTAAAATAAAGTGAGGATAGGTTTATATTTGGACAATGAGGGGCATAAAAATGTTAATATAAATTCTATAGGATTGGGAAACCCTGGTATTGGTGGTTCGGAATATTGGGCTTATATGTTGGCTTATTATTTAACAGATTATTATAAAGAAATAGAATTTATTTTCTTCACTACTTCTAAATTGAATTTATTAAAACAAAATATTAGCAATGTAATTGTTTCGAATGTCTTACTTGGTATTCAAGAGGCAAAATATTATAAGGTTGATATATTAATTATAAATAAACATGCAAATGTGAATACCTGCGATTTAGTAGATTTGTGTAAATTAATAGATGAAATTAAATTACCAACTATTACCTTTGGGCAAAATTATTATTCTCAAAAAGAATGTGATTTGATAGCAAAGTGTAAATTCATAAAAAGAAATATATTTGTTAGCAGACAGCAATATTGTATATATTCTGATCTTGATATTATTAATAAAAGCTCTTATATATATAATTTTATAAAAATAAATAACTTTAATATAAGAACATTTCCATCTGAAATGATTGTTACTTATATAGGATCTCTTGTTGGGACAAAAGGGTTTCATATATTAGCAAGAAACTGGAAAAATATCCTTCGGGAATGTCCTAATGCGAAATTAAAAGTAATTGGAAACGGAAAATTATATTCAAGAAACTCAAAACTTGGAAATTATAATATAGCGGATCAAGATTACGAAAATAAATTTATACCATATTTACTGGATGGATCAGGCAATATTTTAAGATCCATTGAATTTTTAGGATTATTATCAGGAAAAGATATCTTTGATGTTGTTAATAATACCACGGTCGGTGTTGTTAATCCTTCTGGATTAAGTGAAACATTTTGTATTTCCGCAATAGAACTTGAATCAATGGGTGTTCCTGTTGTATCTAAAAAATACGGGGGATTGTTAGATACAATTAAAGATAAAGAAACGGGACTGTTATTTGCAAATGAAAAAGATTTGAGTTCAATGATTGTTAGACTATTAATTGATAAAAAACTTAATGATGAATATAGTAAAAATGCATATAGATTTGTACGTGAAACATTTTCGTCAGAAATAATAATTCCTATATGGTATAAATTATTTCAAGAAATTATTAACAATAAAACTATAGACTCGGTGGAGCCAATATATATTAGGAAAATCAAAAAGTTATCTTATACAATACATGTTAATAGACCACCACTTAATAAATTGGAATCTCTACACATGCCATTTAATAATTATAAAAAATATAGCAAGCCAGAAGAAAGAGAAAATTTGCTTAGCAGGATTCGTAATAAATTACAACTAAAATCAAAATTAAGAAATATTTACCGCATATTCAGAATAAAGATAAATGGATTAAAGGCAATCGTAAACGCCCCTAATACCATTCCCTATATATTTAAAAAGTATTCAATAAAAACCAACTTAAAGGTATTTATTTATGATTTACCTACTGAATATCAATCTAGACCAAATGAGTTATTACTCCCATCGAAGACATTTTATGGAATCTATGATTATTTCAAAAACAGCATAGCAACAAAAGACCCGACAGAAGCAGATTATTTCTTTGTACCATTAAATTTGATTCAAAGTCAATTCAAGAACGAAGATCCTAAGGATATTATCAGTGAATTAAAGTATCTTTCCACTAAGAAAGATCATATTCTTGTCGCCACAGGCGATTTCTCCCAGAGAAGTAAAAAAAACCACTTCGGCCACGCCTATGAAATAACATACGACTGGCTTGATAAATTTATTTTATTGGCATTAGAATCTACTAATGACCTAATTCCAAATCAAGATATTGGAATTATTCCGTTCAATACACTTGTTAATAACCCTTATTTCAATACCAACAAAAGAATGTATCTGTATTCTTTTCTTGGGCGTATTAAACATGAATTACTACCGGAAAACCATGTGCGAAACCAACTGGTATATTTGACAAACAAGTCTGATGTCTTAATAAACACCGAGTTGGATTGCACTACAAAAAAGAAACTTGAAAAAAATTATGGATATGCTGCAAAAGACGATTTTGAATTGTTGGCACGAAATAGTACCTTTACTTTAGCACCAGCTGGTTACGGAAAATGGACGTACCGCTTTTTCAATGCTATCCAATGGGGTTCCATTCCAGTACTATTCAGCGATGATTATATTAAACCATTTAGTAATATCATCCCTTATAACTCCTTCTCAATAACTTTACACGAGAAAGACATCTTAAACGTAGATAAAACCTTGAGAACCATTTCTTCGCGAGAGATCGAGCAGTATAAAGAAAATCTAAAAGCAAATCAATCCAAATTTACACGTCGCGCTTTCTTTGAAATGCTTGTTCGCGAATTGGAAACTTTACGTCAATAATATGCTACCTCCCATTGTTCTCTTTACTTACAATCGTATTAACACGCTCCAAAGGGTGCTTGATGCTATTCAAGCTCAAACCAAATTACCTGAAAAAATGATCGTATTTTCAGATGGAGCATGTCTGCCAACCGATAATGGAGTCCTGGAAGTACGAAAGATCTTGCGCAACATTGACTGGGTGGATACCGAGATCATCGAACGTCCTAAAAATATTGGTTGTGCGTCAAACATCATAGATGGGCTATCGGACGTTTTCAAAAGTAACTCCCAGGCCGTCATTCTCGAAGATGATGTTTTGCCCGCTCATCACTTTTATGAATCGATGGTCTTGATGTTGGAACATTATTATACAGACGAACATGTTTTTGCTGTTGGAGGTTACCCCAGTGTTTCCAAGACTATTGCAGATTATCCTTGCGATGTTATTATGTCCCCGCGTTTTAGTTGCTGGGGTTGGGGAACCTGGGCTGACCGCTGGAAAAGGATTGAATACGATCTCGTACAGCGGAAATTGCCATATTCTACCCCCGATGAAATTCCCACACATGCCGGTGAGGACATTCCTGCAAGTATTTTACAGATTAAAAGCCACCCAGATTTTTATTGGGATATCCCCATCGCCTTGCATTGCCTTCGCAATAACTGGTTCCACGCAATTACCAATTACTATTTGACGAATAACATCGGCTTAATGAGTGGTCATCATGGACATTCCCGCCCGGAGCTTATCCAATTTACGCAAGAAAATAACGCGATTGAAGATAAGAATCCTCGAAAATTTTCAAAGCCCGAAGCCGATCCGAGAGTTGATTCCGCAATACGTGCATACTTATCAGCAGTAAATCAAGCAGCCATTCCGTCAAAGGATGCATCCAGGACGGATCGCCAGATTGCCCAACTGGCCGTCTCGAAGGTTAAGGAAACTATAAAGAGAGCATATAATTTTATTAAGACGCCCATCAAAAGTAATAAGCCCATTCCTGCCATCAAACCCAATCCCAAGGACTACTCCACTATTGTTGGAGTTGGCTCGGTTGTACCATGCCAGATCGAAGCTTATTTTTTGGCGCTAAATCAATATCTTGGCGAAAAAGAAACCGCGCTCGATGTGGGTTTTGGGCTGGGTTATGGGCTCAATATTCTGGCCATAAAAGCCAGTTCGGTCAGCGGAGTGGATGTAGACCCAAAGACACTTGAGTATTGCCGTAACACAATCTTGGGACGTAACCCGAGGCTCGATCACCTGGATATTTACGACGGCTACTCTTTATTGTTCCCCGATAATCACTTTGATTTGGTCACCTGTGTCGATGTTCTGGAGCACGTGGAGGATTACCATCACTTTCTGGACGAACTCCTGAGAGTCGCGCGCAAGGGCGTTTTTATCAGTACGCCCAATCGAAGGCCCGAATACACAAACCCGGACGGGACACCCAAGAATTACTGGCATTTGCGGGAATGGAGTTTTGAAGAATTGGATGAAATTCTTAAACAACATGGGAAGGTAGACTGGAATTTTCTGAATGGGCCATTCGAAGGTCCGTTTATCCATTCTAAAACCATCCAAAAAAGCACATTGACTCTCTCTCCTTTCGTTGTTAAGCAATAAATACTGCGAAAAGAACCTGCGAGAATTTTGCATCCAAGATACGCTGTAATCCTGCCTGCTTTTAGTAGTAGAACCATACCATCGCCATAATTATCTAACTGGTAGGGAAACCACTGTAAGAAACTCTATATGAAAGGAATCAAATAATGCCTGTATGGATCCACCCAACTGCAGAAGTATCGAACAATGCCAAAATCGGTGAGGGTACCAGCGTTTGGCATCACGCCCAAGTCCGCGAAGGCGTGAAGATTGGAAAGAATTGCATCATTGGGAAAGGAGTGTATGTGGATGCGGATGTACCAATTGGCGACAATGTTAAGATCGAAAACTATGTCTCAGTTTATCATGGTGTTGCGATAGAGGATGGAGTTTTTGTTGGACCTCATGTTTGCTTCACCAATGATATGTGTCCACGCGCTGTAAATCCTGATGGTTCCATTAAGGCCGCCGTCGACTGGATATTAAGTAAAACCCTCATAAAAACAGGCGCCGCGATCGGTGCAAATTCTACAATCCGCTGTGGGATCACGATTGGTGAATGGGCTATGGTAGGCGCAGGTAGTGTGGTCACGCACGATGTTCCCGCGCACGGGCTGATCTACGGCAACCCTGCTCGTTTACATGGTTTTGTCTGTGCCTGCGGCGGCTTTTTGAAAAAAGAATCCCAGAAAGATACAATTGTGACCACAAAATGTACAGAATGTAGTCGTATAGCTGAAGTTCCTGCACCCGATTGGGAGACAATCAAATGATACAAATGGCAAAACCCCAAATAGGTGAGGAAGAAAAACAAGCTGTTTTGGAAGTGCTTAACTCGGGCATTCTTGCACAGGGACCTCGAGTCAAGGCATTTGAAGATGCTTTCGCACAAATGTGTGGTGTACGTCACGCTATTGCCACAACCTCTGGTACCACTGCTTTGCATGTTGCGCTACTTGCGCACGGCATCGGCAAAGTAGACGAAGTAATTACTTCCGCATTCTCATTTATCGCCTCATCCAACAGTATTTTATTTGTCGGCGCCAAACCCGTTTTCGTGGATATTGATCCTCGTACATTCAACATGGATCCATCCCGGATTGAAGCCGCTATCACCAAAAAAACAAAGGCCATCCTGCCAGTCCACCTTTATGGCTTATCCTGTGATATAGAGCCGATCATGAAGATTGCCGAAAAATATGGCCTGATTGTAATTGAGGACGCTTGTCAGAGTCATGGTGCTGAATACAAAGGTCTTAAGGTTGGTTCATTTGGAACAGGTACTTTCTCATTTTATCCAACCAAAAATATAACCTCTGCTGAAGGTGGCATGATAACCACCAATAATTCTGAGATTGATGAAAAATGTCGCCTGCTTCGCCAACATGGGATGCGCAGGCGCTACTACCATGATGAACTGGGTTACAATTTTCGCATGACCGACATACACGCCGCGATTGGCTTGGAACAGCTAAAGAAGCTGGAGAAGTTCAACGCCCAGCGGAAGGACAATGCAAAATTTCTTAGTGAAAACCTGAATGACGTAACAGTTCCATTCGTACCGGACGGACAAACCCACGTCTTTCATCAATATACAGTTCGCGTTCCGAATGGAAGGCGAGATGCATTACGCGCCTATTTACAGGAACAAAACGTCGGTTCTGAAATTTACTATCCTGTCCCGATTCATAAACAGAGTTTCTATGTGAACGAACTGGGTTATAACGACAAGCTGCCGGAAACAGAGCATGCAACGACTGAAGTATTATCTTTGCCAGTTCACCCTGCTTTAAGTCCATCGGACCTTAGAACTATTGTCGATGCGGTAAACACTTTCATGGAGAATAACGAATGAAAATTGCAGTTATTGGCGCAGGATCAATGGGGAAGAATCATGCCCGAATCTACAGTGAACTGCCCGAGGTAAATCTAATAGCAATAGCGGATACAAATGCTAATCAGGCAGAATCGTCCGCGCACAAACATAACGCGCACGCTTATACAGATTATCGCATTATGTTGGAGAAAGAAAAGCCTGAGGCGGTCTCAATCGCCGTGCCTACAGGACTACATGAAGAAGTCGGCATAGCAGCAATGGAGGCGGGTGCGCATGTTCTAATTGAAAAACCTATTGCGGCAACGGTGGATGAAGGCAAGCGATTGATTATGAAGGCGAAAAGCCTTGGTTGTCATTTGATGATTGGGCATATCGTGCGTTTCAATCCCGCCATCCAAGCGCTTAAAAATAAGTTGGAATCTGGCGAGCTAGGGCGCATCTTTCAGATTTTCTGCCGCCGCGCCGGGCCATTCCCTGATCGTATCCAAGATGTAGGCGTAGTGGTAGATTTGGCTACACACGATGTCGACATCATGCGATTCCTCGTTGGGTCTAATCCGGTTCGCATCTATGCTGAGACCGAGCGACGGTTTCACACCGATCACGAGGATCTGCTTTGGGGCACCCTTCGCTTTGCCAATGGGGTGATCGGAGGGCTTGAGATCAATTGGCTTACACCTACCAAGATTCGGGAAATATTCGTACTTGGGGAACGTGGCATGTTTCGTGTGGACGATCTAACCCAGGATCTATTCTTCTATGAAAACGCCCATGCGAAAGAAGTGCAATGGACCACACTTCAGACATTCAAAGGAGTAAGCGAAGGAAGCATGATCCGGTATGCCATTTCGCGCTCAGAACCCCTCAAATCTGAGTTACAAGCCTTCCTGAAATCTATTCAAGACAATGTGCCCGTTCCTGTTACTGGCGAGGACGGTCTGGCCGCTCTACAAATTTCGCTGGCCTTAGTTGAATCAGGCCAAAACCATTGCGTGATCGAACTATAATGCGTTATGTACAATAAAATTAAAACAACAGCGAAGAAAACATATCCGATCAAGCAAGTGTGGTCATTATTGCAAAAATGGAACCACGGCGATAAGATAATTTACAATGTAAATCGCGAAAGTAATGTCAGAAATAAAAAAAGAGCATTGTTATCTTATCTAACGTATCCTTTTCTTATGGAATCAAATTCGCCTGAGTTTTATCATCACCAGAATAAGTGGTGTAATATAGCTATTGCTAAAATTCTGGGAGAACTTGGGTATATTGTTGACGTAATTGACTGGACAGATTTTCAAAGCAAAATCAGCCATAAATATAATTTGCTGATAGGGTTTGGCCGGGCAGAGGAACTTGCCAAGGAAATGCCTTCGGATACCTTAAAAATTCGCCTGTCAACAGGAAGCGAAGCATACTTTGCTAACCGGAGGGAAACTCAGAGGTTGGCAGAAATTGAGGCAAAACGCGGGTGTAAAATCGGGAATGTAAGACAAAGCCCAGATAGAGCAGAATATTTAAAATACTTTGATGGTATTGCATGTTTGGGTAATGAAGCAATTGCCGGTACGTATCGACCATATTTTGATAAAAAAATCTTATGTTGGGACAATCATGGATTCGACCGGTTTTCCAGTATACCGGATCAGAAAAATTTTAATCTTGCCAGAAACAACTTCTTGTTTTTATCCGGTAGCGGTTTTGTACTAGTTGGACTTGATCTAGTGCTGGAAGTTTTTTCTAACCTGCCTGAACTAAATTTATTCGTCTGTGGTAATTTTGCCGCGGAAAACGATTTTATCCAATGCTATGAAAAAGAGTTATTCCGCACACCTAATATATTTCCCATTGGTTGGACACAATACGGAGGTTATCAATATAATTGGTTAATGAGGAAGTGTTCCACCATTATATTCCCAATTTGTGCGGGTGCATCTCCGGGTTCAGTTACAGCAGCTATGGGGTTTGGAATAATACCAATGGTGGCGAAGGAAGCAGGGATTGATACCGAGGATTATGGTTTTACTCTGACACATAATGACAGTAAAACCTTATCTGACACAGTTAAGTGGATATCATCACAATCAGAAGAATGGCATAAACAAATGTCGCAGCGCGTATACGCTGTGTATCAAGCTAAATACAGTCAACAAGCTTTCTTGAGGCGTTTTAAGGAGATATTGGTTGAATTTATCAATTCAAAGTAACAGCAGTCAATATGAAGTTTGCAGCAGCGAGGAGCTCCAATATTGCTTAGGCAATCCAGAATAACTTAGAATGATTACCAGCATACCCATCTACAAATAATACCTTTTTTCATAATCACATACACTTGGCTGTATTAAGAAAGGAATATTCGATATAGAATCTGCAGACCTTACTTCGATGACATCGCTGGAGATCCGAGATACTTATTGGCGATGTGATCGTCTTATATCGAGTAGATCATTTTGCATATAGCTATTAGGAAAACTTGATGCCAATTCGAATTCCCGTTTACTGCCTAGATTGGCATATTCACCAGAGCCCGGCTTTACAGGAACTCGTGAGCAATCCGCTTAATTCCTACATCCAGTTTGAACCAATCGGCTGGGATGGGATTAAATTACCTAGTTTGCCATCAGAACAGTTCAAAAAGAATACGATGATCTTTTTTCAACTGCCCCCCCCACAGGACCTTTGTCGTGATACTAGTAGGCGAGTTGTCTGGATACCGATGTGGGACCAAGCCCGCGGGTATGATCTGGAGTGGTGGCAGAACCTGCCTAAAAACGTTCGAGTAGTGGCTTTTTCCAGAGAAATCAGTGTCCGGGCGCGGTCAGTCGGACTAAATACACTGGATTTGTATTTCTACAAATCGCCCGATGAATTCCATCCCGCAAATTGGGAAGAAAGCCGTGTTCTTTTTTACTGGAACCGAACTGGCCTGGTGGACAAGAACTTCTTATTCCAGATTTGTCAATCATTGGATATTGAACTCTTGATCTATCGCCGCCAGATTGACCCTCTGGTACCTGCCTGTTTTGACTATTCCCTCCCGAAGCGATTGGGGAAAACACACGTGCAGGAAATTACGGGGAACACATTTCTTCCAAGACGGGAATACATGAATATTGTAAATCAGGCCAATATTTTTATTGCCCCGAGGGTTTCAGAAGGCGTTGGACTCTCTTCTATTGAAGCTCTGGCACGCGGGTGCGCGGTTTTTGCATATAATGCGCCTACCATGAACGAATATATTACACATAAGGTAAATGGATTTTTATTCCAGAAATATGTCAATACCAGGTGGAATTGCCTTCGCGAGTGCTTAATGAAACGAATGGATGGCTATCTTATAAGATTTGCAAATATCCAACCTCATATTGAACGTCCTATAACGGACTGGCAAGATTGGGAAGAGATCAAAAAGTTGAATCTGCAGGTCCTGGGTGATAACGCTCGTCAGACACAAGCAAAAGGTTATCGAGAATGGATCAGATCCATCCCTGAATATGCTAGTTTCATCTTGGATTGGTAGCCAAAAACCATGAATGGACCCCTTGTCAGTGTTGTTCTGGGCAGCTATAACCGGCGTGCCTTCTTGAAATCCACGCTTGAGTCGGTACGCAACAATGGCACGTCTTTCCCCTACGAGATCATCGTCGTTGATGGGGGCTCCACCGACGGTTCGTTGAGATATCTGGCAAAACAGAAAGATGTCATTACCATCATCCAGCACAACCGGGGCGTTTTTCGCGGTAAGCCCGTCGAACGCCGCAGTTGGGGCTATTTCATAAATCTCGGCTTCAAGGCTGCTCAGGGGAAATTCATTCTCATGATCAGCGACGATTGCCTGCTCATCCCAGGTGCGATCAAGAATGGGGTGGAGCAGTTCGAAAAAAAACTAGCTGAGGGAGAAAAGGTGGGAGCGGTGGCCTTTTATTGGCGCAATTGGCCCGAACAGAAGGATTATTGGGTCGGCCTGACTCTTGGGAATAAAATGTTTGTGAACCACGGGCTATACCTGCGCCAAGGGCTCGAAAAAGTCGGTTGGATCGATGAGCAGACCTACCAGTTCTATCATGCCGATGGCGACTTGTGCTTGAAATTATGGCAAGTTGGATATCAAGTTATAGATTGCAAGACCGCATTTGTGGAGCACTGTGATCATATCAAACCGAGCCGGATCTCCAATGCAAAAGACTGGGATGCTTACCTGAAGAAATGGGAAGGGATTTTTTATGACCCGCAAAAGAACAATACAGGAGGCTGGATTTACCAACATTATATTGACCAAAATCGCACCTATAGACAGTTTCCTTTTAGCGTAAGGCTTAAATCTGCTTTGAGGAAAATTAGGGATGTCATAAAATGAACTTAGTACAAAGAATCACTCGCCATATTCCTAAATCTTCTGCGTTTATTAATGCCTATATGACATATCTTGAATAATTCCAACAAGATATACGCTCAAATAATTGGTTAGTGCCGGAGCTAGTTGATTGGCAGGATATCCATTATGAAAAATAACAAATCCAAACTCCACCTTGGCTGCGGAGAACGCTACCTGGAAGGCTATCACAATATTGATTTTCCCCCTGCTGAGCACACAGTACAGACCAATTTGCGTGTGGATGAATATGCCGATATTTTAAAACTGCGTTATCCTGCTGATTCAATTGAAGAAATACGCCTCCATCACGTTTTCGAGCATTTTTCGCGCCCGATCGCCTGCGCGTTGGTTGTTTCGTGGTGGTCATGGCTCAAACCGGGCGGGTTACTCCGTATCGAAGTTCCTGATTTTGACCGAACGGCCTGGGCGGTGCTTAACCCTTTCTCATCGGATCATTCCCGCCATGTGGCCTTACGCCACATTTTTGGCTCACAGGAAGCTGCCTGGGCAGTGCATCAAGAAGGTTGGTCGCCCCAAAGGCTGAAACAATTACTGACAAATATGGGGTTTGATCGCGTTCAAGTCAGGAAAAACTCTTATCAGGGTACATATAACTTCGAAATTCTGGCGATGAAATCTCGTACTGATATCTCCAAGAATGATTTTGAACAGCTCGCTCGATCATTTTTATCAAAATACTGCGTCAACAATACGTTGACAGAAAAAAGAATGCTTGACGTATGGATGAATATGTACAGCCAGCAAATCGAGATGTCATGGGCAGCCTTGTAAGCGCTATCATCCCCACATATAACTCCGCCCATCTACTCACGCGCGCTCTTGAAAGCACCATCGGGCAGACCTACCAAAATGTTGAAATTATCGTGGTCGACGATGGCTCCACCGACAATACTGAAGATATCGTGAGGAACTACGGTAAACGCGTGAAATACAGGCGCCTTCCTCATGCCGGGCTGCCTGCCGTGCCGCGTAATGCGGGGCTGCAACTGGCGCAAGGCGAATACATCGCCTTTCTCGACGCCGATGATGCCTGGCAGCCAGAAAAACTGGAAAAGCAGGTGGAAGTCATTTGCTCAGATAAAAACATTGGGCTGGTTTGCACCAACACCTTGAGGGAAAGCAAAAGTAGATCTCGGCCTTATTTCCCCGCGGGCACGATAGCCAGAAGGAACTCCTTTAGCTTTTTGCTCAGGGAAAATTTTATTATTACTTCTTCTGTTCTTACCAGGCATGAAATCCTGTCTCAACAAAAAGGGTTTTGCGAGGATATCCTTTTTAAGGCTATCGAAGATTATGATCTATGGTTGCGGATTGCCCTAAATCACGATATTTATTTTATTGATGAATTATTAACTATTTATCACGACGCGCCCTCGGAAAGTCTACGCAGTTCACAAAATATGACCCAGTACTGGAAAGGCATGATGCAAATATACAGCCAATTCAACCACATCAAACTCGACAGAGAAACATTCCGTTTAATCCGGTCGCAAAAAGTGAGCGCGCTGCGAGGATTGACAACACAATTGTTGAAAGAAAAACAATATCGCAGTCTTTTGTCCACAATACTCAAATTCTTCTTTCAAAACAGCCCCGTATAATTCTTATGTTCAAAAATATATTCAGCAGGCATATAACGCTTACACCATCCCTTCCAGTTGTAAATGCCGGTTGTTCCCAATTTGAAGTGAACAATTGGGCATTATCCGATTTCGTGGTGAGCAAGCTGATTCCCTTTACTGGAACAACCCCATTCCCGCTAAATGAACTTTTGTTAATGTCCGGAGCACTTCTCCGCTTCCAACCAGACCATCTGTTCGAATGGGGTACCCATATCGGAAAGTCGGCCAGGATTTTTTACGAAACCGTCCGAACATTCAATATCCACTGTACGATTCATACGATTGAATTACCCGATGAAGTCGCCCATGTCGAACACCCAGGACGGCAATATGCCGTCCTGATCCGTAACATGCCACAGATCCGGAAATATCGGGGCGACGGGCTGGAAGAATCTTTTCGAATCGCACGCTCCATGCACACAAAAACCCGATTTATGTTTTTTCTGGATGGCGACCATAGCTATACTTCAGTTCATCGAGAACTCGACGCTATCGTTCATAAATTTCCGCTTGCTTGCATTATACTGCACGATACCTTCTTCCAATCGGCGGATAGTGGATATAACATCGGTCCCTATCAGGCCATCGAAACAGCGCTGAAATCAAACAGTGAAAAATACCAGGTAATTCACACCGCCACCGGTCTGCCCGGAATGACACTGTTATATCCTCGACGCTAAATGAATATTCTACACACCGTTCAGTATTACCATCCCAGTGTCGGTGGCGCGCAGGAAGTCGTCCGCCAGGTTTCCGAACAGTTGACGCTGCGCGGTCATACGGTCACGGTTGCGACAAGTTTCCACCCCGAGCGCAGCGTTTTCGAGTTGAATGGCGTCCACATTGAGCAGTTCAATATCAGTGGAAATGCGGTGCAGGGCTTTCGCGGCGAAGTGGAGCGTTACCAGGACTTTCTGCGCCACGGTAATTTCGATCTGATGATGAACTATGCTGCCCAGCAGTGGGCCACGGATTTGGTTTTTCCAATACTCGGCCAGATCCCATATAAAAAGGTGCTCATTCCTTGTGGGTTCTCGGCGCTCTACGACCCCGCATACACCAGCTATTTCGCTGGGATGCCCGCCGTGATGCGCGGTTACGACCACCTGATCTTTCATGCTGATCGATACCGCGATACCGACTTTGCCCGCCAGCACGGCCTGACGCGCTGGAGCATCATCCCCAATGGCGCATCGCGGGCTGAGTTCGAAGCTGCCGATCCAACCTTCCGTCAGCGTTACCATATCCCGGCCGATGAGCCCTTGATGTTGACCGTCGGCAGCCACACCGGCGTCAAGGGACATGCGCTCGTGCTCGAAGCCTTCCGCCGCCTGAAAACGGAACGCGCAACGCTGGTCATTATTGGTAATGCCGACGGCCGGGCGCACTGGTGGAGCGGTTTTATTCGCCCCGTGCTCGGCTCCATCAAGCGCGGACGGTTCTCAGAGGCCGCCGGGCAGGTTTTCGACGCCGCGCTGGGCGGTATTGGCCCCGCAGGCTGCCTCTCCGTCTGTCGCGCCCGCGCCCGCTGGATGAACTGGCTGGGTGGCGGGAAAAAGAAGGTCTTTTTAATCGACCCACCCCGCGCGGAGGTGGTCGGCGCCTATCACGCCGCCGACTTGTTCGTCTTTGGGTCGAACATCGAATACTCGCCGCTTGTGCTGTTCGAAGCACTGGCCTCCCGCACCCCGTTCATCTCCCTTGCTTGCGGCAACGCCGCTGAAATCGCGGCTTGGAGCGGCGGCGGAATCGTCGCGCCTACTATCCAGAAAGACCAGGGCTTTGTGGATGGCAACCCAACTGTGCTGGCCCAGATAGTGGACGACCTGCTCGGCGACACGGTCCGTCGTCATGCCCTGGCTGAAAAGGGATATCATTCATGGTTGGAACGCTTTACATGGGAAAAACTTGCCAAAGAGTATGAAACCCTATATTTTTCCCTTCTAAGATCTGGAAAATAATCCTCCGAATGCTCTCTCAATCACCATCCTTGCCCGTGAAAGTAATTCTCTTCAGCCGCGACCGCGCCATGCAAGTGGATGCTACTCTACGTTCCTTCTTCCTGCATTGCCGAGATTCAGCGATTGCACACATCCATGTTTTATATCTGGCGACGGATAATCGCAATGCCCACCAGTATGATACGCTGATCGCGGCTTATCCAGAGGTAACGTTTGTTCCTCAGACCATTTTTCAGCGGAATGTGGAAGCCATTCTCGACCCCTATCAACGAGGCCATTCTCAGCAATTGTTGTATAAAGCGCTATGCATGTTAGGACGAATCGGCTTCCCGCCAGGGTCGTTGTTCGACCGGGCCTGGAAGCGCACCTTCGGGCGCCTCCAGAGGCTCCTCGTCCAAAGATTGATTCCCACTCCGCCCAGTGACACGTATATCTTGTTTTTGGTGGATGATAATCTGTTCGTGCGCGACTTCAATCTGGGTGAGGTAATCCAAGAGCTGCAATCCCACCTGGATGTACTCGGTGTTTCATTGCGGCTCGGGAGGAATACCACTTATTGTTATGCAATGGACCGCCCCCAGTCCATGCCAGTCTTCATTTCCCTGACAGGAAGTTTACTCAAATTTAATTGGACGACGGCGGAATATGATTTTGGGTACCCGCTGGAGGTTTCCAGTTCGATTTATCGCGCCAGAGAGATCGTCCCGCTTGTGTCTGGGATGCGTTTCCTCAACCCCAATGACGTAGAGGGATATATCGCCGCGCACAGACGGTTATTTTATTCAAAATTCCCTTCGCTATTATGTTATGACCTATCCATCACTTTTTGTAACCCAATCAATATTGTGCAAACCACAACCGATAACAGAGCCGGAGAGCAATTTCATTACACGGTCAATGAAATGAATGAGCGGTTCGATCGCGGCGATCGCATTCGCGTGAATGCATATACAGGATTCACGCCCAATGCCTGCCATCAGGAAGTAGAATTGATCTTCGAACAATCCCCGGAAAAAGCGGTATGAAAGGCAAACCGCTAGTTAGCATAGTCATGTCGGTCTATAATAGCGAACAATATCTCATGGATGCAATTGATAGTATCCTTGCGCAAACCTTCGGAGAGTTCGAATTTATTATTATCGACGATGGCTCAACGGATGGATCAATCGAGATTCTAAATAGATACAAAAAAAATGACGCCCGCATGAAGGTTTATCGACTATCCCAAAATGTTGGAATTGTAGAAGCACTTAATAGAGGGGTAAAACTAACTACCGGTAAATATATTGCGCGAATGGACGCCGATGATATCAGTCTGCCCGAGAGACTCGAAAGACAACTGGCGTTTCTGGATTCGAATCCAGAAGTGGGTGTGCTTGGGACAAATATTCAACTTATTGATACCGCCGGTAAAAAGTACGAAACGCTCAAATTCCCAACTAGCCACACACAGATTTTGTGGTCGCTTTGCTTTTATAACCCGATCGTCCATCCATCTGTAATGATCAAACGAGATATACTTATACGTACGAATGGGTATCGATCCGGGTATCCATGTGCCGAGGATTACGATCTATGGACTCGATTGGCCGGTGAAACTCGTTTTGCAAATTTATCTCAAATACTTTTACTGTTGCGTAAACATACCACCAATATCACGATTATGGATGGATTTAATAACCTGATAAGTAGTATCCAAATTGGCCGACGCATGTTAAACCAAATATTGGATAAAGATGTATCGAAAGAAACGGTGGAGATATTATGGGATCCTAAATATTGTCTGCCGGATGAGATTGAACAAACCACTAAATTACTCGTAGAATTATTTGATAAATTTATTAGTAGATATAATCCTTCGGAGAGTGAAAGATTGTTTATTAGGCAAGACCTTGCAAAGCGCCTGACCTCTTTAGCTTTAAGAAGAATATCGACCAGAACAATGTCAACCATTCTGAAAGCATATTCTTACAGTCCTACAACGGTTCTCAACATACTGATATGGGGTATATTGAGAAAAACCAAGAGAATGGTATTCGAATAATGCGTATTCTTTTTATCGCCATGGCGGATAGCATCCATACAACCCGTTGGATTAACCAGTTTGCTAATCAAGGCTGGGAGGTATATCTCTTTCCAGTTAAAATTGTTAATCCACATCCTGAATTACGCAACTTAACAGTACTTGGACCAACCTTTCTGCGCCCGAGCGGGTTTGATCGGAGCGTACATTTTGTTGGGGTGCTACCTCTACCTGTGCGATGGAATGATTTTTGGATTAAAGCCGCAAATCAACTTATCCCAATGAGAATTCGCGAGCATCTGCTGGCACTGATTATCCGCTTATTGCATCCGGATATTGTTCATTCACTAGAAATGCAGCAGGCAGGATATTTAACTTTATCTGCTAAAAGAATCATCGGGAGCAAATTCCCGACTTGGATCATGAGCATATGGGGATCGGATATATATCTTTTTAGTCGTCTGCAAAGCCATCGTGAACGGGTCAAAGCCGTTTTACATGAATGCGATTACTTGCTCTGCGAATGTGAACGAGATATTACCTTAGCAAAAGAATTGGGTTTGCATGGAAAAATCTTGCCCAAGTACCCCGCAACTGGGGGGTTCAATCTAGAGCACATTGCCGGTTTACGAAGTTCACAACCGATATCCTCTAGGCGTCTGATCTTACTTAAGGGTTATCAGAATTGGGCTGGTCGGGCATTGGTAGGCCTCCAGGCATTAGCTCGATGTGCCGACTATCTACAAAACTATGAAATTGTACTCTATAGCGCAATACCGGATGTTGAAATTGCTGCAGAAATTCTCGCGCAAGAAACAAAGTTACGTATCCGGCTTCAGCCGCCGTGCTCTCATGATGAAATGCTATCTCTGTTGGGAAAGGCGCGGATTACGATCGGCTTAAGCATATCAGACGGCTTATCCAATTCTATGGTTGAATCAATGGTGATGGGCGCATTTCCAATTCAATCCTGCACCGCTTGCGTAGATGAATGGATCGAAGATGGAAAAAGTGGATTTATCGTTCCGCCTGAAGATCCAGAAAAAATTGCGTTGGCAATTCGTAAAGCGCTTATGGATGACGACCTTGTGAACCGTGCTGCCGAGATCAACGCACAAGTAGTAAAAGAGCGATTGGACAATTCCAAAATCCAGCCGCAAGTAATAAAAATATACCAAGAAATTTACAAATCACGAAAGGAATAGCTATGCGTGTTCTTATTTTTGGTGGGAACGGCATGCTGGGGCATCAATTATGCCGCCTCTTGCCGAAGAGTTTTGAGGTTTGGGCCACCTTTCGGAATGTGCCGAAACAATTTGATTTTCTTCCCCCGCAGCAGCGGATCGGCAACGTCACGGTCGAGGATACTGCTCAGGTAAGGGAGATTCTGGATTCGGTCAAACCGGATGCGGTTGTCAACGCCGTAGGAATCGTCAAGCAACGCGACGAGGCCAAACAGGCCGTACCGTCCATACGGGTTAATGCTCTCTTCCCGCACCAGCTTGCCGATCTGTGCGGCGAGCGCGGTATCCGCGTTCTCCAGATTTCCACAGACTGCGTGTTTTCCGGTTTCCGCGGTGCCTACACCGAAGACGATATCGCCGATCCTGTGGATCTCTACGGGCGGACCAAATTACTCGGCGAGCTTAACCGCCCCGGCTGCCTGACCCTACGCACATCCATCATCGGCTGGCAGTTGAATACCTTCACAAGTCTGCTGAGCTGGTTTGCGCTGAAACGGGGGAAACACATCAAGGGTTATCGCAAAGCCATTTACAGCGGCGTATCCACATCTGTCCTTTCCGTACTGATAGGTGATATTATTGAAAATCATGCTGATTTGCAGGGGTTGTACCACATCGCGAGCACACCGATTACCAAATTCGATCTGCTGGTACGGCTGAGGGAAGCGCTTGGATGGGACGATATCACCATCGAACCGGAAGCCGTCTTCGCCTGCGATCGCAGCCTGAGCGGGGAGCGGATTTCCCGGGCAACCGGCTGGCGCGCGCCGGATTGGGCTTCCATGATCTCGGGATTATCCTCGGAATGGCCCACCTATGCGGAATTTTATCTCCAACCTTCGTCCTGAAAGGCCAGGCGCTTTCAGGTAGTCTAAATTGGAAAACAAACGGATACTCATAACAGGTGGAACGAGATCGCTGGGCCAGATTCTCGTCCGCCGTCTGCTGGCGCGGGAATTGGGAATGCCGCGCAAGATCATCGTCTTCTCGCGCGACGAGGCCAAGCAGCATTTTATGCGGCCGGTTGTCAGGATGCACAGGGAAAAAATATATGAGAGGCAAAAATATATTTCTTACATTCCCTCTTGTATTCGCCTTTGAATTATCTCAAAGTTGAAAACCGTAGCAAACTCGCAAATATTGTTAACTTGTTTTTCTCACCGGAGAAAGCTCAAAAGATAATAAATTTTGCAAGACGATTTGAATCAAAGAGGTGACCAAATGAAAAATGTTTTAGTTACAGGCGGTGCCGGTTTTATTGGATCAAATGTTGTTAAATTGCTACTTTCTGAAAATTGTCAAGTGCGTGTCCTTGATAACCTTTCCTCGGGTTATAAAAAAAATATCCAGGGGCTGGATGTTGACTTCACGCAAGGTGACATCCGCGATGCCTCGTTTGTCGAACGTCTTTGCCAGGGGGTGGATGTTGTTTTTCACCTAGCTGCCAGCGTTGGGCGGCAAAAGTCCTTGGACCATCCCCGGGAGGATTCGGAAGTAAATTTGATTGGAACGACAAATATTCTGGAGGGATCTCGCAAAGCGGGTGTCAGACGGGTGGTATACACATCTTCAGCTGCCATATTTGGTGAACTGCTGACAATGCCTATCGCGGAAGATCATCCCCAGAATCCCGATTCACCATATGGCGTCAGCAAACTGGCAGGTGAAAAGCAGGTGCTTTGTTATGGCGGCTTATATGACATAACGGTGGTTTGTTTAAGATATTTTAATGTCTATGGCATTAACCAGAGATACGATGCTTATGGAAACGTCATCCCTATTTTTGCGAACCGCATTTACGGACGGCAGAATCTTACGATCTATGGGGATGGCGAACAAACACGTGACTTTGTGAACGTCAAAGATGTTGCAATGGTGAATTATCTTTCTGCGACGGTTGCAGAACGAAGCGGCGTTTATAACATCGGCTCAGGCAGCAGTATCACGATAAATGAATTAGCCCGGATAATGAAAACTGTGAGCGGGAAAGATGTGCCTGTCGTTTATGAACCCCAACGGCCTGCAGATGTCCGACACTGCCGGGCGGATATCAGCAAGGCACGTCAGGAACTGGGCTTTAATCCGGGATCTGATCTTGAGGCCGGTCTCGTGGAATACTTGGAGTGGTTTCGGAAAGGTCAAATTGAATAGGACCAGTTCTGTTTTTATAATATTTAAGTAAATTCCTTTCCAGACTAATCAGTGATATTATTGAAAACCATGCCGATTTATATGGTTTATACCATGTGGCTAGCGCACCGATCTCCAAGTACGATCTCCTGGCCCAATTGCGGGATCCACTTGAGTGGAACGATATCGCCGTTGAACCTGAGGAAAATTTTTTTATGACCGCAGCCTGAATGGTCAGCGCTTTATTGCAGTAACCGGCGGGAATGCCGCGGATTGGGAAGCAATGATCGCGGGATTGGAGAGGGAGTGGGCTGCATACGAGAAGTACTACCGCCATTCATCAAAGTCTTAAGGTAAATATATGCTAAAAAACAAGCGAATACTCATTACAGGCGGGACAGGTTCCCTGGGTAAAGTCTTGGTCCGACGCCTCCTGGCGAACGAAATGGGCAGGCCGAGCAAGATCATCGTGTTCTCGCGTGATGAGGCCAAACAGCATTTCATGCGGCTGGATTATTTACATAGAAGGGTCTCCACGGATGAGGTCATTTATCATAATCTGGATCAGATCCTGGAATTCCGCATCGGGGACGTGCGCGATTTTTCCAGCATCGCCGGCGCCTTGCAGGAAGCCGACGTGGTGTTCAACGCCGCGGCGCTCAAGCAGGTGCCCACCTGCGAGTACTTTCCCTATCAGGCGGTGTTGACCAACATCCTTGGTCCGGAGAATATCGTCCGGGCCATCGAGCAACTGCGGCTACCCGTCGAAACCGTCGTCGGGGTTTCCACCGATAAGGCCTGCAAACCGGTTAACGTGATGGGTATGACCAAGGCGATCCAGGAGCGGATCTTTATCCAAGCCAACATCCGCTGCCCGAAAACGCGTTTCATCTGCGTACGCTACGGCAACGTGCTTGCCTCGCGCGGATCGGTCATCCCGTTATTCCGCGAACAGATCCAGAGCGGTGGACCGGTAACAATTACCACGACCGAGATGACGCGCTTTCTACTCAGCCTGGACCAGGCGGTGGACACAATTTTCGCGGCCGTGAAGACCGCCAAAGCCGGCGAGACCTATATCCCCCGCGTTCCATCGGCTCGGGTGACGGATATCGCCGCCGCGTTGATCGGCAAACAAAAAATCGATGTCCAAATAACCGGCATCCGACCCGGCGAAAAAACCCACGAAATCCTGGTGTCGGAGGAAGAACGCTTTCGCACCGTGGAGCGGGGGGAATGCTATGCCATCCTTCCCATTCTCCCGGAATTGCGTCTCTCGGATGTGGACGCCACTCCCTTGGCAGATGAATACAGCTCGGCCAATGATCTGATGACCCTGGACAGGGTTACCGCACTTTTACGAGAGCAAAAATTGATGCCCGAAGATGCCATAGAGGAAGGGCAGGAATTGCTGCGATGAGAATCCTGACAGTCTTGGGAACGCGTCCCGAAATCATCCGGTTGAGCCTGATTATCGGGAAATTGGATACAGTCTGCGAACATATCCTGGTGAATACCGGCCAGAATTACGATTCTGGTCTGAACCAGGTTTTTTTCAATCAACTCGGGATCCGGGCGCCGGATGCCTATTTGGGCGCTAAAGGCGGGTTTGGCGAGCAGGTGGGCGTCATCCTCGGCAAAGTGGAGCAGCTTCTGCTGGAGAAAAAGCCGGATCGATTCCTGGTTCTGGGGGATACCAACAGCGCGCTTGCGGCGATTGCCGCCAAACGGCTGGGCGTGCCGGTTTATCACATGGAAGCCGGCAACCGCTGCTATGACGACCGGGTTCCGGAAGAAGTTAATCGGCGCATCATCGACCATTGCAGCGATATCCTAATGCCGTATACGGAACGCAGCCGGCAAAATTTACTGGCCGAGGGTATCCCCGGCCGTAGCATCTACGTGACGGGCAATCCTATCCTGGAGGTCATCCGGCATTACCAGCCGCAGATTGACGCCGCAAAGATATTCGGTCAGTTGAAGACTGAACCGGGGAAGTATTTCCTGGTCACCTTGCACCGGGCGGAAAACATCGACGACGAGGAGCGGCTTGGAAAATTTGCGGCGGCGTTCAACGCGCTGCAAAGTGCCTATAACCTGCCCGTCATCGTCAGCACGCACCCCCATACGCGATCGCGGCTGCAGGCCTTTGGGATTTCCATCCAGAATCCGGAAATCCGCCTACTGGAACCGTTCGGCCTCTTTGATTTTGTGGCCCTGGAGCAGAAGGCGTACTGCGTGCTCTCCGATAGCGGAACGGTGCAGGAAGAGTGCTGCATATTTAAAGTTCCCAATGTCACGTTACGCGACGTGACCGAACGTCCGGAAACGCTCGAATGCGGCAGCAATATCCTTAGCGGGGCCGATCCAAACTTGATCTTGGATTGTGTAAAAACGGTTTTATCCCAGCCTCCGGCGTGGAATCCACCCCCTGAATACATGACCGAAAATGTCAGCCAGACTGTAGTCAAAATCGTGACGGGTTTTCAATACACATGACTTCAGAGTTCCCGCTCGTTACAATCATCACTCCCGTTTACAACGGGGCAAAATACATCGAAGAACTGATCCTTTCAGTAAAGACTCAATACTACCCAAACATCGAGCACATTATTATCGATGATGGATCCAATGATGGTGGCGCCACGATCGCCATCCTCAAACGATACTCGCATCTGCGCTGGTGGAGTCGAGAGAACCGTGGCCGATTTGCAACTATGAATGAGGGGTTGGAAGCAGCGCGGGGGGAATATGTGTGTTTTATCAGCGCAGATGATTTAATCATGACTGGTGCTGTTCAATCCGTCATTAAAACCTTCCAGGAAAATCCTGATTATGATGGCGTGGCCGGTTTAACGCATTTCATCACCGGGGACAGTTTGCCCTATCCTATAAAATTTCCCTTCCAGACCGCTCCCATCCGATATTATGCGTTTTTCTCACATATTGCGCACTGTTCTCTATATCTCTGTCGCGAGCGGCTCTTCAAGGATGACTTACTTTTTGATCCGTCTTTTCGGTATGTGGGTGATTATGATTGGCTATTGCGAGTCTTTGCCAAGTTCCGAATTTACCGGACAAAACTATATCTTTCCAAATTTCGGATACATACGGAACAGACGTCTATCCGAGATAAACAAGCTATGGATGAGGAACATCGGCGTGTTGTTGCATCGCACCACATTAACAAGCTAAGTTATAAATGCTTTACGTGGCTATACATCGGAATACATGATATGGAGAAGATGCGATACGCGTGGACGCAAAAGGGTTTCGCGGGGGTATATCGGTTATTCGTTGACCACATTCTTCGGAATAAACGAATACCAGCATGACAAAGAAAATTGCAATTCTTTACCCACTGTTTTTAGGCGGAGGGGCGGAACTGGTTACCTTATGGATGATCCAAGCGCTAAAGGATCAATATGATGTCAGTCTGGTTACTTTCTCGGAAGAAAATTTTAAAACGTGGGA
>JBEKDZ010000007.1:0-59724 GCA_050014095.1 Dehalococcoidales bacterium | reverse complement strand
CTGGAGATAAAATTGGGATAGTTGCCCCGTCAATGCATATTATCGATGAGGAAGCAGTCAAGAATGGTATTTCCACTTTACGGGAACTTGGGTTCAATGTTGAAGTCGGACCGACAGTATATTCAAAATATCGAAATACCACTGCTGTTCCTAGCGACAGAGTCCGGGAAATAATGGATTTTTTCACGGACTCTGAAACAAAAGCAATTATCTGTCTGATAGGCGGTGATACGGTAGTGCAACTATTAAAACTGCTCGATTATGAAACGATACAAAACAATCCTAAGATTTTCAGTGGCATGAGTGACATCGGCCATTTGAGCCTGGCTTTTCTCTCTAAGGCGAACTTGGCACCAGATACAATATCGATTCATTTATCAAGTGTTGCACCTGCAAGGAACCTCTGGGAAAGATGCAGGCTTTTACCCAATGGGAATGCTGGCGGCCGGGCAAGGCGAGGGGCAGATTAACAGGAGGCTATTTCGGAGCGATTACTCGCTTGTACCGCACCAGTTATTGGCCTTCATTGGAGAACATCATCCTGTTCTGGGAAGCCTTCCAGACGCAACCCCATGAAATTGAACGACAATTTGTTATCGCAGAGGCAGAGGGGATCTTCGACAATGTGGTAGGAATGGTAATTGGGAAACTAGTCAATTGTGAAGAGAAAGACTATGAAGGTCTGTTACCCGATATTAGAGAAATAATCCTCGAAGTCACCAAAGATTACGGTTTTCCTATCATCGCTAATGCCGATTTCGGACACAGTGGTACTTTCATGCCTATGCCAGAGGGTATACTGACTGAAATGGACGCGGAACAGCTATCTATTGAACTGGTTGAGTCGGTAGTCCGGTAGCAATATCTAAAAATATACGAAGATACATTTCTCGATTTTTCCAGCTTAACGATTGTCCAGGATGTTGGTTCAGGTCACTTTCAAGTATTTTGTAGCTTTCGAAGAAAAGTTCGGAATTAGACAATTTCAACTCAACTCTGGCCATAATTTTCTTATAATTGTGGGTAGGCAGAGATGCCGTGGTTAGCTCTTACATCCTCCCACAAAAGTTAACAATAAAGGTCTTCCGTTTGATGACCAACTCAGCTGTGTGGGTAGGTGGAGTTCGACCCTCCCCCGTCTCCACTTACCATAATTTTTACACTAGCTGTTGTAATCTCCCCCTTTTTACGATATTATATCTGGTATCGTTTTAGGGGATCAGGTCAATAAAACTAAGGTAAAAATGGAGGGCGGTAATCCAGGCCCATGATGTCCCGTGTAGTATCGCGGAGCTTTTTTAGAATTAAATCGAGCTGTTGTTTTTCTTCGGATGTTAACTTATCGAATATCAAGTGGATCGAGCGCTCGGTAACCTGTTTGTGGTAAAGATTACTTCCCTTTTCGGTTAATGTAACATATGTCTTTAGTTCGCCAGCCTTTTTTACTTTCTTGATCAAGCTTTTCTTTTCCATGCGATTTATAAGGGTAGAGACCGAATTAAATTCTTTTAGTGTCCAATTTGCCAATTCATCTATAGTCACCGGCTTGTCTTCCCTTGAAAGCATGGTCAATACTCTGACCTGCGGTTGAGTCATCCTTAGGTGTTTTATTTCAAGTTCAATAGCATTTGTGATGATGCTATCGGTCTGGTCAAGTAAAATGTAGAGATTAATATCCTGGTCTTTTTTTTTCGATATTCTGACATTCTTTATATCATTTTTAGATGTCGTATTCATAACAACCTGCCGCGTTTATATCATGATTTTTATGTTTTTAGCTTAAAACAATTGATGATTACCGTCAACTTTCAAGAGAATTATACACCCGCGGCAGTTAGTAAGTCTCTTTTTTTATTTTGTCCCACCCCGAAGTTACTTGCCTGGTTTAATCATGTATTTATCTATAGGAATAGGTTGCTTTGAAAGCTTTACCTTACCATTATCTTGCTTTAAAATTATCCATTTTAGCCAGTTCTTATCATCAGCTTTAGGATAGTCTTCACGGAAATGGAACCCACGGCTTTCTTCCCGCATCAAAGCTGCCCTGTAAGTTAATTCGGCACATAAAATCATGCTCTTAACTTCATGGCATTTACTTAAATAATGGAGGTCTTTTGCCTGCAGGCTGGAGATTTTCTCCTTTAACTCATCGAGTCTTGTTAAAGCTTCGTTTAAGCGTTGCTTGCTGCGGCGAAGATTATATTTCATTGGCGCCATCACATCCTGCAGTAAAGATATGGCATCCCCTGGCGATAATCCCTTGCCTTTTTGCGTAGAGGCGAAAATACTGTCTTTTAAAGCTTTTGTTTCAGCATAACCAACATTATCCAAAGCGGCTTCTTTGGCGTAACGGGCGGCCGAAGCCCCTGCCCATCCGGCGCTGATGACCGCAAACATTATACCCGAGCCCGGCGTAATCCCCGGGGGAGAAGCTACCGCGCCCGCCACCGCCGAACCGGCATAGCTGGTATCACCAATCGCCCAAAGCCCTTCAAGGCTAGTCTTCATTTCATGGTCTACTTTGATGCAGGAAGTTTCGCCATGTAACGGCACGCCTATCTCCCGCCTTACATCCGGCGGAAGCCCGTACTTCTGTTCCTTTTCAGCCGTCCGTTTTTGCCAATCATTCAATTTGGGAAGGTTGGTGCGCATTACATATGGCGGGTTTCCAGGCGGCGGGGCGAAATAAATAGGCCCTCTTCCTTCCGCCACTTCTTTTTCTAGACCTACGGCTAATTGCACGGGTAAAAACACGCCGGTGGGGCTTTCGTCAGACAAATATTTCTTTGGCATATTTTCGCCGAGCGCATTAACCAGGAATTGATGGCCTACCATGCCGCTATCGGTATCCTGCCATACGGTATGGCCGTAAAGGTTGCCATATTCGGCATTTCTCATTTCCGCCTCTGCCCGGTAAGCCGCGGCAATTCCATCGCCGGTACCGGCAATCCAGAACCTTCTTACCTTATAACCACAACTACCGTTAGCTAATACAGTTGCTTTAGCGTTGAAGATATGATATTTGCCGGTAATAATATCAAAACCTACAGCACCGATAATTTTGTTTGATTTTTTCAATAAGTCCACGACATGGATTTTATTCAAAAACTTCACACCCATTTTACGGGCTTTGTTCCTGATAGGCAACATCAAATCGATATCGATATAAGTCGTCGACCATTCTGGGGCCCAGAAAGCTGGGGTAATCACCATTTTGCCATCCGGGGTTTTAGCCAGCTTGGCGCCCCACTCTTCAAATTCTTGAATAGCCTTATAGGAACTATTGATGTATTTGGCAAGTAACTCTTGGTCATTTAAATAAAAACCGGATGTACGTACCTGAAAGTCCATAAATTTATCGGCGTTATTTCCCGGCCCCAAAAACGCAAGGATACCGCCGATTTTTGTAGCCTTGCCGGCCCAACCGGCAGTCTGCTTTTCAACAACTAATACATCAGCGCCTGGATTCTCTTCCTTTGCTTTAAGGGCGGTTACCAGGCCCCCGATTCCCCCGCCGATTATTAATATATCCGTAGATACAACTTCACCCAAATCTTCTAATGTAGACATGTCATGTCTCCTTCATCCGATTCAATATATTATTAATATGATGAGCGTAAAGGTGCGGGTATATTGGGAACTACTTCTATGCATTGGACCGGGCACCCAGCTTCACAGGCCAGACACCAGACACAGTCTTCCGGGTAGGCGACAACCGGTTTTTTGTCAGCCTCGTTCCAGCGAATAACATCGGCAAAGCAGGCATTCATACAGGTCTTACAACCCTTGCAATCACTGAAATTAATCTTTATTTCTTTCACCCAGGTTTTAGGCGTGTCCATAATTCACCTCTTACTAAATGTAAATTATTTTAGAGTCTTGCTTCTTTATTTTTAAGGAACACTGGCGGTTGATGGCAGGGTCGTGAACGACCTGCCAGATTCCCCAGAGCGCCGGCAGGAAAGCTTTAAAAGTGCTGGCTTCAGCGATGTTATGCACGCGCCAGCCACCTCCGCTTGGTTTTTTGCCGCTTGGGTGCTTCAGCATGGGCCCGGAAGGAGGCTTACTGCCGGGAGGGGGATGGGGAGAACCATGCATGCAGGAGCGTATTTTACAGCCGCCGGGGATAGCTTCCCACTGATGGGATAGCATGATCATAGCTCTAGTGCCCGGTTGCTTGCCGGTTGTACCTGCAGTCAGAAGATGTTCATAGATCCAGAAATCTTTTTGTTCTTGAGTCCCGATGTTGGGGTCTACCCATTCGATGCGGAGATCCATCACCGGGCCGTAATCGATACTCTCGGTGGCAATCTGGACGGCGCCGATGTGACCACCTATGGGCGGTTTAATCTCCCATTTAAAGCCCTTATGCTCATCAGGACACCATAATTCGTACCCTTTTTCCATGTTGACCCACCACCAATCAATCATTTCCGCCGTAACACCGGGAATTATATGGTCAACAACAATCCATCCTTCGGGGAATTTTTCTTCTGGCATTTTTTATCTTCCCTCCTTTTTTGGGTTTACCTAATAATAAGTGGTGTTCATTGATTTATTTTATCAAACTTTCCACTTGACAAAAACTGAAGGATGTAATAACATTATCGTTAATCATAGTTGATATTTTATAAAATATCAACTATGATGTGCAATATGATGTAAAACAGTAATAGTTTTACAGTAGATATCTAAGAATCTTAGCTAGTCATTAATAAAATAAAATAAAACGTGAGGAGGTAACTAATGAAAAGAATCCTGATTGTTCTTCTTTGTATTCTGGTAACTGTAGTCCTTATCCTGACAAGTTGCTCGACGAGTACCACATCAACCCCTCCGGAATCGTCTTCTCCTGCTACATCTAGTACTACAGCAGCGGCGAACGCTCCGGCTACCATCAAAATCGGTGCTATGTTATCTATTACCGGCGGAGATTCATCCACCGGGATTATGGCACAATTTGTCATTCAATATGCTATTGATGAAATTAATAAAAATGGCGGCGTCTTTGTAAAGGCTTATAATAAAAAGATTCCTTTGGAATTGGATCTTAAGGATAATCAAACTGACCCAGAAAAGCTTATGGCAGCTGCCGAGCAACTAAATGCGGATGGTTGCCCTGTCGTTATCGGTACTACTCTGGCAGGAATTTCCGCCAGTATCTTTGAGAAAAATAAGCTGCCTTTACTCGTTATGCAATGCGACGTAGTTGCCCTAACCCAGCAAGGATTTAAATATTATTTCGATACTTCTCAACTGAATAGCGGTACTGCTCAGGCCATTTTCCAGCTTGTTTCAAGTTTACCTAAAGACCAGGTTCCTACCAAGTGGGCCTTTTTTGAAGAACAGGCTGATTGGATTATAGAACTAGTCCAATATTTTAAACAGGAAGCTGCTAAACAGGGCATAAGTTTCGCCTACGAAGGTCAATATCAGATGCTGGCTCCGGATTTCAGCCAGTTGATACTGGGCGCAAAAAATGCTGGCGCTGAAGTGCTGGTAGCTTCACCTACAACACCTGATGGTATCAATATACTGAGGCAAATGCAGCAATTGAACTACCGTCCTAAAGCTATCATTTTCTTCAGAGCTGCTGGAGACCCATCATGGGCGCAACTTGGAGCGCTGGGAGACTATATTATCGAGTCGGCGCAATGGTCTTCTTTACTAGCACCCAATAATCCAAAGATAAAAGAGTTAATAACTGCCTGGAAAGCCAAGGCCGGTGCGGATGCCGGCACCGGTGCGATCGGGTCTTCTTATGCGCTGGTTCAAATAGTTGCCGCAGCAATTGAAAAAGCCGGCTCATTGGATAGAGATGCCATCCGTAATGCTATTGCTGCGGTGGATATGGATACCGTTGAAGGCCATACCACGTTCGATGCTAACGGAGTCAGGGTCAACCCCATCTTGATAGCAATGCAATGGCAAGGAGGGGCCGAATATCTTGTGTGGCCTAAAGGCCCGTCCTATAACACTAAAGATGTTATCTGGCCTATTCCTTGGGGAAAATAACAGTAGAAAATAAATAATAATTTATGGCTGTAAGTGGTGTGTTTATTACTGCTTATCTCTTGCAGCCATAAATGAATTCCTTTTTTATGCCATTATTGGAAATAGAAAATTTATCCAAATCCTTCGGCGGAGTTAAAGCAGTTAACTGCGTATCTTTCAACTTGAATCAAGGAGAAATTCTCGGGCTTATCGGTCCTAATGGGGCAGGTAAGAGTACGGTATTTAATTTGATATCCGGGGTTGATAAACCGGATACTGGGACAATAAAGTATGAAGGGCAGGATATTACTGCCATCGCGCCGTACAAAATATGCCAAAAAGGTATTGCCAGAACCTTCCAGATGGTAAAGCTCTTTAACCAGCTAAGCCCTTTAGAAAATGTCATGGTAGGCACGAATTTCGGTTGTCAACCAGCACAAAACATGACCGAAGCACGAAAAAAAGCGGAAACCATCTTAGAACTAACCGGACTTGCAAAAAAACCAGCCAAAACAGCGGCTAATCTTGGTCTGGTCGATCGTAAGAGGTTAGAAATTGCTCGTGCACTCGCAACCGGGCCAAAACTACTTCTTCTTGATGAAATGATGGCCGGCTTGAATATGAGCGAGATGGATGCTGCCATTAAATTGATTAATAAAATCCGCGACTCGGGTATAACCTTGATAGTGGTTGAGCATGTAATAAAAGTCATCACCTATATTTCAGACAAAGTGATTGTCCTAAAAACAGGAGAGAAAATTGCTGAAGGCACTCCTACCGAAGTGTGTAACGACCCTAAGGTAATAGAAGCTTATTTGGGTAAAGGTACAACGTGCTAGACATTAGCCAATTGGATGTTTTTTACGACGACTTGCAGGCATTATGGGATATTTCCTTTAAAATTGACGAAGGTAAAATAGTCACATTAATTGGCTCGAACGGTGCCGGTAAAAGTACGATTATGAAAACTATTACCGGCCAACTTAAACCGAAAGCCGGAAAAATTACTTTTAACAACAGACATATTGATAATTTACCACCCTACCGTATCGTGGAAAGCGGAATTTGCATGGTCCCTGAAGGCAGGAGATTATTCGCTGCCATGAACGTTCAAGAAAACCTGGAAGTGGGCGCTTCTACTAAAACTGCTCGGAAAGTAAAAAATAGCACCATTGCCTGGGTTTATGAGATATTCCCTGTTCTCAAAGAAAGAGCCAGGCAGCAAGCTGGGACGCTTAGCGGTGGCGAACAACAAATGCTCGCCATCGGGCGGGCTTTGATGTCCAATCCCAAAATGCTTTTAATAGATGAAATGTCGTTAGGATTAAGCCCGATTATTGTCCAGGGCATTTCGAGGATTATTAAAGAGATAAATCAATCTAAAAAACTCACCATATTACTGGTGGAACAGGATGTGCAGCTGGCATTATCACTTGCAGACGAAGGTTACATTATCGAAAACGGCCACATCGTCGGCCGGGGTAAAAGCGCCGACCTTCTCTGTAATAAACAGGTAAAAGAAGCTTACCTTGGTATCAACGCATTGAAAAAGGCTAAATAAAACGTGAGCAATATACTTCAGGTAATTATAGTGGGCATTCTTGTCGGCGGGCTCTATGGGTTGGTGGGGCTTGGCTTCGGACTGATTCAGGGTGTAATGAGATTTGTAAATATCGCTCAGGGCAGTTTTATTATCCTGGGCGGATTTATATGTTATTGGGCGGTTACGTTATTACATATTGATCCATACCTTTCGATTCCCCTTGTGATGCTTGTGATGTTCATTGTCGGTGTAATCACATATCAATTATTATTTTCACCACTACTAAAATATCCTAAAGCGGAAATGCGTCTTGATAAATCCTTGTTACTTACCTTCGGGGCAGTCTGGATAATAGATAATCTGGAGACCCTATTCTGGACCCCGAATTCCCGCGCGGTTATCACTTCCTACGGAGGTAAAACGGTCAACATATTCGGCGCTGCCGTTAGCTATACCGGATTGATCGGCATGGGGTTAGCAATCCTGACCGCCGCTATTTTGCATATCATTCTCACCCGCACCTATTTTGGCAAACACGTCCGCGCCGCTACGGAAGATGCAGGCGCCGCCAGCTTAAGCGGAGTAAACGTGCAACTTACCTACATGATTTCATGCGGAATTGCAGTAGCCTTAGCAGGTCTTGCAGGCGTGGTAGTTGTTACAAATTATTCAATCACGCCGGGCGGCGGCATAGCCTGGCTACTGACTTCTATGGTAGTGGTAACACTTGCAGGCACAGACAATATGAATTTTATGATTCCGGCCGGCATCATTCTCGGTGTAGTGCAATCCGTAAGTACGTTACTGGTCAATCCGGCTTATCAACAGCCGATCGCCCTTATTATATTTTTGCTAATAATCATGTTCCGGCCGCAAGGACTATTTTCTAGGGGGAAACGACTCGCTTGATAGGAATCAATTGGAAAACAATATCAATATCCGGGCTTGTTTTGGCCATCATGATTTTCGTGCCACTATTCATTAACCTTGGAACCGGCATTATGAACCAGCTTGTCACGTTATTAATATATATCCTGCTAGCTCAGAGCTGGAACTTAATTGGAGGTTATACCGGTCAGATTAACCTGGGAATTGCAGCTTTCTTCGGATGTTCTGTCATGGTCACGCATTTTATATGGGTTACAGGAATACCAATTGTTATTTGTGTGTTGGTCGGCAGTTTATCCGCAATTATTTTGGCCGCCCTTATCGGCATCCCAACCCTACGGTTAAAAGGCATGTATTTTGCTGTGGGGACATTGGCATTAGCTCAGGCCTTACAGGTAATTATGCAGAACATTTTTAATCGGTCAATTACCACCCGTGGGGATTATGTACAATCATATAATATAGATTATCGCTATTATCTCGGGCTGGTTTTAGTTGTAATTGTACTGATAGCCATTTACTATATCCGGCGTTCCAAGTTGGGACAAGCGCTGGTAGCTATACGGGATGAGGAACAAGCAGCCCAAGTAATGGGTGTAAACACATTTAAATATAAGGTAATATCTTTATTAATCAGCGCTTTTATTGCCGGCCTGGCCGGTGGTTTATATGCTTACTTCCGTCTCTACTTCTATTACACAGGTGATATTTTCGGTTTAAACTGGACGTTTTCAGCTGTCATCGCAGTGATAATTGGCGGCGGTGGAACACTACTGGGTCCGGTTCTGGGCAGTATTTTCCTCGTAATTCTGGGTTATATTTTTTCGCTTACTCTCGGGCAGGCAAACCTCATTGTATTCGGTTTTCTGTTTATCATCGTGATGTTGTTTTTGCCACAAGGATTAATGGGCGGTGTCGATCTAATTCGCCCCTGGCTTTCACGTTGGGGCAAAAGATCCGCTAACAAAATATAAAGTTCGGTTTCCGAATAATTTAATAGTAAATAATTGAGAGGTTTACGATGAACGAATTGTTTGACCTAACTGATAAAGTTGCCCTCGTAGTCGGCGGGCACGGCGGTATCGGTAAAGCCATAGCCTTAGGTTTAGCGGACGCCGGCGCCGATGTCGCAGTCGCCAGCCGCAACCTTGAAGCGCTCAAGGGTGTGGTAAAAGAGATAGAGGCAAAAGGCAGAAAATCAATGGCGATAGCCGTTGATGTTACTGATGAAAAACAGGTCAATGCAATGGCGGATAAGGTCGTTAAAGCTTTCGGCCGTATTGATATTTTGGTCAACGGCGCCGGACTGGCTATTCGTAAACCCGCCGATACTTTCCCGATCGATGATTGGCAGAAAGTAATGGATATCAACACCCGCGGCACCTTCCTCTGCTGCCAGGCAGTCGGTCGGGTAATGTTGCAGCAGAAAAGTGGCAGAATTATCAATATTTCCTCCGTAAGAGGCAGATACGGACTACCCGCTGGCTACGCGGCATATTGCCCCAGCAAAGGTGCCGTGGATACGCTTACTCGTACCCTGGCCTGCGAATGGGCGAAAAGCAACGTTCTGGTAAATGCCGTAGCCCCGACCATCGTTGAGACGGACCTCACCAAAGACGCCCTGGCCGACCCGGCTTACGCTAAGCAAATGAGAGACCGTATCCCGATGGGCAAATGGGCGCTCCCGGAGGACATTGTCGGTCCGACGGTCTTTTTTGCCTCTGATGCATCAAGCTTCGTGACCGGGCAGATTTTATATATTGATGGTGGTGTTACCACCTGGTAGATAGCAATTCATTAATGTAAAGAAAAGGAGAACAAGTCATGGGAAAAGAAATACTGGTAGACTTAAGCCACCCATTCGGCAACGGTTGTCCGTTATGGCCGTATTTTGCCGATGTCAAGATTGAAAGAATGCACTATATGGCGAAGTCCGGCGTCCTCTCGCAGATAGTGACGACCACGATGCATTGTACTACTCATGCCGATTCGCCGGCTCATGTATTCGAGGGAGGGCGCTTTACCCATGAAATTCCTTTGACGTGCTATTATGGCGACGCTGTAGTCTGGGATATCCCCAAAGGCAAATGGGAACTAATCACGGCTAAAGACCTTGACGCCGCCAACAAAAAATTACCGATGAAAGAAGGCGATATTATTATCGTCCATACAGGCTGGAATAAGTATTGGGGTGATTCTACCCAGTATTTTTGCTATTCTCCCGGTCTGGGTAGGGAAGCCGGCGAATGGTTTGTCGCTCATAAAGTCAAAGCGGTAGGTGTCGACCAGCAGGCCTTGGACCATCCGCTGCATACCGCTATCGGCCCTCACGGTCCTGGCCCGTTGCGGAAAGACCTTTTTGATGAATACAAGAAGTTTTCCGGCGGTCATGAAGTAATTGACGATTTCTCCGAATGGGAACCCTGCCATAATTTATTAATGCGTAATGGTATTCTCGGTTGGGAAAATGTCGGCGGCGACATCGCTAAAGTCGTCGGTAAACGCTGTAAAATATCCGGTTTCCCCATCCGCTGGTATATGGGCGATGGCTCGATTGTCCGGATGGTCGCCTATATCGACGAGAAAGACCTGAATAACGTGCCTGACCGCGTTTACAAATACGGAACACAATAAACGAGGGCAATTATAACTAATGAGGAAGGTAATATGAAAAAGGTCAGCTTATCTGAAGTAAAACCTTACGCTGCCGCCAAGCATTTTAATATGACCGCGATGCGACTCCAGGGGAAAGAAGAAACCGGCATTCAGAAGTTCTGGGTAGGGCTATCTTATTTCCTGCCCGGCGGCGGCGCCGAATGGGCATACGAAGATAATCCTAATGAAAAGGTATACGTTGTCCTGGATGGAGAGCTCACCGTAAAAAACAAAAAGGAAGAGCTTACCCTTGGCCCCATGGATTCGCTTTATTTAGCTCCGAATGAAGGCCGGGAAATCATTAACAAGACCAATAAACTGGTGACGATGCTGGTGGTCATTAATTATTAAGGGAACTGGTATTATGGCTGGATTACTCGATGGTGTTAAAATAATTGGATTTGAGCAGGTTGTCGGCGTACCGGCTGCCACCGCCGTCCTAGCCGACTGGGGTGCCGATGTTATTAAAATCGAGCCGACATGGGGCGATTGGCAGAGGAGCCTCGTCAGCTTTAATCGGGGGCCGTTGCTGCTCCATCTAGAAAAGGGAGACATTGAGCTCCACTTTGAGTTTCTGAACCGGAACAAGAGGAGTGTGGTATTGAATCTACGGGAGAAAAAGGGTCAGGAAGTACTCTACAAGCTCCTTGAGAATGCCGATATTTTTGCTAGCAATTATTCTACGGACGTGTTGAAGAAATATGGCCTGGACTATGCCAGCCTCAAAGGCAAGTATCCAGGTCTAATTCATTTCGTACTTACTGGGTATGGATCAAACGGCCCAAAGGCGAACGATCGTGGTTATGATTATGTCGCCGCCTGGTCATATGGTGGGCTAATGGACTTGGTAAGCTCTGGCCCGGAGAACCCACCTCCAATTTCACGTCCGGGTATGATGGATATCGTTTCGTCAGCTCAAATTACGAGTGGGCTTCTCGCCGCCCTCTACTACAAGCAAAAGACGGGCAAGGGGCAGGGGCTGGAGCTTTCGTTATACCATGCAGCTGCCTGGATCTTGGGGCTGGATTTTCAGACCGCTCTCTACGGCCATCCCCAGCCCAGATGGGACAGAAAACGTGCACCGAATCCGATGTACACATCCTACCGATGTAAGGACAGGTGGTGCATGATGTGCCACCCCACCCAGGAGTATTGGGCCCCGTTCTGCAAGGCCATTGGCAAGACGGAATGGATAAATGACCCCCGCTATGCCACGATGGAAAGCCGGGAACAGCACGCTGAGGAACTGGTTGCCCTGCTTGATGAAATCATGGCTTCCAGGACCTGGGCGGAGTGGGAGAAGGAATTTCGGGCAAATGACCTTATCGTCAGCGGCAACCAGACCATCGCCGAAATTCTGAAGGATGAACAGGCTATCGTGAACAATTTCTACACGGATATCGAGCACCCCATCGTAGGCAAGGCACGGCTGTTGAATAGCCCTGTCCAGTTCAGTGAAACTCCCGCTGAGATAAAATGGGTAGCCCCGCAGCTAGGCGCTCATACTGAAGAAGTCTTACTGGAAAACGGCTACACCTGGGAAGAACTGGCAAAACTTAAAGAAGCTGGAGTTATACCGTAATGAAGCTTGAAGGAAAAGCAGCCCTTGTAACTGGCGCCAGCCGCGGCATCGGCCGGGCGATTGCTTTAGCTCTTGCCAAGGAAGGCGCTGATGTTGCGGTTAATTGCTCGTCTTCGGTTTCGGAAGCGGAAAAAGTCGTCCGTGAAATTGTGAATCTGGGACGCGGCTCTTTCGTTGTTAGAGCTGATGTTGCTGATAAAACCTCGGTTGAAAAAATGATCAATGAAGTAATAATACAGTTTGGCAAGATTGATATTTTAGTTAATAACGCCGGTATGGCTACCGTCAGCCCATCGGAAAAACTTGAGGAAAGTCTTTGGCGGCGTGGCATCGATGTGATGCTTAACGGAGTCTTTTTCTGCAGCCAGGCAGCCGGCCAGGAAATGATTAAACAGAAAAGCGGGAAAATCATCAACATCGCTTCCGTTAATGGTATTGACGCCTTTCCGGAGAGAGCTTGTTATTGCAGTGCTAAAGCCGGTGTTATAGCTTTAACTAAAGTATTGGGCTGTGAATGGGCCAGATACGATATCAACGTTAATGCCGTAGCTCCGGGATATGTTGAAACGGATCTTGTTAAGGGCTTGGTAACTAAAGGAACCCTGGATGTTAAAGAACTGGCGGGCCGGACTCCTAACGGCAAGCTGGCTAAACCCGGAGATGTGGCTGATTCTGTCGTATTTTTAGCATCGGAGGACTCACACCACATTGTAGGACAGACAATAGTCGTGGATGGGGGATGGACAGCCTACGGCTATCTGGAATCATGGCTGGGAAATAATAAATCAAATAAATAGCACTGTTCAATTACCTTCCAAGAAACACGGTTAATCCTAGCCATTCTTTATCAGAGCGGTCGAGATACTTCACCACCTCCCACACGAGGAGGGGGTTAGGGAGGTAGGTAAAGTTATTTAAGTTAGTCTATATATGTCGTTTCGTGTTTCGCGGCAAGAGACATCAATAAGAAACCGAAAGGCCTATCCACCCACCTGGTGACGATGTTCCCGTGAGGAAAACCGGCAGGGACAACCACCGCCGTCGGCTCGATAATAACATACCTTTCATGTTCTGGGCCCATATCAATCTGTATTTCTGCTCCGAGATAGTCGATGTTGGATGGGTCCGTACCCGCGAAAAGTAACACTTCATCTTTGGGATGTGTATGAGACCCACTGCCCTTACCCCGTAGCCATGTGCCGGGGTTTTTATGAATGCCCCAGCAGAAGTTGACATCCACGCCTTCTAGGTCCTTGCCGAACATCCAGACCGCGTTTTCCGTCATACCCGGGCCGGGTATGAAATTACCGGCGGCCATCTCGCCGTAAAGGGTTTTCTCTTCAACTTTCAACTTACGTTTTGCAAATGTGTTGGGCACCAGCGGCTTAACATATTTATCATAAAGATGCCCGCGAGAAATAGTCTCTTCAGAAACGTGCACACGCTTGGTCCCGAAGGTGGAATTCATGGGGGATTTGATGTTGGAATCTTTGGGCGGTTGCATCCGCTTTATCTGCTCTTCGGATGGCCCGTCACCCAGCCACCGGGAAGTGGGTGCTGCGCCCAGGGAGATGATGAAAAAACTATAGCCTATCGGGCTGGTAACGTCCAGCGTTACCGAGGGGCAATGAGAAAAACCCGCCGGCGCGATAACCACTGAAGGCTTATCGAAATAATGTATCTCCAGTTCTTTACCCAGACAGTATTGCATTTTAGCCCCCAGATACTCGGGTCTGTCGGGGTCCAGCCCAACGAATACAAGGCATTCCGGGTAAGGGTGTACGTGCGGGTCCATGCCGGGGTGCCAATCACCCAACCCGGTATAAAACCCCCAAGAAAAATTAAGAGCCAGTCCTTCCAGATGGTCACGGCCGTTCAGCCAGCGGTTGACATCCGCGTTCCCCGTATTTCTGAAAAAATTACCTCCGCCCCCGGGCATTGCCGCGATGCGTAGAGGTTTAAATAAATGTTCATATTTTCTGGTTGCCATTATTAATTCCCCTCCCTGATAACATTACCTAATACCGATACAACGGATAGTTAATCGATATACGAACTTTCCGGTTGGCTTGAAAGATTAATCGAAAAGAATGCATAGGGTTTATCAATCCAGCGAGTAATAATAGGACAATGGGGCAGCCCGGCGGGGCAAACAACGACCGACGGTTTCTCGATAATGTACCTCTCATGTTCTTTGCCGAGGTCGATTTCGATTTCTGCCCCGAGATAATCGATGTCGGACGGATCAACGCCGGCGAAAACCAGGACTTCATCCACGGGATGAGTGTGTGTGCCAACGCCACGGTGCCAGAGACCAGGTTTACTATAGAATCCCCAATCCAGATTTATGTTCAGCCCCTCGAGGTCTCTGCCGTAAAACCATGCCCGGTGGTCGGCGTTACCCGGTCCAAGCATTAATTTGCTTTCCTTAGTTAATTGAGCGCGTTTAAGTAGTTCATCTTGGGTAAACCGGGAAGCGTTGAATTTGTCGCGTTCGGTTAGTAAACCCGCCTTTAACGGCTTGACCAGATGTTCGTATTTGCCTTTTGACGGACATGGTTTGGTGTTCGCCATCCACTCTGTTTGCGTTACGGCGCTTAACGCCGCCACGTAAAAACCGAAGCCCTTGGGACTATAAATTCTTTTTGTCGTGTTGGGACCGTGGGGAAGCCCGGCAGGAATAACGATGACCGTTGGCTCGGCGAAAGAGTACGTTTCCTGCTCCGTGCCCAGGCAGGTCTCGACTTCCGCGCCGAGATAATTTATATTAGCGGTATCCAGACCTACAAAAAATTGGACTTCAGGGTAGGGATGAATATGAGGGTCTCGTGCCTCATGCCAATCGCCGAGCTTGGTTTTGAACTCCCAGTCAAAACATAGATTCAATCCCTCGAGTTCTTTACCGGTTAAGCACACTTTTTGCTCAGCGTATTCTGGTAAACTAAAAAAGACATTCCGTTTGCCTGTCTTCTTTTTTAGTTTAGCTTTATCTTTTCTGCCGATGCTCAAAGGTTTAATCAGGTATTCATATTTCTTCGTAGTCATACTTCCTCCCAGTATATAGCCTTCGTGATTATTACCGGATACAAAGAGCCCGTTCAATTATCGCTTCTAGTCTAAACGCTATTTCCAGATTTATCAACTCTTCAACGGTATAGTTGATTATTTATGTCACATAGTTATTATTGTTTTAAAAGATACGATTTCTATCAAATCAAAAGTCGCTCTGATAGCTTACGATACCTATGACGTCTCGGAAGCGTATCGTGTTGTCGGAGCTGGCCTCGAATTTATCGGTGAAACTTTTCGTTTTATAAAACCGGGCGAGAAAATTGTCTTCAAACCGAATGTGCTTATCGGCGTCAGCTTTAATATAATGGTATGCTTCAAGTCCTTTGTCCCGTGCCTTTTCCCTGTGTTGAAACCTGTCGGCTGCTGCGATATACTTGTCTCAGTCTAGTATTGTACTCCACCGCATTTACTAAATTTGCTCTAGTCGGATAGCTCTCGACTGAAGCACTTCATTTTCCCGCCAGACAGAGCAAGCGTTCAGATGTGGGTCTGGCATATTCAATTGTTAAGGTACGTTTATAACTCTCCAACTTCAATATTGAACAAAAGGATGAAGAGTAAAGAAGTAACAATTAAAATTCATTATTTGTGGGTAGGTGGAGATAGCGACTCCGTCTCTCACGTTCTCCCACAATCAGTAACAGCGAAAGCCCTCCGTTTTTGAACTAATTTAGCTATGTGGGTAGGTGGAGTTGCACCCTCCCCCGTCTCCACCAGACATAATATTAGCCCCAGCCGTAATAAGCCGGGGCTTTTTGTATCTAAAATATCTTACTTAGCTCGCTGGTTATAAGGTCGAGGGAAGTTTATCAAACTTTTCCCATGTTACCTCAATCCTTACGGCAGATTATATGCTGATTAGACCAGTAACCTCACACTGACTAATGCACCCTTCCTTATCTATGTAATCTATTCGTAACAAATAGCAGATAATATTTAAGGGATATTATGCTATCTGGAGGCTTCTTAATGCCCATCAATCAGGCTGATACTGTCTGGATTCTTATTTCTTCCGCCCTGGTTATGCTCATGACGCCCGGCGTCGCCCTTTTCTACGGCGGCATGGTGCGGCGTAAAAACCTTCTCTCCACCATGATGATGAGTTTCGCTTGTCTGGGTCTGGTCGGCTTGCTCTGGGTTCTTTATAGTTATAGTTTGAGCTTCGGCTCCGACCACGGTGGGGTTATTGGAGGATTCGACTTTCTCGGTTTAATGAATGTGGGGCAGCAGCCTTCGGCGGTTTATGCCACTACTGTCCCTCATCTGGGATTTATGATATTCCAGGCGATGTTCGCTATCATCACGGTAGCGTTAATTTCTGGTGCTGTTGTTGAAAGGATAAAATTCGGCGCCCTCTTAGCTTTCTCTACGCTATGGCTGACCGTAGTCTATAGCCCGGTAGCACATTGGGTCTGGGGCAGTGGCGGTTGGCTGGCTAAGCTCGGTGTTCTTGATTTCGCCGGGGGCTCGGTGGTCCATATTAATGCTGGTGTTTCTGCACTGGCGCTGGTTTTGTTGCTGGGACGGCGTCGCGGCTTCCCTCAAGAAGCCATGGAGCCGAACAATATCCCTCTGGTCGTGCTTGGTGCTGGTTTGCTATGGTTCGGCTGGTTCGGCTTTAATGCCGGCAGCGCCCTTACGGCTGGAGGGCTAGCTGCCAGCGCTTTTGTTACAACAAATACCGCTGCGGCCGCTGCCGCTTTCACCTGGATGATAATAAGCTGGCTTTATCGCCGCCCCACTATACTTGGCACCGTTACCGGAGCGGTTGCTGGTTTAGCTACTATAACCCCGGCCGCTGGCTATGTTTCCCCCCTCGCCGCCATACCCATCGGCATTGTGGCAGCTATCGTCTGCTATTATGTGATGCTGTTCTTTAAAACCAAACTGGGCTTTGACGATTCCCTGGATGTCTTTGCTGTCCATGGCATCGGCGGCATGCTGGGTATGCTTTTTGTCGGTGTCTTTGCCAGTCTGGCAGTCAATTCCGCCGGGGCTGATGGACTAGTGGCCGGTAATCTCGCCCAGCTCTGGAAACAATTGGTTGGCATTGTTACCGTAGGAGCGTATTCTTTCACGGTTACCTGGCTCCTCGGCAAGTTTGTTGATAAAACCATTGGCTTGAGGGTTGGGCAAGTGGAGGAAACGTTAGGACTGGATATTTCCCAACATGGCGAAAGGGCTTACGGAGGTCAGCTCCGATGAAGAAGATAGAAGCGATTATCCGTGAAGAAAGGCTGGATGTTGTTAATAAAGCTCTGGAAGAAAAAAGTTACCTTGGTATTAAAGTCGGCGAGCTAAGGGGTCTCATACTGGTGAAGTCGATAGTGCCGCAAACAGCATGATTTTCAACTTCTATCCCGGTTTCCGCCACTGCCGCCGCTAAGTTCAGCCCGTCGGCGAGCACCAAGCCGAATTTCCCAGATTTAACCGGTGTTTCACACAGAGGTTCACCGGCTCTTCCGATTGTTATGATGCCGCTGATTCCCAGCCGTTCCAAACCTTTAATTATCGTCTCTACTTTCGTCCGGGCTAAAGCCGGTATTTCATTAAAACTCGCCAGCATTTTCCCATTACCATCCTGGCGTACGCCATTCAAATCTGTCATTTTACTAGCAATAAATACTTCATAAGGATTAATTGAAGAGCCAGTATATTCGATAAGGTCAACGAATCGTATACAATTATTCTTGCGCACCTGAAGGAGCCCACCAAACCTGAAATCCACGGGGATCCCCATTTTAATAAGGACGGCGCTGACCGCGATATTCGACAAAGTGGCTAGGCCAACTTTGCCCGGTGGTATCTTTACCTCGCCCAACCTTTCCCCTTCACCTGCCACACATACGAGTTCGCTGGCGCATATATGGGTGGTGCAAATACCCTTCATTATCTCAAGGCATTTCTTGAATTTATCCGCTGGGAAAAGTGATACGTTGACAGGCACCTGACCCGCGCTTTTTTCCGGTTCGAATGAGGTCTGATAGATTAACATCTCGATTTTCGTAATTGCTGACCCTACACGGTCTCCAATGAGAGCGTTGTCAAGCTCATGAAGTCCTAATTGTGTGACCAATCTTCCTTGCCGGCGGCTAACCAATTTAGTGAAACCACGTTCATCCAGAATGCGCAGATGGTTCCGGATTGTCCTCTCATTAGCATCAATACCGCTATCGCGGAGTTTGCGGCCTATCAGGGTTGATCCCATAGGTTCAGATGAATCCTTAAGAACCTGCAAGATAGCGATTACCTTATGCTCAACATCGCTAACTGCTTGATTAGTCATCTTTAACCTCCCCAACCGGTTTTAAACCTTCTGGCTGCCCTCAGCCAGCAGAATAGTGTTGTAAATTGGAAATTTGCATCGTATTTAACTAAATCCGGTGGTCTTCCCGGATAATAACTCGAGGACCTCCATTAAGACTGGGGTTCCAGTTCTTCGGTTCGGCGATAGCATCAAGCCGCTCCAGTTGCCCGATATCCTTGAGCCTCTTATAGATGAGTTGCCAGGCGCAGGCGCGGTCGGGCCTGACTTCACAACGGTCTTCACGCGAACCGCCGCAGGGACCGTTGAGCATATGTTTAGCGCACCGTGTGATGGGGCAAATGCCGCCATATTTATCGAGGACGCAATTACCACAGGCAGCGCATTTCTCCGTCCAGACACCTCTTTCTTCAAGTACACCCAGGAACGCGGTATTCAAACCGGCATAGACAGGCTTAAGGGGATAACGTTCTGCAATCGCCTGGACGCCGGCGCCGCAGGCTGTTGAAAGAACGGCATCGCATTTCTCAATCGCTTCGGCAGCCTGCTCGATGAAGATATTATCGCATTGACGTTCGATGGTGAGTTCGCTTACCTCGAAACCCAACCCCTGTACCCTGGAAGCAATACGCAATGCCGAGGCGATGATACTTACCTCTCGTTCTCCCCCTGCTAAACAAACAGTGACGCAGGTGCCGCACCCGAGTACTAATATCTTATTATGTCCCCTTAATATTTCGACCATTTCTGGAATGGTTTTTCTCTCGGCAACTATCATAATCCTGCTCCTCTTGATGTTTTATTGACCGTTTCTTTTACCTTAACGGGACCAAGTTTACGCACGGTCTCCACCATTTCTTTGATATATTCCACCAGCGGTCGAGCTGCCGCTGCGCTGACGTTCACCATACGCAGTCGTTCCGCCTCAACGCCGGCTTCCGCTAATACTGTGCGTATAGAGTTTACCCGTCGTTTAGCCAGCAGATTGCCGTCTTTAAAGTGACAGCTTCCTTCTTCACAACCGGCAACAAGTACCCCATCGATACCATTTTCAAAGGCTTGCATATAATAGTCGATTTCCAGCCTGCCGGTGCAAGGCGTACGGATAATCCGCACGTTAGGCGGATATTGCATACGTGACGAACCTGCTAGGTCCGCCGCTGAATAGGCACAATAATGGCAACAAAACGCTATTATTTTAGGTTCGAATTTTTCCATCGTTAAAACATTTTCCCTATCTCTGTAAAGTCACGGTTTCCTGTTTTGTTTTGTACTCCTGTAGCAACGCATCGAGCATTGCTTTAAACTGCTCGGATTCAAAGTGTCTTAATTGTATCGCCTCGGCCGGACATTCGGAGGCGCAGATACCGCAACCCATGCATTTTGCCGCGTTTATTTCCGCCTTATGATTGGCATTGACCGTGGGAGCGTTGTACGGGCAAGCTCGAACGCAGGTCATACAGGAAATGCATTTATCCTGGTCGACGGACGATACCTGGGCGCTCACCTCCAGTTGTGTCTTGGAAAGAATCGTTGCCGCCCGCGCCGCCGCGGCTTTAGCCTGGGAGATATTTTCATCCGCCATTTTCGGCGAGTGGGCCAGACCGCACAGGAAAATACCTTCCGTGGCGAAGTCTACCGGGCGTAATTTAAGGTGCGCCTCATTGAAAAATCCGTCCGTGTTTAGCGGTACCTTGAGCATATCGGCGAGCTTACGATTTTCTTTAAGCGCGTCGATGCCGGTGCTTAATATTAAATTATCCGCTTCAATTTCTATAATTTCCGGGAAGTCAGGACTATTTACAGTTACCAACAGCTCGGTATCGCCGGAAATAACTGGAGGCTTTTCTTTTTCATAACGGATAAAGATAACGCCGGCTTTACGCGCCTCCTGATAGTATTTTTCACGGAAACCATAAGTGCGGATATCGCGGTAAAGAACGTAAATATTGATTTCCGGGTTCATTTGCTTTAATTTCAAAGCATTTTTCACGGCCATCGAGCAGCAGAGGCGACTGCAATAATGACGCTCGTCATTGCGCGAACCGGCGCACTGTATCATGACTACATTTTGGGCTTCGCGACTGAAAGTCCCCTTGTAGAGAGCATCTTCCAATTCCAGTTGGGTGATAATGTTCGGCGATTGCCCCAGCCGGAAGTCTTTCGTCAGTGCCGGGCTGGCGCCGGTAGCCACGATAATCGCTCCGCCGTTAACTTTTATCTCTTTACTTTCTTCCACAAGCGTTACTTCAAAACTGCCTACAAAACCGGCGACATTTTTGACCTCGCTGGTGAGATGTAACTCTATATTGGGATGCTTTTTAACGCGTTTGACAAGGTTAGCAAGGAATGGGCTAACCTCTTGATGTTCCAAAGTGTAGTGCAGATTAATAAAATTACCGCCGAGGCGCCCGGTCTTTTCGATAAGGATGGTTTTAAACCTCTGGTTAGCCAGGGATAAAGCAGCCGTTATTCCGCTGACACCGCCGCCGATAATTATGCCGGTCTGGTTCACATTAAAATAAGAACCCTGCAAGGGCTTCAAACGTCTTGCCCTGGCAATGGACATCTGCACCAGCTCGATGGCTTTTTGCGTCGCTTCTTCTGGCGTAGCAGTATGTACCCAGGAACACTGGTCGCGGATATTGGCGAGCTCAAAGAGATACTGGTTTAGTCCCGCCTCACGTAGCGTATCACGGAAAATCGGCTCGTGGGTACGCGGCGTGCAGGACGCTACGACCACGCGGTTGAGACGATGCTCGTGAATCATGTCCCGGATATTATTCAGGCTGCTGTTCGAACAGGTGAACATCGTATCGGCGGTAAAGACCACCCCCGGCTCTTTAGCCGCCGCGTCTCTCACACGCTCTACATCTACCACCGAGGCAATATTATGCCCGCAGTGACAGACAAACACACCGATACGCGGTGGCTCGTCGGCAGTATCATGCTCATCCGGATAAGAGGTTTTAGTAATCAGGGTATTACGTGAGGGCGCGAGTAGCTCCATCGCCATAGAGGCGGCGGCGCTGGCCTGGGTCACTGTTTCCGGGATATCCTTGGGTTCCTGGAACGACCCTGCCACAAAGACACCGGCGCGCGACGTCGCCAAGGGCGACAACCTGTCCGTATCACAGAATCCGTATTCATTCAACTCGATACCGAACTGCTCGGCAGCGGCGGTAGTGGTCAGCCCTGGCTCCATGCCCACGGATAAAACCACCAGGTCGAACTCCCGCTCGCTTAACTTGTTGTCATTATCCAAGAAATGTAATTTCAAGGCCTTAGAGCCGGGGATTTGCAGAATACGCGAGGGAATGCCTTTAATGTAGCTGATACCCTGTTGTTTCGCCCGCTCGTAATACTGGTCAAAATCCTTGCCATAGGCGCGGATATCCATATAGAAAATAGACGCTTGCAATCCCGGCAGGTGGTCAGACGCCACCAGTGCTTGTTTGGTCGAGACCATGCAGCAGACCGAAGAACAGTATTCATGACCGCAACGCTTATCTCGCGAACCGACACATTGAATCCAGGCGATTCTCTTAGCCGGCTTCCCGTCCGAGGGGCGGACAACATTACCATCGTAGGGTCCGGAAGCGGAGAGCATCCGCTCGAATTGGACGCTGGTCAGCACGTTGGGATAACGTCCAAACCCGAATTCTCCCTTTTTCTCCGCGGTAAATTCCGTAAAGCCTGGCGCTAAAATTACTGCGCCGATATCCAGCTCGATAGAGCGGTCTTTCATACAGTGGTCGATAGCGCTTTGCTCACAGGCGGTAACACATTGTAGACACTCGGAACATAAAGCGCAGTTCAGGCAGCGTTCTGCTTCGGCTAAAGCCGCCTCTTCCTTAAGACCGCCTTCGACCTCTTTAAAATTCTTTATGCGTTTAGCGACAGCCAACGCACCGGGCGCGGCACGCTGTATTTTCTCTTTGCCTTTGCTAGTAGGTAAAAGTTCTTGCGGGAGAGGTCTAATGGTCGCCTCAAAACGGTCAACCCTCATATCTTCACCGTTGAGATAGCGCGCTATAGATTCGGCGGCGCGCTTCCCGGCTGCCACCGCTTGAATGACCGAAGCCGGACCGGATACGGCATCACCGCCAGCGAAGATACCTTTAATCGATGTCTCCAGCGTCACTGCATCGGCTTTGATACAACCCCTCTCTACGGCTATTATCGAATCAGAAGTCCATTGTTTTTCCAGCGCCTGCCCAATAGCGACAATAATCGTATCGGCTTCAAGAGATATCCGGTCGTTATCATCATAAACCGGATTAAAACAGCCATTTTCATCATAAACCCTGGTGCATCGCTTCAATTCTATGTTGCTTACTGCACCGTTACCCAGCAAGCGGCGGGGTCCCCAGCCGTTTTTAATAGTTATGCCTTCTTCAAGAGTGGCCGCCACCTCTTCGGGCAGAGCCGGCATCTCCTCGGGCTGCTCCAGACATACCATGCTAACGTTGTCTGCGCCTAACCGCAACGCCGTTCGCGCGACATCCACAGCCACATTCCCACCACCGATAACGATAACTTTACCGTTGAGCCGCGGCTTATTTTTGCGGGATGCTTGACGTAAGAACTCTAGTCCATAGGTAACTCCCGTTTTATCTTCCCCCTCGATGCCTAGCTTGCGGCTGGTTTGCGTGCCAACCGAGATAAAAACAGCGTCGTTATCCTTTCGTAGTTTGTCCAACGAGATATCATTGCCGATGCGCGTATTGTAAACAAACTTAACGCCTTTACGCTGGATAAGGCTGATTTCATAGTCAAGAATCTTTTTCGGAAGGCGGTATTCCGGTATACCCCAGCGGAGCATGCCGCCGGCGGCGGAAGAAGCTTCATAAACGGTTACCGCTACGCCGCGGTCGGCTAAATCATCGGCGGCAGCTAGGCCGGCTGGACCTGCGCCGATAATAGCCACCTTCTTCGCGTCGGGCGGCGGGGTTTTTTCTTCCGGCAAATCCAGCTGGCCGGATGTCGCCATTTCCATTTCTTTATCGGAGGCGAATCTCTTCAGCAATCTGATGGCTACCGCTTCATCGACGGAGTTCCTCGTGCACTTGGCTTCACAAGGGTGGGTACAAATACGCCCGCAGATTGCTGATAGCGGATTACGTTCCCGTATAAGGTTAACGGCTTTCAGGTATTCCTTCTTTTTAATCAGCTGGACATACCCCTGAACATTAACATTAGCCGGACACTCCACCTTGCAGGGTGAATGTCCGTTTTTCAATATGCCAAAAACGTTCGGCGTGGCCTGTGGATAATACTTGGCAATCGCTTTACGGGTGCCCAGATTACGGTCGAAGTTATTTGGGATATTTACCGGACAGGACTCCGTGCATTCGCCGCAGGCGGTACATTTTGCCTCATCGATATAACGGGGGTAAATCTTGACGGTAGCTTTAAAATTCCCGGGTTCTCCCTCAAGGTTAGTCAATTCCGCCAGCGTCAATATCTTAATATTGATATTACGGGCGCATTCCACCAGTTTGGGAGATATGATACAGGTTGCACAATCACCGGTAGGGAAAGTTTTATCCAGACGCGCCATCATACCGCCGATAGCGGCTTCGCGTTCGACCAGATAAACCTTAAAACCGGAATTCGCCAGGTCTAGCGCCGCTTGAATACCCGCGATGCCCCCGCCCTGAACCAGCACCGCTCCGGTTTGTTTTTTATCGTTTTTTTCCATATTTTAACCTTCCCGGTGAGCAAATTTAACTAAAATTTCAACGCTTGGAAAACCGCCTTCGGCGGCACCATCAGACGGTTAATGCCCAGTGCCTTCGGCGAGATACCAAGGCACAATCCTAACAGCTGGGTAATATAAAGCACCGGCATGTTATATGTTTTTCCGTGTATTTTCTTCATATCCTGCTGCCTTAAATCCAGGCTGGTCTGGCACATCGGACAGGCGGTGACAATGCAGCCCGCGCCGGCGTCTTCAGCCATTTCTATAATCGTAGCGGAAAGTGCCACGGTAATATCTGTTCTTGTCAGGTTCAAAGCTCCGCCGCAGCACTCGACCTTGCCCGGCCATTCCAGACTTTCGCCCCCAACAGCTTCTACTAGGTTTTCCATAAGTGTTGGATTTTCCGGGTTATCGAAACCGGTTACCTCCGGCGGGCGCAGCAGGTAGCAGCCGTAATAGCAGGCAACCTTAAGACCGTTAAGGGACTGTTTCACCGCTTTTTTCAGCTTTGTCAGGCCGAAGTCTTGCGAGAGCACCTCGACGAAGTGGCGCACCGCTACCGAACCGTCATAGTTCTGCCCCAATGCGGCGGTCACTTTTTCGCGGATGGCGGGGTAATTAACGACTTCATAGTTGGCGCTTTTCGAGCGGTTGTAGCAGGCAGCGCAATTGACTACCATGTCCAGGCCCATCTCTTTAGCTAATAACAGATTAGCCGCTGGCAGGGAGGCCGCTAAAGCGCGGTCGGTCTGGTGCGCCGCCGAAGCGCCGCAACATGTCCAACCCTTGATTTCCTGTAACTCGATACCAAGCTCTTTAGCTACCGCCAGGCACGATTCGTGCATATCGCGGGCAGTAGAATGAGCGGAGCAGCCGGGGTAATAGGCGTATTTCATCGACTCTTTCCTTTTGATTTAATCGCGGCGAAGATGCGCTTCACCTTGCTTTTATCCGCGCCGGAAGGTGGTAAAACAGCTATTTTACCTTTTTTCAACATCTCCGGGAATTTTTCCATATCATCCATCAGCTTGCCAGTGCCTAACTTATAAGCGACTATCATTTGCAGGTCGTAGGCGCGCCCGTAGCTTTTGACCGTATCGAGGAAGCGGCGGTTGAACAGCGGCGAGTTGCCTTTAGGTTTAGCTAAGCCTTTTTCTAGGGAGACGGCGCGTAGCGCATCGATAATCCCGGCGAAGTTAATCTCATTAGGGCAGCGAGCGTAGCAGGTTTCACAGGATAGGCAAGTCCAGACGAGGTCAGTCTGCAACAGCTCATCACCAGCCCCGAGTTGCAGCCTGCGGATGATTTCTGCCGGGGGTGAGATAACCAGCCCCGTGACCGGGCAGCCGATGGAGCACTTTTTACACTGGTAACAAGAAGAAAGGTCTACCTCGGCACGCTGTTCGACTACAGAACGGAGGCTTTTACCAGGCGACTGTTTTTTAATTCTTATAGTCATATTTTCAACCTTGATATTTATTCGTCCGAATTTTCAGCGGCGACCCCTAGCGCAGCCAGTTTGCCCGGGGCAACTTTACGGTAGACTTCCGAAGGCTGGCGCACCTTGCCGTTTACCGTCAGGAGGTCGCTAACTTTAATGCCGAAGAGTCGTTCGTTTTCCTGGAGATAGGGTAAGATAATTTCCCAGTCTGCATCGGTCACATTAAAGAAATGACCACCGTTGAGCTGCTGGTCGACTACCGATTTCTGCGCATCGCGGATGTAGATAGCACCGCCAGAAGCAAGGGAAAATAGGTTGCTGCCTGCGTATGGCTCTGCCAGCGACACAATGTTGCCAGTATCATCGAAAGTGATGCCGTTCAGGATAACGAAGCCCCCGCCATTAAATACATCCCCGGCCATGAAAGACTCGGCGAGAAAGTCCAAACAGGTGCCATTAATCACGACCCTCGGCTTGCCTACGGAGTTAATGAGAGGGCGTCCGGCAGCATTACCCAGAACGTAAACAGAACCGCCTTTAGCCCCGTACATAAAAGTCTGCCCGACATCCCCGTGGATGACCAGTTTGCCTGTTTTAATAATTTGTCCAACCTGGTCCTGGGCGTTGCCGTGGACGGTAATAGTCAAGCCATCGATGCCAGAACCCAGGTAATCGCCGGAGCTATCATAGACGTCGATGGTCACGCCCTCGGTCAATGGGCCGAGGCCGCAGCCTAAAAAGCGCTGCCCGGCGCAGTTGAAACAGATAAAATGTTTCCATCCCAAGAAATAGGCGTTCATTACCAGTGCCGCGTCGCAATCAATACCCTCCGCCGGAAATCCCCGGGTATCGATGACAAGGACGGATTCGCCTCCCCCGGGCGGACGCAGGCTCTGTTTGTTAGCATAGGTTATCAGCCGGTAAACGCCTGCTGATGTTTCATCCAGCCCGGGCAGATTGCCGAACAGGCTGTGCAAGGCTTCTCTCACTATATGCACAATGTGCTTGCGTTTTTTATCGCCGGTGGCGTAGTGGCGGTCGTTGAGGAGCGTCAGACACTCGATGGCTGCTGCCGTAAAGGCTGGTTCTCCGGCCAGCGAGACGATGGCAGCGCAGGCTATGCGGAAGTCGGTCAGCGACCAAGCGGGGATTTTTTCGCGGATAAACTCGTAGGTAGCTTCGCCGCCGGCTTCCAGAGAGCGGCGTATATCCTCATTAATCTTTTTATCAACATGAGATAGACTGACGTCTATGGAAGCAGTTTCTATCTCTTTCCCAGATGGCAATTGCACCTTTACCGCAAACTTATCAGTACAAGAGAGTTCATATTTTCCTGCGCTGTTCCTGGCAAGTGTAAAGATGAAAGAGCCTCCGTCCGTGTGGCTGCCGCCGCGCGCGTTCCAATAGCGGTCAGCGACCGGACAGATGCGGCTGTCTTCCTTGGACATGCTTAGTAAAGTGGCGTCGATAGCCTGCTTTTCCGAGGCAATCAATCCCACCTGCACCTTACCGTCAGCGAAGGCAAAAACCTGCGGACGCAACATAGCCGTATCGGTGATACCGATGAGCTGGAACTTCTGTGCCTCCGGCAGACTGCGGGCGATGATGAAGAACCAGGGGCCATCCGGCGAGGCATGGATATGGGTCGCCTGAATCGCTCTATACCAGGGCTGCTTGTCTCGTGGCAGTTTATCGAAGTCCAGTTCTGATGTTGGCGCCAGGGCTTCGATAATATATTCCAGAGGGTAATGGTAAATCCTGTCCAAGAGGTCGAACAATTGCACTGAAACCTCGGTATCGGTCAGGAACTGGGGATAGATGTTGCGCTGCGCTAAATATTCGCACACTGAATGATAATTAGCGAAATCGCCATTATGGACCAGCGCCGTGTTCAGAGCGCCGAACGGATGGGCACCGCCGGGATGCCAGACACGTCCCTTTGTCGGGAACCGCTGGTGGGCAATCCAGACATGTGCCTTAAGGTCGTTGATGCGGTAGTAGTCCGTAATCGCTTCGGCATAACCTACTACCTTGAGAATCATGATGTTTTTACCGTAGGACATCACGAATGCCTTTTTCTCGCCCAGTGAAGCGTAATATTCCTGGTTCAAACGGATGCTTTGCTGATTGAGAAACTCGCCCTCCGCTTCAGTGCGGGAGGGAAAAGAGAGTTTATTTTTCGCCAGGAATGAATCCAAGACATCGGATTTAGGACGCAGGAAATAACGCCACACATCAGGAGGCTTGGCTTCTAATATCGGTATCGCCGTCCAATCCGCGATAGTATCCAGTTTGTTGGAATCGGCTACATCGAAATAAGGCTTGATATATTTATCTTCTATATCCTGGATAATGCTCGTATCCAGCACGGCGATGTGTAGTATATAATAGTTCTCAAGGATGTCTCTGGTAACGCCTAGCTGTTCCGGAACAAAGCCCGACGCTGCAACACCGCCGCCCTTACCGTTACCGCGATTGTGCATCTGTTTGGATGGCTCATGGATATGCCGCGCGGCTACCGGTTCGGTGCAGCAGAAGCCCACCACACCGCAGCCTCCTTCTTCCTCTCCCTTATAATCAATAGGGAAGGGCAGTCCTATGGATTCGTTTAGTCTCTGACGGGAGACAAATAATTTCTCTAGGAATTCACTTTTCATTTTAGGTCCACCGGTGCGTTATTATAATCAAGGTGCATTAAAAGGTCGGAGCGACCTCTCAATTCGCTAATGCTCCTGATGCCTAATCTTTTCAGGATGTTGACCAGCTCTTTACGCCAGGCGCTGTACAGGTTGATAATCCGCTGTGTCCCCCAGTCCAGGTCTACCATTTCGGCTAGTTCGGGGTCGGTAGTGGCGATACCCCGCGGGCAGCCCCGCCCGCTCTCACAACGACTACAGCGTATACATCCCAGCGCCACCAATTCTGCTGTACCGACGACCGTTCCGTCAGCGCCGAGGGCGATAATCTTAGCGATATCATACGCTGTCCGTAAGCCGCCGCTGGCAATCAAGGTTACCTTATCACGGATGCCTTCCTGCACCAGGAAACGGTGCACTTTAATGACCGCGTATTCGATGGGCATGGCGATGTTCTTTTTTGCGATATCTGGAGCGGCGCCAGTGCCGCCGTAACCGCCGTCGAGGTGGATAATATGCGTACCGGCGGAATAGCTGCCTACGGCTACCATATCAACATCGACGGGTGTCGAAACTTTGGTCGATATTAAAGCTCGCCGATTAATATGCTTAATCCAGTCGATGTGTTTTTTATGGTCTTCAATCGAATAAACGCTGTGGAACGGGAACGGCGAAAATAGAGAAATCCCGGTTACGGTTTCCCGCATACGGGCGACGGCAGGTGTGACCTTATCCGCCAGTAGATGCCCGCCCAGCCCCGGTTTAGCGCCCTGGGCATATTTAAACTCGACCATCCGTACCCTCTGAATGGTCTCTTCCCGAACGCCGAAAAGCCCAGTAGCCACCTGGGTAATGACATGGTCGTCATAGGGTCTCATACGCTCCATGTAGCCGCCTTCGCCGGTGCAGGTTAAGGTGTTAAACGCAGTCGCCGCCCTGGCTTTGGCGAGCTGGGTAACATTGCTGACAGAACCGAAGGACATACCGCCGCCGTACCACGGAACATCTATTTTTATCGGCGGACGGTCATCAAGACGTCGGTTAAGTTCGATACTGGTATCGATTTCGTCATCCTTTAAAGCGATTGGTGGTTTTTCCGGGAATTTAAACTTTAGCCGGTCGAGGCCGCCACCGGAAGCGCCTATTTCGTATTCATAGTTATAGTCCGGAGAGGGTGGTTCGCCGCTTTCCGCCATTTTCCAGGTAGCCAGGATAATATCAGGCGTCCAGCGGTAGTCCCCCAAGGCTTTCAGCATCGGGTTTTCCACCATTTTTAGCGCCTTCTTAGGGCACAGGTCGATACAATAATGTGAGGTTTGCTGACAGGAAGGTCCGATACAAACATTCAAATGAGGTGCCAGAAATAATTTGTATCCTGTTTTAAGGACATGCACACCGTAAGGGCACACCTCGGCACATTTACCACAAAAAACACATTCGTTGCTGCGCCGGATTATATATTTAGCAATCTCATTCCGGTAGCGTGAAGGCGCCGGTTTGATAACACGGGGCACTTCCACGGCAGGAACCAGTGTTTTTAACGTATTTTCAGGTAAAATTTGAGGGGTTTTATTTTCTTGCACCAAAGAGTCTGCCAAAGGTATCCTCCTCAAGGTCTTCGAAAAACATCGCGCGGCCGACCTCCCCGCGAAGACGGCGTGCCTCACGTATTCCCATCGCCCCCATTACCTCGATAAGCTGGTCATGCCAGGCGGCGATTAAGTTCGTCATACGCCCGACGCCATATTCGTGGCTTATCTTCTCGATTTCCGCCGGGCAGGCGAAGCCTTCGCGGCAATTCTGGCAAAACCGGCACTCCAACGCAATCAGTAACGGCATGTTTATGGTTACCAGGTCAGCGCCACAAAGCATTTGCTTCGCCATATGCTCTGCCAGGGCGATGCCGCCGCCGGCTATAATAGTCACTTCATCCCTGATGCCGCTTTTCACCAGCGATGTGTGAATATTACGCATCATATCTTTAATGAATTTAGGCTCAGCCACATTGACCTGATTACCATTGACATCCGCCACGATATGAATAGCCTCGGTATAGGGCTGATGCGCCAGCTCGATAGCCCGCTGTTCGCCGTGAGCATCTAAATCCACACTGACGATTACCACCAACTCCGGGTTGATAGCTTTCAGCTCCCGGATACGCTTTTCTGTCTTAGCATCGTCGCTAATTTCGATGAGTTTGACTTTTCGTATAGTCTCCGGCGGCATCAAGGGCTTGTTATTATTCAAATGGAAGATGATATTTGGCAGGTATTGTTCTCTTGTCTTTCCCATGAGTTCGTAGTTTTCCCAGTCTATGATCAACATGGTGCCGGTTCGCCTCGCGGCGTCGGCGAATATCGGTTGAAGACCAGGGAAAAAATACTTCGCTGGCAGCTTATCTATAATTAAGGGTATGGGAATATCCACCAGCGGGAAAAGGCCGCTGGAAGGAGTCCCTTTATCATTAAAGGTAAGTAACCGAGGCTTTCTGCCGATATCTACCGCCGTGCTAATATATTCGCGACCATGGATTCCGTCTCGCGTGGGGCGGACGATTTCTGACATATCTGTCCACATCGCATCGAAGCCATTGCCGGTGAATTTGCCCCGGTAGCCGGCGCCAGAAACAGGAATACTGGCGGTATCCGCCTGATTCCAGGTGGTCGCGATGATATCCGGCGTGAAATAGCTATTTCCCATATTTTCAAAAACCGGGTTGACCGTTAATGCCAGCAGCCCCTTAGTACACATCTGTACACAGGAAAAACAGCCCATACACTCGAAGAAAAGCGAATTGACATCGTTTAAACCTTTAATATAGTCGGTTTCCTGGCGGTACCTATCGTACACGCAGGCTTTCTTCGCGCAATTGTGGCAGTTGGCACAATCTTCACGCCAGTCTACAATGCCGAATTTGCCGATAGATGGCAATCGGCGGGGCACCTTTTTAGTTTCAATATGATACTTATTCGGCATATCAGCCTCTATTTATAACAGTCGCTAAAAGCTCAGGGACGACGCTTTCATTGCCGCCGGAAAGTATATGAATTCCCCTTAATCCTGGCATGCCTTTAAGCTGTTTCATTATTTCGGCGGCGATTTTTAAACCCTCTTTTTGCTGTGCGGCATTATCTCCGGCTGCGTTGAGACGGTCGATAACTGCTGATGGTATGTTCCAATCGGTATGGTGTTCGACTAATTCTTTAGCTTGAGCCGCATTTTTTAAAGGCATCACACCCGCCAGAAAAGCCGCCTTTTCCGTTAGCCCTTTCCTTCGGGCCATTTCTAGCCATTTATGGAACGTAGCAATATCAAATATCGCCTGGGTCTGGATAAAATCTGCCCCGGCGGCGATTTTCTTCCCCAGACGTATGAGGTTTATTTCCAGAGGTGTTAGAAATGGATTAGCCACAGCTCCAACTAGCATCGAAAACCCACCTTGTATCTTTTTCCCGTCCAGCAGCTGTCCCTGGTTCATCTTTTTTACCAGGGCGATTAGTTGAATCGAATCGATATCATAAACATTAGCCGATTCAGGGGTCCCGATAAGCGTCTGGTGATACCCGGAGAGACATAAAACGTTTTTTATCCCCAGGAACGCCGCGCCCATCAGGTCCGATTGGAGAGCGATACGATTCCTGTCCCGGGTGACTAACTGATAAATAGTCTCAACGCCAGACTGATTAAAAACTACCGAAACTGCCAGGCTGGAGATAGCTATACCGTAGTGATTATCAGCGACATTTACAGCAGCAATTCCATTACCGAAATACTTAACGCAGGATTCTATGCCTGCAGGATTAACATCAAGAGTCGGCAAGTATTCCGCGGTAATGATAAATTCTTTACCTCTTATTTTTTCGGCTAATCTATTTTCTTGTATCATAAATATTCTCCTGAAACGCTCGCTTATCGCGGGAATCCGAGCTCTTATTTTTTCGAGATAACGATTGGTGCGTGCTGTGTAATATCTTTAATTCGTTGAATAAAACCCTCAAGTTCATTAACAGCCTGGGTAATTCCGTTATCTTTCATCTGGATAAAGGTAATACGTCCCTGACCGAGTCCGGCCTCTTCTAGTAACTTTTCCACTGCATCCACCCTTTTTTTCGCCCGCATATTACCTTCTAGATACCGGCAATCGCCCTCTTTACATATCATTACCGCCACACCATCAGCGCCGGTTTCAAAAGCTTTGGTCAGATAGAGGATATCCAGTTTCCCCGAGCAAGGTATTAAGACCACCTGAGTTTCTATACCAGATTGGTTAATGTTTTGCGTTATTTCAGCTTGCTCGTAGCTGGTAGCGCAACAAAACAAATAAATCTTAGCGTTAATATTAGTCATCATAGGTTGTTTTTTGGACATTTTTTCTAACTCGCTATTTAAAAGGCGATATTCCCTTACAAAGAGTTGTCTTTAAAATACGGTAATAAGTTACCGTATACCTATTATTTTAACTTGAATTTAAGAAGATGTCAAGTGACTTTACGTGGTCAACCGATGGAATTTTAGGAATACCGACTTATGGGATGAGAAAGCCTACCCGGTTGTTTTTAAAAATATCTCCCACAATACGTAACAAGAAATGCCTTCCTCTCATGCACCAGTTCAATGGAATTGTGGGCAGGTGGAGTTCGGCTCGACCTCGTCTCTAGTCGATTGCCGAGTCACTTGTCTTTAGGGTTATAGGGCCAATATAAAACTTTTTACGGCGCGTGATAAAACTGGATTCCGGCATTAGTCCAGGGCGGGAAAATATAGCCAGGCCACCAGGTTTCCAGAGTTCTTTCTGTAAGCCAGTCCGGCAGGATATGGAGGTTCCAAGCCCATTGGGCATAAAGCATTATTCCGAAAGCTATGATTATCACCAATACCGGTATTAAAACCTTATATGGGAATCTGGCCATTATCAAGGCACAAACAATGGCTACGGGGAATAATCCCGGTAGGTAGAAGCGGTTAAAGAGAACGAATCCCCCGCCTTCCTTTAGTCCTGCCGTCCATTCGTAGGTTAGATACAGGAAAAAAACAAAAACGAACCAGCAAATCAGGATTGTTAAAATGTCCCAGGGTAATTCGGTGCGAAGGCTGGACCATTTCCCCTCCGATATACGCCGCTTAAAGAATTTTTGATACAGTATCACAAAAAAGCCGGGGATACCGATTATCAGGAGCGGAAAGCCGATTAGTAAGTTCCGTGCGGCACCTTGCAGGTTATAGCTTAGTATCTGGCCCGGAATGGACACCCCGTTCATATCAACCTGTCCTAAATACTGGAAAGCGAATTTAATGGGGTAAGGTGAAATTGAGTAACCAGTTTTCAGAGGAGAGCCGAAAACGAAATAGTCATAGAGCAGCATCGCCACCATCGGTAAACCGATTCCCAGAACGAGCGGAAGTATCTCCGTTCTGAACCCCGTGTTTTGTTGTTTACGCCAGGCTATAAATCTGGTAACGACCAGATGCAAAAACAGTACTACCGCTATCGGCAGGTTGGTATAACGCGAAATCACCGACCACCCTACGAAAAAGAAAGCCAGGAAGAGCAGAATTCCACCCTTCCACGAGTTAAATCTGTCCCTTTCCAAATGATAGTAGATGTAAAGGCCTCCTCCTATCACCAGGAAAGCCAGCGAAGAATAGGTGTCCATGTAAACTCGATTAAGCATTACCAGGCTGATTGGCGTAAAAAGCATCAGCAAAGACCCTATCATCGCCGCTTTTTCGTCCCGCAGACGTTTGAGCAATATGAAAGTCACTATCACCATACCCAATGCCAGCAGCACATTGCCATACCGGGGGATGCCCATTTTATAAAAAGGGACCAGATAAAAGACGCAGCCTGGCGCTTTTTCCAGCGCCCAGGTATTGTGTGCGATAGGTAAATATTGAAGCAACATACTACCCTGTCGCCCGGTTTCCATGGCCTGCTGATACAGGGTGGGATTATCTATCGTAAAGTGGCCTTGAGAAAAATTTTTAACACCATAATAATAAGCCCAGTCATCCGGGTCGGGCATTTGGAGCGGAGCGACTAACATCAGGGCCATCGCGATGATAAAGCCGACACCAACAATGATTCGGCATACCGTAATATGTTTAGAAAGTCGCTTATAGATAGAGGAAATACTTTTCATTTAGCTGTCTCTCCGAATATAGTAGAACTTCGAATATCTTTTAATGGGAAAAATGTGCCTAATCAATCGGACTTTGCGGTACAATGTCTTACAAAAAGTTTCATTCGTTTTAGCCGTATTTTTGATATTATATATTATCTTATAGCTTTACCGCCAGTGTAACTGCACCAGAGCCGCTCATGTTTTATTCACGGATATCTAATGACCAAGCGTAATATTGACAACGATATAATTTACATGCTAATATATGCCAGTTTCTCCGGAGCTGTTTTACCTAAATCCTTCCACGGAAGGATATGATAAACAGCCGGTATCCTTCTAAAAAAGGGTCAACGGCATCGCTGGAAACGGCGCTGTTTCCCGGGTGGAAAAGGAGAAAAAATGAAATCAGGTTGGTCAATGATAGCGTACCTAGCAAAAAGGGAACGCTATTTTTTTATACCTCCTTTTCCAAAGGGTGGCTGCTATTAAAGTATAGGCTTGCCCGGAAGAGGAGGTAGTAAAAGATGAATAGATAAAAACAGGCTTTAGTGAACGGCAAATAAAACCAACGAAGGGATGTTGCCTAAATGCATTTTTTTAAAAAGAATAACCTAATAACGATTGGTTTGGTCGGTTTGTTGCTAGCGATTCTAACCATATCCGGCTGTTCGGCGCCAGTCCCTGTGGAGTTGAACGTTTCCGCAGCAGCCAGCCTAACCGATGTTTTAAAAGAAATCAATACTCTCTACACTCAAGAGAATCCTGATGTCACCATCACCCCTAATTTCGCCTCGTCTGGAACACTACAGCAGCAAATTGAGCAGGGCGCCCCGGTTGACGTTTTTCTTTCGGCAGCCGCCAAACAGATGGATAACCTGCAAAAGGAAGAACTGATATTAAATGACACCCGGCAGAATCTGGTGAATAATACACTGGTGCTGATTGTCCCGATAGATAGCACCCTCGGCATCACCAGTCTGAACGACCTCGCCGCCGATAAAGTGAAACAGATAGCTATTTGCGACCCGAAATCATCTCCGGCGGGAACCTATGCCCAACAGGCGTTTGATGAACTCGGCATTACAGCCAAGGTGGGGCCTAAAGAAGTCCTCGGCAGTGATGTCCGCCAGGTATTGACTTATGTGGAAACAGGTAACGTACAAGCTGGTCTGGTGTATTCAACCGATGCCTTAATCTCAACTAAGGTCAAAGTAGTAGCTAGCGTTCCGGCGGATGTTAATGCTAAAATCATTTATCCGATAGCCATCATCAAGGCAAGCAAAAATGTCGATGCGGCTAAAGCCTATATCGCTTTCCTGTTCAGTGATAAGGCTAAAACAATTTTTGAAAAATATGGTTTTACAATGGTCAACAAGTAGCGCTCTTTCCAGAAAACCATGAGGCAAGCCGTATGACAGAAACGTATCTGGCGCCATTATGGATTTCCTTAAAAACGGTAATCGTAGCGACGGCAATCACCTTTTTTCTGGGGATTGCCGCTGCTCGCTGGATGGCGCACTATTCGGGGAAACTTAAAGGCCTGATTGATGGTTTATTTATTTTACCGCTGGTGTTGCCGCCAACCGTAGTAGGATTGGGGCTATTATTAATCTTTGGCAAAAACGGTCCCATCGGCGAATTTCTGGCTCTTTTTAATACCACTATCGTTTTTTCGTGGCCGGCGACGGTAATTTCCGCCGTGACGATGTCCTTTCCACTCATGTATATGACTGCCCGTGGGGCGTTCGAACAGGTAGATACCCATGTTGAAGATGCTGCCCGCACACTAGGAGCCTCCGAATGGCGTGTTTTCTGGTCGGTTACGCTGCCGCTTGCCTGGCCGGGAGTAGCCGCGGCGACCGCTTTATCTCTGGCTCGCTGCCTGGGAGAGTTCGGGGCGACCTTAATGCTGGCAGGCAACATTCCGGGCAGAACCGCCACTATTCCCGTGGCCATCTATTTTTCCATTCAGGCCGGGGACATGAACGAAGCCTTGATTCTGGTGGGGATAGTGCTGGTAATCGCCTTTGGCGCGTTAGCGGCAATCGCTTACTGGAAAGGCAAGGCTTATAAAGCCAGGGCGATGATGGTGAATCGAGAGAGCGTGGAATAGCACATGAGCACTGCAATTTTCACGATAGAGATGCGCAGGTTTGTCTCCTGCTCGGAGGCAGGCTGATGCTGGAAGTCCGGGCAAAAAGGAAACTGCCGGGATTTACCCTAGATGTGGCTTTTTCTGTAAATCAGGAAATCCTGGCTATCCTGGGGCCCTCTGGCTCTGGCAAGACGATGACGTTGCAGTGCATTTCCGGGCTGGTACGCCCGGACGAGGGATACGTCAATCTTAATGGTAAGGTGCTGCTAGATACAGCTAAGGGGATTAATCTGCCGGCCCGACAGCGCAAGGTAGGCTTCGTCTTCCAGAACTATGCCTTGTTCCCTCACCTTACGGTGAGTCAGAATATCGGCTACGGTATTCGTCATCTCGCGGCGAAGGAAATCAAGGACAGAGTTGCCGAATTGTTGGAGAAAATGAATATCCAGCGTCTGGGAGATAGATATCCCCGGCAGCTATCGGCTGGACAGCAGCAACGAGTAGCCGTAGCCCGAGCCCTAGCTCCGGAACCTGAAGTTTTATTGTTGGACGAGCCCTTTTCCGCCCTGGATTCTCTGGTGAAAGAGCGTTTGCAGCTTGAACTACAGACATTGCACCGTTTTTATCGCGGCAATATGTTATTTGTCACGCATGATCTGACCGAGGGTTATAAGTTCAGTTCGAAAATCGCCGTATTTGAGTCAGGACGTATTGTCCAGCATGACGATAAGGAGAAAGTAATTACCAGCCCATCGAATCATACCGTCGCCAGGCTGGTGGGATTTAAAAACTTAATGGAAGGTTCGATTATTGAAATTCAAGGGGCAACCACCTTAATTGAAGTTCCTGAACTGGGCGGCCATCTCCGGGCGATGATTCCGAAAAATTTGAGTCTGACGACCAATCAGCGTGTCACTATAGGTATCCGACCGGAATATGTTCGGTTAAGTGAACGACCAGGTGAAAACACGTTTTTAAGCACGGTTGATAGAATGTCCGAAGGGGTTGCATCCACTAATTGCTTTTTCCATGTTAATACTGTCGGGGTGACCCGGCATTATATTATGGTGATATTATCCCAACTGGATTCATGTGTTATTAAAGAAGGTCAGTCAAACTACTTATATTTGCCACCGGAGCACGTGGTCGTGATTACGAACTAGATTTTTCCAAAAGGCACTAGAATATTAGCACTTACCCCGCGCTTGATTTAAAATGAGCTGGTCATTTTTTCCGTGAATTCGGTGGTAATAGCGCCGGCGACAATACAATCGGCAATTTCATCATCGGTCATCTTTAAAAATTCTTTGAAAACATATTCATTATGCTCGCCGAGGCAGGGCGAAGGCCGGTCCAACAGGCGCGGGGTCTTGGAAAGCAAAAAGCACTCCTGGGCTTCGTACTTTTGTTGGCCCATAAATGGATGCTGCAGCGGGGTGAAATAGTGTCGGTGTTCAATCTGCGGGTCCTGATAGATATCCGAAGGCTTCTCGACGCAATTGGCCGGTATACCCGCAGACTGTAGTAGCTGTTCCACCTCTGCGGCGGTATGGCGTACAGTCCAACCGGCAACCAGTTTTTCCAGTTCGTCTTCGTTCTTTTTCCGCTGGGCTAAAGTGGCGTATTTTTGTTCGGTCGCTAGAGCGGGATTGCCGATAACCCGGCAGAACTGGTGCCACTGGGTTTCGTCCATGACGCTAATAGCTACCCAGCGGTCATCGCCCTGGCTGGGGAAGACGCCGTGCGGCGCTGCGGTGGGGAGCCGGTTGCCGTTTCTGTTCATAATTTTCCCGTTAACCTGGTAATCCATAATCGGGACGGCCATAAACTGGATGGTCGATTCGAATTGAGACTGGTCGATATATTGGCCCTTGCCAGTCCGGCGGCGATAAGCCAGTGCCGATAGTAAGGCAAAAGCGGAAAAACGACAGCTAATATAGTCGCTGCAGGCGCCATATGGCGGTGAGGGCAGTCTATCCGGCCAGCCGGTTATCTCGGTCAAGCCGCAAAAGTTCACGGCGTTCTGCCCGTAGCCGGCGTAACTGGAATGGGGTCCGCCCCGGCCCTGCATACTGGAGCTAAAGTAAATAATATCGGGCCTAACTTTTTTAACGTCTTCATAGCCGAACCCCAGTTTTTCCATTGTCCCCGGCGAAAAGGCCTCGGTGACGATATCCGCCCACTTAATCAGCCTCCAGGCAATTTCTTTACCTTTGGGGTGCCGCAAATCGATGCTGACGGAGTATTTATTAGGGTTATGTTTCCCGAAAAACATGCTACCGTCGGGGGTGGGGATACCATTAACGAAAGGCCCATTAATGCGGTTAGTATCCATACGCTTGTGGGACTCAATTTTAACGACTGTAGCGCCGCTATCGGCTAAATAGCGTGAGGTTGATGGCCCCACCACCACCCAGGCAAATTCCGCGATTTTTATTCCTTCAAAAGGCTGGTTGCTCATCGTTTTATCCCTCGCGCTAAATTACGCCTTTATCTTTAAGCGTTGTAAGGTCGGCTTTTGTTAAACCCAGTTCGCCGATGTATATTTCTTGATTGTGTTCTCCTATCAGCGGAGCCCGCCGTTTAAACTCAATAGGGGATTCGCTGAACGGTGCGAACGGGCCACAATAAGGAACATCGGCGCCCAGTTCAGGGTGGGTGATTGTCGTCCAGAAATTGCGGGACTTCAGCTGTATATCTTCAGTAATGTCTTTGGTATTAGAAACACCGGCTATCAGGATTTGTCTTTCAAAAGCTCCTTCGTTATATAGCTGGGTTTTAGTCTTGGTGAGGGTAAACGCTTCAATCGCCTTGCCTACCTTATCCGCCAGCTCCTGCTTAAGAACAGCGGCATTATAGTCCACCTCCCAGTTTAGATTTTTCAGCCAATCCGGTGCCATGCCTTCTTCTTCCATCCACTGCACCAGCTTGGTAGAAGAGGGGACATAAGGAGGATTGCCGCCCAAGGCGAGAATCATTACAAAGCCGTCTTGGCACTTAAAATAAATCGGCTGTTTTACGTTGGTAGCGGCGACATAGGAAACGGCGCCGACGCGGTTAAACTCCACCTTGTTGACATCCCACATTTGCAGAGTGTTCATGTTAGCGGACATATTGGATTCCTGCATCGAGACGTCCACGAACTGGCCTTCACCGGTATTCAGTCGGTGCCAGTAAGCGGTCATGGCACCGATGGCGGCTTCGGCGCCCGCGTATTGACCGCTCTGCGGGAAGCCAATCCAAACGGGGGCGCGGTCAGGATCGCCGCAGGCATTCAGGAACCCGCTGCTCGCCACGGAAGTAAGGTCGCTGGCCAGGAAATGCGATTTGGGACCGGTTTGGCCGAAGGGACTGATTGAGGCGTAAATAATATCGGGTTTGATTTTACATATATCAGAATAGCCTAATTTAATGCTATCCATGTATCCGGCGACCGATGATTCCAGGATAATATCAGCCTTGGCGGCTAATTTTTTTAATAGCTCCCTGCCTTCCGGTTTCTGGAGGTTAAGGGTGATGCCTCTTTTGTTGGTGTTATAGACGAACCAGAAAAGGCTTTTTTCCGGGTCCTGGATATTCTTGTAGTACGGTGGTATGCGGGAAGCGCTGCCGCCGGGTGGTTCGATTTGAATCACATCGCCTCCGGCGTCGGCAAATAGTTTGCCGCCGAGCATACACCCGCCTTCAGTCAGGTCAAGAACGCGGATGGGCAGTAATGCTGATTTCGTCTCTTTTTTTCCTACCATTGGTCTTTCATTGGTGGATATGGCTAAAAATATCTTCCTCTGTGGCGAATTTCTGGGGGAATTCTTTCCGGACGTGTTCCAGGGGATCAAGATTTGCCACTATCTGCCCCTTACGATTGATAGTCTAATTATATAATATTGCCGGACTATCTGTAAAAGTGGGAAAGTCCGGCACTTGAGCAAATTCGCTTATTTTTAGTGAAGGCAATCCCTGCACCGACCGAAGCGAAAATATGAGCAACCTTGCTCTAAACGGTCTGGCTTGCCTCTAATCCACCATTGTTACCCCACAAAACCCGCTGGACTACTCGCCGGAGTATTTCTGCCGCAGCTTTGTCTTCTCCAGTTTGCCGGTCGGGTTGCGGGGCACCTTATTGAATATTATTTTGCGGGGACGCTGATAGTTCGGCAGGTTTTTCTTACAGTGTTCCAGGATTTCTTCTTCTGATAAGGTGACATCGGGTTGGGCTTCTATCACAGCCGCGGCTATCTCCCCCAGCCTCTCATCAGGCATCCTGATTACGGCTACATCTTTTACCCCGGTATATTGATGAATCACGCTCTCTATTTCCACCGGATAAATATTCTCGCCCCCGGTGATAATTACATCCTTCTTGCGGTCGATGACGTAGATAAAACCATCTTCATCCGTCCTGGCAACGTCGCCGGTATGCAGCCAGCCGTTTTTCAAGGTCTGCGCGGTCAGTTGCGGGTTTTTATAGTATTCCTTCATCACACCATTGCCGCGGGCAATCAACTCGCCCGGCGAACCTGGCTTAACATCCTCATCGTTATCATTCACAATACGCAGTTCCCAATTGAAACCTGCTTTTCCGTTCGCCCCCAGTTTATACTGGTTCTCCATACCCAGGTGCAGGCAGCCCGGACCAGTACTTTCCGTTAAACCGTAATTATCATCATATTGCATATCAGGGAAATACTGCTTCCAGCGTTTAATCAAGCTCACCGGCACCGGTTGTGCGCCAACGTGCATCAAGCGCCAGCAGCTCAAATCATAGTCCTTAATTTTTAATTCGCCATTATCAAACGCCTGGATAATATCGTGCAGCCACGGTACCAGCAGCCAGACAATCGTTCCCCGTTCCCGGTGCACCGCCTCGATGATATACTGCGGCTTTATCTCCGTGAGTATCACCGCTTTACCGCCGACAATCAGATTCCCAAACCAGTGCATCTTGGCACCGGTATGGTATAGCGGCGGCAGAAGAATATAGTTATCCTCATGGGTCTGCAAGTGGTGGCGGTTTTCCGTAATCGCCGTGCTTTCCATATTACGATGTGTCAATAAAATAGGCTTGGGGTCTCCGGTAGTGCCGGAGGTGAAATACAATCCACAGGGGTCGGTATCTAAAAGCTCCACCCCCGTCGGCTGGGGAGACCCTCCGGCTATCACGTCCTCAAAAAGCTCCACCTTTGGCGGCGGATTCTCCCCAACATAAATATAGTGTTTTATATTAGGTAGCTCATGGCGTACAGCTTGGACTCTTTCTATAAACTGCTCACTAAAAATAATCGCCTTCGCTTCGGCGATTTCGGCGCAATATTTAATTTCCTTAGCCCCGAAGCGGAAGTTCAAAGGCACTACCCAGGCGCCGGTTCGCACGATACCGAAATATACCTCCAGCCAATTGATGGAATTCATCATCAAGTGTAAGACCTTATCACCTTTATGGATACCACGCTTAATCAGGGCATTAGCAACCCTGTTAGCCCTATCATCAAAATCCTTCCAGGTTATCTCCCGGCGGAAGTTTTTGCTGGGTGTAAGCTCCACCAGCGCTATGTCCTTGGGATACATCCGCGCGTTCCGCGCCAGCATTTCTGCGATAGTCATAAAATAACCTCTCTTGGTTTAAATAAGCCAGACATTTTCTGGCTGTAACATATTATAGCATGATTACGCATATCATGTGTAAAAGTTTAGATATTTGTAGAAATGGCTTATCTAAAGCAATGCCAGTAATCATGATGATATTTTTTAACCTCATCCAGAACTTTTTGCGTCTCCGGTAGGATTGTATCTTGATGAAGCTGGGGAGGAACTGGCACAGGCTCTTCAACCGTCGCTGGAAAATCAGCAATACCGCTGAGTAGAGAGAGCCAGGCGCTCGGTAAAACATGGTTGTTATAACCCGAGGCAATCAGGTCGATAAGCTTTCCCTGGCATATTTCCGCCATCTCTCGCACTTTTTCGCCCATCATCCTGAACCCGGCGATGGTCATCCCGAGGTTCGTTAGCCCGTCATCGAAGTGGGGGTCAGAGCCGCCGTTGCGTATGATTATTTGTGGCTTATATTCTTGTGCTACCGGGAGAATAATTTGGTCGAAAGCCGCCTGGTAGGAAGCATCACTGGCATTGAGCGGCAGCGGTATATTGAAAATCATGCCGGCCCGGTTTTTTATCCCGATATCAGAAGCGAATCCTGTGCCGGGGTAGATAGTGTGGGGGTCCTGATGGATATCTATAAAAAGCACTCTAGGATTTTCCTGGATATATTCCGCGGTGCCATTACCGGCATGGGCATCGGTATCCAGTATTAATATTCGCTCCAAACGATATTCTTCAATAAGATACAGCGCGGCAAAGGCGACATCGTTATAGATGCAGAATCCTTCACCGAAACGTCGCCGGGCATGGTGCATACCGCCGCCTATTGAAATAGCCTTTTTATATCTGCCTGCCTGCACCAGGTCACAAGCCATTTTCGCCTGACCGATAATCAGTCTGGCCGCCCCCTCCAGCTCTCCCGGAGTACCGATGGGTTTATTATCCAGCGTGTGGTAATGATTGAAATCCTCGAAATAAGCGACCCAGCCGGAACTTGCCGCGTGGTAATATTCCTGGTTGAAATCTATATAGTCACAGTCGCAGATTCTCAAGAGGTCGGTTAAAGTCGCTGGTTCAGCCGCAAGTATATCATAGTATTTTTCAAGCGACGCATGGGATTTTAAAAACTTGATGAAATTCTCATACCTATCGCCGCGGAAAGGATGCCCGGAGCCAAAATCGTATTCCTTTAATTCGTCTCGATATAAAATGGCTGCGGTCAAAACGATTTGTCCTTTCTTATTCAGGGGGTGTCCTTATCTAGCTTGCGATAAATTATAATACACCGACCTGGTATATTGGCAATATCGCTTCAGCCTTCATTAATCAGCCAAAAATATTTCTCCATGGTATTGACAAAAATAAAGAGGTCGGCGTGGCTAAACTGGACGAGAACGATAATGCCGTTCTCCGGCAATATGTGAACCAGTTCGCCGAACTGTTTGGCTATGATGCGGATGCTATCCTCAAGGGCGACTTTATTAAGCTATATCCGCGTTTTCTACGTCCTTACGGCCGGCTTTATGCCTATTGGTCAGGCCGTTAACATGAATGTAACATATGTGTAACTTGCATGTAATATTGACTTCATATAATAAAGGCATCTAGACCAAAAGGAGGTCGAAGATGCCAATCAATACCGGAGATACCGCCTGGCTTTTGATGTCTTCTGCTTTAGTGATGTTAATGACGCCAGGACTGGCACTATTCTACGGCGGCATGGTACGGCGTAAAAATGTCCTCTCCACCATTATGATGAGCTTCGCTTGCCTGGGGCTGGTGGGGCTTATCTGGGTACTTTACGGCTACAGTTTCAGCTTCGGTACCGACCATGCCGGAATTATCGGGGGAGTCAACTTCCTTGGCTTGAATAACGTTGGGCAGGACCCGTCCTCCATATATGCCACGACCGTTCCTCACCTCGCCTTTATGATATTCCAGGCGATGTTTGCCATTATCACCGTAGCACTTTTTACCGGCGCAATCGTAGAACGGGTTAAGTTCAGTGCGCTGCTGGTCTTCTCTGTTCTGTGGTTGACCATCGTTTACCTGCCCACTGCCCACTGGGTTTGGGGCAGCGGCGGCTGGTTGGCTAAGCTCGGCATCCTCGATTTTGCCGGCGGCACGGTGGTGCATATTAATGCAGGCGTCTCGGCTTTAGCGCTGGTGATGCTGCTGGGACGGCGCCGCGGTTTTCCTCAAGATGCTATGGAACCTAATAACATCCCGATGGTCGTGCTGGGCGCGGGGTTGCTCTGGTTCGGTTGGTTTGGTTTTAACGCCGGCAGCGCTTTAACATCCGGTGGGCTGGCCTCCAGCGCCTTCGTCGCTACCAACGTTGCGGCGGCCGCGGCGGCTTTCACCTGGATGATTATCAGCTGGATACACAAACGTCCCACAGTATTAGGTACGGTAACCGGCGCGGTGGTGGGGCTGGTGGCTATCACGCCCGCCGCCGGCTTTGTAACTCCTCTGGCGGGTATCGCCATCGGCGCAATTGCCGCGGTCATTTCCTATTATGGCATGGTGCTGCTCAAGATTAAACGCGGCATGGATGACTCGCTGGATGTCTTCGCCTGTCACGGTCTGGGTGGCATCTGGGGGGCTTTAGCCACCGGCATTTTCGCCACGGTATCGGTCAACCCCGCTGGCGCCGACGGTTTGATAATGGGCAACGCGATGCAGCTATTAAAGCAGCTAATCGGCGTTATCTCGGTGGGCGGGTTTGCTTTTATAATGACGCTGGTGCTTGGCAAGCTGGTCGATAAAACCATAGGATTACGTGTGGGGCAGGTAGAGGAAACAGTAGGACTTGATATCTCGCAACACGGCGAGAGAGCTTACGGAGGTTTTCTCCGATGAAGAAGATAGAAGCGATTATCCGTGAAGAAAGACTGGACGCGGTGAAAAAGGCACTCGAAGAAAAAAGCTACTTCGGTATGACCGTCAGCGAGGTTAGCGGCCGCGGCAAACAAAAAGGACTTTCCCTCCAGTGGCGGGTGGGGGAATACCGGGTGGACCTGCTGCCCAAGCTGAAAATTGAGCTGGTGGTATTGGATGAAGATGTGCCGCCGGTCATTGATGCTATCATCAGTAGCGCCCGCACCGGTGATGCCGGCGACGGCAAGATATTCGTCATACCGGTGGAAATGGCGGTGCGTGTCCGCACTGGTGATAGAAACGAAGCGGCTATTTAAGTTGGTTTGTGAGATAAGAAAAGCAGAGAAAAAAATACAATACATTATATTTATTGTAGGTAGATGGAGCTCATCTCTTCCCTGTTCCCACCACGCATAATACTAAACCCTGGCTTTAATAGGTCGGGGTTTTTTCTATTTGGCCATCTCCAAACATCCCCTCGAAGCCAAAGAGATGATATATTTTTGTAATTATTCGGGACGTCATTTTATGACTTTTCCATCAATTAATATATACAATTTCAAAGTCAGGCTATCTGGAGAGTGAGGGAATGATGTTGACGTTGATTAATGAAAAGAAGGTTTCTGGAGGGTTGGAGAGGAACGCGGCATCTCAAGCTGAAGAGTTGCTGGCGTTTTGTCCCGGTTGCAAAGCTCTCCAGACAGTCTGGCTAAATGGTAATACGTTAATGCCGACCCGTAAATTTACCCAGGTAGGCAGCCAGATATACCACAACTGTAGCTCTAAAGAACCATGCCGTTTGTACTATTCCTCTTAAGGCTTAGTAGCAGATATAATAAATATCAGGAGTTTGCTAAAAAAGAAAGGTGGCTGAAAATGAGTGCGAAAGCTTATATGCTGCTAGATATTCTTGAAGATAAATCCGCCAATGCGCTGCACATCCTCCAGACGATTAAAGGAGTCGTCGCCGATACGCTAGAAGGGCATCCTAATATCATGGTAATCATTGAAGCTGCCGACCGGCAAAAATTGGTCGAGCTAATGATGCCCGTTCTCGATTCCGTAGACCGCATCGCCAAGGATGTTCACCTTTTAGTGAACCGGGAGAACAAACTAGCCCCCTATTATGTATCTGTCGGGAATGCGATGTATTTACAAGAACAATCGGTAAACTAACGTTGTTGGCGAGATGATAAGCGAAAAATTTTCCGTGTTTAACAACGATTATAAAAGCTATTGATTGTCCTGATAGTGCTATTTACTATGTAAATGGTCTGTTGATTATACGGCTCCAGCTACCTTCTGGATTAATTCTTTATTCACTACTATGCGGTTACGCTCAATCCTGATGATGCCCTCATTATACAAAGACTTGAGAGACAGGTGAACTGTATCCCAACCTGTGCCAAGCATCGTCGCTATGTCTCGCTGCGACAATCGGTTATGCCCGTTATTACTGTTTCTGGCATATTCGAGCAATACTTTCGCTACCTGTCCCTTAATATTCAAAAAGGACTGGTCTTGATTTATTGATGTCATAGGGACTCCGTTAAATTTAGTCACTCTGGAATTTTAAACGGTGGGCGCTGGAAAAGTCATAAAATAGGAGTGGTAAATATTACAAAACTATGACATTTGTGGAATACAGAGCCAGCGGATTAAGTTTGGTGGTTTGTTCAGGCTATAGATTCATCAATGATATAGCCTGTTTTGGGCACGGTACGGATAAGGGTGGGATTATCAGGGTCTGGGTCTGTTTTATGTCTTAGGCGGCTAATCCAGGTCCGCAATATTTGTACATCATCACGGTATTCAGGACCCCAGACCCTGGTCAGTAATTCCCCGTAAAGCATAAGCTTGCCTCGGTTGCGGGCAAGCTCGCTCAAGAGGAGCCACTCGATACGGGTCAGCTGTATTTCTTTTCCCTTAACCATAACCAGGCGATTTTTGAGATTAATGGTGACATGCTGCAGCGTCATGGAGTCAACGATTTTCCGGGTTTCCGCGGGTGCCAGCCGACGCCTGACCGCTTCGATACGGGCTACCAGTTCATCAGGGTTAAACGGCTTGGCCAGATAGTCATCGGCTCCCAGCTTCAAGCCCTTGATTTTATCCGTGTTAGCTTCGCGGGCGCTTAGAATGATAACCGGTATAGAAGATACAGCCCGTACTTGTTTCAAGGTTTCAAAACCGTCCATGCCGGGCATGACTACATCGAGGACAAGGAGGTCTGGCTCCTGCGCCTGCACTTGAGCTATAGCCTCCGGACCATTATTGGCAGTTAGCACATCATATCCTGAAGCTTTGAGCTTCAGGTCGAGAAACTTGAGTATGCGCGGCTCATCATCGACGATAAGCACGCGAAATTGTCTTACCATGCTGTCCTGCAAATATAAACTGCACACAAATAATAAATGCAGGCGCAGGGAAATGTCAACTGCTACCCCTCTTCCCCGCGCCTGCCGGACTCCATTATTTACGGTCGTTTTTGCCCGAAGTAGCCATTATAGGCGCTATAAACTCGAGACATAAGCTCGCCGGCGTTAGGATTTTGCCAGTCATGCATCCATTCGGAGACTACCTGCATCCAGGTGCAGGGCACGACACCCGCTTGTATCATGCGTTTGATTGCCATTTTATGAGCATCCATCGACTCCGAGGAAGCGGTATCCATCACGCCGAAGACGTTAAAACCTTCGCGTAGACCACGCAGTGCTGTGAAAGACATGCACATGCTGGTCCATAACCCTGAAAGCACCAGCTGTTTTCGGCCGGTTTTTTTAACGGCATTGAAAACATCCTTGTCCTCGAAAGCGTCAAAAGAAGGCAGCTTACGGTCGATGACCGGAATATCAGTGAACATTTCCACGATTTCCGGCAGGAATGCGCCATTGTTCTTAGCCCCGATGGTAGTCAGAACGGTAGGCACGCCCAGTATTTCCGCCCCTTTTGCCAGTGCCATAACATTGTTTTTCACATATGTTGGGTCGATAGCGCTGGCGCCCCAGAACATCCTCGCCTGGTAGTCTACCAGCAGCAGGACGCTATTTTTTGCCTCCAAAGGTTCTGTAAATTTGTTTTCCATCTCTTTACCTCCGTTTTATATGTGGATTTTTAATAAACCCAGTATCAAGTACTAATCTATATCGCGGTGTCTTGAAAAGTTATAAAGTCCTATAGTGAATAATTACAAATTTATGACAAAATCCATGTTCTATTTAGCCGGGGAGTTAATAGTTAACAAATGTAATAAAATTGTTATGGATTTTTAAGAATTTTTATGATACTTTGACACAGCATAAAGTATAATAAGGATAATAAATTTTAACCGTCTGTAACTGAAGTTTGTTCCCGACGGTTGAGTAGCAAAATGGTTGAAGCAGAAAAGAAAAAGCTAGTCCTGGTGGTGGATGACCATCCGAGAGTGCTGACTTTTATTGAAATAGATTTAAAACTCCGCGGCTTTAGCGTTATCACGACAACTTCCGGTGAGAAAGCCCTGGAGCTGATTAGTTCAGCCCAGCCGGATATCGTGCTGCTGGATATGGTTATGCCGAGGATGGACGGTTTTGAGACATTAAAGAAGCTGCGCGCCTTTACCAGTTTACCGGTAATCGCCTTCAGCGCCAGCCCCGGGAATCAAGACCCGGCGATGCTGGCGGGCGCTAACGACTTCATGTATAAGCCGTTTGACCCCAATGATATGATTAAGAAAATAAATGCGCTTTTGAAATAAAAATACCGGGCAGAGGATTTAACCAGGTTTTTTGTATACCGGCAGGGAGAAATAGAATGTTGAGCCTTTCCTTGGCACCGATTCTACCCAGATTTGACCCCCCTGCGCTTCTACCAGGCGTTTACAGACTACCAATCCCAGCCCAAGTCCCTGGCGCGCCGCTTTCCCCAACCGTTCGAAGGGTTCGAAAATCCTTTCCTGGTCTTCTTTTGAAATGCCGATGCCTTTATCAGCAATGCCAGTGATGATCTGTTCCCCCTTTTTTTGCGCAAATATTTTAATCTCACTATTTTCCGGAGAGTATTTAACGGCGTTCTCCAATAGATTATAAATAATTCGCTCTACGCGCATCGGGTCGGCTTCGACAAACGGCAGCTTGCTGGCAAACTCCATGCGGAAGCTGTGCCCTTCGCTATGCGGTTGCAACTTCTCTATTATGTTGTTGGCGATGCTCGATAAATCAATGGCTTCCCGATGAATCTGAAGACGCCCGGTTTGATACCTGGAAAGCTCCAGCAGATTTTCCAGAATTGCGGAAAGTGCGCCGGCGCCTTCGATGGCGTTTTCCAACAGAGTTTGTTTATCCTGTATCGATATCCCTTCAGACATGGCGGTCTTTAGAGAACCAGTAATCACCGTCATGGGAGTGCGCAGTTCGTGGGAGACAAGCCCGATAAACTCGTCCTTCATTTGTTCTACCCTTTTACGTTCGGTGATGTCCTGTCCCTGGGCAATGGTGGCAATAACTGTCCTGCCATCCACGGCATAGAGGTTTGCCGAGTTCCACAGCAGGATACGCACCGTTCCATCTTTATGGATGATAGGAATCTCTACCACCTCCCACCGTTCCCCGGATGTGGCTTCATGAATGTGCTTCATAGACTCATCATGGCTGTCATCCGGGAATAATATGTCGAGTTTTATCCCTATTACTTCATCCGAGGTGCGTCCCGTGAGACGTTCAAAGGCGTGGTTAAAACGGGTAATCCTATAATCCGGGTTCCAGACGATGATGGGAGCATTGGCGTAGTTAAACAGGTTATCCAGGTAATCACGCGTTTCACTTAGCTCCTTGGTACGCTCCTCAACCCGTATTTCCAGTTCGGCGTGGACTTTACGCAGATCTTGCTGCGCCCGCTTTTGCTCGGTAACATCGATGCCCATCTCCATAATCAAAGAGGAACCATCCGTATCGGTGAAAGGAAGGTCGGAGATATCGTAATTGCGGCCATCCGGGCCGGTCCATTCCCAGTGATGCGGTGCCTTTGTCTTTAGGACCGTATAGGTCTCGCAAATTTCACAAGGCTCGCTCCGTCCGAAAAGATACTCAAAACAGCGTTTACCGTGTGACTCACCGAAACGCTCTCTGAAGAAATGGTTGGCAAAAGGCACGTGGTAATCCGGAGTTAAAAGCACCACGTAAACCGGCAGCATCTCCAGAACACCATAGAATCGCTGATTTTCGGCATTAATAGTCTCTTGTGCTCGTTTATGTTCGGTAATCTCTCCCTGTAATGCTTTATTCACTTCAGCCAGTTCTTTAGTGCGTTCCCGAATGCGTATCTCTAATTCTTCTTGAGCTTTATATAGAGCTTCCTCATATTTTTTACGCTCGGTAATATCGTGAACCATACCTATGGAACGAATAATTTTATCGCTTTCATTCCTTACATGGTGACACTTTTCATGCACGTAACGCACTTCGCCGGTAGCTTTCCGGATAATTCTGTGCTCGATTTCGTAGGTGTCTCTTCCCTCGCTCACCGAGCTGGAATAAGCAGCATTTACGGCGGCGCGGTCATCAGGGTGTATGGTCTCCAGGAAAGCCTCATAGGTAGCACCGAATTCCTGCGGTTTTAAGCCGAAAATACGATATACCTCATCAGACCAGGACAGGGAGTTATTGGTGAGATCAAGTTCCCAGCTGCCCAGATTGGCGATCTCCTGTGACCGCTTCAACCTGTCCTCGCTCTGCTGCAGCATATTCTCCACTTTCATATGCTCGGCAATCTCTTTTTTCAGGTCCAGGTTTGCCTTTTCCAGCTCGGCGGTGCGTTGTTTTACCAGTTCTTCGAGATGCTCATGGTAAGATATGAGCTCCGCCTCGCGTTGTTTGCGTATAGCCACTTCCTTTTTAGCTTCTTCGCTTTTTTCACGCAGGTTAGATGATAGATAACTGATAATTAGCCCTACCACGAAAAATACCAGTGAAACCGGTACCACTTCGATATTAAATGTCATAGAATAAAGGGGCGGCAAGAAAAAGAAATCATAAGCCAGCAGACTCAAAAGACTACACAATACTGACGGCCACAGCCCGAAGAATGTCGACGTAAGCACAATCGCCAAGATATAAAGAATGGGCATATTGGCGGGGATTATATTTGGCTGCGCCAGTTGCTTGAACCAGGTAGCAAAAGCTACCGATACTGCCGCGAAAACGTAGCCGAACCAATTATTATTAATCATTGCATGATATATTTTTTTAAGAATCCCCATCGTTTCACCTTAAAGGTAACTGCCGCTTTATTAAACGTATTGCCTATTAAATATTGTACTTCTGATTTGATGATATTGTCACTATTCGGTATTAGAGACAATCGAGTTAAGCTTAACAATCTTAAAAGCTGAAGGGGAGACACCACTACTCCACTTTTTTATTTTTGCGTAAAATATTGGGATTTCTCTGGCTTCGTTTCATCACAATGCGGAATTGCTAAAGCTTTTGTTATTAAATTTGCACTATAATCCAAGTATTTCTTCATGCGTTGCGCATACCTGTTTGACTTTTTTGCTCATTTTTGGTAATTTATATTTAACGAACTTAAAAAGGAGCAGCTTTCATGAGATGGGGTATGGTGATTAACCTGGTAAAATGCACCCGCTGCCACGCCTGCATCGCCGCTTGCCGGATTGAACACTTTCTGCCTTTGGGTATGACCTGGCCGCGCCTGATCGCCTGGGAAACCAATGTACCCGGAGAGGAGCTCACGACGCTCCCCGTCCGCTGCAATCAGTGTAAAGAAGCACCTTGCGTCGAGGTTTGCCCCGCCGAAGCGACCAAGAAACGGCCCGACGGCATTGTTTACGTCGATAACAATATCTGCGTCGGCTGCCGCTATTGCGTGGTCGTTTGTCCCTACCAGAATCGTACTTTCTTCTCCCGTGATAAAGATACCGGTTTCTTCCCCGGTTATGCGCGGACACGCTTCGAAAAGGCCGGCCACAAGCTTTACCCCCATATCGCCGGGACGACGGAAAAGTGTGATTTCTGTATGGAAAGAATCGATGCGGGGATGGCTAAGGGGTTGGTGCCGGGTAAAGACCGCGAGGCTACGCCGGCTTGTGTCAACACCTGCCAGGCGAGGGCTTTAACCTTTGGTGACCTCGATGACCCGGCATCCGAGATATCGCTACTGATAAAAGAGAAAAATGCTTTTCAGCTTCATCCCGAGTATGGTACCGAGCCTTCGATATATTATATCGATGGCAAGATAGGCAACGCGCCTTCTAATATCGCTCCTCGAGAGGTCCAAACCGCTTCGCACATGCAGCACCTAAGCACCATGGAGGCAAGGGCGAAGCAGATATTCGGGAAAAAGTAAGGAGGGTCAACAATGCCCCAGATGGCAACGCGTCAATGGATGATCACCCATGAGTGGATGGTCAAACCGATGCATCAAAGAGAATGGATAGAGAGACGCGGCATAATGATCTGGATTGCCGAGACCTTTACCAGTCTGGGCGCAGGATTATATCTGGTCTCTCTCTTTATTAACAGCTGGTGGGGACTGCTCGTGGGCTGGCTGATTATCATGTTTCTGAAACTGCCTATCCACCTGGCATACTTCGGTAAGCCCTGGCGATTCTACCGGACACTACCACCTTTTTCCAATGCCTGGAAAACCTCGTGGTTCGCCCGCGGCATTCTGTTTTCTGTGTTTTTTGGCACTTTCGGCTTTATTCAGCTTGTGTTTGGTCAACCAGACCTTGCCAACCTGATAGGACATTCGATAACTAATCCCATCTATTATACTTTCGGCGTATTGGCAGGACTCAACGTCCTGGGCGTGGGTATCTACGGCGGTTTCATCATGAACTATGTTAAAGGGATTCCCTTCTGGAATCAGGGAATTTTACCGGTGGTTATCATGCTGGCAGGGGTCGCGGATGGCTTCGGTTTGATAATGGGAATTGCCTTGGCGGGAGGGGATGCCAGTGTTGCCTGGGCGGAGGTAGGCAGCCGTTATTTATTACTGATTAATGTGCTGCTGATAGTCACCTATCTCATCAGCGCCGGATACACCTCTGCGGTAGCCAAGCTTTCGATTCAAGAATTGCTCAAGGGGCCATCGGCTTTTATGTTTTGGGTCGGCTTGATAATTCTCGGGCTGGCGATTCCGGCGGCGGTCTCGTTGGTCGGCCTTTTAGGTGGCGAAGAGGCTTCCAGTGTTCTCTTGATTGTGGCAATCGCGGCGCATACGCTGGGAGCTTTCGCCCTTAAATATTGTCTTTTAAGAGTGGGAATTTACCGGCCTTTATTGCCCAAAGTTGGCGCATATTAAAGCCCCGATTTAATTATTTAGGCATTAGCGGAAATTGCGGGGATAGGTAGTATTTGTAACAATCAAAATGGAGTCTAAGATGGCTGAAAAGAAAATTATAAAAACAACCTGTAAGAGCTGTCACGGCGGCTGCGGTGTTTTAGTCGAAGTGACTGATGGCGTAATCACCCACATCGAGGGGAATCCGGATTCGACCACCCGCGGCACGATGTGTGCCAAGGGCTTATCCAGCATCCAGCATATCGATAATCCCTATCGCATTATGCATCCTTACAAGAGAGCCGGCGAGAAAGGCGAAGGCAAGTGGAAACAAATAAGTTGGGACGAAGCGCTGGACACAATTGCCGCCAAAATAAAAGAAGCCACCGAAAAATATGGCGCGCATACCGTAGCTACCTCCCAGGGGACGGGTAGGGGCTACAACCGTTATACTCACCGCTTTTCCCGCTCGATGGGTTCGGCTAATGTAATTTCTCCGGGCTATATTTGCCACAGTCCGCGCATCGGCCTTTATGGCCTGATTACCGGCTATGGTCGCTTGTATTGTGACTATCACGGGTGGGGTGGGGTGTTCCCGAAAACGCAAATATCCTGGGCGAAGCAGCTGGAAATCAGCAGCGCCGATTCTGAAATGTGCTACTGGTACATGAAATCGCTGGATTATTGCAAGAACCTGATAATTATCGACCCGCGGGCGACGGCTTATACCTCCCGGGCGACGCTCTGGCTGCAACCAAGACCGGGCACGGACGCCGCCCTCGCGCTGGGCATGATTAATACTATTATCCAGGAAGGACTCTGGGATAAAGAGTTTGTCGAGAAATGGACATATGGATTTGACAAACTTAAAGAGCGTGCGGCGGAGTACCCGGTGGAAAAAGTCCAGGAAATCACCTGGGTGCCGAAGGAAAAGATAATACAGGCCGCCAGGCTTTTTGCCGTAGATACCCCGGGGTGCATCCAGATTGGTAGCTCCCTGGAACGGCAGGCTAACTGCGGCCAAACCCTTAGAGCTATCATCGACCTTATGGGGATTTGCGGCAACATCGAGCGGCCGGGCAGTATGGTGAGCTGGGTGCTGCCGGAAACCGGCTTGATTGAAGATGTTTTTAATGAAATCCCGCTCACCGACGAGATGCGGTCCCACATTTATGGCGGGGATAAATTTAAGATGGGCGCGGCGCGTACCTGCAATCCCGATACCATCATCCGTGAGTTTAACAAGGGGGAGAAACCCATCCGTGTTTGGATAAGCGTCGGCGGCCAGCAAATCGTCCATATGGCTAGCACTAATCAGGTCGTCGAGGGTTTGAAAAAGGTCGATTTTTTGGTGCAAATCGACCAGTTCTGGGGTCCGATGGCAGAGATGTCGGATATCGTCTTGCCCGCGGCGCACTGGCTGGAGCTAGACGACATATACGATATGCACCCGCGCTGGTTTATCGAAGCTCATAATAAGTGCGTCGACCCGCCCGGCGAGGCTAAGTCCGACGCCTGGATTTTCAACGAAATCGGACGGCGTGCCGCCCCGAACTATTGGTTCAAGGATGTCCCGACTCTGCTGGATTATGAGCTAAGAAAAGCGCCGATTACCTGGAAGAAATTCAGCGAGAATATTATTTCCGGCTGCTTCGGTCCCGACCAGGTATACTATAAATATAAGACTGACTACTGGCGTAAAGGGGGCGGTTTCCCCACCCCCACCGGCAAGATGGAGCTTTATTCAACCGTGCTAGAGAATCTGGGCTACGACCCGCTGCCTTACTTTGTAGAACCCGGTGAAAGCCCCTATTCTACTCCCGAGGTGGCTAAGGAATACCCCCTGGTGCTGACGACGGGATTCCGTTCGCCTTTCTATTTCCTGGCTCAATACCGGAATATCCCCTGGCTGCGCAGCTTCATGGAATATCCCACGATGCAGATTAACCCGGAGACGGCTAAAAAGCTGGGGATAGAAGATGGCGATTTTGTCTGGATAGAATCGCCGCGTGGCAAAATCATCCAGAAAGCCAGATTATTCCCCGGCATCGACCCCCGAGTCGTGGCGGCTACGGCTAACTGGTTTTATCCGGAAGCGCCAGCCCAGGGTTTCCGTGGCGTGTTTATTTCCAATCCTAACGTCCTGACAAATAACAACCATCAGGACCCGATGTACGGTTCGCCCGACTTGACATGTCTGTTGTGTAAGGTTTATAAATGCAAACCAGAGGAACTGAAGGACCCGCAATACGCAGATATCTTCACCAAAGAGCACGGGGGTAAGCCATGGGCATGGTAAAAAATCCTGATATCATCTTCGATAGCACGAAGATGGAGAACATCGGGGGACCGAAAAAAAGAAGTTTGCCTCGTTATTATTTTCCGCTGATAACCGTCATCCTTTTAGCCGAAGCGGTGGTGCTCGGGCTCATCCTGTTTGATATGTTTCCCTTCCACATTTTCCAGGTTTATCCTTACGCGCAATACGCCCCCTATGTTAACGTCAGTGATGTTACGCAGTTATCGGTAACAATTACCAAATGGTTTTTCTTCCTGCTCACTGCCGGTGTTCTTATACCTACGACTCTTATCATCATCCTGGAGGTTACCCGCCGTATAATAGTCGCACGCCGGGGCGAAACCGAAGGCTGGGATGACGATTTCTCCTGGCTGGAGAAACTGGGCAAAGCGCCTAAGCTTCCCACCGACGCGAAAAAGCGGGTGCAGGGCGACTATATTATCCGTTTCGATATCCACCAGCGCATCCAGCACTATGCCTTGATGGGTTCATTCATCGTGCTGGCGGTAACCGGCCTCTTGAGAGGTTTCCCGGATTGGCCTACCTTCCAGTGGTTTACGAGCATCTTCGGCGGTACGGAGGTGCTACGTCTGGTCCATGATGTCGCCGCCTTCATCATGATTGCCGATGGCATCTATCACCTCGGCTACATCGGTTATGGGTTTTTCGTTAAACACAAGTCTCCTGCGGCGATGTTCCCCCGCTGGAAAGACCTGAAAGATATTATTCATTCATCCCTCTGGATATTCGGATTTTATAAAAAAGAGCCGGAGTACGACCATTTCCAGTACGGGCAGAAGATTGATTACTGGGCGATATTCTGGGGTATGCCGGTGATGGTAATTACAGGCATAATCATGATGTTCCCCACCTTTTTCAGTCAGTGGTTCGGTGGCCAATGGTTCGCAGTGGTAGCTACCGCCCATCGCGACGAGGCAGTTCTTGCTACTGGATTTATTCTTATTGTGCATATGTATTACGGTCACCTCCAAACCTCCGCCTTCCCCGTGAATACTGTAATGTTCACTGGCAAGATGTTGAAAACTAAATACCAGCAGTGGTTCGGCCGGGAATATACACAGCTAACCGGTAAAAAAGAGCAGTAATAAATAGATTTAAAGATTAAGGCGGGGAAAATGGCTGGTGTTATACAACGCTGGATGGGGCAGGGGAATGTAGTTAAACCAAGCTACAACGTCAGCGACCGGCTGGCGGGAGTATTGGACATCACCCGGCCTGTCCTTTCAACGATGGGGGCGCTGGGGGTTGGCGCTGGAGCAGCCCTTGCCTATGGCGGCTTTCCAACGTGGAGTAAGTGCCTGGTCGGCGTCATCGCTGCTTTGCTGGCTTTTGCCGGCATTCATGCCTTTAACGACTTTGTGGATAAGCGCCGTGATGTGGTTTGCTGGCCTGGACGGCCGATACCCAGTAAACGTCTGGCACCACCGCAAGCTCTGTTTTTTGCATTGGCATCTTTTACGGCAGCCTTAGTTATTGTCTGGTTTACCTTTAATACGATTTGCTTTACGGTCTCGTTTTTAGCGCTCGGATTGGGATGTCTTTATTCCAGCTATTTGAGAGACCGGGTCGGTTATCTTGCCCTTCCTCCTATTCAGAGCATGGGTTGGTTGTGCGGCTGGGCAGCTTTCTCACCGGATACTCTATTCAATTCCTGGGCTCCGTGGGTCCTATGGTCATTTTCAGCAGCCTGGCAGGCAGGACACATCATGATCTACTCTCCCTTACATCCTATTCAGCATGTCAAGGGTATGAAACTCACCCAGGTGCCGGCTTTTATAAAGAGGACATCTCCGCGGACAGCAGCTATTTTAGGGTTTGTATTTTTGTGTTTGGCTTCGGTGTTAAGCATTTATCTAGGCTTCTATTTCAACCTGGGTTTACTCTACTTATTGCCCACCGCCTTAATGGCTGTGCCCACTTTGATAATCAGCTTTAATTTTATACATGACCCTGAAAATTTCGCTAAAGGTATTAAAGCTTTTTCTTTCGCCACCTATTTTATGCTGGTAGCCCGTATATTTATTTTGCTAAGCGTTTTCCTATTCTTTTAAGAGAAATTCTGGCGTAGTATAAATAGGCAAGGCCATAAAACCGCTTTGTAGTTCCTCGTCGCTTATATATAAAAGACTCTCTTGTAGTAATGATATGATGAAGTTTATTAGCGGCACACGTATCCCCCTGAATGAAGAGCAGTTTATAGATGCTGCTACCGCTCAATTTTATAATGAACACGCCCGGCGCTTCATGGGGCAAGTGTATCGTCGGTTTGCCGCACAGGTCGCCGGAATTGGTCTCCCTGGAAATAGAGTACTGGATATCGGTACCGGCAACGGCCGCCTGGCAATAGACCTCGCCAAAGACCATACTGACTGGCAAATTACCGGCGTCGATATTTCAGAAGAAATGCTAAAGCTAGCCCGGCAGAACGCCGCCCGGGATGGTTTAGCGGAAAGAATCGATTTCCGGCAGGCTTCAGCGCAGATGTTACCCTTTGCCGACGGCTATTTTGCCCTGACTATCAGTAATGCTTCCCTCCATCTCTGGGCCGACCCCCTCAAGGTATTCAAAGAAATCGCCAGAGTGACCGCACCGGGCGGATATTGTTTTATCTGGGACAATCTAAGAATAACTTTACTTAATCCGCTCCTGCGTTTGGTTGGTTGGGCGATGGGAATGAATGCAGCGCAACGGCGGCTATGGATGCGAGCCATCCGTTCGTCTTATACCCTCGGCGAGACGAAGGCGATTTTAAACGAATCGGCTCTTAAAGACGCTCGCGTGATATTCACTGCTGGATTGTTAGGGCTGGGTATCGCATGGAGAAAAACACTTTAAAGAAGGTAATCGTTTGGGGTCGCTAACGATGACCTTTTTTAAAACGGCGACGGTATATTCCCACGTTTATATCATCAATATTTGTCAAACGATATCTTTATAAAAGTGTATGGCCTCTAAATATACAAGTATTTAATACCAAATTCTATTCTCCATTTATATACGTATATATGTATATTGATTATAGATAAGATATATTACGATATATTATAGAGATATATTACAGATATTATAACACCGCTGTCAACTAATATATCAAATATTTAATATATAGCTATGGACGATGTTTAAACTCCTACACTGCGATTATTGCCTTGCTACACATTGTCTAGAACAAATTCTAGCGAAAGCAACGCCGGTCCGAAGGTCTTTTCTCCCCTAAAAAGCCTATTACCTTAAATGCAATACATGTGAGCATCTTAAGGGTTACTTTTTATAGCTTTTGGTAGCTAACTTGCTTCAAACTAGATTCGCTAATAGGTTAAAATTTTACTACCATCGGAATCATGTGGTGAGGAAGACGCGTGCGTAGAAAGGAAATGCCTGGTAATAACTATATCTTTCAGCTTGCGTATTTTTTCCAATTTGAGATAATAGCCCAACACTACGAAACTGAAATAGTAATAAAAATCAGCGGGGCTGGGGCCAATATATCAACCAATAACTCCAGCCTCGCTTGAGCTATTTACTTGTTCCCAAATATGGGGACGAGACTTTGGTTAGGAGAGAACTATGGCTAAAGATGGGTTAGTAGCGGAAAGACAGGTGGTGATATTCGAGCTTAACGGTGAAATCTATGGACTGGATATCGCCATGG
>JBEKDZ010000006.1:0-140110 GCA_050014095.1 Dehalococcoidales bacterium | reverse complement strand
GACAATAGGCAGAACTTTCGAGTTAGCTTTTAGCCTTAATATTTAATCCTATACAAACCAGTGATTTGTTGTATAAGCCTGTAATCACTGCCGACAATGCTCCATTGAAACTAAGCTTGATTCAAGCTCGATTTTGGAGAACAATTAAATTGTATCGATAATCACACTCGACAAGTTTTAGGTTCTACTATCATGGTCTGCCTTTTTCACTATCCCCTTATGACACTCTTGCTTGCCTTTATTATCAAGCTTGACAGTAATTGTATTAGCTACGATTTTTCTTTAACCTCAATTAGTTTTGATAGCTTAGCTTTGACAGTTTTCGTGTCAGCTTTGAGATTACAGATAAATCATACTTGATTTTCAAGATTAATTAAATTTGTTAATTGGATGGTCATGCTACTCAATGATATGAATTTAAATAAATGGAAGAAGCTATTAATCACGTATGATGTGCAGAGACTATTGCCAAAGCTTTACATTGAATACGACTATGATTATTGCCCTTTGATCAGCTTTGATTTTCCTTTGATTGTTGCATCATGAAAGTGATTTAGCCTTGATTCTACTTTGATTTTCAAGTGGGAAAATAACTGTTTAATGCTCTCCAGTCTTGATTATTCATTTACCCTATTTTGACAGGTTACCTTTGATGATTATCGCGTCAAGTTTGATTGGCCTCTAGCTTCGATTAGCCTTGATTTTATTTTGATTTTAGTTAGCTTTGATTAGCCTTGATAATAACTTAGCCTTGATTAGCTTTGATAATATTTATTATAACGTTAAATCGAGCTTGATTTTCTATAATTATAACTTTATTATCATATGATTATACAATTGAATGATATGAAGTAAAATAAATGGAAGAAGCCTCTAGTCGCGTGTGATGTGATGAGACTATTGCCAAAACTTCACCTAAATACGAACATAATTATAGTTTTTTAATTAGCTTTGACAATGGTAAAATCGTATCTAACTTTAAATAAAACTTGTTACCGGTTTAATTGGACTTTTTTTACCCAAGGTGAACAATCCAAGCTTATGTGACCCAACAAAATTACTTCTTTGTAAAGTGACTCCAAGGTGATTTTGGGTATCTTAAATTCCTAAAAAATAAAATTGTGCTGATAAGTTTCACTATTTGAAATATGACCATTGACAATGTTTATTTAGTGGGATAGTCTTTACGTAAACGAATAGACTTATTATTTCGTTTTTTCCCACGGTGAAAAAAGATGAAATCACTTTTCAAAGTATTGGATATTCTAGAGCTGTTTTGGCATCACCAAGATGAAATGTCTCTAGCAGAGATATCTGGTCTATCTGGTTATAACAAAGCCACTGTTTATCGCATTGTTTCCACTTTAGTGAAGCGTGGCTATCTCAGACAAGCAATGAAAAGGGGTAAATATTCTCTGGGTAATGTCTTCCTGGAATTCAGCGGGATTATAAAAAAGGGGATAGAGATCAGGGACGTGGCTATTCCTTATATCACCGAATTGTCTCAGTTCGCGAGAGAGTCGGTCATCATCGCCGTATGGGACGGTAAAGATGGCGTACTCACTGAAACATTTCATGAAGTATCTCACGCTACCGGTCCTTTAAAAGTGATTCCAGAGGAAGGGATTAGTATTCCGTTACACTGTACCTGCTCGGGGAAGATAATCCTGGCCAATATGACTGAAGAAGAACTGAAAAAATACTACAGCAACAGGCAATTGGAAAGGCGCACACCCAATACTATCATAGATATCCTAGAGCTTAAGAAGCAACTTATGATTATCCAGCAAGTGGACATTGCGTATGATGACGAAGAGTATGCCCTTGGTGTCAGGGGGGTCGCTTCAGGATTAAGAAACGACCAGGGTAAAATCGTGGGGGCGATAAATGTTGTCGGGCCTTCAGTTCGTTTATCCTTTCCCATGTTAAAAAATATGGCGCCGACTGTTCAGAAATATGCTATGCGAATCTCTCGAGAGTTAGGGTATCAGGGAAAAGGGATTACCAAAACCTAGTCGACTTTCCACGTTGAGCTGACGTCTTCAGTAAGAAAGCCGTGGCTGTGGCGGCTCTGGCCACGAAGCGGACTGGAGATAAATAAAATGGGGAATATGCCTCAAGAGTTCAACCAGGAGAGAAAAAAGGAACTTATGCTGGCGATATCCCCAGCCACGCAACCGAATTGTGAGCAGAACTGGGAAAGGGCAGGCAAGATGTCACCTACCAGAGCAAAATACCATAGTCAATAGCTCTCAGCGAGAATAACAGAATCAGGAGGACCAAGTGATAGAAGAAGCGAAGCTAACCGGGATAGTCGGCAAGGCCAATATCGACCGCAACCAGAAGACCCTGCAAGAATATGCCAAAGATATGAGCTTTGTTTTTCCGGTTAAACCGGAGTTGGTGGTAAAACCACAAAGTGCCGAAGATATCCAGAAGATAGTTAATCTGGCTAAAGAAACCCGGACACCGCTGGTACCCGTCAGTTCTGGCGGGCCGCATTTCCGCGGCGATACGGTGCCGGGCACAGGCGGGACTATCATCGTGGATTTAAGCGGCATGAAAAAAATTATCCGCATCAGCCGCAAACACCGCGTCGCCATGTTCGAACCGGGGGTTACCTTTGAAGAGCTCATAAAGGCCGTGGCCAAGGAAGGACTCCGACTTAATGTGCCGTTGCTGCCGCGCCTGTCAAAGTCGGTAGTGGGAAGTATGCTGGAAAGGGAACCGGTGATTATGCCGAAATACCAGTGGGATATCGCCGACCCGCTGGCCTGCACCGAGGTTATCCTGGGCACCGGGGACATGATACGCACCGGAGCCGCCGCCGGGTCGGGCACCATTGAGGAGCAATGGGCTGCCGGAGGCGCCCAGAAGGAAGCGGCCGGTCCCTCTTCAGCTTCCTGGTACCGTCTTATTCAGGGTTCCCAGGGCACGATGGGCATTGTCACCTGGGTTTCGGCCAGATGTGAAATCATCCCTAAACTGGAAGAACCTTTCCTGACTGGCTCAACAAAACTCGATAAAATTATGGATGCGGTACACTGGCTGATACGACGCCGGTTGGTAAACGAGTGCTTGGTCGTAAACAATACTAACCTGGCCTCCATCATGGCCAAGAAGGGGGGGGATTTTAACCGGATAAGGAGTAGTCTGCTGCCCTGGGTACTATTTTTCAACATCGCCGCTTATGACTACTTCCCGGAAGAGCGAATCGCTGGTCAGACCAAGGACATGCTGGAGACGATGCAAAGGGTCGACCTGAACGCGGTCAAGACCTTGGGCAGCGTGACGGCGGTAGAGTTTTTGAATACCGTACAGCAGCCGTCCGCCGAGCCTTACTGGAAGCTGCGCCAAAAAGGGGGCTGCCATGATATCTTCTTCCTGACTATCTACGATAAACTCGAGGAGATGATAAAAACTATGTTCGATGCGGCGTCCGCATCGGGCTATCCGGCTCCGGATATTGGTATCTATCTCCAACCTATAGTCCAGGGGGTTAACTGCCATTGTGAATTCAACCTTCCCTATGACCCGGATAATCCGGAGGAAGTTAAACAGGTGATAGAACTATCCGCCAAGGCAATTAAAAACCTGGTTGCCAGAGGGGCTTTTTTCTCCAGGCCGTATGGGGAACACACGCAATTTATTATGAACCGTGATGCAGCTACGGTAGCCGCCCTGAAGAAGGTCAAGGCTATCGCCGACCCCGACAATATTATGAACCCGGGGAAACTATGCTTCTAGCCATGGTAAGCAAGAAGATGGAAACAACACGTAAGGAGAAAGGTATATGGCTTTAGCGGAATATCAAAATGACATGAAAACCTGCTGCCGGTGCTCGGCCTGCAAATTCATACCCTTTGAGAATGTCAAGGGGATCAATAATGTCAACGTTTGCCCCAGTATATCCAGGTTCAACTTCCACGCTTATTCAGGCGGTGGTCGGCTCGGTACCGGCGTGGCCATGCTGGAGAATAAAATCGGCTTTTCGGATAAGCTCCTTGAAGTAGTTTATAACTGCCAGATGTGCGGGGCCTGCGATACCTCCTGCAAGTATGCCATGGATATGGAAGTGCTGGACCCCATCAACGAAATCCGGTTCGCCTGCGTGGAAAGCGGGCATACCCACCCGGCACTCGATAAGATGATTGCCAGCCTGCAGAAGCAGGGGCCAATGGTGCCGGGAGCCAAGGCGAAGCGCGGAGAATGGGCTCAACGGCTTGGGGTCAAAGATTACACGAAGCAGAAGGCGGAGGTAATCTATCATGCAGGCTGCCGAACGTGTTATGACAAAGATATGTGGAATGTTGCACAATCCACTATCAAATTGATGCAGAAAGCCGGCATCAATGCCGGCATCGCTTACGCGGAATCATGCTGCGGCGGGAGAGCCTACCAGATGGGTTATAGGGAAGATGCCGTCAACCAGGCCAGGCGTAATATGGATGTCATCAGAAAATCGGGCGCCAAGACCCTGGTGACGGGCTGCGCCGAATGCTACCATGCCTTCAAAGTGCTTTACGATAAGTTCGGCGTTAAAGGCGATTTTGAAGTCCTTCATACCTCGGAGTACTTCGACCGCCTGATACAAAAAGGCGCGTTAAAACCAAGAAAGAAGGTTGAACTATCGGTTACTTACCACGACCCCTGCCATCTCGGCCGCCAGGGTGAACCATACATTCACTGGGATGGTAAGCGAATTCCCGGTCAAATCATCCTCTTTGACCCGCCCAAGGAGTTCCGCAGGGGTACTTACGGTGTTTACGAACCGCCGCGTAACGTCCTTAAAAGCATTCCGGGGATAAAGCTGATAGAAATGGACAGGACCAGAGAATATTCCTGGTGTTGCGGCGCGGGCGGCGGCGTCCGGGAGACGAACCCCGATTTCGCCCGGTGGACGGCCAGCGAGAGAATCAGGGAGGCCGGTGAGACGGGCGCCGATGCTATCGTTACCGGCTGCCCAGGGTGTGAAACCAGCTTCAGTGCCACAATAAAAGAGAGCGGTAACGGATTGAAAGTATTTGACGTGGTCGAGCTACTGGCGAAGGCCATACTCTAAGAGGAGAGAAAGAAGAAATGACATTAACAAAAGAGCAATATTCGGCTTTCGAGGATATCGTCGGCCCGGAATATATCTCTGCCGACCCGGTAATAATGTATCCCTATTCCTGGCGCTCCGGCCTTTATGCGGGTGTGGACAGTTTTACCCACCTTTTTGAAGCGGCCGTCCTGCCGCAGAGCACCGAGGAAGTCCAGGCTATCGTCAAGCTGTGCAACAAATACAAGCTGCAGTTTAAGGCCACCAGCACTAACTGGGGCCCTTATAATGATGCAACAGGACCAGGGGTAATCAAGATAGACCTGAGACGGATGAACCGCATCATCGAAATCAATGAGAAAAATATGTATGCGGTGGTGGAACCTTATGTGATTGGCGCCCAGCTTCAGGCCGAATGTATGAAAAGAGGCTTCAATTGTAATCAAAACGGGGCAGGTACCAACTGCTCGGCTCTCCCGATAGCGGCACACTGCGGATTCGGGCATTTAAGCCAGAGCGGCAGCTACGGCGATCGCAACCAGCTTGCATTGGAATGGGTAACGCCGGAAGGAGAGATAATCAGGCTCGGCTCGCTGGGTTCATCTAACGAGTGGTTCTGTGGTGATGGACCGGGCCCTTCGTTGAGAGGGATAGTAAGAGGTAATGTGACGCCTCTCGGCGGTCTGGGAGTATTTACCAAGGCAGCCCAAAAGATATATCCCTGGTTCGGCCCTACGACGTGGCCTGTCGAAGGAGTGTCGCCTCGCTATACGCCCAGCCATATCCCGGAACACTTTATGATTCGTTTCTTCTCATTCCCCTCAATTGACAAGCTGGATGAAGCGCAACAAAAAATCGGTGAAGCCGAAATAGCCTATGAGTTGATGGGTTTTAATCCCGCCATGGCCGCTTCTAACATCGCGACCAGCAATCAGGAAATGGTCAAACTATTTGCTGAATTCAACCAGATGGTACAGGGGCCGTGCTGTATGGTTATTATCGCCGGTGATTCTCCGAGTGATTTTGAATATAAGACCAAGGTGCTGATGCAAATCGCCGAGGAAACCCAGGGGAAATCGCTAAATAAGCTGACGGATGACCCCAAGGTTGCCGGAGGCTGTTTGTGGCGGTGGACCCGGTCGTGCGCGTCCATCAGAGAAGTGTTCCGCGCCACCGGATGCTTCGGCGGCGAGGTCGGCGGCACCGATGTCTTTCGTCTCATGACTGATTACATTGTAGAAACGGGCAAATGCAAAGACGACCTGATAAAGAGAGGCCTGGTCTATAATGACGGCTCATCTCCGTTTACCCAGTGCATTGAGCACGGGCACACTGGCCACGGAGAGTTGCTTATACGGTATATCCCCAACCAGGCAACCTGGGACGGGCTCATGGAGTTCATGGTAAAAGCTAATAAAATCGCCATTGATGGTCACTTTGGTGTGCCCGGGCATGTGTTCAGCGATGCCCAGCACGATGTATACGGCCCGCACGTCTCTAACTACCATCTCTGGTTACGGAAAATCAAGGAGGGCTTCGACCCTAACAATGCATCGGAGGGTAGCAACTATATTACGGTTAAGGAGTAGCTTGAGGTAAACTGTCCTGGTTTAAATTTAACTCGGCTTGATGAGAGGAGGGTAAATGTTATGAATCCCCCAAATTACGGTTAAGGAGTAGCTTGAGGTAAACTGTCCTGGTTTAAATTTAACTCGGCTTGATGAGAGGAGGGTAAATGTTATGAATCCCCCAAAAAATAATGACATCGGGAATTTGGAAACTGATCTCATCGTCATTGGTGCCGGCGGCTCCGGACTAGCAGCCGCAGTTGCCGCCGCTGAAAAGGGTATTAAGTCCATTGTATTGGAAAAGAGGGGTGTCCCTGGCGGAAATTCTGCTACCGGCGGAGGCCCTTTTGCGTCCGAAAGCCCGGTTCAAAAACGGTACGGTATTGATGCTCCCACGGATGACTTTTTTAAGATAGCCATGAGTTGGTCTCACTGGAAAACCAATCCAAGAATTGTACGCGCTTTCATCGATAAATCGGGAGACACGATTCGCTGGCTGGAGGAAAAGGGATTAAAGTTTTTTCCACTGGAAACAAGAATTACGTACCATGTACCGGAAGGCGAGGGTGCCGGGATGATGAAAGTCCTGCGGAAGGGATGTGAAGATCTGGGAGTAAGAATCCTCGTTCATACTCAGGCCAGAAAAATACTCACCGGAGAAGATGGCCGAATAACAGGGGTTCTGGCATCAACAAAAGATAAGGAGTACACAATCACGACCAAAAGCGTCATTATCGCCACGGGTGGTTATGGCAGTAACAAAGAATTACTCAAAAAATACTGCTCTAGCTACCATGATGGGATGGAATATCACGGGGTACCTAACACTGGAGATGGGTTACTCATGGCTATTGAAATTGGAGCCGCGGTTGAAAATCCGGGTACGATGCTTTTAGAGGGACCTCTGGTTCACACTTCGGTGCTTCTAAAGATTAACATTGCAGAAAAAAGGGTAATTAATGTCCCTTTAGTGGCTCTCGCCTGGGAGCCTTATTTGATGTGGGTGAATAAAAGCGGGAAACGGTTCATGGCCGAAGATGCCGGTAGTCCCTTTGAGGGGGGTAACGCTGTATCTAGGCAACCGGATAATGTTTGCTTCCTCCTTTTTGATAGCCAGATATGCCAAATGATAAACGAACGAGGGCTCGTTAAAGGTCGGCCTCTGCCGAATGCTCCTCTCGAGTTCCAAAGAGGCAAATTGCCTGGATTTGAAAAGGAACTCCAGTCACAAGCAGTTAAAGGAAGGATGAGAATAGCTGATTCTTGGGATGAGATAGCTGAATGGATAGGTACCTCTCCCGAAGCGCTGAAAGCTACGGTAGATGAATACAACATTGCCTGTGAGTATGGCTATGATCCGATTTTTGCCAAAGACCGGAGAAATCTACTGCCTTTACGCACCCCTCCTTACTATGCTCTCAGGTGTAGCTCAGCATTTCTGGACACGATAGGCGGGATTAAAATAAATGAAAAAATGGAGGTCATCGACAATCAATTTAAACCTATACCGGGGCTTTTTGCAGCCGGGGTAGTTACGGGTGGCTGGGAAGGCGACACTTACTGTTACAAGCTTCTTGGAAGCGCGCGGGGCTTTGCCCTCAACTCCGGGCGCATTGCCGGAGAAAACGCGACGAAATATATCTCCAAGTAAAGGAATAATCAGTTAAAGGGAATAATTAAGATATGTCTAGTAAGGTAAATTTTGAAAAATTACTTGAACCTGGTTACATAGGGAAAGTCAAGACCCGAAACCGCATGATAAAGAGCGGAGCGGGTACGGGCGGTCTAGCAGCCCCGGCTGACAAGCGTGCGAGGCCGGAAATCCTGAATTACTACGAAGCCATCGCCAAGGGTGGGGTCGGGATGCTGATTTATGAATCTTCAAATATCGAACCTAACGCAATGTTAGGTAGTGCGTTTAACATTTATAACGATGACAACATTCAGGCTCATAAAGATATTGTTGATGTTATTCATAAACACGGTTGTCCCACCTTTATGCAACTGTACCATTTTGGCCCTTTGCTGTTCGGACCTTTCTGCGTATCCTCTTCAAAGGTTAATTATCCTTCAAGATTAGATATGAACAACATGGTGCCCCGAGAGTTGACTACAGATGAGGTCAAGGCCAAGCAAGAGATGTTTATCAGTGCGGCGGTAAGGATCCAGAAGGCCGGATTTGATGGCGTAGAGATCAATGCCGGTTGCAGCCACCTTCTGGCTGCCTTTCTCTCTCGTTTTTGGAACAAAACACGTGTTGATCAATACGGCCCTCAGAGCTTGGAAAATCGAGCCAGGATCGTTACAGAAATTATAACTGGAATTAAGAAACGCTGTGGGACAGACTACCCCGTCTCTGTTTTATTTAATGGTATCGAAGCAAACGTTTTCGAACTCGGAAATAGTTTGGATTGTTTGACTTTTGAGGAAAGTGCTGGGTTCGCTAAACTATTTGAGCAAGCCGGTGCCGCATATCTTCATGTGAGAACCGCGGCGATAGGCAATCACATTGGGGGATTTTTCCCTGATCGCTTTTTTATCCCGGTATCAGGACATACCGGCTATGGAACAGTTATGGACTGGAAAAAGGATTTCTTCCCGGGATTTGTCAGCAAATATGATGGGGCAGCAGGTTTTGTCGAGATTGCTGCCAAAATTAAAAAGTCAGTTTCTATTCCGGTTGGGACAGTAGGAGTCATGGACCCCAGATTAGCCCCCGAATTGATAGAAAATGCATTACGCGATGGCAAGATAGATTTTGTTCTCATGAATCGGCCTTTAATAGCTGACCCGGATCTTCCTAACAAACTAGCCGCAGGGAAACGAAGAGATGTCAGACCTTGTACACGCTGTCTTAGCTGCTTTCAAGGCGCGATGTTTTGCCGGGTAAATGCCGCTGTCTCACGGGCAGGCGGAGCCACCATGCCCGAAGGGTACGACATTCAAACCGCCTCGACAAAGAAAAAGGTAATGGTGGTAGGTGGAGGGCCTGCCGGTATGGAGGCGGCTCGGGTAGCCGCCTTGAGGGGACATCAGGTAACCCTTTATGAAAAATCCTCTAGGTTAGGCGGGTTACTACCTGTGGCGGAAATAGTTAAGGGTCCCCATGAACAATTAGCAGATTTCACTAATTATCTCTCAAATCAGATAATCAGCCTGGGAATAAAGGTCAAGCTGGGACAGGAAGTTAATCCTTCATTAGTCGATAAGGTTAAGCCGGATGTAGTAATAATAGCTGCCGGAGGTTTGCATACAACCTTTGACCTGCCTGGAATTAAGAACTCCAAAGTGATTAATAGCGCATCTTTGCAAGCCTTAGCGCAGACTGGCTTGAGGTTCGTCACCCCGACCGCCCTCAGTTCGCTAACAAAAATCTATTTGCCTGTCGGGAAAAAAGTGGTCATTATTGGCGGTCAAATACAAGGTGTCGAGATAGCTGAGTTTTTGGTCCGACGGGGAAGAATCGTCACTATTGTCGATGAGGGTCCGTTAACAAATCTGGGTCTCAATATGGCACAAAATGTGGCAAATATGGTAATACCCTACCTTCAGGGAAAAGGGGTGAAGATTCTAATGGGTGTCAAGTACAAAGAAGTTACCGATAAAGGGTTAATCATTACTACCAGTTATAGTATAACAAAAACCCTTGCAGCAGACAACATTATTCTCGCCTTGCCCCTGGCTCCCAATACCGCACTTACTGATAGCTTGAAAGGAAAGGTTAATGAGGTCTATGCGGTCGGGGACTGTAAGAATCCCAAGGTGATAATAGACGCAATTGCCGATGCTAATTTAACTGCTCGTAAAATATGAATGCAGACAGAGCTTAGTAGACTAAGGACATTAACAGTAAATATGACGGAGAAATAGTGCTCAAATAAATTCAGGCCTTGAATTATTCCGATAGATATGTTATTAGCCTGGGACTCAGCCGACACGGACCGCTGGAAGGAGGTGAGGTAAGTAATAAAACTTTCAATTCCAAACATAGTTAGATTAAGAAAATTAAAGTAAAAAGGAGAAAACCAGAAATGCAGAAATTATTATGGGTAATGCTAGTTCTTGTATTAACAGTAGGGCTGATTCTTAGCGGTTGTTCATCAACATCAACCCCCTCTTCGACTACCTCAGCACCGACTACTTCCGCCACGGCAGCACCGACTACTTCTGCTACAGTTCCCACATCATCGCAAACACAGAAAGTACTAAAAATCGGTGCCGTCGTTCCACTGAACATGGCAGAAGGGATAGAAATTCAGAAATGGATGAATCTCTTTGCTAAAATGTACAACGAAAAAGGCGGCTGGAAGATCGGCAACGACACATACCAGGTACAGATAGAAGTAGAAGATGGCGGATACAGTGATCTCGCTAAGTCACGCTCTGCCGCCGAAAAGCTAATTCTCCAGGATGGGGTCAAATTCCTGGTCTCTAGCTGGGGAGATATCCCAGCGCAGACAATAACCATCACCGAACCGAATAAAGTCCTGGATATAGGCTGTGACTTTACTGATGGTACTGCCGCACCAGGTTTAAATTATTTCATCAGGGGGTCTGGAGTTTACTTCGGTCAGGCCATGAATTATGTGATAGATAAAGATGCGGTTGCTAAAGGTGCTAAAACTTATCTTGTTGTAGGTCCCGATAATGCTCGCATAAAAGTAGCATGTGCACATATGAACGCCACTGCTACCGTCGCAGGGTTAAATCCATTAGATGTGCTTTACTTTTCTTCGGATACTGTTGATTTTAGTCCTTTAGCCACGAAGATAAAAAGCCTTAATCCTGATGTTGTAGACCTCGGTTATACCGGAGGGGATCAAGGGCTTAATCTCATGAGCGCCCTGATAGATGCCGGATACAAAGGCATCATACAACCGGGGAATATGACCCAGACTACGATAGATAATGCTGTCAAAAAGCTGGGCAAGGATTTTATGGAAGGAAAGGAAACCGGTAGCTTTGATCCTACGGGAATGCAGAAAGACCCCGATATGCTGGCATTAATAGACAGCTATACTAAAGAATATGGAAGCTTCCATTCCGATGGTTGCATGTGGGTGACGCCCTGGTTCTTCTTCCAGGACGCTGTTAATAGTACTCAAAGCGTGGATGTGGATGTCCTGGCAAAATACCTCCAGAATTCCACTCACGGGGTTAAATGCTTGACCGGCTATGCTCAGCTCTTTGCAAGACCGGACCTGCAGAACTTCAAGACTATCGATGTGGCTATAGGAAATTATGTGGGTATCATTAAAGACGGTAAGCTGGTATCGTCGAAGACCGATTCGGTCAAGGACCAGTATCTGGTTTCCATTAAATCTTATTCTCTGGTAGATGTCTATCAGAAATACTGGGACCAATATGGTAAGCCTCAATTTCCACAGGAACCTAGCCTTTTCGATTTTGCTGACTTGACGAAATAGTAAATCACGGCTGATTATCCTGGTGACAGGATAATCAGCCGGTTTATCTTTGGTGTATGGGGAAGGAGACGCTTAATGACAGGAGGTTTGTTTGTCCAGCTCCTGATAAACGGCTTGATGGCCGGAGGCATATATGCTCTGGTATCCTCCGGCTTCACATTAATATTGGGTGTGATTAAGGTGTTTAACTTCGCTCAAGGTCAGTTTTATATGCTGGGAGCATTCATTACTTATGGAGTGGTCTCTATATTAGGACTGCCTTATCTCTTAGCCATTCTGGTAGCTTTGATAGCTATGGTAATCCTGGGAGTGATCGTCCATTTCGCCATTATCCAATGGACGCTGCCTTCCAGCTTCTTTCATACGATGCTGGTTACGGTAGCACTTGGCACCATTATAACTCAGTCTGCGCTTTTATCCTTTGGCTTTAAAGAGCAGGTGATTCCGGCAGTAGTTCAAGGCCACGCAACCATTGGCGATATAACCTTTAGTTGGGGCAAGCTAATCGTGATAGCCGGTGCCATTGTTATTATGGTCACCCTTTATTATTTCATGAAAACCAAGACGGGAACGGCAATGCTGGCCTCATCAGAAAATAGAGAAGTAGCTAGCTTACAAGGAATAAACGCCAGCAGAATATTCTGGGTCACAATGGCAGTCGGCTGTGGTCTATGCGGCGCCGCCGGGGCTTTGATAGCACCGGTACTCTCCGCTTCATCGACGATGGGAACGACCATCTTTAACCGATCCATGCTGGTGGTACTTGTGGGAGGTACAGGCAGTATGTCCGGCGCCCTGGTTGCCGCTTTTCTAGTGGGGATAGTGGAGAGTTTTGCTTACCAATATGTAGGACAATTAAACTTGCTGGTAATTTTCGGTTTTGTTGCAGTCCTCATATTTTTCAGACCTGGAGGTTTACTGGGCAAACCATTACCCATTCCCGGCCAATAGGAAAGTATACTCGGGAGGAGTTAATGCCTAAAGTAATAAAGATAATAGCGCTGGGAGTGCTAGTCATACTTCTAGTGGCCTTACCCAGGCTAATCAACCCTTATGCGTTACAAATAGTTATTTCCACAATTACCTATTCTATGTTGGGGTTAGGCTTTGCGTTTACTCTAAAGGTCGGATTGCCCAGATTCGATATCGCTGCCTGGTGGGGAGTAGGAGCCTATACCACAGCGCTATTAATGCAGAAAGCCAATATGTCTTTCTGGTTAACACTTCCAATTGGGGGGATAATATCCGTTCTTCTCGGATGGTTGGTTTTCTCAATAGCGATTCCTCGAGGAATGATGGTATTCCTTATGTTTGGCATGGTCCTGGCGTTGGCAATGCAACAGTTATTTGGCTCAGTGGAATTTTTCGGCGGCTGGGGAGGTACCGATACCCTGCCTCAACCTACCATCGGGTCATTTACTTTTACTCACAAACCGGAGCTTTATTACATGGGTTTAGCTTTCTTGATATTAAATTTATTGGTCTATTATGCTCTATACAATTCGAAAATTGGAAGAGCCTGGAATTCTATCGGTTCAAGCATTAAACTTGCCAGTTCCTTAGGGGTAGATGTAGTTAAATACCGGATGGCTAATGTGTTGATCGGCAACTTCTTTCTGGCAATCGCCGGAAGTTATTTTGTAGCCTACTCGCTGGTGGCGGTACCGGATACCTTTGGTTTAGCTAACTCAGTTATTGTCATGATGTATGTTATTGTTGGCGGAATAGCCTATAATCTATCCGGTCCCATTGTTGGAGCATTAATAATTACCTTTGTTCCCCAATATCTCCGTCTAACCAAAGAATATGAGCCGATTATTACCTCGGTTGTTACCATCCTCCTTATCGTATTGTTACCCATGGGTATTTTGGGGATATTAGATAGACGCACAAAACCCTGGTTTGCCCGGATGAAATGGTTTAAAAAAAACAAGGATTCAGAACCCAAGGTCCCTGCCTAAAACTGACATTGAGTACTTGAAACCGGGAGGTTACCAGTAGTGGCTTTACTAGAAATTAATCATTTGAGTAAGTCTTTTGGAAAATTGCAAGCTGTATCCGATTTAAGCCTCAGCGTTACCAAAGGTGAGATTCATGGTCTGATTGGGCCCAATGGAGCCGGTAAGACCACGGTCTTCAATCTATTGACCGGATTCTATCCGCCTACCAGCGGTAAAATTATTCTGAATGGCGAAGATATCACAGGATTAGAGCCTCATATCACTGCCAGGAAGGGTTTAACTCGCTCCTTTCAGCAGGCCTTTCTCTTCATGCAATCGACGGTGTTAGAGAATGTTCTCAGCGGCTTTCATATGTCCTGCCGGGCGGGGGCCTTCAAGGAGTTCCTCCATACCCCCAGTGCTCGCAAGTTCGATCAGGAGTGCCGTCGGCAGGCCCTGGAGATCATTGATTTCATGGGGTTGGGAGCATTAAAAAATGAACTGGCCCAGAACTTAGCGCATGGCCATCAAAGGGCTTTAGGTGTCAGTTTGGCTCTGGCTTGCAATCCCAAGCTATTACTCCTGGATGAACCGGTAACCGGGATGAATCCCACGGAAACTATGGAGATGGTGGAAAGAATCCGGAAAATCCGGGATAGGGGTATTACCATTATCCTGGTAGAACATTCGATGGAAGTGGTGATGACGGTGTGTGATAGGATCACCGTGATCGGCTACGGACAAAAGATAGCCGAGGGACTGCCGCAAGAAATACAACAGAATCCAGATGTCATTGAAGCCTATCTGGGAAAAGAGGAGAACGAGGATGCTGCTAGAGATTAAGGACTTATGGGTACACTACGGCCGGGCTGAAGCCGTCAAAGGTATCTCCATGGAGATACCGGAAGGCAGTATCGTGACCCTGATCGGGGCTAATGGGGCAGGTAAGACCACCACCTTGAGGACCATCTCAGGTCTAAAGCGGCCCACCTCAGGAGAGATCTGGTATCAGGGTAAAAGGATTAATAACTTACCCCCTCATGAGATAGTGAGGAGAGGGATTGCCCATGTACCGGAAGGAAGGCAACTGTTTTACAGTCTAACGGTAGCGCAGAATCTGGAAATGGGAGGCTTCTTACTCAAGGGCAGGAATGAATATAAAAAGAACCTGGATGCCATGTTCGAGCACTTTCCCAAATTGAAGGAGAGGATAAAACATCAGGGCACGGAGCTAAGCGGGGGGGAGCAGCAGATGGTGGCCGTAGCCCGGGCTTTGATGTCTAACCCTAAAGTATTGCTGATGGATGAGCCCAGCATCGGACTCTCCCCGATCATGGTGAATGAGGTTGCTAAAATCGTCAGGGAGATCAACCAGCGGGGGGTAACGATCGTGCTGGTAGAGCAGAATGCCAGAATGGCCTTGCGCTTAGCGAGCTTTGTTTATGTTCTGGAGGTTGGAACTATAGCCTTAAAAGGGGAGGCCAAAACTGTCGCCAAAGATGAATATATAGTTAAAGCTTATCTGGGAGGGGCTAAGAGCAGGATCGGAATCCAAACCGGTGTCAACAAGGGTACGGTCTCGAAAACTGACTGAGATCCCCAAAAAGAAAGAGGGTAGAAAGGTATAATTTAGGATTCTCGAGTGTGGAGGGATTTCTCTAAATAGACAGGTTGGGAAACATCATATTTAAAAAAATATGGAGATGATTATGGGAGACTCAGGTAATAAATCATATGACCAATCCAGTCGGATGATAAGGAAAGACTCTATCAAAAATGCCGGCGGTGGTGCAGAAATCGGTTCTAAGGCATCCATGAGAACCTATGCGAAAGGTGCTACGCCCATACCGGTAGATTCTAAAACTATAGCATCGATATCTTATAGGTTAGATTACGGAGCTATTAAAGCATTTCAAGCCGACCCGGCAAAATTCCTCACTGACACTATCAACAGATATATAAGTACTGCGCCTAATAACTGGGCGATACCCTTCAATCATCCCTATTTCGCTGCACCAGTCGCTATTGCCTTTGGCGATGGGGATTCTCAAGCGTTTCAAGATATAAAAAAGAGACAGCCATGGACTCTAACACCTCGTGAGTGTCTGGAGAAACCACCAGCGATACAGGTTTCTACCGTAAGTGGGATTCCAAGGTCTAAGGTAGACCTTCCAGGAAGGGCGCATCTGCCAGTTATTACCAAAAAGGGAGAAATTACCTGGCCAAACGGGGAGCCACCCCTTCCTCCTTGGTCAGCTACTGCGAGTGGTGGCCCGGCATCTGGAAGCATTGGAAATTCTTACGGTGGTGGATTACCCCCTTCTGGTTCGCCATCAATCGGAGGTGGGCCGCCAGCTCCGAAACCCATTGATTACGTCACTTGCATATCGATAGGTCTACCTCTTCATCCCGAGACTCTTAAGGCAGAGGCTTCATACCCTTGGGGTAATTCACCTGAGATCAAATTGAATAGCCTATTGGGCTCACATGTTGGGTTTGCCGCAGATATATCATTTTATCTCGTAAACATACTTCAAATGTTTGGTTATTTGACAATAGCTCCAACCTTTACTTCATGGGGTCAAGAGTTTCTGATGGATTTTCAATATGAAGGGCCGACAAGTCGCCAGTCGATTTCGCCCTGTTGTGAACGGGAATGGGCTGTAGCGGCTGGCCTGGGGACCTATGGTCTGACCGATATGGTAATCACCGAAAAAGGAATGGCGGTTATACTTACCACGATAATGACCTCCGCCAAAATTCCGCCTTCTCCGAAACCTGCAAAGGAATACTGCCTCTTCTATCGGGATGGGTCATGCATGAAATGTATTCCACGCTGTCCTGGGCAAGCTATCAGTACTAAAATAAATCCGGCAGGGCGTTTAGCCGCGAAATGTAATGCGGGTGGAGTAGCAGCAGCGGCGTATAATAATAACTATTTGAAAGATAGAATGGTGAAAGAATTAGGAGATTACGCTAACATTAGTGGTAACATAATATGGGGCAGCAGTGGATTAGGAATGCCCATCCTATCTTTTGCCGCTTGTGGAAGGTGCTATACCGATGTTCCCTGTGCCACCGACATTCCGGATTAGTCATAGAACAACTTTGTATAAATGACTTGTGGCCGGGGATAAGACAAGGAAAGTATAATCTCGGTAGCAGATCATTCCGATTATTTCCGGTCACATTATCTTTATTTAATAACGATGAACTACCCGGCATTAGGCAGACTGGCCCTCTTATTATTGTAAGTTTGAGCCCACATCGGCATGCCACAATAGGTGCAACGTATGATTCCTTTTAGTAAATATTTTCTCGCAGGGATAGCCTGCAAAGTCTTAGAACGACTACGTTTTTTATTTAAGGTCGTTTGAACCAGATTAAACACTTCTTGAATAACTAAAGGCGCTTGATGCGTATTCTGATGAAATCGGCCGCTTGTCCGGCCAAATCGGCCACCCTGTGAAAAGGGTTCAGGGAGTGGCGCGGGGATGGCTATAGTTTAGCTCAGTTACCATCATTTACAATCGACTCCTTTCTTTCGTTTTTCCGATTCGCCGGAATGTTCTGATTTCGTTTCCGTTGCCGGAGCTGAGCAATCGTGGCAGGAAGTGTTTTCACGCGCCCGGCTGCGGGAACTTGTATTATCGTATGCAAAAGGATTGAATCCTACTGCGATCCGTGAATCTATCGCGGGTGAAGACATTTGGGAAAAACAGCAATATCGTAAACCATCTGGTCTCATCCAAATCGTTCAGACCAAGTCCAATAAAGATAAACCTGACAGTGTAGAAAAGATGGGGAGTGAGCAAGGTCTGGAACCGAAGCTAGCTCCGACGTCAGGAGAGAAGCCGCCGTCGGTAATACTGCCAATGCCAGCAATACCTGTGACGTCGGCTGTAGCAGCCAACGCTTGGGCTTATCCCCAGGTCGGCCAGGTTATTGCTGGATATCAAGGTAGCTCGAAGGATAGTGTTGACGACGAAGAATGGCTTCGTCAAATAGAGAGTAGGTGTAGGGGTGCGCTGCAGCAATTTCAACTTCAATCAAAGTTGCTAACGAAGGCGCTCACACCAAATGCAGCACTTTTGAGATTTCAAGGCAGTGCGAACCTCACTGTTGAGCAGGTGCTCAAACGTCGCTCGGAGTTTCTCACAACACACGGCCTAAATGTTATTTCTGTTCGGGCAGAACCCGGAGTGGTAGCCATCGCTATTGCACGCCCGAACCGTCGGGTGTTGCATCTACCCGAAGTTTGGAAGAAATGGAGTCCGAATTGCACTTACGGGAACCACGACCTTCTCATTGTATTGAGAGAAGAGGATAGCAGCCTTCTTTATCTATCCCTGAAGAACAATGCGCCACACACACTCATCGCTGGTTCAACAGGTAGTGGCAAATCTGTACTAATGCAAAACATTATCTTAGGTATCGCTTGTACTAACACAACCGAACAGGCGAAGATAGTCCTCATAGACCCAAAGCTGGGTGTTGATTACTTTGCGTTCGAAGGGTTGCCACATTTAACCAGTGGTATCATTGACAAACAGGAGACCGCTATGAAAGCCGTTATTTATGCGAGGGTTTCGTCAGAGAGCCAGGATGTAGACTTATCCATCTCGGCTCAATTGAAAGCTTTACGAGATTATGCTTCTAAACACGGCTATCAGATTGTTAGAGAGTATATAGATGAAGCAGAGAGTGGGCGTACCTCGGATCGCCCAGCCTTTCGCGAGATGATTGCTCTGGCAAAAGCCAAACATCATCCTTTCGAAATCATCCTGGTTTGGAAACTGAACCGGTTTGCTCGCAACCGGAGCGATTCTATCATCTATAAAAAGCTACTTCGGGATAGAGGCATCAAACTCATCTCTATAAATGAACCATTAGAGGATAGCCCTTCAGGCCACTTACTGGAAGGCGTCATCGAAACGATCGATGAGTTCTACAGCGAGAACCTGGGTGAGGATATCAAACGTGGAATGCGAGAGAATGCTGAAAGAGGTTTCTTTAATGGTAGTAGGCCGCCCTATGGGTTTCACAAGGTAGATGTAATTGACGGCGAAAAAACCCGCCACCGGCTGGAACCCGATCTTGAAGGTTCAACTTCCCGACAGATAGTCAAGCTCATCTTTAACTTGGTTTTAAAAGGAATGGGGTGTAAAGAGATCGCCAAATTCGTGAATAAAGAGGGTTTTCGCACCAGTAAGGGGCAGAAGTGGGGTAGGACTACTGTACAAAAGATATTAAACAATGAGGCTTACTGCGGCACCTTAGTCTGGGGAGGTCGGCCCGGGCATCCGGCCATCCATAGCAGCACTCCTCCGGTTAGAGTGGAAAGTGCTTGGCCAGCGATCATCGACCGAGATACTTTTAATAATATTCGCCAAAAGATGGCAGCTAATGCCCCTCAGACCATTCATCCCCGAATTGTTCCTAGCTTTTATCTGCTTAGTGGTCTCCTATTCTGTTCCTGTGGACAAGCCATGATCGGACGCAGCGCCAAATCCCACCAATATCACTATTATGTCTGTAACAGGGGTTATAAACAGGGTAAGGAAAGCTGCAATGCCAGGGACCTGCCGAAAGACAAGATTGAGAAGGTCGTGATTGAACAGATTCGGCAAAAGGTATTGACTCAAGAATGCTTGGAGGAACTGGTAAAACTGGTTAATGAAGAATTAGACTCGGCACAGAGTTTGCTTAAAGATAAGTTGGCTGCTATTGATACTGAGTTAGATGATGTTGGAGACCGGTTATCCAAACTCTATGATGCCCTTGAAACCCGAAAACTGAGTCTAGATGATCTATCTCCCCGTATTAAGAAACAGAAAGCCCACCAGGATGAACTAATGAAAGCCAGAGTTCAAGTAGAAGCAGACATGGTGGTAGAGGGAGTTCAGCATGTGGAATTGGAGACGGTCAAGGCTTATGCTCAAGATTTACGCAATCTCTTGGAAGAGGCGGATTTTACCCAGAGTAAAACTTTTCTTCGTTCCTTCGTAAAAAAGGTGATCATCAATGGAGATAAAGCAAAAATCCAATATCGTTTACCTATGCCGCCGGATGGAAAGAAGACACAGTCCATAGGAGTTCTGCCTGTTGATACCCTTGGTGGAGATAGGGGGATTCGAACCCCCGACCTCCGCGATGCGAACGCGGCGCTCTCCCAGCTGAGCTATATCCCCGTGGCGATAAGACTATTATAGCATAACCAGGCTAGCGCTCGATGCGTTTTATCTGGTAACGCAGCTTGCCCGCCGGCGCGGTAACTTCCACGGTCTCGCCATCACTCCGCCCGAGCAGCGCCTTGCCCAGCGGTGAGGCGAGGGATATTTTACCTTTGGTGGGGTTGACCTCCCGCGGGTCGACAATCATGTAGCGATATTCCTCGCCGGTAGCTAAATCACCGACGATGATGCTATCCCCAATGACGGATTTTAAGGCTGGCTCTTTCTTTTCCTGGATGATGGTTGCCGCTTTTAAAGCTTGCTCCAGCTCTTTGACCCTTCCCTCGACATGCCCGCGCTCTTCCTTGGCAGCGTGCAACGGCGCGTTTTCTCTAAAATCCTTATCGGCAGCGGCGCGCTGTATTTCCACAACCAGCTCCCGACTCTTCTTTTTAAGCTTCTCCAGCTCAGCTGCCAGCTCATCAAACCTCTGCTGTGTCAGGGTGACAGCCTTCTGGATGTTCCGCCCGCCAGCGACCGTAGGTGCAGTCTTTCCTTTTTTGGTCTTTAAGTGTGTTGAGAGGCTGGTCTGGCTCCAGCCGATTTTTTTGGCGTAGGCGAGGAAGGCACGTACAATGGCTAATTTTTTTTCGTAGTCGATATCAGAGACATTTAGTGCTTCGGCATAGCTGGCAATCGCCGGCCCCGCTAGTGTAGAAAATGAGTTCTCCCAGCCGTACCACCGGGCGAATCTATACACCTCCGGCTGGCTGACATCCCGGTCTTTTGACGTTAGCTTGCCCAGGTAAAGCGTGACCGCCTCGCCCAGGCTGGGAACGTGGTCGGTACTGTTGGCCATTTACATCTCCCTACGATTTTCTTTTCCATTCTAAACGTTATTAGCCTTGGCGGTCAATTCTAGCGGATGGGAAGGGAAGCTTGATTATCTTAAGAGATTTGGCTATCATCTGGTACCTAAGGAGACTTTTTATTGTGCGACTATGCCAATCAAAGGAGAGGTCTTTTGCCTTAAGCAGGGCTTCATCGATGCCGCTGGCTTTAATTACCTTGAACAAACGGTCGATTTGCCGCTCATTAAGTCGCTCGAAGAGCTTACGCGCCCAGTAACCTGTTCTGATTTCTCCCCCCAGCTTCTTCCGCCACGCCCGCTGATAGATTGATAATCTTTTAGCCGAAAGGTCATTATCCGCCAGTGCTCGATGCAATACATCCGTGGCTATTTCCGCGCCGATCAATCCGTAGTAAATACCGCCGCCGGTCGTCGGCTTCACTTGCCCTGCCGCATCACCGACCGCTAGCATCCGTTCGCCGTAGGTGCGGGATGGCGGTTTCAAGGGGATGCCTCCGTAGCTGATTTTAGCGTCGTCGGACTTAATTTCGCCCCGCTTTGCAAGCTGATGTAGCCAATTTTTCAGTAGCGGTCCCGCCTCGTTACGGGAAAGCAGTCCCACTTTCGCCATACCTCCGGCCGTCGGCACCAGCCAGCCGAAGAAACCTGGCGCGATATCCCCGAAGTAGACCTCAACCTCCTTAAGCCCAGGGGCTGCCACTTCTGCCTGTGCACCTATGGCGTAGTCTTTATATTTCCCTAGCCCCAGCCGCCCGTTCAATCCTGGGGTAAAGCCACTGGCGATAACTATCGCCTTCGCCGGAATTTGATACTCTTTACCCTCATAGGCCATGGTGACGTTGATGTGGTCGTTCACGACGGCAGCGTCTATCACGCGGCTGCGAAAGTGATATTCCGCTCCGGCACGCTGTGCCCGCTCCGCCATGGATATATCGAAAGCCATCCTATCGAGGATGACTGCCTGCGGTTCCTGGCGATACAGGTGGAGGGAGTTACCTGACGGTGAAAAAAGCGTGGCGCTATTTACTTGCTTCAGGATAACCTTGCTGTCTATCTCAAAAGTATTGACGCATTCCAGCCCGACGATGCCGGTACAACAAAGCTTATGTCCCGCCGCCCCACTCTTCTCTAAAACTAATACACTATGGCCCATTTCCGCCAGGCGGCGCGCGATATGGCTGCCCGTTGGCCCCCCACCGATGACGATAACATCATGCATTGAAACTCCATTTAGAATAAACAACTATGGTACATATTATAATACAACCTTCCTGAAAACCAAGCTAAATTAGAGAGACGCTTGGCTAATTGGTAATAAAATGCTACAATATATAGGTTAAGTGCATTAGACTGGAAAATCTGTGGCGCGAAGTAAAGAAACAAAAAAGTTAACTTACGAAGAAACCCTCGGAAAAAAGAAAGCCATTTTAGCCGCTCTGGCAAAAGCCTCCGAAGATAGCCCGTTCCTCAAAGAAAGTGCCGATGCCTATGACGGTGAACCTCAAATTTATTACTCCCTTTTTTAAACTCATTGGGAGATAGACCGCACAGAGAAAAGGAGTTAGACGTAAAGTGAGCAGCAAAGAAAAAAAAGAGACAAATAGCAAAGCGAACGAGGAAATTCTGGGGCAGATATCGAGCGAGGCAATCTCCTCGATGATGGAAGAAAACCGTGTTTTCCCCGCGCCCAAAGAGTTCGCGAAAAACGCCGCCATAAAAAGCATGGATGAATATAAGGCGCTCTATAACGAGTCGCTCAAAAATCCAGATAAATTCTGGGGAAAAATGGCGGAACAACTGGAATGGTATAAGAAATGGGATAAATACGAAGTAGGCGACTTCAAGGATAAGCCGGATATAAGGCACTTCGTCGGCGGCAAAATAAACGTTGCCGTTAACTGCCTGGACCGCCATCTCAAGACAGCCCGCAAGAATAAAGCCGCGCTCATCTGGCAGGGCGAGCCGGATGGTGATGTCAGGACATATACCTATCAGCAGCTCCATTATGAGGTCTGTAAGTTCGCTAACGTTCTTAAGAAAATTGGGATAAAAAAAGGCGATACGGTTTCCATCTATCTACCGATGATTCCGGAGCTGGCTATCGCCATGCTTGCCTGTGCCCGCATCGGGGCTATCCACAGCGTCGTCTTCGGCGGTTTCAGCGCTGAAGCCCTGCGGGATAGGATTCAAGACTGTAAATCCAAACTGCTCATCACCGCCGATGGCTACTGGCGAAACGGCCGCCAGATAAAAAGCAAAGATGGCGCGGATACCGCCGTCACCGCCTGCCCCACCATTAAAAATGTCATCATCGTCAAGAGACTCGGCATCGAAATTAACATACAGGCCGGCAGGGATTTTTGGTGGCATGAGCTGATGAGTGCCGCTGATATTACCGCCAAGTGCGAGCCGGAGCAAATGGATGCTGATGAAGCGCTCTTCGTTCTTTACACCAGCGGCAGCACCGGCAAGCCCAAAGGTGTCCTGCATACCCAGGCCGGCTATCTCCTCCACTGCTACTTGAGCATGAAGTGGATTTTTGATATCAAGGATGAAGATATTTTCTGGTGTACGGCGGATGTCGGCTGGATTACAGGCCACAGCTATATCGTTTACGGTCCGTTCGCCGCCGGGGCTACCAGCCTTATGTTCGAGAGCGTGCCTACCTATCCAGCAGCCGACAGGTTCTGGCAAATCGTCGAGAAATTCAGGGTAAACATATTCTATACTGCCCCAACGGTCATTCGGGCTTTGATGCGCGAGGGTGAGGAGCTACCCAACAAACACGACCTTTCCAGTCTCAGGCTTCTTGGCAGCGTCGGCGAGCCAATCAACCCCGAGGCTTGGATGTGGTACTACCGCGTTATCGGTAAAAACAATTGCCCCATCGTCGATACCTGGTGGCAGACGGAGACCGGCGGAATCTTAATTACCCCTCTCCCCGGCGCCATGGCAATCAAGCCCGGCTCGGCTTCTTTACCCTTCCCCGGCGTCGACCCCATTATCTTAAACGAAAATGGCAGCCTGGTCGGTTCCAACGAAGGCGGTTGGCTTTGTATTAAGAAACCCTGGCCTGGCATGATGCGGACCATCTGGGGCGACCCGGCAAGATTCAAGGAAACCTATTTCACCAAGTTCCCAGGCTACTATTGCACCGGCGATGGCGCCCGGCAGGATAAAGATGGCTACTACTGGCTGATGGGACGCATCGACGATGTCATTAAAGTCTCCGGCCACCGTATCGGCACCGCCGAGGTGGAAAGCAGCCTGGTCTCGCATCCCAAAGTGGCTGAATCCGCCGTCGTCCCCATGCCTCATTCCCTTAAGGGCGAAGGCATCTACGCTTACGTTACCCTGAAAATGGGTGAAAAACCAAGTCCGGAGCTGGAAGCTGAATTGAAAGCTCATGTCCGCCAGAAAATAGGGCCTATCGCCACACCGGATGTCATTCAGTTTGCGGATGGCTTACCTAAGACCCGCAGCGGTAAAATCATGCGCCGTATCCTCGTGAAAATCGCGGCCGGCAACACGGATAATCTGGGTGATATTTCCACCCTGGCCGACCCTGCGGTAGTGCAAACGCTGTTAGCGGGTAAAAAGAAGTAATTTTTTAAGGGCGAAAGTGGCCGGGGCGGGGTTTCCACTCTGGCCATTTAGTATACAAAACTAAATTTTTTGGAGGTATTACGTGGCACAAAACTCGACCAAAGTAGAATCACAATTAGCTAACCCGGGAGCCCTGGGTCTGGCGGCATTCGGTTTCACCACTATCCTGCTACAGTTCCACAATCTCGGCTGGATAGAAAGCTACATGCCCGTGGTATATGGCATGTTCTGGGGAGGCTTAGCCCAGGTAATCGCCGGCATTATTGACGGCAAGCGCGGCGATACTTTTGGATTAACCGCTTTCGTTTCCTACGGCGTGTTCTGGATGGGGCTCGCCTTCGCCTTTATCCTTCAATGGACAGGCGTGGTTACGCTTGATAGTTCCGGCCTTGCCTGGACGTTCATACTCTGGGGTATCTTTACTTTCTTCATGATGATCGGTACGCTAAAAATGACCTTCGTACACTTTTTCGTTTTCGCCTCATTGGTGGTGCTTTTCGCGCTCCTGGTGGCGCACTTTTTCGGCGCTATATCTGCCAAGCCCGCGGGCATCGAGGGACTCTTCTGCGGCGCGGCGGCAGTGTACGGCGCGGCGGCGGTTATCATCAACGGCAAGTTCGGGCGCACCGTACTCCCGATGGGGAGAGTTTTAAAGTAAAAGACTGAAAAGAACATCTAAAAAGCGGCTCGGGAAAAAACCAGCCGCTTTTTTATTTAAGAGAAAATTAGATTTTACCACCCCTCCTCCTATCCCCATCTCTACCAGCGGAGAAGGGCTCGCCCTGAAAACTCGCTCTGAAGGGGAACTAAAGGGGGTGAGGTATTTATACCTATTTCCCTCTTTTTATCTGTTTATCCTGAGCTTGTCGAAGGGTGTTTTTGATTTTTGAGATTTGATATTTGATTTGGTTATTGTATCTTGGTTCTTGGTTATTGTATCATAAATTACTGGAGCATATTATTCATGGATAGTGATTTAGTTCCCCCCGGACTTACTTACCTCGCAGATAATATTATTACCAAACAGAATATCCTTGGCGTTAGCAAGGAGCAGGGCGCTCATTGGGCGCGTCATCTTAATCTCCCCACCCAGGGTGATACTATATTTTTCGCTGGCTGCGGCTATCAGTTCTCGGCGCAGCTGGAAGTATTAATGTCCTTAGCCAGGGGTGTCGATAAAAGCGTTATCGGCGCCGAGCTCCCCATGCGTTTCGCCCGTTTTCAGAAAAAGCTGGGGCTTAACCTGCCGGCCATCTATAGTAATGTCATTTCCTACAGTAATGCCCTTTACCATAGTAATGTCCTTTCCCACGGTAAAGCTCGGTCCCGCGGCAGCGAACCTGAAATAAAACCGCTGGAAGCGGCCGTTAAAGTGCTGCGCAACCTGGGTATTCAGCCTGCCTACCTGGCGAAAGACGAACCCTGCTGCGGCGCGACGCTTTATCATGCCGGACTGCAATCCAAGTTCAGCGAGAATGCCCATCATGCCTACCAGGTGCTAAAGGACGCGGGGGTTAAGCGGATTATCGGCGTCGTTCCTTACTGCACCCATGCGCTGCAAAAGCTTTTCCCGCTCTTTATTAAAGGCTACGACCTTGAAGTTAGGCATTTTTTAGAGATAGTCGTCGAGAAAATATCTCTGTTCAAACTCCGCTATCCACGTAAGGTCCGGGTGACCTATCACGACCCCTGCCAGATGGTGCGCTACATGAACCTGATAGAAGAGCCGCGCCGGATTTTACGCGCTATCGAGGGACTCACCTTGGTCGAACCCGAGTGGACGCGCGGCGAGTGGGCGACCTGCTGCGGTGGAGGGGGCGGTTTTGAGACTGTCTTTCCGGAGCTGAGCGAGGTGCTGGCGGTTAACCGCGTCACCGAACTGATGGAGACTAAACCGGATATTATCGTCACGCATTGTCCCGGCTGCATTATGCAGCTTAAGGATGGACTACGTAAGCTAAAGGTGGAAGGCGTCGAGGTGCTGGATTTGTCGGAGGTCGTCGCCACGGCGATGGAAGCATGAAAAAACAATCGGATTTTAAAAGCTATAAGAAAGAGATAATGGACGCTACCCACAACGACCGGCTGCGCCTGGCACTTTCTCGCGCGGTCAAGAGTTTCCGCGGCAATGTTAAAAACGCGTTGGCACGCTTCCCTCATACCGTCGCCCTGGCTGAGGAAGTCCTCAAAATTAAGGAAAAAGCTATTCCGGATATGGAAAAGCTGACCCGCCAGGCGATTGTCTCCATTGAGGAAAACAAGGGCAAGGGCTATATCGCCCGCACGGCGGAAGAAGCCCTGGGAATTATCTCCAACCTCGTCGGCACGAAGAAGCTTGTCGTCAAAGGCAAGTCTATGACCGGCGAGGAAATCGGCCTCCGCGAGCATTTGGAAGCTATCGGCAACGAGGTCTATGAGACCGACCTCGGCGAATTTATCATTCAGAAGCTCGGTGACCGGCCGATGCACATCACCTCGCCGTCGATTCACGTGCCCCGCGAGGACGTCGCCAGACTTTTTTCCAAGGTGATGGGACAGGAAATCGCGCCGGATGCGGAAATCGCTGAAATGGTCGCTGCCGCCCGTGAGTATTTAAGAGATAAGTTTTTCCGCGCCGATATCGGCATCAGTGGTGCAAATGTCGTCGCCGCCGAGACTGGCACGCTCTTTATCATCGAAAACGAGGGCAATATCCGCCTCTCCACCAGCGCCCCGCCGGTACATATCGCCTTAGTCGGCATGGAAAAGCTGGTGTCTTCCTTGAGCGATGCCTTTAAAGTCAGCGAGGTTACCTGGCGCTACGCCAACTACACCATCCCTTCCTATGTCAGCCTGGTCTCCGGTCCCAGCAAGACCGGCGACATTGAAAAGGTCACCACCTATGGCGCGCATGGGCCTAGAGAGCTGCACGTTATCTTTCTCGATGGGGGTAGGACACAGTTGGCGAAGTACCCCAAGCTCCGTCAGGCGCTTTACTGCTTACGTTGTGGGGGCTGCCTCTACGAATGCCCCGTCTTTGCCGTGACTGCCGGTCATTTCGGTGATAAGTATTTCGCTGGCATCGGCGCTGTCTGGGCGGCTATCGTCAATAAAGACAAAGAAAAAGCGGCTTCTTTAGCCTATACCTGCCTTACGTGCGGACGCTGCCGCCAGCGCTGCCCGGTGAAAATCGACGTGCCGGAAATGGTCATCGAGCTACGCAAGATGCTGGCAGAAGGCGAGTAGACGGCATGCGTTTAATCTACGCCGCTGATATTACCGAAGCTGTCTCTAACCTCCTTAAGCAGGCTAACTATACCCTCGGCGACGATGTGCTGGTGGCGCTTAAGAAGGCACGCAAAGAGGAAGAATCTCCCGCCGGACGTGAAGCTCTGGACGCTATTTTAGAAAATGCACGTATCGCTGTTGCCGAGAAAATCCCCCTTTGCCAGGACTGCGGTACCGCCGTCATCTTCCTGGAAATCGGGCAGGATGTATTGGTTGTAAAAGGCGATATTTATGCCGCTGTTAATGAGGGAGTGCGGCAGGCATACACGGAAGGTTATCTGCGTAAGTCTATGGTCGACCGCCCCTTTTCCGACCGTAAAAATACCGGCGATAACACACCCGCCGTAATTCATACCACTATCGTCCCTGGCAACAAGCTTAAAATCACCGTTCTGCCTAAAGGCGGCGGCGCGGAAAATATGGCTAAACTCGGCATACTGCTGCCAGCGGCTGGCAGGCAGGGCGTTATCGACTTTGTGGTTAGCGCCGTCAATGAAGCATGGAGCAATCCCTGCCCGCCGGTTATTATCGGGGTAGGTATCGGCGGTACGGCGGAAAAAGCGATGGAGATGGCGAAGCATGCTCTGATAAGGAGGATAGGGGAGCCCAGCCCCGATAAAGAAAACGCCGACCTTGAGCAGGAGATTTTACATAAAGTAAATAATCTGGGCATTGGGCCAATGGGTTACGGCGGCAGAATCACCGCCCTAGCCGTCCACGTGGAGACCTTCCCCGCCCACATCACCGCCCTGCCCGTGGCCGTTAACCTGCAGTGCCACTCCGCGAGGCATAGAGAGACAGTGCTTTAGTCAATCTTCGCCTCTGTCCTTGTATAGAAAACCTCATATTTATGTGTTAACATAAATATAACCCTGCCCTACCATGTGGTAACACATGGACTTGCCGTCAGCGTTGGGCAACGCTTTGGGGGATGTTAATCATAGTGATATGGTTAATGACGAGCAAGATACGAGAGGTGGTGGTGCTTATGATAAAGAGTTATTGGATATTGTCTGCAAATGTTTTTACATCTGTAAATAGTTTCAATGCTTTTTTGATTAATATCACCACCCTCGGAATGAGGGTTTTACTGTAATCCTGAGCGCAGCGAAGCATCTCGTGGGGGTGTGCAATTCCTCCCCCTTATCTTGTCTCCCGCTTTCTTAAAGACAATTATCCTTTGATAACACGCATTATATTGGTTGCTGTTATTTAGTAATTGGAGTATTATACTGTAAACAAAAAATGGTTGGCAAGAATAATCAAATGTCTTACTTCTTAAAAAATATCTTCAAAACAATATCAGAAATTATTGGGTCTTGGCTTAATGTCATCCAGATTATATTTTACTTCATTGGTATAGGTACAACTAGCACTGGAGGCATTTTTATCATTTATGATTTGCCTATTATATATCCTATTGCATTAATAGTAGTAGGATTATGTATTTTGGCAAGTGATATTTTTCACACTGTAAGGAAATATCGTGCTTGGAATCGTGTTGTTCAAAATCCAACTATTAATGATATTATGAAGATTGAATATGATTATTATATTTGCTTGGCAAAAATTGCTGATATAGTGGTAAATAGAAATAAGAAAAAGAATATTATATCAGAAACACGTAACAAAATTGCATCGGAATATTATAAAATGATGGGTTTTAGTGATGAAATCATATACAAAGCCATTTCTTCCAACTTTAAATACAACAAGAGAGAGAAAAGCAAGTTTTTTAAGTTACTAAAATTAGACCCCAAAAATCGGCATCAAATAATTGAAAAATTTTTAAGTTTTGGCAAGATGTTAAATAGGGCTGGTTTAGGTTTAAATGAAGAGATGGGGAACAATCCAAATTGTGGTGATATAGCAGAAAAATTGCATGCGAAAAAACTTGAACTAGAAATATTAGAAAAGGATGTAGGAGTTGTTGATGATTTGAGAGATTTCATATATGGTGCTTTTAGTTTAGCAGTAGCTTTAAGACTAATAAATAGAAATAGAATATGGTATAAAAATGTTCCCTTAACTATTATTCTGGCTAGTGAAGATATCAAAGATGATGTACAAGATAAATTTGATAAACTCTACTATTATACAAGACATCATTTAAGAAAATGTGTTATGAAAGCTGGGAAATTATAATAAGTGTTATGAAGAGATACTTATCTTTTTAAGGGGGATAAGAGGGGGATTTTGTTTAAAACATTATCACTACCATTAACCGAAAAATCTATTGCCAGCCTTAAGTCCGGCGATAATGTCCTGCTATCCGGCGTCCTTTACGTCGCTCGTGATGCTGCCCATCGTAGAATCATAGAAGCTTTAGATAAGGGAGAGTCTTTGCCTTTCGATATAAAAAGTCAGACGCTCTACTATATGGGGCCTTCACCCGCCCCTCCCGGCAAGGTTATCGGCTCCGCGGGACCTACCACCAGCGTCCGGATGGACACCTATACTCCCCGCCTCCTCACCGTGGGACTAAAAGGGATGATTGGCAAAGGCGTGCGCTCACCGGCGGTCAAAGATGCCATAAAGAAATATAAGGCTGTCTATCTGGCAGCGGTCGGCGGCGCCGGCGCATTGATTTCTAAGACTATTATCAAGTCAGAGGTTGTTGCCTATCTTGACCTCGGCCCCGAAGCAATTTTGCGACTCGAAGTTAAAGACTTCCCCGCTACTGTCATCAACGATATTTACGGCGGGGATTTATACGTCGAGGGGAAAAAGAAATACCAGGTGGGCTGATAATAAGCTTTATTCCAACAGCTCCATAATGTGCCGTACCTGTTGGGGCATTTTATGACGCTTTAGGGTATCGATGAGCTGTATCTGGCAGCCGGGACAATCGGTGACGACAATGTCCGCCCCGGTAGATTGTATCGCGGCGGCTTTCTTAGCGGCGATTTTTTGGGATAGCTCATAGAAATAGATACTGAAAGTCCCCGCCATGCCGCAGCAGCGGTCGGCTTCCGGCATTTCTACGTATTTAATGTCCTTTAGCGACCTCAATATTTTGTGAGGCTGCTCCTTAACGCCCAGGTAGCGCCCGAGGTGGCAGGGCTCGTGCCAGGTAACGGTCTTGCCTTTGAACTCCGGGGCAACATGATAAGCGGAGGATGGCAGCTTTAGTACGTCCACCAGGAACTCGGTGATATCTTTAATCTTACCGGCAAACTCCGTATAAGCCTGTTTTCTGGCGTCGGTATCCGCCAGGAATTTAGCGTAGTCTTTCATCGCCGAGGCGCAGGTAGCGCAATCGGTAATAATATAATCCAAATCTTTAAAAGCTTTAACGTTAGCATCAGCCATCTTGCGTCCAGTAACGAAGTCGCCCATGCCTAAAAAAACCGGCGCCCCGCAGCACCCCTGCCCCCGCGGCACGATGACTTCCACGCCGTTTTTTGTCAAAAAATTGATTATCTTTTTACCCAGCTCGGGGAAAACGAAGTCCGTCATGCAGCCGGTGAAATAGCCGACGGTATACTTTACCTTAATGCCTGCCGGGGGCTTGTTGACCTCCGGCACAGACTGGCGCAGGAACTTGGGGGCTATTTGCGGTATATGTCGTCCTTTGCCCAGAGCCGCCAGGAAAAACGAGAGGTGCCGGATAGTCCCATCAGTCTTGGGTAGGAAAATACCCTGGAACCAGGAGGCAAATCTTACCGCGTAGCCGAAAAGGCGACGTCTTGGTAAAAGCCAACGGAAGACGATGTTATAGGGAAAGGGCACGCCCTTCTGTTTAACCTTATCCGCCCGTGCCGCGGTAATCACGGTGGGAACGTGCGTGCCGGCCGGGCAGTTCTGGGCGCAGGTCATGCATAAAGTGCAGCGGTTGAGCTGCTCTGCCATCTCGTCGGTGATATCAAGCTCACCGGAAAGTAGCGAACGGATAAGCATGATTTTGCCCCGCGCCACCCCACTTTCTACCTTTTCTTCACGGTAGACAGGGCAATCGGACATGCAAAAGCCGCACTTGGTGCATTTATCGAGGTCGTCTATGAACTTTTCTATTTCGTCGTACTTTACGTCGGTTTTCATGCTTTATTAGTTAGTCCCACCCCTTTGCCCCTCTGGATTCCCGTTTACACGGGAATGACGGATAAAAGACCAACGAGACCACGTCATTCCCAACTCGATTGGGAATCCAGTTTCCCCTTTCTTGTTTCCCTCTTTTATAAATAGGGTTCACCCTGAAGGTCTCGAACAGAAGGCTCGGCCTGAAGGTTCTCCCTGAAGGGATTAAGGGAGTCTTTTCCTCTACCCCTCCTCCCATATCTTCCCCGGATTTAAAGTATGTTTGGGGTCGAGCAGGTCTTTTATCCCCCGCATCATCTCTATCGCCAGCGGGTCCATTGCCTTCTTGAGGAAACGCTGTTTTTCCAGTCCGATGCCGTGCTCTCCGGAGATTACGCCCCCCAGTTTCAAGGCTATTTCAATCACCTCGTCGACGCATTTCAGGGCGCGCTGGTAATGCTCTTTATCTCGGTTATCCGTGAGCACCGCCGGATGGAAATTACCGTCCCCTACGTGCCCGGCGAAGCTGATAGGCACGTCGAAACGCTTGGCGCTTTCCTGGCTAAGCCGGATAAACTCGGTTATCTTGTCGCGCGGTACGGATACATCCTCGTTTATGATGTCGTGGGCTTGGCTATGGATATCGGAAAAGTGAGCCCGTCTAGCCTCCCAGTATTTTTCTGCCTCGGCAGCGTTAGCCGCAACTCTTACCTCGCGCGCCGTCTTTTTACAGATGTCCACCACCTGCTGTGTTTCCGCCGCCACCGTTTGCTCCAGACCATCCACCTGTATTAGCAAAATTACCTGTGAAGTATTGAGGATTTCATCGGGCAGAATGCCCCGGAACTTTTCAAAAGTCCAGTTATCCATGAACTCTACCTTGGAGGGCAACACGCTGCTGGCGATGATGGCGGTTACCGTTTCCCCTGCCACCGCCACGTCGCGGAAGACTGCCAGGATGGTCTGATTGGCTTTGGGCACCGGCAAGAGACGGAGCGAGATTTTAGTAATGACGCCCAGCGTCCCTTCCGAGCCGGTAAAGAGCATCATCAGCTCGTAGCCGGTGCGGTTTTTCGGCGTCAGCCCGCCCAGCTTAACGATTTTACCATCCGCCAGTGCCACCTCAAGACCTAAAACGTACTGCTTGGCGACGCCGTATTTCAGGCATGATGGCCCGCCGGAGTTCTCGGCAATGACACCGCCCATCGTACAGCCGGAGAAGCTTTGGGGGTCGGGCGGGAAAAATAAGCCCTCTTTAGCCAGAGCATCCTGGAAGTCCTGGAGTATAACACCCGGCTCGACGGTGGCGTTCAGGTTGGTCTTGTTTATCTCGATAATCCGGTTCATCTTGGTGGTGCAGAGGACGATGCCGCCCTTAATCGGTATCGAGCCTCCACTCACATTAGTGCCCCCACCCCGCGGCGTCACCGGAATATCGTTTTCGTTAGCGAATTTTAGAATTTCTGATATCTCTATCGCACTGGCGGGAAAGACCACGACGTCCGGCTGGTGCGACCATGCCTGGGTGCCGTCGTAGGAATAGGCTACCATATCTTCTTTTGCGGTCAGCACGTTTCCCTTACCGACAATCCGGCGCAGGCGGTCGATATGCTTGGGGTTAATCATAGTGAATCATCCTGCTATTATTCTTCAAGCGGCAACACCATCATTTTTTGTTATTCTTCAGCAGGTTGCAGTCAACCCCTGTCGGGCAAGATTCGCATTCCATCTGTAACGTCGCGTGCGTGATGTTGAAATCGTGCGCCAGCACCTCGTTTACTTTCGTCAGGATTTCATCACACTGACTCACTCTCCGGTCGGTAATTCTTAAATGGGCGCTTAAAGCATATATACCGGAGGTAATCGTCCAGATATGCACCTCGTGCAGGTCTTCCACACCAGATACCTTTTTAACCGCCTCCGCCACCTTTTCCATTTCGACATGCGGCGGCACGGACTCCAGCAGGATATCCACCGACTCTTTTACGATACGCACCGCCCCCCAAAGTATGACGATACCGATAACCACGGCGAGTATCGGGTCGGCGATAGTCCAGCCGGTTATTTGAATGATAACGCCGGCAATAATGACCCCTACCGAGGACATGGTATCGCCGATGATGTGCCAGAAAGCGGCTTTTATATTGATGCTTTTACGGCTATCCTGCCGCAGCAGCAATAAACCGATGATATTGGCTGCTAAGCCTATCCCCGCTACGATAAGCATAAGCGGACCTTTAATCGCCGGCTCTTGTTGGAATCTCTGGTAAGCCTCATAAAAGATAATCGCGGAAACCAGTATCAGGACGCTGCCGTTAGCCAGAGCCGCCATGATTTCCGCGCGGTGGTAGCCGAAGGTTTTAGTAGCGGTGGCTGGCCGCCTCGCCAGGTGCATGGCAAATAGACTTAATCCCAGCGCCAGCGCATCGGTGAACATATGGCCGGCATCGCTCAACAGGGCGAGACTGTTGCTGAATAAGCCGCCGAGTATCTCGGCTACCATGATAATCAGCACCAGCCCCAACGTTATTTTCAGGGGCTGGCTGGCAGAGATATCCCGGTGCTCTTCTTCGCGATGCATATCTTTACTTTAACGCGTTGGACTAATAGATTCAAGGTTGATACCTTGAATACTGCTCTTTCTCGTCTCTTTTGCGTTATGCTATAATGGCTTTTAGGACGTTAAAATATGGCAGGCACCAGACACAAAGCCAGGACTCTAGCCCTGCAGGCTTTATATGAGGTCGATTCCGTAGCGCGCCGTCCCCAAGATGTGGTAGAACGGCTGCTATCGGAAGCCAACCTGTCTATAGAGAACAGCGATTTTGTACGGGAGCTGGTCAACGGCGCTGTAAAAAATAGGGATGAGATAGACCGATATATTCAAAAGTCAGCGCCGGCCTGGCCGGTAAACCAGCTAGCGTTAATCGACCGTAATATACTTAGACTTGCAATCTTCGAAATTTTATTTGATAATAAAGTACCAGTCAAAGTGGCTGTTAACGAAGCGGTTGAACTGGCTAAGGCTTTCGGGAGTGAAAGCTCCGGCAAGTTCGTCAATGGGGTACTCGGTTCCATAAGCGCCCAGGCAAACCGCTAGACGGCTCGTAAAAAGGGGGAAAACGTGGCAACTGCTTTTGAAAAAATAAAGAAACTGGTTGTGGACCAGCTCGGTGTTGACGAGAAGGATGTTGTACCCACCGCCAGCTTTGTTGAGGATTTAGGCGCCGATTCTCTGGACCTGGTCGAGCTGATTATGTCGCTGGAAGAAGCCTTCAGCACCTCGGAACGTAAAATCGAGATACCCGATGAAGCTGCCGAGAAAATCATCACTATCCAGGATGCGCTCGACTATTTGAAAGAGCAGGGGATTGACGGCTAAACCTGGCTTTTAAATACCCCTCGCCCAAGCCACCGCATTGGTAAATATCTGTAAGCCGTAAAGGTCCTGGCGTTCTTTTTCCCGCGTCCAGCGGGGGTGCTGCGTCCAGCGGATAAAGTCCTCGGGGTGGGGCATCAGCCCGAAGATACGGCCTGTAGCATCACAAATGCCGGCGATATCCTTTACCGAGCCATTGGGATTATTGGGATAACCTGCCTCGGTTTCCCCTTTTTCGTCAACGTATTGCACGACGATATTCAGTTTCTCCAGCATGCCTGGCTCCGCCACCAGCTTGCCCTCACCGTGAGCGATGGGGACGTAGATGGTGTCAATCCCTTTGGTAAAAACGCAGGGACTTTTCTTATTCACCTTTAAGTAGACCCAGCGGCACTCGAACTTGCCGGAGTCGTTATTGGTTAAAGTCACCGGCTGGGCACCCTGATGTTCTATACCCGGTAAAATACCTGTTTTCACCAGTACCTGGAAGCCGTTACAAATACCCAGTACCAGTCGCCCGTCAGCCACGAATTTCTTGATATTCTCCCCCAGCCCCAGCCTTATTTCATTTGCCATAATTTTACCGGCAGAGATATCATCGCCGTAAGTAAAGCCGCCGGGAATGACCATGATTTGATAGTCGGCAAGGCGTTTTTCCTTTCGCACCAGTTCGTTCACCAGCGTTGAATCGACGACCGGCGCACCAGCCAGCTCGAAAGCGATTTGCGTATCGACATCGCGGTTAGTTCCAGGCGCCCGCAGCATTAGGACTTTTACTTTAGACATAATATTTCCTTAATAGTTCCTTTTCCTCTTGACACACTCTCTCTCACACTATATAATTACATAAGAATCATTTCGGAAAGCACGCTATAAGGGTTAGTCCTTATGGGGTGCTTTTCATTTTATATATTCAAGTTTGTTTTTCAAATTATCCATATAATCAACCTTAATCCCTGCTGCCATTCTTAGATATTTTGAACACCCTCCTTGACTAGCTGCCAGTAAACGTTTTAGCTTTCCGGTAGTATCTAAATATTTCACCAAACAACTGAAATCACCGTCACTCGTTACAATCACAGCGCTATCGTATTTATTAATATCTATCATAGCTTGTAGAACTAACTCTGCATCGACATTTCCCTTGTAGTCACCATTCTTGTCGATAATCGGTGGTTTGAATATCAAAGTAAATCCGTATCTTTGCAAGTTTGAATATAGTTGTTCCATTCCAGGAACTTGCCCGATAAAATAATATGCTTTGCAGACATTATATTTATCTAGCAGATATTGCCGGAATTTCTTATAGTCCAATTTCCAGCCTATGTTTATTACTGATAAATGTAGATTATTACCGTCAATAAAAGCATAACTTGTTTGCGGATTTTTCATACTCTCCTACCATCTTAAGGGTTTCTGCCACGCTTCTTTCAGTTCACCAATAGAGGCCGTCAGGATAGCCCTACCGTTGCGCCCGATTACTTCCAGCTTTTTATCCTTGGTTACCCGCCCTATTTCCGCAAAGTCCAGGCCGGATAAAACTTTTTCAAACAATTGCTTGTCTTTGGGCACTACCTCTACCAGGAAGCGGGTATTGGACTCCGAGAATAAAATAAAGTCATCGCGCTCGATGGGTTCGGCTAAAGGTACATTCTTTAATTCCATTTTCATGCCGAGTCCGCCGGCAAAAGCCATCTCTGCCGCCGCTACCCCGATTCCCCCCTCGCTAAGGTCGTGGCAGGCTTTAACCAGTCCCTTTTTTATAGTTGTCGCGAGAGCATTCATTAACTTTTTGCCTTTCTCCGGGTGGACTTTAGGGACGCTGTTGCCGATATAGCCGTGCGTTGCGTAATAATGCGAGCCGCCTAGTTCCCTATAAGTTGCGCCGATAATGTAAATCAGGTTGCCTGCCTCCTTACAGTCCATGGAGACGGCTTTATCAATATCATCCATCACGCCCATGGCGGAGATAAGCAAAGTGGGCGGTATACAGATACTTTCCTGGCCGGTTTCGTACTCGTTATAGAGGCTGTCCTTGCCGGAGATGAACGGCGTGCCGTAAACGCTGGCGATGTCATAGCAGGCCTGCATGGCTCTTACTAAAGTCCCCAGCCGGTCGGGTTTTTCCGGGTTGCCCCAGCATGAGTTATCCAGTAAAGCCACCTCGTCCAGATTGCCGCCTACCGCGATAATCTGCCTTAACGCTTCATCAATGGCGGAAGCCGCCATCCAGTAGGTATCGATATCACCGTACTTGGGATTGATGCCATTAGAGATAATAATCCCTTTTTTAGAATCTGCTAGCGGCCGGATGACAGCGGCATCGCCGGGGCCGTCGTTAGCGGCGCCCACCAGCGGCTTGAGCACACTGGTACCTTGCACCTCATGGTCGTACTGGCGGATGACCCATTCCTTGCTGCAAACGTTCCATGAGCCTAGTATCTTTTTCAGCTCTTCCGTGAGGTCAGGGGGCTGGGTGAAATTTGGTTCAGGGTTAAGGGGTGGTTGCCATAAAGCATCACGCTCAAGCTGGGGCAAGCCGTTGTGCAGGAACTCCATATCCAGGTCGCACACCAGGTTGCCGTCATAATAAAGCTGGAGTCGGCGATTAGCGGTGAACTCGCCGATGATGCTGGCTTCCACGTCCTCTTTTTTAAAGATTGCCATCAGCCGTTCGACTTTATCCGGCGGCACGGCCAGCAGCATACGCTCCTGCGATTCGGATACCCATATTTCGGTATAAGAGAGGCCGGAGTATTTCAGCGGCACTTTTTCTAAATTGACGTGTACGCCGGTTTCTTCCGCCATTTCGCCCACCGCCGAGGACAGACCACCTCCCCCGCAATCGGTAATGCGTCTGTACAGCCCCAACTCGCGCGCCTGTAAAATAGCGTCCAGCGCTTTCTTTTCCACAATCGGATTGCCTATTTGCACCGAGCTTTGGGATAACGTTTCCGACTCTTTATCGAGCTCGCCGGAGGCAAAGGTAACACCATGGATGCCGTCGCGTCCCGTCTTGCCCCCCGCCACCACCACGAGGTCGCCGGGTTTTTGCAGTCCCTTCTGGCTTTTGTCTTTCGGCATTATTCCCACGGTGCCGCAGTAGACCAGTGGGTTCCCTACGTAACGCTCGTCGAAGAATATCGAGCCATTGGAGGTGGGGATACCCATACGGTTGCCGTAGTCGGCCACACCCGCCCTCACGCCCTTGAAAATGCGCCGCGGGTGGAGCACGCCTTTAGGCAGTCTGTCGTAGGGATAGTCCGGCGGACCGAAACAGAAAACATCGGTGTTAAGAATCGGTTTAGCGCCCAGTCCCGTGCCCAGCGGGTCGCGGATAACCCCGCCGATGCCCGTCGCCGCCCCGCCGTAAGGTTCCACTGCCGAGGGGTGGTTATGCGTCTCCACTTTAAAACAGACGGCATACCGTCCATCAAAGTCGATAACGCCGGCGTTATCTTTAAAAACAGAAAGGCACCACGGTTTATTCAGCTCCCGGGTTACCTTCATCACGGTGCTTTTCATTAAATTATCGATAGTCTTTTTACCGAGGGTGATTTTGGCTTTAAAGGTCTTGTGGATGCAGTGCTCCGACCACGTTTGCGCCAGCGTTTCAAGCTCGACATCGGTAGGCTGGCGGCCCAACTTTTTAAAATAGTCCTGGATAATTCGCATCTCCTGGATGTTCAGCCAGAACCTGCCTTTACTCAATTCCATCAGAGCTGTATCGTCCATGGCGGCGATATCAATCTTTTCCAGCTTGAATTTATAGGTGGCGGAGGGTAGTGCCACCGCTTCTTTATGGGCGACGATATGCTGGACGATGCTGTTGACCAGCAGTTTATCGCAGATGGACTTTAGGGTATCGTCGGAAACATCGCCCCAGAGCAGGTATTTTTTGGCTGTCCTGACGGCGCTGATGGTGGTTATGCCGAGGTCTCGGATGCCTTTTTTTACGCTGTCTTCCACCGGGTCCATAACCCCGGGATTGTAAGCAACCTCCACCAGACGGGCGCCGGGCGGGGCGGGGCTTTCCTGGGTGGTATACTCCTCTACAATTGGGTCGGCGAGCAGCTCCCGGCAGATGGCTAGAAGCTCATTATCGTCGAGTTTACCTTCGAGCAGATAAATGCTGCTAACTCTTACGCGATTAACGGACTTGATGCCGAGGTCGAGGATATCCTTTTGCAGTCCTTCGGAACGCGGGTCGGCGAAACCTTCTTTGACCGAGACCTCTATGCGATACACAGCTTTCCCTTCTTTACCTTATTCTTGCGCGATTCTCTTTACAATTCTATTCACTAAAAACGTAATCCAGCGGCTGGGCTCTTTCGTCTGGCTAAAATCAAAGTCAGCAAAGGCTGCATCCGTAGACTCCGCAAAAAAACGGCCGTTAACGGCTTTAGCGCGGACGAAGTCCAGCATGCTTTGATAAGCCAGGCTCTTTACAGCATAGGGGTAGAACGAAAGCGCATCCAGCACCCGTAGAATGCCGTATTTCACTGCCGGGTATTGCAGGCTGCGGAAGCGCTTCCCCACTCCGAACCCGTAAAAATTCGTCCTCATCTCCCAATGCGCCAGCAGGTGGTCGATGGCTTTATCTAGTTTGGGATTCTCGCGATAGTCCGGATATTGCCCGAGCAGCATGAGGATATTCATATCGTCCATTGGGCAGGATAAACTAGAGCTTAAGCTTTCTCCATAGCAGTCCCAACCGCCGCTAGTCATTTGCGAGCCCATTGCCGCTCGTATGTATTTTATCACCCGCGGGTCATCGTGGTAATCCATCTTCGCCAGTGAGGAGATGAGTATCGCGGACATACAGAAATAGTTGTCCTTTACGTTAGGAGGAATGGTAAATGTGCCGTCGCGCGATTGATACCGGAATATCTCCTCTGCTTCGGCTTCCAGTCCGGTACCGCGAATAGTGAATCCGATATCCGCCAGGAAAAATAGGTCCCAGTAAGCTTTGCCTATTTCAGTGTAATGCACTTGACCGGACTTTATAGCTGGGACGCCGGCAGCTTGGCTCTTGAGACGGCTGATGATTTTTTGGACGGAGCTATCCTGGAGTGCTGGTTTAATATCCGGCTTGGCATCTAGCAGCTGGAGTTCCACGGCGTATTTAAGCCACGGAGGGCCTTCCAGTAACCAATCCAGGACTTTTTTATCCAAGATTCATCACGCCTGCTAATCTAAAGCTTTCTCGGCATTAGGGTGAAGTTGTTCTGACATTTATATTTTAGCGCTTTTCAGGCTGGAGGTAAAGATAAAAATATTTTTTAAGTTGAAACTTTTCTCTTGATATATTACTCGTAACGGTGTAGAATTTTTTAGTAAAAATATTATTAACAATTAATCCGAAATCGATGTTTCCGACAAATGAATGAGCCAAGCTCGGAAAGGAGTTAGATTTGTATACCATCAAAGCCGATGTTCAGAAAAACAGGTTGTATGTTATTCTCGTTGGGTTCTTTCATTATGATGAGATGAAAGCCTGTACCGATAAAACAATCGAAGAAGCCAAGAAGCTTAAACCGGGATTCGATGTAATTACCGACCTCTCAAAGTTTAACCCGGTCGGGAAGGACGCGCTCGATGAAGTGGCGCGTGGTCAGGCTTTCTTTAAACAGTCCGGCATAAGGCATGGTATTCGCGTGGAAGGCAAAGCTGCGTTGACCAACCTGCAATTTAGCCGAACGGGAAAGGCTGTCGATTATAATCCTAATATCGTTGCAACGATGGAAGAAGCGGAAAAGCTCCTGGATTCTTATGGCAACAAATAGCCGAAAACCATAATAGAGTTTGTACCTCAAACCTTGAGTTTTGTTTGGTTCTTATCTCTTGTATCTTGATTTTTCCTGTATCTCTTTGTGACTTTTCTCCTATTTTCTTTTGTTTGAATGTTGCATTATATCTATTGTAATGCTTCAATATATAACATTGTAAAAGGAGGGAACATGAAACCAAGAGAAATCAAAAAAGATGTCTGTTACGTCGGCGCTATCGACTGGGATAGGCGCCTGTTCGACTCCCTTATTCCCCTCCCCGATGGCACCAGCTATAATGCCTATTTAATCAAAGGTAGCCAGAAAACCGCCCTCATCGATACCGTTGACCCGCCGATGAAGGACGTGCTGCTCAATAACCTCGACCAGCTCGGCATTAAACACATCGACTACGTTATTTTTAACCATGCCGAGCCTGACCATTCCGGCAGCATCCGTGAAGTGCTGGCTAAATACCCGGAGGCTAAAGCCGTCTGCACCGATAAATGTAAGACCATGCTCATCGACCGCTTTATGGTAGCCGAAGATAGTTTCAAAACCGTCGCTGACAAGGAAATTATTTCGTTGGGAAACAGGACGCTGGAGTTTATACATGCCCCCTGGGTGCACTGGCCCGAGACCATGCTCACCTATTTACAGGAAGATAAAATCCTCTTCCCCTGCGATTTCTTCGGGTCGCATATCGCCACCACGGATATATTTGTACGCGACGCCGGCCAGGAGTACGAAGCCGCCAAGCGCTACTGGGCGGAAATTATGATGCCCTTCCGCCTCCAGATTCAGAAAAACCTGGAGAAAATAAAGGACTATAAAATAGATATCATCGCCCCCAGCCACGGCCCCATGCACGATAAACCGGAGTTTATTATTAACGCTTACCGCAGCTGGGCTTATGACGAGCCAGGCAATATCGTGGTAATACCCTATGTCTCCATGCACGGCAGCACCCGCCGCATGGTCGCCTACCTCGTAGAAACCCTCTCCCGCCAAGGTGTAACCGTCAAGCAGTTCGACCTTACCGTGACCGATATTGGCAAGCTGGCAGCCGCTTTAGTCGATGCTGCTACTATCGTTATCGGCACGCCTACGGTCCTCACCGGACCCCATCCTAATGCGGCTTACGCTGCCTTCTTAGCCAATGCTATCAAACCCAAGGCAAAATTCGCCTCTATCATCGGTTCCTACGGCTGGGGCGGCAGAACGGTGGAGCAGCTCGCCGCAATGTTGCCCAATCTCAAAGTAGAAATTTTGCCCCCCGTAATCATTAAAGGCTACCCCAAGGAAGCGGATTTCCAGGCTCTGGAAAAACTGGCGGACACAATCGCCGCTAAACATAAAGAAGCCGGACTAAAGTAAAAAAAGGTCGTGATGAAAGGAGCAGCATGTTGAAAATTTCTAAGGAGTCCAAACTTAAACCGCCGGAGGTGATCAAACGCGCCGTTAACTTTTTTGGACCCAAAGGCTACGGACTGGAACTGAAGGAGGAAGATAACTGTAACGCTTACTTCGAGGGGGCCGGGGGTAGCGTGCGCGTGGGTGCCGCGACCGGTAAAAAGGGCAGCTCGGTCGATATCGAGTCGGTAGAATGGGACTACCAGTCTAAACAGTTCCTAGATAAAATATAACAATTTTTATCGAACGTATCAGAGGAGGAGGAAAATGGCATACACAGCGAAGGACTATAGCAAGCTCATCGGTATGGAAGGCTTTAGCAACACACTTTTAAACAACCACTTTACACTCTATCAGGGCTATGTGACCAACACGAATAAACTCGCCGATGCCCTGGCAGCGATGCTCAAAGACGGCAAGACAGCCACCCCGGAATATGCCGAGCTGAAGCGCCGCTTCGGCTGGGAGTTCAACGGCATGCGCCTCCATGAGTTATATTTTGAAAATCTGGGCGGTAAAAGCGCCCTGGTTAAGTCCGCCGTTCTGGGGAAGATGATTGCAGCATCTTTTGGCAGTTATGAAGCCTGGGAGCAGGATTTCCGCGCCACCGGTGCGATGAGGGGTATCGGTTGGGTCGTACTCTATTATGATGTTCCGGCCTGCCGTTTTTTTAACCAGTGGATTAACGAGCATGACGTCGGACACCTGGCCGTCTGCCAACCTATCCTGGTGATGGATGTTTTCGAGCATGCTTACATGACTGACTACGGCCTCAAGCGTGCCGACTATATAGCGGCGTTCTTTAAAAACATCGACTGGAAAGCAGCGGAAAACCGGATAAAATAGTTTGCTTCTACTAAAAAGGTAGAATTGCGAGGAGGTAAATTGTGAAAAAAGTATTACTGTTTATTGTATTAGCTGGTCTATTGATGTCCGGTCTATTGGCAGTCACTTCCTGCGGTACTTCTTCCACGACGACGGCGCCTAATACGGATAGCCAGACAAAACCACCGCCCGGCGGCACCACTGGTTCGGACTTCAAGCCGGGGCCGGATATTTCCATCGAAAACTTCGCTTTCTCCCCGGACACAGTTACAACAGCTATAGGCACCACAGTCACCTGGACGAACAAGGATTCGGTTAATCACACTGTAACCTCCCAGACGGGCGTATTTGATAGCGGTACTTTATCCAACGGCGGCAGTTTTAGCTTTACCTTTACCCAGGCGGGCACTTTTGAATATCACTGTTCTATCCACACCAGTATGCATGGAACGGTAATTGTACAATAAGCCAGTGTAAGAAAGGAGACCGATGATTAGTACATTAGCAGCGACAAGGGTGTTATTTATCCTGGGCATTGTGAACCTGGTCACTGGTCTCCTGATTTTCTTTTCCTGCCGGTGTTTGTCGGGCTCAAAGCTGGGCAAGAACCTGATGAAGTACCGATGGTATCAGCGATATTTCAAGCTGCACTGTTATATCTGGTGGATTTTTTGGATATCCGTAGCCGTGCACGCTATTTTTGCTATCATTTATATAGGCTGGCCATTCTAAATATTATTTTGTAGGCGTAAGATTTTTTTTACCCCTACTTCTTTTTTACCGTTAGTAATCCGCTTAATGTCTCCTGAAGCTGTTTAACGCTATAAGGCTTGGCGATAACGGCTTTAAATCCGTATTTCTTAAATTCGGACATAATGGGGTCGGTTGCGTAGCCGCTGGAGACAATCACTTTAGCCTGTGGGTCTATTTCCAGCAGCTTTTGCACCGCTTCTTTACCACCCATCCCGCCGGGGATAGTCAGGTCCATGATAACGGCATTAAACGGGTCTCCCGCTTTTTTCGCTTGCTGATATTTTTTTAAAGCTTCAGCACCGTCTGCGGAAAGCTCCACTGTGTAGCCAGCCAGACTTAACATATTATTCAACATTTTCCGGATTATCTCTTCATCATCCATCACTAACACTTTACCGCCCGCCTGACCGGAGCTCACAGACTTCATTTTCTTGCCTCCTTTCATGGTCTTTTTGGTGGCAGGTAAATAGATATGGAAAGTTGAGCCTTTATTCTGTATTGAATCGGCGAGGATAGTGCCACCATGATTCCTCACGATGGAATAAGCGGTAGTGAGTCCCAAGCCGCTCCCCCTTTGCTTGGTGGTAAAATACGGCTCGAATATTCTCTGGAGGTGTTCCGGGGATATGCCTATACCTGTATCCGCGATATCTATACGTATATAGTCGCCGCTCGGGAGAAGCGGGATATCCGTTTTCTTTAAAGTTGAATTTTTGGCTTGAATTTTCAGTGTCCCTCTCGCTGGCATAGCTTCATCGGCGTTGATGACCAGGTTATTAATGACCTGGCTTATTTGTCCCTCATCGGCATCTATCGTCCAGAGGTCGTCCGGCAGAGATAGTTCCTCCCTCGCTTTTGACCCTCTTAAAGCGAAAGCCGCTGATTCTCTGATAATTTCGGCGATGTTAACCGATTTCTTGACTGGTTTGCCTCCCCTAGCGAAGGTTAATAGCTGCTGTGTCAAGTCCTTGGCGCGTAACGCTGCCTTTTCTGCCTCATCGAGCATTTCATAAGAGGCATCCGAAGGAGAAATATTTGTCTTGACTAGCCCGATATTTCCCATGATACCCGTAAGGAGGTTGTTAAAATCATGGGCGATGCCTCCCGCTAGCGTGCCAATGGATTCCAACTTGGCGGCACGCAGGCGTTCCTGCTCAAGGCGCCGGTAATCAGATTCCCGCTCCATATTATAGAGGGCGAAAGCGATATCCGAGGCTACCTCCTCGAAGAGATTTGGTTCATCGATATCGGTTAACATTTCTCTTGGGAGCGAGCCGCAGAGTACACCGTAGACATTTCCGTCATACTCCAGCCTGACTGACATGCTACCGTAATCAAGGGACTTTTCGTACATCTGGCATCCGGTGCATTTCCCCGGGTCTTCAATAATGACGACCTGTTTATTCTTGAGGGCTTTCTCAACGCAGGATGGTAAATTGCCCTGCTTGATAGCTTCAACCACTGGCGAAAAGTCATTGTGCATCCCGCTCTGGGCGTACGTAATCAAATGGCGGGACTCATCAAACAGGACAATCCATGCCATGTAGAAACTGCGGGTCTGCGTAAAAGCATCGCAGATACCTTGAAGGAGCTTATCGCGGTCTTTCTCCCGCGTTATCAGCTGGTTAACGTTGCGGATGGAGCGTAGTGTTAGATTAAGATAATTTATCCTTTGCTCGGCTTGCTTACGCTCGGTGATATCAACAGAGACGCCGATTAAACATTCCTCTCCCCCGAAAGATATTGGTTCAGCCGAGAATAACCATGTGCGTGTTTCTCCCGACTTCATGCGGAAACCGAATTCCTCTTTGCTTATCCTGCCCTGTTCATTTAGCAAGCGAAACATTCTGATGCGGTCTTGTTCATTAGCCCAGATATTGAGGGACATTGATGTCTTGCCTATCAACTCTTCTCTAGAATAACCAGTCGTCTGTGTATAGCTATCATTGATATCAACGTATTTACCATCTTTCATCGTGGTAATAGCGACGATTGCCGGGCTGGAAACGAATGCCTTGGAGAATTTCTCTTCTGATTCTCGGAGGGCTTGTTCCATACGCTTGCGTTCGGTAATATCCGCAAAGGTAGTATAGACGCGGTAAGGCTTCTTCTCACCCTCCCTGAATTCAGGAATAGCGCTGTTTATTATCCACCTGTAATCTTCTTCCGCGGGATTATAAATTGCCATTATAACATTATTAACTGGTTTGCCGGTACGGAGTGCCACAATAGGCGGGTGCTCTTCACTGGTAAACGTGGAACCATCTTCATGCAGCCGTTTCCGATGCGGGTCCGGAGATGTTTTGCCTATCATTTCGTCAAGCGTTAGCCCCAGGATGCGTTGTGCCGCCGGATTAGCTGATATTACCCTCCCCTCGCCATCATGGTAGATTACGCCCTGCGCCATAGTCTCGAATAGAGTGCGAAACCTCTCCTCGCTCTCATGTATTACTTTCTCCGCCCGCTTACGTTCGGTAATATCCCGGCAAACGCAAAAAATAAGTTTCTGTCCGGCGAACATCGCTCCATTGGTGCTTATTTCAACGTCATAAATCGTCCCGTCTTTACGCCGGTGCTGTGTTTCGAAGTGGTCACCTTTCTCATCAACGGTCCGGATCATCTCGACCACACGCTCTTTCGTATACAGGAACTCCCAATCAAAGACATGTAGTTTATGGGCTTCCTCAAGCGAATACCCCACCATATCGGCAAAGCGTTGGTTAACTTCATATACGTTGCCATCTTGGTCAAGGACTACAATCCCATCGCGTGACTGCTCGATAAGTATCCTTCGCCGGGTCGATTCATCCGCCAGCACTTCTTCCACCTTTTTACGCTCGGATATATCACGGACGATAGCGATATCTACTTGATTTTGTTTAAAGTTAACCAGGCTGGCGCTCACTTCTGAATATACCTTCCTGCCACCTTTCCCCACCATGTTAAGCTCATATCTTTCCCTCGTTTTTTTACCAGCTATCCTTTTGTTGTAGATATCCAAAACCATTTCTTTGTGTTCCGGAGCAACGAAATCGATGAAAGCTTTACCCAAAACATCTCTTTGGGTATAGCTGCCTATTTCCAGCATCTTGGAGTTGCAGTACTGGATCATCCCATCCTGGATAAACACAATACCATCATTGCTATGTTCGACGATGCTATGAAACTTCTCCTCGCTCTCCCTTAAGGCTTGCTCGGCCCGTTTATGTTCGGTAATATCCTGGTACATCCCCATGAACTGCTGCTCCCCGCCCCACATCACCTCCCGGCGGTATACCTGCAGGTTTCTAACTTCGCCATCCGGTCGCCTGATACTTATTTCGTATTCCAAAGGTACGTATTCTTTCAGCTTTCTCTTTCTTTTCCTCTCCAGGTGGGCTTGATAGCTCTCCGGAGTATAAAGCTGACTACGCGGCACCGCCGCTAGCTCTTGGGGGGTATTATAGCCACAGATATCCAGTATCGCCTTGTTGGCGTAGATCAGAGCGCCGTCTTCTGTAACGATGCGTATGCCGAGAGGACTGGCATCCATTGAGTTCTTGAAATTCTGTTCCGAGGCGATGTAGGCTTGGGCAAGCTCTTGCGTATCCTTTATTGCGCCATCAGGCTTGCTACTAATAGCGGTTGTTCTACTTTTTTCTAGTCTGGCGATAAGTTTTTCCGCTTCCGCCAGTTTTTTTTCCAGTTCTTCATACTTAAGTTTTTTATTTTTCATGTTACAGTACCTAATTCCTAAGGTGCTATCTCGGAATATAATGAAATAAAAAAAGCGCTGGCTATCGCTATTAGCGTATAACTATTGCAAAGCGATGCCGGTGCTCTTTAGACCATGCCATACCCCCAAACATTGCATTCAGAGGTCAAGTGTATTCGATCTATCTCATAGTATTACAATCTTTAAAAGTGTATATACTTAATTAAGATGTTGTCAAGTGGCAAATCAATACCCCGCCGGTAGCTATGTGACCATGCAAATCATGCATTTTTCGCTGTTTTTCCATTCTCCTCTATTAGTTTAAAAGCAACGGTTTTTAGCTTGTTTACTTGACACCTTTAGCATGTAATTGCTACACTTTTCTTGTTTCGCTTAAAAGAAAATCAGGTGGCTAACGTAAAAAATGAATATAAAAAAAATCGGCGTCCTCTATCATCCCAAGGTTGCAATGACCCTTGCTAAAGCGAAAGAGTTGGAAAGTTCGCTAAAAACGCAGGGGCTCTCTGCCTGGATATGCTCCGCCTGGGAAAAAGAAAAAACCCAAGCTGTGCTTAAAGGTACCGACCTGCTATTAACGGTGGGGGGAGATGGCACTATTCTCCGGGCGGTACAGTCGGTGATACCGGGGACAACGCCTATTACCGGCATTAACCTGGGTAAACTTGGCTTTCTTACCGAGCTCGATGCCGGTGAAGCTTTAAAAAAGCTGCCCCATTTGCTCGCTGGCAAAGGCTGGCTTGACGAACGCTCGATGCTGCAGGTTGAATTAGCGTCCCAGGGTCATAAACCCCGCATCTTCTATGCCTTAAACGATGCCGTCATCGGCCGCGGCGAGATAGCTCGTATTATACGGGTCGATGTCACTATCGATAGCCAGCCTCTTACCACCTATAAAGCTGATGCTGTAATTGTCGCCACCGCCACCGGCAGCACGGGCTATGCTTTGGCGGCGGGAGGACCTATACTATACCCTCAATCCCACGACTTTCTGCTGGTGCCGGTCGCTCCTCATCTAAGTCTATCTTATCCCCTCGTCGTGCCGGAGACGGCAGAGATAGTATTGTGTCTTAACACCTATCATACCGCCACCTTGAGCATCGATGGTCATATCAACCTGCCCTTAGCCAATGGTGATACGGTTACCATCAAACGGAGCCCCCATATCGCGCGGTTTTATAGGATAAGGTCTCAAGACTCGTTCTATCGTACTCTGGAAAAAAAACTGAAAGGAAAACAAGGTGAACCAGGTAGAAAAAGCTAAAATTACCGATGTCCCGCAGATACATAAGCTCATCAACGGCTTCGCCGAAAGAGGGCAGATGCTCGCCAGACCCTTGAGTGAGATATATGAGAGTATCCGCGACTTCTTTGTTATCAGGAAGGATGGTGAGGTAGTTGCCTGCGCTGCCTTGCACGTCAGCTGGTCAGACCTGGCGGAAATACGCTCGGTTGCCGTCATGGAGGATAAACAGAAACAAGGTCTAGGTGCTAAACTCGTCGCCGCTTGCCTGAAAGAAGCGGCCGACCTTGGCATCGAGACTATCTTTTGCTTTACTTATCAGCCGGAGTTTTTCAAGCGTCAGAAGTTCGTAGATATTGATAAAGCGGAACTGCCGCGCAAGGTCTGGACGGATTGTTTCCGCTGTCCCAAGTTCCCCAACTGCGATGAAATTGCGCTGATTTATCATGCCTAAAAAAAAGCCGGACAATGCCCCGGAAAAAACTCTGGAGAGTAAGTATATCTTCAAAGGACGCGCGCTCAATCTGCGTGTTGATACCATCATTACCGCTGATGGCAGGCGCACCACCCGCGAAATTGTGGAACATCGTGGCGCGGTTGTCGTCGTGCCTTTAGATGCCGAAGATAATGTCCTGATGGTGAACCAATACCGCACCCCGTTGGCGAAAAATCTCTTGGAGATTCCAGCCGGCGGTATTGAAAAAGGCGAGGACGATGAAGCTGCCGTAATACGTGAAATGCAGGAGGAGACCGGCTTTAAACCGCAAAAGCTGGTATTTTTAGCCGGCTTTTATTCCACTCCCGGCTTCAGCAACGAATACCTGCACCTCTACCTGGCGACGGATTTGGTGCCCTCCCGCCGCCATGCTGAAGATACCGCCGATATTAAATTGGTGCGCGCGCCGGTGGGAAAAGTGCGGGAAATGATATTATCCGGTAAAATCCAGGATGCCAAGAGCATCGCGGGTTTGCTGTTCATGTTGGAATGGCGGAAGAAAAAATCAAAACTTAGCGATTAGACTACTGACATTCTGGCGAGGACCAGAATCCATATATAACCTTATCCCTACCACTGGATCCCAGCTCCCGTATCAGGTACGGGACAAGTTTCGCTGGGATGACGTCTGCGTCAATTTATCCACTTAAGCTGCCGTCCGCCCAACAGGTGGATATGTAAATGCTGTACCACCTGCCCCGCTTCCGCCCCGCTGTTGATAGTGAGCCGATAGCCCTTATTCGCTAGCCCCTGCTCCCTGGCGACCTTACTGGCTGCTGCTACCATTTTCCCCACCAGTGGCGCATCGGCATCCGTCATGGTTGCCAGCGAGGCTATGTGCTTGACGGGGACTACCAGCAGGTGCACCGGCGCTGCCGGGTTGATATCCGGGAAGACGACGACATCTTTGTCTTTGTAAACGATTTTAGACGGTATTTCTCCGCTGATAATTTTACAGAAAATACAGTCTGGTTTGCCTTTTTCCGAGCTCATTTATACCACCCCTTCTCCCATGAACTGATAACTTACAATTATAGCTCTATCCACTCTTTCGGCACTCCGGCCGGCGATGGCGGACCTTTCATATCGAGGACGGTAGCCTTGCCGTGCTTTAAGATGAAGGCGCCTACGTAGTCCCACCCCTCTTTTTCCACCCCCGCTTTGTAGAAGGGGCGCTTTTCCACGATTTCCTTCTTGAGCGTCATATCCGTTATCGGTTGCACTTTTCCGTTGACCCTTATCTGTATATTATTTGCCGAGTAGCAGACCTCGATTTCAGGGTTGTTAACCAGCTGTTTAAAAACGTCTTTGACTGACTGCATGGAAAAAATGATGCCGTTTTCGTCCGCCTGATACGTGCCCATGGCGCGGACATGCGGCTTGTTGCCTTCCACAGTAGCCAGAAAACCAACAGGATTGGCCGTAATGAAAGCCAGTATTTCTTTCTTATCCATAAGTTACTCCTTTATTTAGTTATTGTATCCCTCGGTTTTTCTCGGGACAAGTCTTGTACTTTGGTATTTTATCCCAGTTTCTCTATTACAGCATCCGCCACCTGTGATGTTCCCACGGCGCTTGGGTCGTCACGCCGCTCTTTCATGTCGTAGGTTACGTTTTTGCCCTCTTTAATCATTAACGCGATAACTTTTTCCAGTCGGTCGGCGGCTTGAGCCTCCCCGATGTACCTTAGCAACAGCACTCCGGAGAGCATCATCGCCATGGGGTTGACCTTGTTCTGTCCGGTGTATTTAGGTGCGCTGCCGTGGGTCGGCTCGAAGAGCGCAATGCCCTCCCCGATATTCGCCCCTGGTGCCAGTCCCAAGCCTCCCACCAGCCCCGCGCAGAGGTCGGAGATGATGTCCCCGTAAAGATTAGGCGCTACGATGACGTCGTATTCCTGCGGACGCCGCACCAGTTGCATGCAGAGGTTATCGACGAGCGCGTCCTGGAACTGGATGTCCGGGTAGTCTTTAGCCACCTCCCGCGCTACAGAAAGGAAAAGTCCGTCGGAGAACTTCATGATATTAGCTTTATGCGTCGCCGTTACCTTTTTACGACCGTACTTGCGGGCGTATTCGAAGGCGAACTTCACAATACGCCGCGTGTTGAACTCGGTAATCATCTTAATGCTAATGCCGGAGTCTTTTCTTACGGCGTTGTTCTTTTGCTGATTGATGAAATCGATTAAAGCCAATGCTTCTGGTGTGCCCTTTTCGTACTCCACACCGGCGTAAAGGTCTTCCGTGTTCTCCCGCACGATGACGATATCCACGTCTTTATGGAGCGTAGGGGCACCCGGATAGCTCTTGCAAGGCCGCACGCAGGCATAGAGGTCTAAGGCTTTACGCAGGGCGACATTGACGCTCCGGAAGCCGGTGCCGATAGGCGTGGTCACCGGACCCTTTAGCGCCACTTTATTTTTCTTAATCGAAGCGAGAACGGAGTCCGGCAATGGAGTGCCTTCTTTAGCCATGACTTCTGCCCCGGCATAAGCCAGCTCCCACGAGAACTTGACGCCCGTCGCCTCCAGCACCCGACGGGTTGCCTCGGTGATTTCTGGCCCCACCCCGTCACCTGGTATTAGTGTTATTTTATAGGGCAATTGTGTTTACCATCCTCAGATAAGTACACGGTTTTGTTATACAGCGTTAAGTAATAGTTGATCTTCCTTTGGTCGTCTCGAATAGTACCGACTAAGTTTTATACGTAATTCATCCCTAGCTTCAACGGTTAATTCTAGTAATCTAGATTCTGAAGGAGAGTCGGATGGTGATATTATTCTATCACAATTTACTTTGACTATATTCTTGAAATCAATCATATAATAGCCTGTTGTGATTGACTGAACTTCAATACCACGTTTTCTACTCAGAGGATACACATGAAGGATTTCGTGTTTATCGTATATAAAGAGATTATCATGAGCGAAAGTATTGCCTTCACCGATTCGTCGCTGTTGTTCCTCGGCCTTAAATTGACCCCACACTTGAGGTGAAACTGATTGCTGAGGAGTCATCATTCGATTTATTCTTGTCAAATCTTCAGCCAAGTAAGGGTTGTCAAAAAATGAGATTCTCACGTTAATTAATGGTGTCACGGTTATTGTTTTATCTTCTATGGAACAACAAGGGGTCATAATAACACAAAACTGAGGCGTAAAAACATTGATGTCATATGGAGGATTTTGTGTATTCCAATGAGTCTTAAAGAGAACCGTATTAGTTAACACAAATCCTTTAACTATATCACCGAATCTTAGTTCTTTACCTAAACCATTTCTATAAAACATAACGTTGGACACTATTCTTTATAGAATTCATCAACATCATGGGAACCTTTAAGACCGATTTTCTGCTCTTGACTAAGAAAATCCTTATTGACTCCTAATTCCACGATGCCAATAAACTCGTTATTATTGGTGACTTTAATTTTAATTTCATATTTACCAAAGGGATAAGATATTATCTTATAATCCTCCATTTTTCCAGTTTTGCCTGTAGCGTCTTGAGTAAATGTCGTATAGTCGTATTTGTCAACGTTCAATTCCATACTACACCGCCTTTGGTTTTCTCATATATTCTTTTACTCTTTCTGTGATCGTTTTCTCGTATTCTTCTGAAATAATTGTATGAAGGTCATCCGTAACTTTTAATACATCCTCCGGATTAACGTTGTTTCTTACGCTATCGAAATCAAGGATTAATAAATATTGGTCTTCAACCTTCTTCAAAGACTCCACGTAACGCAAGACACAATCCCCTCGTTTGATCACACCTTTAAAGTCCATTTCCTCAACATCAGCAAGATTGAACCTTTGAATCGGAAATACTGAATTATAATATGACTTAAAAGTATCATTGTCCTTTGAGAAAATCGGGCATTCGTCAACGTATCTTAATCCAACTCTACCGATAAGGGGTACTGAAACAACTTGGAAGAAATTTTTTACGGCAAGTTCTATAACGTCTCTAAATTTATCTCCGTTATCCATCCGATAGGTTTTATGATACATAGAAGAAATATCTAGTGAATTACTCGTGACGTTTATTTGAAAGTTCTTAGGAGAATTGAATTGCCAGATTTTTTGCCCAGTAGTGTCTTTATCTAGCTTACTCTCAATATCGGTAAGCTTAGAGTCAGGCCCAACATCTGCCCAGGTAAATTGCATTCTATGTAAAAGTTTTGATTCAGGAAATTCATTCATTATTTTTAACTGAAATTCACCAATTTTATTTTCTATGTAAAACAAATTTGGGAATAACATCTGGAATATCACTTGTTTTACTGTAGGATTTACAAACACTTCATCAATAGGCATATATCAAACCTCCTATTAATACTTTAAACAATGTTTCCCCTTTATGTTCAATTAGTCGCTAAACCGTAATGTCCCCGTGCTTCTGGATATATGGTATCAGCCCGCCCTCATTGAGTATCTTTAACATCACCTCCGGTATCTTCCCGAAGGTCAGCGTATTACCGTTGGTCTTGTCTTTTACCGTTCCTGCTGTGAGGTCTATTTCTAATGTATCGCCGTCATTGATTTTGTCCGTGTCGCAGATTAAAACGGGCAGACCTAAATTAATGGCATTCCGGAAGAATATCCGCGCCACGCTTTTCGCCAGTATAGCGCTTACGCCCGCCATCTTGATGACCAGCGGCGCGTGCTCCCGGCTCGACCCCAATCCAAAGTTGTTGCCTGCGACCACGAAGTCCCCCGGCTTAACCTTTTTCACGAAATTCACGTCGGCGTCCTCTAAAACGTGCTTGGCAAGCTCGGGCAAATTGCTGCGTAGATGGGCGTATCGCCCCGGAATAATATGGTCGGTGGAAATGCTATTGCCGAACTTGTGCGCCTTGCCCGTCAGCATTTACATCACCTCCCTGGGGTCGGTTATCTCGCCCTTAAACGCCGATGCCGCCGCCGTGGCAGGACTGCCCAGGTAGATAAAGCTTTTAGGATTACCCATTCTCCCCTCGAAGTTGCGGTTGGCGGTAGAAAGGCACGCTTCCCCATCGCCTAGCGCCCCCTGGTGCAAGCCGAGGCAAGGACCGCAGCCGGGCGGCAGGACGATACCCCCCGATTCTACCAGTGTTTTGATATAGCTCTTCTCAATCGCCTCCAGCAGTACTTTCCGCGACGCCGGTGCGATAATTAGTCTAACGTTTTTGGCCGGTTTTTTGCCTTTTAAAATGCTTGCGGCGATAGCCAGGTCTTCCACTCGGCCGTTCGTGCAGGTGCCGATGACCACCTGTTGTATTTTTATGCCTTTGAGGTCTTTAGCCAAAGCCGTGTTATCCACCGTGTGCGGTTTTGATACCGTCGGCTCTAATTTAGTGGCGTCGATTTTTATCGTTTTTTCATAGACGGCGTCGGAGTCGGCTGCCAGGGGCTTAAAGTCTTTGCCCCGCCCCTCTGCCTCTAAAAACTTCTTGGTCGTCTCATCGGCGGCGAAAAGCCCCACCTTCGCCCCTGCCTCCACCGCCATGTTGGCGATGGTGAAACGCCCGCTCATGCTCATCTTTTTAATAGTACTGCCGTGAAACTCCAAAGACTTATATGTCGCGCCGTCCGCCCCTATCATGCCGATTAAATGCAGGATGAGGTCTTTAGCGCTGACGCCTTTCTGGAAATCCCCGTTCACTTCTATCTTGAAGGATTCCGGCACGCGGAACCAATTCTTGCCTAGTCCCATCGCCACTGCCACGTCACTGGACCCCATGCCGGTAGCGAAAGCTCCCAATCCCCCCGCCGTAACCGTATGCGAGTCCGCCCCCACCACTACGTCCCCCGGCCGCGCGTAAGCCTCCTGGATTATTTGGTGACAGATGCCGTCGCCAGCTTCGGATAAAATGCACCCGCTCTGCCGCGAAAAGTCCCGCAGCAGAATATGGTCGTTAGAGAGGTTGGCGTTGGGACTCGGCGCCGCGTGGTCGATGAACAGCACCGTCCTTTTAGCGTCCGCCAGCTTACCCATACCGCTGCTCTGGAACTGCCGGATGGTCAGTGGGCCCGTGGTATCCTGCACAAAAGCCAGGTCTACCTTAGCGATGACGATATCCCCGGCTTTAGCGTCCGTACCACTCTTTTCACTTAATATCTTTTCCGCCAATGTCTTGCCCATTATCCGACGCTCACCATCTTTCTGGGAGGCCTCTTCATCTGGTAGGCGGGAGCTCCAGCCTCTAGTATTGTATTATCTGTCCTGGTGAATCCAAAATCCTCGAGCAGAGAGCGCTCCTTTCTCATCATTTCAGCGTTGGACTTAAATATATTCGCCGTTATTTCTTTAGTTATATCCATCTGGTTCAGGGCGACTTTCATAAGCTCTCTGCCCACTTTATTGTAATCGGCTTTTATAATGACTCCTAAAAATGTAATCCGGTTATGCTTTTTAGAAAAAGCGACTATTCCCAGACATTTATCAGTAGTTTTATCCACTACCATGAAAGCCTCTTGCTGCTTTATCTTGGATTTCATGTATTCATCAAAGCCTTTATAAAACGTGGCAATATCTGGGACCATCCCACTTACGATATCATCGCCTTCGTGTGCCAGTGCCAGCCACGCCGGTATGTCTTTTTCGGTTAATGCCCTGATAAGCATGTTTAACTAAGTCCCGTTTTAAGTTCCTTCAAATCTCCTCTCCCCACCGCGGGAGAGGATTAAGGTGAGGGGGGACATTTTCTAAAATAAAGATTTCACCCTCACCTGACCTCTCCCATCAAGGGAGAGGAATGAAAAATCCTTCTACATCGGTATGTTGCCGTGCTTTTTGTAAGGTCGGCTCTCTTTCTTGTCTTTTAAAGCATCCAGCGCTGCGATAATCTTCGCCCGCGTTTCGCTCTGCTGGATGACCGCGTTAATGTACCCCATCTTCGCCGCCACGTAAGGATTATAAAGCAGCTCGCGGTACTCTTTAATAATTTCCTGCTCTTTGGCTTCTTTATCTTCCGCCTTGTCTATCTCTCCCTTAAAGATAATAGGGGTTGCTGCCTCCGCCCCCATCACTGCTATCTCCGCCTGCGGCCAGGCTAGTGTATAGTCCGCCCCCAGACCCTGACTGCACATGGCGATATATGCCCCGCCGTAAGCCTTGCGCGTAATCAGCGTTATCTTGGGCACGGTAGCCTCGGCGTAGCACCACAGCAGCTTGGCGCCGTGCCGGATAATGCCGCCCCACTCTTGGTGGCTGCCGGGTAAAAACCCGGGCACGTCCGCGATGGTGAGCAAAGGGATATTGAAGGCATCGCAGAATCTGATGAACCGCGTCGCTTTGTCCGAGGCGTTAATATCGAGGCAGCCGGCGAGATGACTCGGCTGGTTGGCGATGATGCCAATGACCTGACCGTTCATCCGCGCGAAGGCGGTTATCATATTCTGCGCCCACTGCCGCGACGGTTCTAAAAACTCCCCGTCGTCCACGATGGCTTTGATAACGTCCTTCATGTTATAGGTCTTGTTCGAGTTTTCCGGCAAAATACTATCCAAAACCTTATCCGAGCGGTCGGGGGAATCTTTAGTCGGAACGTAAGGTGGTTTTTCCTCATTGTTAGAAGGCAGATAGCTTAGCAGCTTCTTGATTTCCTCGATTGCCTGCTGGTCGTTGTCGCAGGCGAACTGTGTCACGCCGCTCTTGGTACTGTGGGTTAAGGCCCCACCCAGTTCCTCGTTGCTTATCTCCTCGCTGGTGACGCTTTTAACCACCGCCGGCCCTGTGATGAACATATAGCTTGTCTTCTTTACCATGAAAACGAAGTCCGTCATCGCCGGAGAATACACCGCACCCCCCGCCGCCGGCCCCATGATGGCGGATATCTGTGGGATGACCCCGGAGGCGCAGGAGTTGCGGTAGAAGATATTGCTGTACCCGTCGAGGGCGTTGATGCCCTCCTGGATGCGCGCTCCCCCGCTATCGATGAACCCCACCATCGGCGCTTTCATCTTCATCGCCAGGTCCATGATGCGGCAAATTTTCCTGGCGTGCATTTCCCCCAATGTCCCTCCCCGTGCCGTAAAGTCCTGGGCGTAGGCACAAACGGTTCGCCCGTTTACCTTACCGAAGCCCGTGATAACCCCGTCCGCCGGTATGGATACTTTGTCCAGCCCGAAATTGCTGGAGCGATGCTGCACGAACAGGTCGGTCTCCTGGAATGTCCCCTGGTCAAAGAACAGGTCCAGCCTCTCACGCGCCGTCAGCTTGCCGGACTCGTGCTGCTTCTGGATGTTCTTTTCCCCGCCCCCTGCCTTAAGCTCCGCCTCCAGCTTACTTAGTTTTTCGTTTTCGTCTCTCAAGTTATTTCACCTCACAGCTACAGCTTGAAAACAAGTAAATGATATCACAACACTTATTCACGGGCAAATATATATTGTATTTTATGACTACCTGAACGGGGCGTCAAAGAGGGGTGCAGACCCCTCTTCCTAAAATTCCCCCCTCTCCGCTGGCGGAGAGGGGGTTCACCCTGAAGGTTCTCCCTGAAGGGATAAAGGGGGTGAGGTTGTTCTGCCTTCGATGTTGGATGGGCAAATAGCAAAATCACTTGCCTTTCATCTTGCCAGGACGGGAAGCGAGCGATTAGGTGTTAGCGTATTGTTTTGCTTATGCCGAGGGGATGAACACTGCCGTGATATCCCTATCGCTGTCCATGGTAATGGTGATGGTGGCGTCGGTACTGGTGACATCGCCCTCCCAATGGTCGAAAACGTAGCCCGTTGCCGGCGTGGCGGTAACAGTTACCTCGGCACCTGCGTCATAGGTGCTATTCACGGTGGATATCGAGCCACCTTCGGCCGGATTTATCGTAACGGTTAGAGTATATTTTTTAATGAATACGGCGGTGACGCTCTTATCGGTATCCATGGTAACAGATACGGAGGTAGCATTGCCGGTTGCCGCGCCTTCCCACCGGTCGAAGCGATAGCCCAGCGCTGGCGTAGCAGTCAGGGTTACATTAGAGCCCGCGTCATAGGTACCACCCGTATTAGAAACCGAGCCGCCTACTGCTGGATTTACTGTTACAGTTAGTGTGTAGGTTTTAATGAATACAGCGACGACGGCTTTATCAGCATTCATCATCATACTTATCGAAGGGGTCTTGCCGGATGCGTTTCCTTCCCAGTGGTCGAAACGATAGCCTACCGCTGGAGTGGCGGTCAGGGTAATCGTCGTGCCCTCATCGAAAGTGCCGCTGCCGTTAGATATCGAGCCGCCTTGACCGGGACTTGCTACCGCGACCAGATTATATGTCTTGACGAACACGACGGCGATGCTCTTATCGCTGCTAAACGTAACGATGATAGAGTTTGTGGTACCGCTGGTATCCCCGCCCCAGTGGTCAAAACGATAGCCCGCCGCCGGCGTCGCGGTGAACACGACCTTGGCATTCTTGGCATAAGAGCCATCGCTCCCGGGCGCGGGGTTTACAGTCACTATCCCACCGGTCAAGCTAATGCTGGAGTGTAACAACGGTTGACTGTTGATAATCGCCATGTAACGCTGTTCCCAGTGTATCATTACATGTTTATCGCTGCTTAGAGTTACCGCGGTCGGATTTGATGTATCGCTACTGGTCCCTGACCAGCTTTGCCAGCCATATCCCTGGCTCGGGTTGGCTTTTAGCGTTACCTCGGTTCCATTGGCATATGTTCCGTCAGCATCGGGTGCCGGGGCGACTGATATGGAACCTTCTGGTAAGATTACTACATTGTTGGTTACTGTCTCGCCATTGATGGTGAGTCCGAAACGTCCCGAGAAAGCAAGTGTAATTTGTTTGCCGCTGTTCATCGTTACCGTAGTAGGGTTGGCAGTATCATTATCGGTGCCGGTCCAGCTTTGCCAATCGTAACCAGTATTGGCATGGACGGTCAGGTGAACTGTTGTGCCACGAGAGTATTTCCCATCGGCATTAGAAGGAGGTGGGTCAACGGTTACCGACCCTTCGGTGAAACTTACGACCGACCCGATAACCTGCTGATTATTGATTATCAGTGAGTAACGCGCCTCGAAGTTAGCTTTGACTGCTTTGTCATCACTCATCGTTACAGTGGTGGGATTAACGTTATCGTTATTGGTGCCCGACCAGCCTATCCAATCGTAGCCGGACGCAGGCTCGGCGGAAAGAGTGACGACGGTATTCTTAGTGTATTCTCCGTTGCCTTGAGGCGCGGGCATTATGGTTATCGTGCCTTCGGACAGGTTTAGGGTGGTACTTGTTATTTTTTGTTCATTAATGGTAAGTGTAAAGGCCGGCGCCTTTAAGAAATAGATACCCACCGACCCTAAAACTACGACCATCAGAAGAACCAGCAGCCACCATTTTTTATACATGAAATAGAGTCGGGCGATGGCATAGATGGCAGTTGAAGCCACCAGCGTGATTAGCCCCAGAGTAACATCGTTAAGCTGGAAGGAAATATAGGAGACTAGCGCGACGATTAACGGAATCCAGAAATACAATAATAGCTCGTGTAAAAACTTCTTCATCCAGTCTATCCTTAAAAGTTAAGGACGCTACTGCTAGCGCCCTCGTGGATTAGCGTATTATTTTATGACGTGCTGCCCAACATTGTACTTTACCAGTATAGCACCGTTAGGGTGAATCAGTCCAATGTTTTTACTTTTTTCCTGTGTCTTTGACCTTTGAATTTTGATTTTTAAGCTTCCTCCCTACCTCCCCCCGTACCTCTCCTCCGTCCACGGGTCGCCGTGCATATGGTAGCCCGCCCGCTCCCAGAACCCGGGCTCGTCTTTAGCCATGAACCTTACACCCGTCACCCACTTGGCGCTCTTCCAGAAATAAAGCCGCGGCACTACGAGCCTTACCGGGCCCCCATGCTCCGACGTTATCGGTTGCCCGTCATGCTTAATCGCGAACAGGACATCCTCCTGGAAAAAGTCCTCCAGCGGCAGGTTGGTCGTAAAGCCTCCCTCCCCCGCCACCATTACGTATTTCGCCTCCCCCTTTATCTGCACCAGGTCTTTTATCACGCCGGCGCTCACGCCCTCCCATAGATTGTTCAGCTTCGACCATGTGGTCACGCAGTGGATATCGGAAAATACCTCCACCCGCGGCAGTGATATGAAATCTTCGTAGGTGAGCGTTACCTCTTTTTCCACAAGCCCGGTTATTTTAAACGTCCACTTCTTGACGTCGATTTTGGGTACGCTGCCGTGATGCAGCACGGGCCACTTATCGGTCAGCCGCTGCCCCGGCGGCACCCGGTTTTGCTTTAGCGTGTCCGGACTTATAATACGTTTTATCTCATCCATCTACTTTCAATATATCACACCTTGCTGGCATAAAGAATCCTCCCCACCGTTTAGGATTTAGAGTTTCCCCCGTGCCTTGAAGGTGCTACAATATGGGTTAAATGAAAACTACGTTAACTCCCACTAAGTGCGGCGGTGTCGAGTTCCGCTGGGGCGAAAAGACCTATATCATGGGTGTCGTTAACCTTTCGCCGGACTCCTTTTCCGGCGACGGCCTTGGGGACGATATCGAGCGGACGGTTGACCAGGCGCAGCGCATGGTCGACGAAGGGGCGGATATTATCGATGTCGGTGGCGAGTCCACCCGCCCCGGCACCAAACCCATGTCTATCAGTGATGTCGAAGAAGAACTTAAGCTGGTCATTCCCGCCATCGAGCGCCTCGTTAAGGAAATATCCGTGCCCATCAGTATCGATACCTATAAAGCCCGTGTTGCCAGTCGCGCTTTAGAGGCCGGCGCCAGTATGATTAATGATATCTGGGGGCTTAAGCAAGACCCCTCCCTCGCCCGCCTCGCCGCGGAGAGGGGTGTTCCCATCATCTTAATGGCTAACGAACGTGATGCCCCGCCCAAAGTCGGCATCGTGGCTAAGGTTCTTGCCGATCTGGAAAACGGTATTAAAATCGCTTTAAAGGCAGGCGTCCCGCCGGAGAATATTATCGTCGACCCCGGTATCGGGTTCGGCAAGTCTTTAGAGCAGAACCTGGAGCTGGTAAATCGGCTGGCGGAACTTAAAACGCTGGGTAAGCCTATCCTGCTGGGTACGTCCCGCAAGAGCATGATTGGCCTGGTGCTGGACCTGCCGGCGGATAAACGACTGGAGGGGAATCTGGCGGTGACGGCTATCGGCATTGCTAACGGGGCCGATATGGTACGCGTCCATGACGTCCGCCAGACCGCTCTTGTCTGCCGTATGAGTGATGCTATAATAAGAAGGGGGTCAATCGGTGAATGAGACAGTAACGGTATTTCTTAGCCTCGGCTCGAACCTGGGTAACCGCCAGGCGAACCTCGACCAGGCGTTAAAGCTGATATCGGAGCGCATGCGTATGGGCAAGGTTTCCTCGATATACGATACCGAGCCGATAGGTTTGGTCAATCAACCCCGTTTTCTCAATCTGGCTTGCGAGGTGTTCACCCGCCTTACGCCGGAGGGTCTACTGGCTTTGCTCAAGGGCATCGAGCTTAAGATGGGTCGGTATAGTCGCTCCGGCGAACCCCGCACTATTGATATCGATATTGTCCTCTTCGGCGACCAGGTGGTCAATACCCCCAACCTCGTTGTCCCCCACCCCAAGATGCACGAAAGGTCTTTTGTCCTTATCCCCCTGGCGGAAATCGCCCCGGATTTCGTCCACCCGGTGCTCAAGAGAACGATTAAGGAGCTTGATAAGGCGGTTAAAGAGGTGCAGGGCGTAATGAAGTTCAACGGGAAATAAGGGGAAAGGGAGAAGTTAACAGTAAACAGTTATCAGTAGGGGCAAAGGGTAGGGGACTGTAAACTGTAAACTGATAACTGATAACTGATAACTGTAAACTGTCTACTGTAAACTGTGAACTAATATGTACGAAATCTCTGTGGAGAAACACATCGACGCCGCCCACTACCTGCGGGACTATAAGGGCAAGTGCGAGAACCTGCACGGTCACCGCTATAGGATTGTGGTGAAGGTGAGCGCGGAAAAGCTTAATAAAATCGGCCTCGCTTACGACTTTACCGACCTTAAGGCGCACTTAAGTAAAATACTGGAGCGCTACGACCATACCTGCCTGAATGACGTTAAACCTTTTGATAAAATCAACCCCTCCGCGGAAAACCTCGCCGCCACGATATATAAAGAGCTTAAGAAAAAACTCTCTAAAGAAGTTGAAGCACATGAACTGAGCGCAGTCGAAGTTTTTGAGACACCCCATCAAGGCGTGGAGTATAGACCCTAATCCGCCTCTATCCTCCTTTATAAAAGGAGGACGAAAGAAGCTATTGAGCGTAATGATTTAATAAAAAATGATATCGTCTCCCATTCGTAAGGGGAGATGAGAGAAGGATTTACCTACACCGGAGCAGGGGGTGGAATATAAGCCTTAACCCCTTTTCCCCTATGAATAGGTTGAAAAGGTTTCATGTTTTTGCGATAAAAGATAGCCTTTTCCGTTTGTTCGATAATATATTTAAATTCATCCACTGATTTGCCGAATGCTGCTTCAAAAAAATCTTTCTTAGGCCCAACCACGCCATGAGTGGCATGCAAGATACATTGTATGCCCCTGAGTTGTTTTTTAGTCCAATTTGGACCTATATATTTTCTATCTTTTGCGTCTAGGGGTACGTACTTCATTGGAAATGAAAATATACTCAAACCCAATTCCTCATTTAGTTCTATGTTTATTCTTAACCTTTTGTAGAAATCCTCGGGTGTGTCATTGTAGTTAAATAATATATAATTAGATAGGTGTTTTATACCGTATTTGTAGGCTAAACGGATTTTTTCTATATATATTTTTTCAAACTTAATATCATCAAACGCAATTCTCATTGGTTTGAGTGCAATTTCGCTTAATAGTTTCATCTTTTCTTCGGTCAATAGTCTCGCATCTAATCCTTGATTAAAATCAACATAACGTGGTGTATTCTTATATTTAGCGCCTTTGTAAAAACCGTTCTTTTTTATGCTTTTAATTATTTTTCTGAATTCCTTTGATGCCAAAACATTATTATCAAGTAATATCAAGTCCTTTTTACTCTTATCAATCTGATTTCCAAGGGGAATGAAATCAATGAATTTTGGCTCAAGCTCTGGCACCGCACAAAATGGACAACGGTTTACGCAACCTTTTGTCATGTAACCTATACTAGAATTATTTGTATAATACTCTGAAAATTTATCAACTAATTTGTAATAAGGCTTTAACCTGTCAACTTCTTGCCATAATCCAAAATGAGGTATAATACCCGTTTCTTTCTCAATATCATCTTTTAAAAGAGAAGCAAAAATCCCACCGACTTTTATGTTGTTTTTATTCTTTTGCTTCCCGCGCTGATAAAACTTTATTGTCTCTATAGTCCTTTTCCACTGGTAAGTGAACATGGTTGTAATATATATGATATCCCAATCTTGGTCTCTTACAGCCGCACTTGTGCCTTTATAAAACGAAGTTTTATCACCTTGTTGCTTATGATATCTGGCAATTTTCATTAATCCAAGAGGTGGATATTTAGCTTTGTATCCTGGTTCAATGAGTAGTATTTTCACTGTTTTTACTTCTACTTTTTAGAAAGTCTTTCAGTTATTTCTCTTTTTATTCTAATTACAAATTCAAGTTGTTCATCGCTTACTCCCCCACTCGGTGGGTGTGCCACGATATTACGTATTTTATTGATCTCGGTATACCAACGCAAACGTTTAGCCTTACTATCATTTGCTTTAGCTTCGATCGTATATATCTCGCTGAAAATATCCCAATTATCTTCTATAACATCCTTCAAATCAATTAAATACATATAATTTTCGAAACCCGTGTCGTAATGCCCTTCATTATTTGCTAATAAAACCGCTTTGTTCCTAATGCTATCTTTTATTCCCTTATGCCACCAATTACTATAACCTTCTCCAAACTTTTTCTTTAACTCAGTGATGATATGTTTATGTATCAATTTTTCAATTTCCGAAAGATTTTGATATGCTTCTTGATTGTTTGTTGTATCTGTTTTTAAAATAAAATCTTTCAATCCCGATGGTTCAAATCCTGGATATTTCTCGTTTATTACTTTTAATAAAGTGTATGTACTTGATTGTACGCCTGCCTGTGCGTATCTTTGTCTAAATTCTTTTATTACTTGCGGCGTGGCCGTTCCTAGATATTCAATTACAGGAGATAGATATTTTTTAATATCGCCCATTAACTTAGTAGCATTTCGATTTCTTACTTTCGTTTGATCCTTTTGTTCCAAGTGGTCAAATATTGCTTTAAGCACTCTCAGAGTAGCTATTATTCCCTGATTAGTACATATATAGCCACCCTCATCACTCCCTTTTTCCCATTGTGCTTTTATGTTTTCATTCTCTAAGTAAAGTGAATAGTATCCGCTTATCACATCCAAGCCATGCTGTAAAGAAGAATCTAGATCCAACTTATATAATGGCCCGGGTGTGATATCTTTTGCTTTTACCGAATGTACATAACCGAACAGTTGAGATCTTCGTATTTCTTCATTTAGCGTCGTTAACGTCAAGTTTCGATTCCTTGTTTTCCTTCCCCCTATCTTGATAATTCTATCTCTAAGTGGTGATTTGCTTGATTCGTTTAGATTTTTCACAAATTTTGAAATTAAAGCTAAAATCCTATCTTTTGGTCTTTCCGAGTTCCAATGTAAATCATCATAAAGGTCAACAAGTAAATTCTTAGGCACTCTTACCTGTTCACCGTTGATATCAATAAATAACTGTTGTTGTGTTGATGCATCAAGGTCTTCAAATGCAATAACTGGCAGTGTTGCTGTGGCTGCTTCATTTAATCCTGAATAAGCAAATAATCGATGCTGCCCATCAATTAACCACGCCGTTTTAAGCTTATTTGGTAGATGAAGTGTGCCAAGTACAGCATTCTTACCTGCCATTTCTTTTGCTTGGTCAAACACTAATCCTTTATTATCTGTTTCTATGTTCAAAACAATACTAGTCGGAAATATTCCTTGCCTTTCGCTGATATATTTAGCAATTGTGTTCAGCCTTTTTTTTGTTGCCATTCTCTGATACGTTTTTTTTGACTCTTCATTCGTTTTTCCACGATGAGATATATAGGCTATCTTTAACAATTTTTCCGGTTCAATCACGAAAGAATAGAAGACAACACCCCCCATTTTCCCTTTAATTGCAGGTACTGGTTCGAACATTTCCGGTACAATCATACCAGGATATAAATCTGATAAGAATTGATATCTAGATGCAGATCCGAAATGTCTAGAAAGATCATCGTAATACTGAATCAAACCATCGTCAACAACCATGATGTTTGCTGTTTTTGCTCTTATGTAGTCATTTTCATTAAGGTCTATATTCTTTAAAGCAAGAAGCCACCGAAATCTGTATTTTGTATCATCCCTTTTACTTTTATAATAAGCTCTAACAGACTGTTCAAGTTCCTTATGAAGATTTGCGTATTGGTCGATACTTACCCCAAGTGATTTCTTCGTATGGGGGCTTTCTGCTGCTTTACATTCGACAAGACAAATAAAGTTCTCATCTTTGGCAAAGATATCAATATTTTTCTCTATTTCTAGCCCATAACGTGGGATTGCGAATTCTCTAGATTTATTCATCTCTGAGAATCCCATTTTATAGAAGATACACCAAACACTATCCTGAAAATCAAGACCTACATCCTTACGTTTTCTAAGCCTAACAACTTTTCTTTTCCTTGAGCCCGTTACTTCCCAGCCATTTTCTATTTCATTCTGAATTTCAGTCGAATTTACCCTTTTATAAACATATCTTTGATTCCTAGTTCTATAATTCTTTTTTAAATTGTCTCTAGAAACAATATCATCTAAATGAATTTCATATTCTTCCATATTGCCTCCAATGAACCACACCTCATTTTCTTTTGGTACATTATAGCGCCAATAAATAAGCTAAGTAAACATAACTCCTTTTTACTTACCATAACTCTAAAAACAAATCATAGCTAAACCCTTACCAAAGGCTCTTCTTGCACGGCTTTTCGCTTTGCGCTAAAATGGGCTTAGTTATGCCTAAAGGCAAGCTATGATAAACCATCCGGTGCTAGTCTTAAACCAGAGCTACGAGCCACTCACCGTCTGCCGCGCCCGCCGCGCCGTCGTCCTCATGTGGCAGGGCAAAGCAGAGATGATTGAAAACGGCCTCGGCTATATCCACACGCTCACCACCACCATCGAGCTGCCCTCCGTCATCCGCCTCGCGCAACTGGTAAGACGCCCCCACCGCCAGCGCAAGATGACCCGATATGAGATATTCAATCGGGATAGATACACCTGCCAGTACTGCGGCGAGCAAAGCCGCCACCTTACGCTCGACCACGTCATACCCCGCTATCGAGGCGGCCAGCACACCTGGGAAAATGTCGTTAGCGCCTGTGTGGATTGCAACCGACATAAAGCCGGGCGAACGCCCAAAGAAGCCCACATGAAATTGATAAAGACCCCCGCCCCGCCCACCGGCAGTCCGCTATTCAATATCCCCTACCACTACTTAAGCAAGCGGGACGAATGGCGGAAGTACCTCTATCACTAGGAGTTCACAGTTCACAGTAGACAGTAAACAGTGGGGGTAAAGGGGTGGGAACTATAAACTGTGAACTGATAACTGAAAACTAATAGCTCACATCCTTCAGCGGCAGCTCTACCGTCGATTCGGTATCCAGCTCAACTATCACTGTTTCTTTAAGCGGATTATTTCCCACCACCGTCGCCTCCCCCATCCGCGTGGAAATCCGCGCGCCAACCTTAGGCATTTTCTCTTTCATCGCTTTATACTGCTCGCCCTCGTAAGCCAGGCAGCACATCAAACGCCCGCACGCGCCGGATATCTTCATTGGGTTAAGGGGCAGGTCCTGCTCCTTCGCCATTTTGATGGATACCGGCGAAAACTCCGTTAAAAAGGCAGCGCAGCAAAGCTCCCTACCGCACCGTCCGAAGCTCCCCAATAATTTAGCCTCGTCCCGGCTCCCCACCTGGCGCAGCTCCACTCTTATCTTAAACTTGCCGGAGAGTCGCCGCACTAGCTCACGAAAGTCCACCCGCTCCTCCGCGCTAAAGAGGAAGGTCAGCCGGCTGCTGTCTAACGCGTATTCTGCAGAGAGTAACTTCATCGGCAGGTTCAAATCAGCAATCATTTTGCCGCATTCGATTAAAGCTTCCTCCGCTTTGGTGTTGAGTTCCTCTTCTTTGGCGATGTCCTCCGGCTCGGCCTTGCGTACCACCGGCGATAACGACTCACCTGTCTCGTTGACCTGTATCTGCCCCGGCGCGATGACCACGTGCCCCAGTTCCATGCCTCTACTGGTCTTCACCACGGCATAGTCACCGGCTTGCAGGGCGATATCCCCCGCCTCGAAGTAGTAGATTTTCCCCGCTTTCTTAAAACGTATTCCTGTAATATTTGCCATATCTTATGCCCCCGATATTATCGTGGACTTATTGCCTCCTCTCTCGGTAAATCGAGCATCAATACTTCCAGAGCCAGCCGCGCGTTCACGTTCTGCTTAAGCTGTATCGCTGCCGACTCTATGCTTTTAATATAATTTCTTATCCGGTTTAGACTGTAGTTACCAGCCATTTTTATAATTTCTTCTTTTCTGTCTATATTGGTAATCATATCTGGGCAGTCCAGCTTTACCAGCATCAGGTCGCGCCAGTAGTCCACCCACCTATCGAGCGTATCATAGACCGCCCGTCGGTTTTGACTGAACCCCGCCGCCAGCCGCGCCACGTAAGCGAACCGGTCTTCGTAATCCCCTTTGACAGTGCTGATAATTTGGTCCAGCGTTTCCCGGCTCTGCACCAGTATTTTCTCGTCACCCGCTGCCGTTATCGCCCATCCGATGCACCCGTGAGAAAGCGCTGCCAGCAGACTCGCCTGCTCCGGCTTGACCGTTGTTTGTTCTACTAAAGCTTTCTCTTCTTCAGCTAGCGGCATCGGCTTTAGCTCGATGCGCTGGCAGCGTGATACTATAGTTTTGAGCAGTCTATTTTCATTTGTCGAAAGTAAAATAAAGGTCACTTTAGCTTCCGGTTCCTCGAGGGTTTTTAGCAGGCGGTTGGCAGCTTCCATCGATAGCAGTTCAGCCCCATCGATGATGAAGACCTTTTGGTTCCCCTCGAACGGCGGCAGGCTGGCAGCATGCAGCACATCTTTAATCTGGTCGGTATGTATCAGCTTGGCTTCGTTTTCCTCTTCGTCCTGCATCAGACCGATAATCTGGACATCGCTGTGGTTACCTGCCGCTATTTTCTTACACGAGTCGCAGGCGAGGCAGGGCTTGTCGTCCGCTTCACAGTTGAGCGCCTGCGCCAGATTCAGCGCCAGGGTCATCTTACCGACATGCTGGGGTCCGACGAAAAGGTAGGCATGGGATAGTCTGCCTGAATCTATACTGTTTTTCAGCATTGAGACCGCCCGAGCCTGTCCGATTACCTGCCACATTGTAAGTTTTATACCTAATACCCTAGGGCATTTTTCATTATTTTTATTACTGTGTTTTTTATTTCGGGACGCCCCAATAATTGTACTGGACCTAAACCTCTTTTCCGCAACTTACCAGCACAGTCATGGCAAATAATAATCGGTCGATTCTTTGTACCTTTGAACATTACACCGTTAATCTCACATTTCAGGTCTATCATTTCTCCCCCATCTCCTCGCTAATCCGGGTCACGCCGGGTGAGGTCTTCCAGAGTTTCGCGCCGTCGTACCAGCCGCGCCTTACCGTCTTTAACAAAGACGATGGCCGGACGGAAGGCGGCGTTATAGTTGCTGGACATTGGCACGCAGTAAGCCCCGCTCCCCGCCACCGCTAAAATATCACCGGCTTTAAGCTCCGGCAGCTTAATTTCTTTAATCAAAACGTCGCCGGATTCGCAGTATTTACCGGTAATGGTGACCGTAGCGGTATCTTTAGCTATTGGTCGGTCGGCAATCAGGGCTTCCTGCACCGCGCCGTACATCGGCTGGCGGATGTTATCCCCCATCCCCCCGTCCACCGATACATAAGTCCTGATGCCCGGGATGTTCTTGATTACCCCCACCGTATAGAGGGCGACCCCGGCCTGGGCGACTATCTTTCTCCCCGGCTCAATCATCAGCTTCGGCGTTTCCAGCTTAAGCTCGCGGCAGCGGCTGGTAAACCTCTTGATTATTTCTTCGGCGAAGGATGCAATAGGCGGTGGTATCTCATCTATAACATATTGTGCCCCAAACCCCCCGCCGACACTTAGCAGTTTTGTCTGGAAACTGTATTTTTGCTTGATATCTGCGGCGTACTCCAACACCATGTCCAGTGAACTCAAATAAGGTTCAAACTCGAAGATGCCGGAACCGATGTGAAAGTGCAGCCCTTCCACATTGAGGTTCTTCGCCGCCAGGGCGGTTTTTACCGCTTCATCCCGGTCGGCCTTGGGTAGTCCGAACTTGGAATCCGTGATACCAGTTTTGTTATGCGGGTGGGTATGAGGGTCGATGCCTGGGTTCAGGCGGAGCAGGATATTCACCTTTTTCTTACCGGCAATCTTAATCAGCATATGCAGCTCCGGCAGGTTATCCACCACGATGTGCCCGATACCTTCCTTCACTGCCAGTTCCAGTTCATCGGCTGACTTGTTATTGCCGGCAAAATGTATCCGGCTTGTCGGGAAACCCGCCGCCCGCGCGAAAGCCAGCTCCCCGCCCGATACCACATCGAGGTCGAGCCCCTCTTCTTCAATGAGCTTAACCATAGCTTTAACCAGGAAAGCCTTGGGCGAATAGCTGACGGTTGTATTGGCATATCGTTTGCCGAACTCCGTCTTGAACTCCCGGCACCGATTACGCATGTCCGTCTCATCGAAAACATATAAAGGCGTGCCGAACTCTTTAGCCAGCGCTAGCGTATCGCAGCCGCCTATCGCCAGGTGGTCTTGCTTGTTAACTTCCGTCGTTTGCGAAAAAACCGCCAATCTAGGAATACTGTTCTTGGTAGTCATATTTACCTCATACCTTTATGTTAGCAGTGACCATCTTTCAAGTCAATGTATTTGGAGAGTAGGGTTTATTTAGTTATTGTATCTTGGTTATGGGTGTTTCTTTAAAGTCAGAGTGGCTTTCATATAAATAACAACGGGGCGTCTAAGAGAGCCTGTCCTGAGCCTGTCGAAGGAGGTGCAGACCCCTCTTTAAAATATCCCCCCTCTCCAACTAGTAAAATTATGGCAGAGTTTCGTGTTGGTGGTTGGAGAGGGGGTAGGGGGTGAGGCAAACACCTTGTCTCAAGCTCTCTTTACAGTCAGAGTGGCTTTGGTTAAAATGGTATTATCATCTGTAACGATGGAGCTGTTATTATGATCAAAGCCGTGTTTTTCGACCTTTACCAAACGCTGGTGCATTATCAACCTTCCCAGGAAGAGCTCGAGGCTGCCGCGATGAAAAACCTCGGTATTGAAGTCACGGCGGCTATGCTACGCCATCCCATACTCACCGCCAACGAGTTCATCTACCAGCAGATTGCCCGCCGTCCTTTAAGCCAGCGCTCACGGGAAGAAACGATGGCGCTCTATGCGGAGTATCAGCGCATCGTCCTTAAAGAGGCCGGTTTGGCGGCCGACGAAAAGGTTGTCTTAAGGTTGTTAGGCATGATGCAGCAGGCGAAGATGAACCTAGTTCTCTTTGATGATGTGATGCCGGCGCTCGACGACCTGAAGAAACGCAGCCTGAAACTGGGTTTAATCTCTAATATCGAGCAGAATATGACCGCCACGCTGGATAAGCTGGGGTTGTCCTCGGAACTGGATATCGTGGTCACCTCACACAACGCCGGTTTCACCAAGCCGCAGCCGGAGATATTCCAGTATGCCTTGAAGAAGTCTGGCGTTAACCCTGCCGAGGCAGTCTATGTCGGCGACCAATATCAGGTTGACGTCATTGGTGCCAGAGGCGCCGGTATGCAGGGCATCCTCCTCGACCGGGATGATTATTATCAGGAAAAATTGGATTGCCTAAAGATAACGCGCCTTAAAGTTTTGGTCGACTATTTAGATTAGCCCGACGTATTGTTAAGCGGGCACACATCACATCTGCCCTCCAGGCACATCGTTTGGTAGATGTGTATCAGCCCCTGCTGCCGCCGCGCGGTATCGATAAGGTATCGTCCTAAACCCAGCTGTTGCCTCATATGTTTTATCAAAGTATTTTCCGCCGGCGCGTGGTAGCCCCGATAAAGACTCAAAACTTTTTCGCCCTGCTCCGCCAGACCCCTGGCATAGGAAAAGGGTAAAAGGACATTAACGATGATATCCGCCGCCCGCTCTTTGCCCAGTAAAGCGGGAGGAGCACCGACGGCTGGTATACCGAAATCGAGGTAACAACCCCAATAGCTATCCGGTTTAACCAGCAGCGCCTGCTCCAGAAAATGGGCTCCACTGTCAGCCTTTACCTCTTTAAGCCTATCCTCCAGACCAGACAGCAGCCCCTTTTGGCGGTAGCGGAGGAGAAGATAGCTCATCGCGGCGATACGCCGTACCGGGTGGTTGCCGGGCCTCACCTTGTAAGAATGCCAATCCTTGATCGACAGGCACGCCCTCATGCCCCCCTCCGCCCATATTTTTTCCAACTTTTCCTCCCAGTCTTCTATACATATACTCAATGGTTTATACCCTAAGCGCTGGGATGGCAGCAGCCCCGCCATACCCATCAGCCAGGACTGGCACCACGCCAGCTGTTCACTATCAGGAACTGCAATTAGCGGAGCTTCCAGCTCCTGAAGGAGTAAACGGCTGGCAAGCTCCGCCATCGCCTCTTTATTTTTAGAATAGCCTAGCGCCGTCATTATGCCCAAGTACAGCGCCTGCCCTGCCCCCGACTGCGCTATTATCTCTCTAAAACCCGCCGCCCGGGCGAAGAATCTTGCCTCCCCGGCTTCATCCAGTATGCTCGCCATCAGCCTGATGTTCCAACGATAACCGGCGCCACGGCAGGGTATGAGAGGTGGTATCGAAGCACCACAGTTGCTCCCGATATAATCACATAAAGCCAACGTTGGTACTTTAAAACCGTTTTCCAGGACCAGCGCCCTGACAGTATCATTCTGATAGACTACGTGGAGAATAACCCGGTTATAGGCAGGGTCAAGGTGGTGCTGGTGCGTCCACCAGCTGCTGGTTTTAACATGAATTTCGATATCACCTTTAAGCCGCTCCCCGCCGGTATTAATAATCGCGTCTCTGAAATCAGCGCCGCGGTCGTCATTGCGGCGCCCCGGGTAAACGACCCTGACCGGCTCGTTCTCGACAGTTTTTAGGTCTAGGCGACCCTGCAAGGAGCCTTGCCATATTTCGAGCACTTGCTTTTCGGTGACCACCGGGGGCATAGGTGTATCTCCTTAACCCACGTGCCATGAAAGGTCTTTTCAAAGAGGAAAAATGACCTAAGATTACAGGCTTATTATCATTATAGCTGATAAGGTAATATACACGTTAACGTGTATAATGTCAAGGCTTCTTTTTAGGCGGCGGTGAGGCATCGTATTTGAACTTGACTTGTTCCGCGACGATTGATAGCAGCTTCGCCGAGGCGCCGCGCGGCTGGTAGATACCCGTTTCCCATTCGCTGATGGTCTGCTGCCGCGTGCCCAGTTTTTCCGATAGCTCGGTCTGTGTCAGGCCCAGGTGCCGGCGTAACGCCTGGATGCTACCGGCATCCCACTGCCTTTTCTTATCTGATGTTTTATTTTTCACGCCTTGATTCTACACGATGCCGTGTAGACAGTCAATAGATGATTGGATATCAAATTGCTTGTTTAACCTTACCCCCTTGCCCCCTCTCCAACCGCGGGCATCAGACGCCGCCGCATTTTAATCTGGTTGGAGAGGGGGCATAATTTTATCAAGAGGGGTTAACACCCCTCTTAGACACCCCGTTAGGGGAAAGGGTTAATTAACCGGGGAGTTTGTAAGAGGGGCGACAGCCCCTCTTCTTATTCCCCCCTTCCTTTGGCAAAGGAAGGGGATAAGGGGATAGATTATTGGGATGGAGAGGGGTAGAGGTAAGGTTTCCTCGTCAAGTTCCAAATATTAAATAAGTGAAAATATTCAATTACATGAGAATCCTTTATTATTTAGGAGTTACAATGAGATATTAAGAGCTAGTAAAAGATATTAACCTGTAGTATACTATTATCAGCAATATTGTAAGTTGCCATGAATTAATTTCTGCGGTATTATAATGATGTTAGCACTCTCACCTAGAGAGTGCTAAATAACGTCAAGACATATCTAATATATCAAGAAAGGAGACTACGTATGGCAGCCAAGTTACAGCCCCTGGCAGACCGTGTCCTGGTGAAACCCATTGAAAAAGAAGAAAAAACTAAATCCGGGATATATTTGCCAGATACGGCCAAGGAAAAACCCCAAGAGGGAGAAATCATAGCGGTAGGTCCGGGCAAATTGAATGATGAAGGCACGCGGATTCCCATGGACCTCAAGGTTGGCGATAAGGTCATTTACGCCAAATACGGGGGCACGGAAATCAAAATCGATGATGTAGAGATGATGATTCTCCGCGAGAGCGATATTCTGGCGAAGAAAGCAAAATAATATAAGGGAAGGCAAGGAGGAAGATTATGGCAAAACAAATTATTTTCGGTGAAGATGTTAGGCACGCCCTGAAAAAGGGTATCGATGCTCTGGCGGATGCGGTAAAAGTTACCCTCGGTCCCCGGGGCCACTGTGTTGCTCTGGATAAAAAATGGGGTGCGCCCTCGGTTATTGATGATGGCGTCACCATCGCCAAGGACATCGAACTGCCCGACCCGTTCGAAAACATGGGTGTGCAGCTGGTCAAAGAGGCCGCCAGTAAGACCAATGATGCTTGCGGCGACGGCACTACTACCTCAACAATTTTAGCGCACGCTATCATTTCCGGCGGTTTTAAAAATATCGCGGCCGGTGCCGAGTCCCAGTCACTTAAACGGGGCATCCAGAAAGCCACCGCCGCCATCGTCGAGCAGCTGAAAAAATCCTCGACGGAAATCAAGGACAAGGCGCAGATTGCCCAGGTGGGCACCATCACTGCCAAGGATAAGGAAATCGGCGACTTGCTGGCCGAGGTCATGGAAAAGGTCGGCAAGGATGGCGTCATCACCGTCGAAGAGTCCAAAGGCACCAAATACGAAATTGAATATGTCGAAGGCATGCAGTTCGACCGCGGCTATGTCAGTGCTTATTTCGTCACCAATGCTGAACGTATGGAAGCCGTTATCGAAGACCCCTATATCCTGATTACGGATAAGAAAATATCGGCCGTGGCGGATATCCTGCCCGCCCTGGAAAAAATCCTCCAGGTATCCAAGAACCTGCTCATCGTCGCCGAGGATATCGATGGCGAGGCGCTGGCTACCCTGGTGGTCAACAAGCTGCGCGGCACCATTAACGTGCTGGGCGTGAAAGCACCCGGCTTCGGCGACCGCCGCAAGGCAATGCTCGAAGATATGGCTATCCTCACCGGCGGCAAGGTTATTTCCGAAGAGGTAGGACGTAAACTGGATTCAGTCACCGTGGAAGACCTCGGCCGAGCCCGCCGCGTGACCTCCGATAAAGATAATACCACCATTGTCGAAGGCAAGGGCTCCGAGGAAGAAATCAAGGCGAGAATCAAACAGATTAAAGCCCAGATTGAAGAGACCACCTCGGACTTCGATAAAGAAAAGCTCCAGGAGCGGCAAGCCAAGCTGGTCGGCGGCGTCGCCGTCATTAAGGTTGGCGCCTCTACCGAGGTCGAGCTCAAGGAAAAGAAGCACCGCGTAGAAGACGCTCTCTCGGCAACACGTGCCGCGGTTGAGGAAGGCATCCTGCCCGGCGGTGGCGTCGGCTTGCTCAATGCGCTGTCGGTGCTGGATAAATTAGATGTTACTGGGGACGAAGCTACTGGCGCCGATGTTGTCCGTAAGGCGGTCACCGAACCTTTACGCTGGATTGCTACCAATGCCGGTAAGGATGGCGCGGTCGTCGTCGATACCGTTAAAAAGAGTAAGAAAGGCGTCGGCTACGATGCCGAAGGCGATGAGTTCGGTGATATGGTGGCTAAAGGCATTATCGACCCCACCAAGGTGGTCAGGGTCGGTCTGGAGAACGCCGCCAGCATCGCTGTCATGGTCCTGGTGACCGAAGCGCTGGTTTCTGATATTCCTGAAAAGGAAAAGGCGTCCGCTATGCCCGGCGGCGGTGGTATGGGCGGTATGGGCGATTACGGGATGTAACTTATTAGATAATTTAGTAATAGAAACTAGAATAGCCCCGATAACCTCGGGGCTATTTCTATGAAAAAATCCCTCTCATTCTCCCTTTTTAAAAGGGAGACGATGTCATTTTCGCTATCACTTATCATTTTTAACCTTTACGTTTTTCCCCCTTTACAAAAGGGGGACATAGGGGGATTTTGTGACTCATTGTCCTTGCTACTTGATAGTTGCTACTTAACGTATACTCCTTCTATACTTACATTAGAGAGAATGTTAATGGAATCTAAAGAAAACTGCGGCGTTTGTGGCAAGCCATTAGTCTACGGCACGAAAGAAGTCTTAAAGCGTTGCGACTTCTGTGGTCAGGAGTTCCCCGCCCTGATTTATTGCCCCGAGGGTCATTATGTCTGCGATGCCTGTCACAGTCGCGGGGCGCTGGATGTTTTACGGGAAGTGCTGAAATCGACTAAAAGCGCCGACCCCCTGGAAATACTGGAAAAAGTAATGTCCCATCCATCGGTGCCGATGCATGGTCCCGAACATCATGCTATGGTGCCGGCTATTATCGTCGCTGCCGTGAAAAACGCTGGCTACCCCGTACCCGAGGGGGCTATCGAGAAAGCACTAGAAAGAGGCTCTAAAGTGCCGGGCGGCTGGTGCGGCTTTTACGGCGTCTGCGGCGGGGGCATTGGCGTCGGTACCGCCGTTAGCGTTCTTACCGGAGCCACGCCTCTTACTGGCAAGACGCGGGCACTGGCTAACGAGGCAACCGCCTTCGCTTTGGGTAAAATGATTGATGGTGGTCCCCGTTGCTGCAAAAGGGCGAGCCGTAAAGCTTTAGAAGCTGCTGTTGAGTTTTTAAAGAAGAGGATGGATATCAATCTTACTATTGACGGGAAAGTCAGTTGCCACTATGTTCAGCGTAACCGCGAATGTATCCGCGAAGCCTGTCCCTATTACAATAATAATTCCGTCTAAAGTGTCAGTAAGTCTTCCCAGTTTCCCTCCGGGTCAATAGGGCCTATGGCCGCCAGATGGAGCTTGTCACCTATCAGCAATTCTTCAGCCAGCTTTTGCAGCTCTGCGGCGGTAATGGCATCCACGATGGCAATCACCTCATCGATGGTGAGGATTTCGCCCGTTAAAATCTCCTGGGTGCCCGTCCAGCCGGCGACGCTGCGGCTGTCTTCCATACGTAAGAATATACGCCCCTTGAACAGCTCCTTAGCCTTGTTTATCTCCGCTTCGGGTATTCTTTCCTTGAGGCGCGCCAGCTCCGCCAGGATAGCTTTAACCGCCACCGCCAGGTTTTTATTGTCTACACCGGCGGCTATTACCAGAGCGCCGGTATCCAGGAAGTGCTCGGCAAAGCTCTGGATGCTGTAAGCCAGCCCCAACTTATCGCGGATTTCGGTAAAAAGTCGACTGCTCATGCCCTCGCCGAGGATGATATTCAGCAGGTCGAGTTTGAAGCGCTCGGGATGGACTATCGATAGCCCCGGCAGAGCCAGACACAGTTGCGTTTGCTCGGTGTCGCGTTTCTCGATGAGCACCCGCCGTCCTTCTTTGTTCTGGTAGGGGGCGTATTGGAGGGGCAATCGTTTTTTCGACCACCCCGCTGTCGCCCGGCTAACGGCATCGACGGTTTCCTGATGATTGATAGCGCCGGCGATGGAAAGTACGACATTTTCTGGTTCGTATTGCCCCGCCATATAATCGAGCATCATCTCCCGGGTGATGCCAGTTACCGTCTCCTTGCTGCCGGCGATGTCCCGTCCCAGCGGGTGTAAAGGCCACATTATCTCGTCGAGGAGCATAGATACCCGCGCCGCCGGCAGGTCCAGCGACATGTTGATTTCTTCGATGATGACCTGCCTTTCTTTTTCAATCTCCGCGGGGTCGAACTTGGAGTTAAGTAAAATATCCGCCATCACATCTAGAGCCAGCCCGAAGTTCGGCTGCGCCACCTTACACCAGTAGACGGTCAGCTCCTTATCCGTGCCGGCGTTGAGCATGCCCCCCACCCCTTCGATAACGGAGGAAATTTCAATTGGCGTGGGACGTTTCTCGGTGCCCTTGAAGCAGATATGCTCGATGAAATGCGAGATACCGGCTTCGGCATCACTTTCGTATCTGGAGCCGGTGCCGATGAAAAAGTTTATCGCCACCGACCTTGTGGATGGCATGACGGAGGTAATCAGGCGCAGACCGTTATCCAGCGTAACTTTTTCGTACAATAAATTGCTCCTTGATTTATGGGGAATCTGCTTCCATTTTACATGAATAATCTGCTAGTGTCACTGGGAGGACGACGAAAAATCAACTCGCCCTTTCGTAAGGGGGGTTCACCTGGAGGCAATATGGGGGGATTTTATTTGAATTTGGTTCTTGTATCCCTCGTCTTCGCTCGGGACAAGTCTTGTATCTTGGTGTTTCTTTTTCTTTTTCTATCTGCTATTGCCCTTGGTCAAAGGCTGGCCCGCCGACGTCCGCATTATTGTTATAGCCGTAGCTCTCCCAGTAGCCCCGGAAACTGGTATTGGCCGATAGCTCGATGCGGGTAACCCATTTAGCCCACTTATATCCGAATTTGCTCATGGCGACAACCTGGAAGGGAAACCCTCTCTCTGGAGACAGAGTTATATCGTTGTCCTTTAGAGCGATGATGATGTTATTATCGTAAATGTAGCTTAAATCCAGGGAGCTATAACCTTCCGGGACGTCGGCAGTATGGAAGATGACAATCTTAGCTTCCGGCTTGACGCCGGCATCAGCGAAGATAGCGCTAAGCGCCGGACCAGTCCATTTAGCGGTGAAATTCCAGCCCTCGACACAGTCCAGGTCCATCAGCTGGGATATTTGGGGGTATGCCTCGAGGTCGGTATAGCTTAAGCTCAAGGGATGGTCTACCAGACCATCAACCGTGAGCGTGTAAGTTGCTTTATCAATGTATTGTGTGCCTGCGAGGGCATTATTATTTTGCTGGCTGATAGGCGTCAGTTCATGGCCCATAAACTCAGTGGCTTCGACTTCACCGTTGGGAGCGGTGGCAGCAGTAGTCCCAGCACAAGCCGTCAGGATTAGTGGTACTATCAAGACCAATATTGTAACGAATAAAAGCAATTTGCTTTTCATTTATCCTCCTATATGGAAATACTCCAGGTAAATCACCAAAACCATAATGCATATACCGATAACCATTAGAGATCCGTTAGATAACCACATGATATAAGGATTTTTACTGGTTATTTTTAATCTGATATTTGTCAACACATGTAGTAAAAAGAAAAAAACCAAAGGAAGTACGGTCGCCCGGTGGATTGAATCTGCCAAACGCCGGTCAATAAGGCCAAAGGAGATTTTGTATATAATTTCTGTCTGGGTAATGCCCCAACCCGAAATTAGCAGAACAATTACACTGGCTAAAAGCAGCCAGGCACTGATGCTGGAGAGTCGTTTCAGCCACAAATTCATTACTAAATCTCGTTGATAATAGATGTCCCTTTATTTTTAGGCTAGCATACCTGCCCGTCGAAAAAATGTGATTTTCATCACTTGTCTTCTATCTGCTATACTCTTAGGTGCTATGGAAAAACTAGCTGCTGCTGTCCTAAAAGGAGATGTCCGCGCCGCCGCCCGCCTTATCACTCTCATTGAGGATGAATCGCCGGATGCCCTCGCCGCACTGGAGAGCCTCTATCCACATACCGGCAAGGCGTATATCGTCGGCGTGACCGGGGCGCCGGGGGTCGGCAAGAGCGCCCTCACGGATTGTTTAATTGACGTTTTTTGCCGGCAGGGCAAAACCATTGGCGTTATCGCTATCGACCCCACCAGCGCCCTCACCGGCGGCGCTTTGCTGGGTGATAGAATCCGTATGCAGCGCCATGCCGCCGACTCCGCGGTGTTTATCCGCAGTTTGGCGACGCGGGGCTGGGTGGGGGGACTGGCTAAAGCCGCCCTGGGGGCCGTGCATGTCCTGGACGCCATGGGCAAGGACATTATTCTAGTGGAAACGGTGGGGTCGGGGCAGGTGGAGCTGGATATCGTTAAAGCGGCGGATACCACCCTCCTCGTTTTAGCCCCCGGCGCCGGCGACGAAATACAGACCATGAAAGCCGGTATTTTAGAGTCGGCGGACGTTATCGCTATCAATAAAGCCGATTTTGAAGGCACCGACCGGCTTAAAGCCGACCTTGAAATGATGCTGGGGATGAAGAAGCGGGACTCTCAAGACTGGCTGCCGCCTTTAGTCCTTACGGAAGCTATTAACGGCAAGGGAGCGGATGAGGTGGCAAGAGCGCTCGGCAAGCATCGCGAATATCTTAACGCCACCGGTGCTTTAACCCAACGACGTAGAGAAAGAACGAAACTGGAGCTATTAGAAACTGTTGAAGGATACTTGAAAGACCTGGTACATAAGCTTAATGGCGGCGATTTACTTGAAAAGCTCGTCGCTGACATGGAGAAAGGCAAGACCACTCCCCACCGCGCCGCCCGGGAAATTCTTTCTCGACTAAAAACCGAGGAGAATATATCAAACGTAGATTAGCTTAAACCAGCAGCGCTCTTTCCAATCGCTCCGTCAGCGTCGGTTCGCAGCCCATAAACTTGAGGTAGTCCACCACCGAGCCGTATTCTTTACGGAACGTTGCTAACAGCAGCTCCATGGACTCCGGTGAAGCCTTCCAGAAAAAGTCCGGCAAGCCTTTAGCACCCTCCGCAAATTCAGCGTCTTTTTCGAGGTTTTTTAATAGCTCTTGCATGTAGGGACCGGATAGAGAATAGTCCTCGATAACGTCTTTATCTTCTATGCCCAGCACGTTTAAAAGGACTGCCGCCAGGATACCCGTCCGGTCTTTGCCCACGGCGCAATGGAAAACCAGCGGATGGTTTTTCGGTTCGGCGATGAGCTCCAACGCCTCGATTATCCGCTGCCCATATTCTCGATACCGGATAAGTTCCACGTAGAACTCGCCCATATTATTAAGCGTTCTATAACGCCGCTCGTTCGCCTCCCTATCGCCGTCGGCAGTGATAAATGCCACATTGTGGTATCTGATACCCGATTCGGCGAGAAGACCTTTTCCCTGCCGTTCTATTTCAAAAGGACTTCTTAAGTCCACAACCGCCGCCAGCTTAATTTCTTCGGTAAGCCGGCGGCATTCTTCAGGACTGATTCGCGCGAACTCACCGCTGCGGAAGACACGGCGCCAGGCTACGGTACGGCCTTGGCGGGTGCGGTAGCCGCCGATATCACGGAAATTGGTGACGGACTTGAATCTCAAATGTCGTTTATATGTCTCGGTCATTTGATATTTCTGCTAAACCGCCAGACTGAAGATAGGTCTGGCGCTCTCGCCGGCGGAGTATTTATCGCCGGGGAAGACTTTGTTGCCCATCTTCACCTTTTTTCCGATTAGCTCCATCGATGCCTGCTTGGGGTCGATGTCCTCCAGGTTGCCCATTATCCAGGGTCCTTCCTCCAACTCCACCATGACGAGGATATAAGGCACCTCGCTTTCCCGTCCCTCCGCCCCGACGAATACCGTGGTAAATGTCCTGATTTTGCCATTGGTTTTCACTTCAATTACGTCCATGTCCGGACTCCCGCACTGCCGGCAAGCCATTTTGGGCGGTATGGTTATCGCTTTACAGTTACGGCACTTTAGACCGATCAGTTTATTTTGTTTCAGGGCTTCGTTGTAGTCTTTAAAATAGAGTTTCTGTTCCATTTTCTACCAGCCCCTTTCTAAAATCATATTTACTAATGTGCCGCCATCTCCGCCGAGTGTATCCGTCATACCGATTTTGGCGTCGGGCACCTGCCTGCCTGGTTCCACCTCTCCCCGCAGCTGTTTGGCGATTTCGTAAACTTGCCCCGCGCCGGTCGCCCCGATGGGATGCCCCTTGGCTTTAAGTCCGCCCGATGGATTGATGGCGACTTTCCCCCCGATATCCGTCTCCCCCTTTTCCCAGGCTCCGCCCGCTTTACCATAGTCGAAAAACCCGAGGCTTTCCGCGGCTATCAAACTGGCGATGCTGAAGCAGTCGTGCAGCTCGCAGAGGTCGATGTCTTGAGGCGTTATACTAGCCATTTTGTAGGCTTGCTGCGAAGATATTTCTCTGGCTCTGATTCTGGGCAGGTAGTCCTTCTGGTTGCCGAGGGGTCCGTTAGATGCCTGTCCCACGCCGGTGATATAGACCGGTTTTTTCGTGAGCTTTTTAGCGACTTTTTCCGAGGTGAGCACTACCGCCGCAGCACCATCGGAGAAGGGACAGCAATCGTGCAAAGTTAGCGGCGTGCAGACCACAAAGCTGCCGAGCACTTTCTCCACGGTCATATCCGCGTTCTTGCCGAAGAACTGTGCTTTAGGGTTGATGGCGCCGTGTTTGTAGGACTGTATAGTTACCCATGCCATTTGTTCCCGAAGCTTTTGGAGGGGGATTTTATAGGTATCGGCATAGAGATGGGTCAACATGGCGAAGACTGCCGGAAATGTCACGCCGGCGGGATACTCGTAGCGGGCATCGCTAAACATGGCGAAGGTGCGCGTCGCCAGCCCGGTGCCCATCGTTGCCGCACGTTCCACCCCACCCGCGATAACAATATCGTAATAGCCGGAAGCCACCCACATGAAAGCGTCCCTGATAGCCATGCTGGCGGAAGCGCAAGCGCCTTCGTAGCGATTGGCGGGTGCATACAGGCAGCCGATGTTCTCCGCCGCATAAGCCGCCACCATACCCTGCCCCTCCTCGATATCCCCCAGCGCGTTGCCGATAAACAGCGCCTTAATGTCCTGCGGCTTGAGGTTAGATTCGGCTATCGCTTCCGTAGCGGCTTCGGCGAAGAGTTCAACCTCGGTTTTGGTCTGGGGTCCGCTGAACTTCGTCTCACCTACGCCGACCACAGCTACTTTTTCCATGACGTGCCTCCTATGTTATGGGATAATTCCAGATTACCGTTTTTCAACAGTGAGTGTCAAATAGGGGGTAAAAAAGGGGGAAATCAAAAGTCAAAGGTCAAAAACACGAACAAAATATAAAAGATGAGGGTAGAGGAAAACAGTATTCCTCTCCCTTGATGGGTTCATCCTGAAGTTTCACCCTGAAGGGAGAGGTTAGGTGAGGGTGAAATTCAAATACACAAAAGCGTTATGAAGCATAAAGGGTTTGGAATTTCCTAAAAGGGTGGTATCGGTGGGGTGGTGCACTTATGCGCGCTGGCGGCGTGCATTACTTCAATCTGCTTTTTTAACTCCTCCGGCGCCTTGCCCGTCAGAATATAGTCATCCAGCGCTTCGTAGGTAAAGCCCATCTCCCCCTCGTCTGTCTGCCCCGCCCATAGCCCCGCCGAGGGTGCTTTATCGATTATCTGCTGCGGTATCTTTAAAAACCGTGCCAGCTCCCGCACCTCTTTTTTCACCAGGTTGCCCAGCGGCAGAATATCTACACCGGCATCGCCATGCTTGGTGAAGTAGCCCACGGTAAGCTCGCTGCGGTTGCCGGAGCCAATCACCAGGTACTTAAGCTGGTTAGCAGTATAGTAGAGTGTAATCATCCTCAACCTGGCTTTAAGATTCGCTTGCGCCAGTTGCTTTAACGAAGCCTCCGGATTAAAGTCCGGCAGGATTTTTAAATATGCGTCGAAAATATCATCAAGACATACTGTGTTCGTCGGTATCGAGAGCTTTTTTGCCACGACCTCGGCATCCTGTTTATCTTTTTCATTGCTGTGGCAGGGCATTATCAGTCCCAGCGTATTTTGAGGGAAGACTTTAATACACAGCGCTGCCACTACCGAGGAATCGACGCCGCCGCTCATCCCCAGTACCGCCCCCTTGCATCCTGCCTCCAGTACCTTAGCTTTAATCCAGTCGGATAGTTTTTTAGCTAACAGCTCTGCATCCATGATTTGCTCCTTTTTCCCCCGCAATGTTTACGTAGTATACTTATTTATAGTTTATATTGTCGCGGGTCTTTATACAATGGCAACGGATATTATTCTCAAAAACGCCAACGTAATCACGATGGATGCCGCCTGCCCGAGAGCCGAGCTTATTGCCATCTCTGACGACTCTATTTTTTTCGTCGGCGGTAATAATGAAGCGGATAGATTGACCGGCCGCTCGACGAGGATTATCGACTGCGTCGGGAAAACAGTCATTCCCGGCTTTAACGATGCCCACCTCCACCTCTTTTCGCTCATCAGGAAGTTAATGAGCGTCGACCTGTCACCGAGAAAAGTCCATTCTATTGAAGATATTAAGCAAGCTATACGCAAAATTGCGACAAATAAACCGCCCGGTAAATGGATAAGCGGCACGGACTATAATGAGTTCTATCTTGAGGGCAAGCGCTGCCCCACCCGCTGGGACTTGGATGAGGTCGCCCCCGACCACCCGGTCGTTCTAAGCCACCGCTCCCTCCATGCCTGTGTGCTTAACTCGCTGGCGCTTTCGCTGGCGGGTATTAATTCTGATACGCCGGAGCCGCCCGGCGCCCGCATCGAGCGCGACCTGGCTACAGGTGAGTCTAACGGTATTCTAATCAATATGCTTGGCTTTATCCGTAGCCGGGTCATGCCGCCCTTTACCAAGCAAGAACTGACTAAAGGCGTCGCCCTGGCGGATAAATATTTCCTCTCGCACGGCATCACTTCCTTCCAGGAAGCGACCGTTAGCAACGACATCGAGCGGTGGGAGACGCTTTGCGATTTCAAACTGAACGGCGACCTATTGAGTCGAATAACGATGATGACGGGTGCGTCAGTCTGGCAGGATTTTAAGAAAAAGGGTCTTAAGACCGGCTCCGGCGATAACCTGATGCAGCTTGGCGCGGTGAAGGTGATGCTGGATGTTGAGCCCGACCAATCGGAGCTAAATGAATTAGCCCTCGCCTGCCATAAGGCTGGTTTTCAGCTTGCCTTCCATGCCGTCGCCGAAAATACGGTAGCCGCCGCCGTCACCGCTCTCGAATATGTCAATAAAAAATCGCCGGTGGCAGGTAGGCGACATCGCATCGAGCACTGCGGCGAATGTCCCCCGCCCCTGCTGGAGAGAATTAAAAAGCTGGGACTGGTTATCGTTACCCAGCCTTCCTTTATTTACTACAGCGGAGAACGATATTTAGCGACGGTTCCGGAGAGTCAGCTGCCCTGGCTCTACCGTATCAAGTCGCCGCTGGAAAAGGGCGTGGTTGTTGCCGGCAGCTCGGATGCACCGGTTGTGCCAGCTAATCCTTTGGTGGGCATTTATGCGGCAGTTACACGTCAAGCCGAATCTGGCGAGGTACTTTTACCGGAGGAACGTATTAACGCTGAACAGGCGCTTAGGCTGTATACCATTAACGCCGCTTACGCCTCTTTCGAGGAGAATATTAAAGGCTCGATTTCACCAGGTAAATTAGCGGATATCGTTATCTTAAGCGACGACCCCACCCGTACTCCCCCGGAAAAAATAAAAGACATTAAAGTGGAAATGACCATGATTGGTGGAGAGGTGGTCTGGGAGGCTTAAGTAGTCCCTATCGCCGTGGCGATGGCGTTGTCACGTGAATGCGATAGGCTAACGTCGATTTCTTTTATTCCCAGTTTCTCCGCCTGCTTTTTCGCCCGCCCGTTGAGTCTGATGAGCGGCTTGCCGGTGGAATGGTAAAGCGTCTCTATCTCCCGCCACGCCACCCCTCTATTGCCCGTCCCCAATAGCTTCATCACGGCTTCTTTGCTGGCGAAGCTGGCCGCCAGTGAGTGAGCGTGGTGACCATAGATATGCAGCTCGTCTTTGGTGTAAACCCGTTTTAAAAAGCGGTCGCCGTAACGTTCGATAGCCTGGCGGATGCGTTCTATTTCGATAATATCCGTGCCGATGTGGTGCTGCATTTATTCCTTCTTTAGCTCGTGGGCGAGCTGGGTTCTTAGTTTTTTCAGCAGGTGTAAAGGCGGCTTATCCAGCAGGCTGTTATAAAGCGGGGTGATGGAAATATTGCCCTGTACGATAGCCTGTATATCCGTACCGTCGCTGCCGGACTCCGCCACCCTTTCCCGCACCAGCCGGTATTGTTTATATTTATCCTGATTTTCTTCCGCCACGGAGTTTATATGGCTGGAGCGAGCCAGGCGCGTAATTTTCACGCCGTGGACTTCCTCCAGCGTTAGGTCCGGTACGTTGATGTTGAGGAGGATTCTGGGCAGATTATTATCCACTATTTTCTGTACCAGCGCGGCGGTTATCCGGGCGGCAACTTTAAGACCTATCGCGCTTGCAGGCGGGGCGGAAACAGCTAGGGCGGGCAGCCCTCTAAAGTACGCCTGCATTGCGGCCCCAACGGTACCGGAGATATACACGTCTTCCCCGAGGTTAAGGTTGGGATTGATGCCGGAAACGACAATGTCTGTGCCGTCTTCGATAAGTTTACCGAGCGCCAGTATCACGCAGTCCGAGGGTGAACCATCGATGGCGTAAGCTTTAACGCCGTCCTCCGGCGCGCAGAATTCGCTGGCGTGTAGAGGCTGGAAAAGCGTTACCGCCGTACCGATGGCGCTCCTTTCTCCATCAGGAGCCACGACCGTCACTTTGGCGATTTTCTTCAGCTCCCGCACCAGCGTCCATAACCCCTCGGCCTGGATGCCGTCGTCGTTAGTTACCAGTATTTTCATCATCCTTCTTTACGCTTGTAGTTTAACATGATGAGTAGTTGAACGGCAAAAATTAAATGCTAGCACCATTTGCCCCCTCTCTCTCAATATGCTATCATCAAAATAAATACAGGTACGTTATTTTCATGCTGATTGTCACCTGTGTAAAACAGGTACCGGATACCACCCAGGTCAAAGTCGACCCCGTTACTGGCACTCTCATTAGAGAGGGCGTGCCCTTTATCATGAACCCCTACGATACCCATGCCCTCGAAGAAAGCCTCCGCCTCAAGGATAAGTATGGATTTAGGGTCGCCGTCATCTCGATGGGTCCCCCCAGCGCCGAGGTTACTTTAAAGAAAACGCTAGCGCTCGGCGCCGATGAAGCCATCCTTTTAAGCGACCGCGCTTTTGGCGGCGCCGATACTCTAGCCACCAGCATGTTGCTCACCGGCGCCATTAAAAAGCTGGCGGAAAAAGAGGAGCTGGCTATCGTCATGTGTGGCCGCCAGACCATCGACGGCGATACCGCGCAGGTAGGACCGGGTATCGCTACCCGTCTGGGCTGTTCGCAGCTAACATTAGTCGACCGTGTTGAAGAGGTCGATTTAAAGGCGAAAACCGTCAAAGTCCGTCGCAAGCTGGAAGGTCGCCATGAAATCGTGTCTGCCCCCCTCCCCGCCATGATTGCCGTGCTGCGGGAAATCAATACGCCGCGCTATCCTAATGTTCCCATGCGCCTGATGGCGGAAGATGTGACTATTACCCTCTGGGACAACAAAATAATGCAGATGGACGAGGCGATCATCGGACTCAAGGGTTCGGCCACACAGGTGCGTAAAATCTTTTCCCCCCAACGGGCTAAGGGTGAAATCCTCGGTAAAGAGACCGATAAGCCGGAAGACTCCGCTAAATTGTTAATCGATAAAATGATAGGGAAGGACCTGTTGTCCTTATAAAATTTTATGGTAGAAGAGCCGAAGAAACTTAAGCGACCCCGCGGCGCCGCCCGGCTTATCCCCGGCAAGTGCATCGCCTGCGGCGCCCGTTGCCAGGCCGAGTGCAAGTTCGACGCTATCATAATGAACGAAAAGGGCGAACCGATTATCGACCTGGACAAATGCACCCGCTGCCAGCGCTGCGTCAGAATTTGTCCAGTTCAAGCGATAGAGATTGTCTATACCCCGGAAGAGCAAAAAATCCTCGATGAGCTGGCGAAGCAGAAAGCTGCTGCCAAACCCGCCGCTGCGGAGGCCGTGCCAGAAGACCCCCGCCTGACGAAGCTTAAGGAATACAAGGGCGTCTGGGTCTTTACCGAGCATACCGAGGGCAAGCCAGCGGAGGTTTCCTGGGAGCTTTTGGGCGTCGGCGCCGACCTTGCTAAAGCGCGTAACGTCGAGCTTTGTTCCATCGTTGTTGGGGATAAGGTGGAACACCTTTGTAAAGAGGCGTTCGCTTACGGCGCGTCTAAAGTCTATCTGGTGGATGACCCTGTTTTTCACTACTATCGCACCGAGTCGTATTACAAAGCATTATGCTATTTAATAGAAAAATATAAGCCGGAGATTGTGCTCATCGGCGCGACTGGGCTGGGTCGGGATTTAGCGGGCGCGGTCGCCACAAAACTCCAGACCGGCCTGACCGCTGATTGCACGGGACTTTCTATCGACGATAAAGGATTTCTCTTACAGACTCGTCCCGCGTTCGGCGGCAATATTATGGCCACTATTTTAACGGAATTCACCCGCCCCCAGATGTCTACCGTCCGCCCCCACGTTATGCCCATGCCATCTAAAGACACCTCCCGCACCGGTACGATTATCCGGGAGAAAATACCGCTTAAGGAAGAGGACATCGCCGCCAAGGTTTTAGAAATAATCGGCGATAAGCAGCTTGATAGCGTTGACGTCGCCGCGGCGGACATTATCGTCTCCGGCGGACGCGGTATGTGCAATACGGAAAACTATAAAATACTACAGGAGCTTGCCGATGAGCTCGGTGGTGTGGTCGCCTGCTCGCGCGCTGCCGTGGAAGCCGGCTGGATGCCTCTGGAAAGGCAGGTCGGCCAGACCGGTAAAACTGTCCGACCCAAGATTTACATTGCCGTCGGTATCAGCGGGGCTATCCAGCACCTGGTGGGAATGCAGGACTCGGATACCATCATCGCCATCAACCGTGATAAACAGGCGCCGATTTTCGAGGTAGCCACCTACGGCATCGTCGGCGACCTTTTTCAGGTGATACCGGCCATTACCGCTTACGTTCGGGAACTGAAGGCTAAAAAAGGAGTTAAGGTTTAAATCCTCCTCTTTCCTCCTTTATAAAAGGAGGACGAACGAGGTGTTTAAAGAGGATAATAAACAGGAAAAATAACATCGTCTCCCTTTATAAAAGGGATTCATCCTGAAGGATTCTTCCTGAAGTAGAGTGAGAGGGATTTAGGCGGGGAGAAAGTAAAATGTCGGGAACTGTTATAGCATTTGTCATCGTGCTGGTCATCACCATAGCGTTCTTCGCCTTTAGCATCTACCAGCGCTTCGGACTGGTACTTAAGGGCAGACCGGAAAACCGGTTCAACGCCTTCTTTAAGCGCTTCTGGAACATGATTTATTACGCCTTCGGGCAGCGGCGGGTGGTGAAAAAGCCTTTCGGCATAAACCACTTCGTGCTGTTCTGGGCTTTCATGATTCTTTTAATCTCTAATACCGAATTTTTACTCAATGGGCTTTTCCCGGATGTCATCAGCTTTGCCCGCCTGCCGGACGGCGCTTATTTTACCCTCGTTTTCATCTTCGATATCATGTCACTGCTGGCGCTGCTCGCCGTGATTTTAGCGATTATTCGCCGCTTTACTTTCCCGCCTCCCTATACCGAAGCCCGCTCCCGCGACGCCTTTGTTATTCTTGGTCTGGTCGCTGGCTTGATGCTTGCCTACTTCGGCTTACACGCCTGCGATATCGCCGCGGGTACGGAAAGGGCAGCATCTTATATGCCGGTCGCTAATCTGGTCGCTTCCTGGCTGCCGACGGGTACGGCCGGACTGGATACCGCCGCGCAGGTGCTCTGGTGGATACACGCGGTTATCCTGCTTTCCTTCCTCAACTACCTGCCTTACAGCAAGCACATGCATATCATGACCTCTATTCCCAACTGCTTCTTTAAGAGTCTGGAAAAAGTAAGGACTCAATCACGCGAGGAGTTTAATAAGGGGAATACCTTCGGCGTTGGAGAGGTTGAGAACTTCACCTGGAAGGGCTTGTTCGACTCCTATTCCTGTACCGAGTGCGGACGCTGTTCGGATTCATGTCCCGCCACTTTTACCGGAAAGCCCCTCCAGCCTCGCCTCGTGATACATGATATAAAAATGAACCTCTTGAAAAACGCAAAAAAAGACGGACATCAAGAACTGCCATTAATCGGTGAAGGTGGAGAGGGGAGCGTTAGAGAAGAGGTTATCTGGGAGTGCACCACCTGCGGCGCCTGCATGGAGGTCTGCCCGGTCTTTATTGAGCATGTGCCCCGCATCGTGGATATGCGTCGCAATCTGGTAGAAATGAAAGCTAAATTCCCGGAGGAGCTGCTGCTGCTCTTCGAGAATATGGAGCAGCGTAGCAATCCCTGGGGCATTGCCCCCGCGGAGCGTACTAAATGGGCGGCGGATATCGATGTTAAGCCCTTTGAAGTCGGCAAGACGGAATACCTCTTTTACGTCGGCTGCGCGGGGGCTTTCGACGCCCGCAACCGTCGCACCACCCTTTCTATGGCGAAGATTCTCGATAAAGCCGGTATTTCCTGGGGCACTTTAGGGCGCGATGAGATCTGCTGTGGCGATTCGCTGCGCCGCCTCGGCAACGAATACGTTTTCGACCGCATGGCGCAGGCGAATATAAAGATGTTCGCGGATAAGGGTGTGAAGAAAATCATCACCCAGTGTCCGCATTGCTTTAGCACACTTAAGAACGACTATCAGCAGTACGGCGTCAAGCTGGAGGTCGTCCACCATACTGAATTTATTAACCGCCTGATTCAAGAGGGCAGGCTTAAGCTTAATGCTTCGAACGACCTCGGTAAACTCGTCTACCACGATTCCTGTTATCTGGGACGGTATAATGGAGTTTATGATGCACCCCGCCAGGTAATCGCCGCTGCCACGGGCAATGCTCCGTGTGAAATGGAACGCAGCCGCGACAAGGGATTTTGCTGCGGCGCCGGCGGCGGACGCATGTGGATGGAGGAAAAAGAAGGCAGCCTCATTAACGTCGCCCGCGTGGAAGAAGCCCTGACCAAGCAGCCGAATACCGTTTGTGTTGCCTGCCCCTACTGCATGACCATGTTCGATGACGGACTTAAAGATAAAGAGGCGGCGGATAAGGTGCAGGTTTTAGACCTGGCGGAAATCGTCGCCAAAGCGCTGCCGGAATAATCATTTATTGTAGCATTTCGAGCTTCGTATTTAGGTATTTTCTCCGATTCCCTTAAGTCCCTGATTTCTAGTATAATTAAGTGTCACTTCCGATAATATTCGTTTTTTCGAGAAAGGAGTTGGTCGTGATGGTTAAAGAACTTCCCGTCATTTACCTCCAGACGGCTGCCTGTAGCGGCTGTGCAGTTGCTATGCTCAATACTGCCAGCCCCACCATCAAAAATGTGCTCATCGACCAGCTGGCGCCCGGCGTACACATCAACCTTAAGTTTCACCCGGTGATTATGGCGGCCGCCGGAGAATTAGCGATTCAGGTGATGGAAGACACCGCCAAACGCCAAAAAGGCGAGTATGTCCTCGTGGTGGACGGCGCGGTACCGACGGCTGATGGTGGTGTTTATGGCGTAGTCGGCGAGCGGAACGGCAAACCGGTTACCATGCAGCAGAGAGTAGAGGAGCTGGCGAAAGACGCACTGGTGGTTATCGCTATAGGCACTTGCGCCTCTTTCGGCGGCATTCCGGCGTCCCCACCCAACCCCACCGGCTGTGTCTCCGTCCAGAATTTCTTTACCACAAAAAAAATAAATAAACCCCTGATTAATATCGCTGGCTGTCCGCCCCACCCCGACTGGTTTGTGGGGACGGTCGCCAGCATTATTTTATACGGTTTGCCTAAACCGGAAGACCTCGATGATTTCTTGAGACCAAAGCTTTTCTACGGCAAGCTGATACATGAAAACTGCCCCCGCCGCGCCTACTTCGATGAAGGCAAATTCGCCAAGAAATTCGGCGAGGAAGGCTGCCTCTACGAGCTCGGCTGCAAGGGGCCTATCACCCACGCGGACTGCCCTATAAGGCACTGGAACAGCGGCACCAACTGGGTCATCGGCGCGGGAGCACCCTGCAACGGCTGCACCCAGCCTGAGTTCCCCAACGAGACCGCCCCCTTCTATGAAAAGCTCATTGATGTCGACCTTCCGGTTGTCGGCGCCTACTGGGCTAACAAGGAGGCGAATAATGGCTAAAATCGTTATCGACCCTGTCACCAGGATTGAGGGTCACTTAAAGATAGAGTGTGTCGTGGAAAACGGCGTCGTCAAAGACGCCCGCGCTACCGGCAACCTCTTCCGCGGTTTAGAGCTAATTCTGCGCGGTCGTGACCCGCGTGACGCCCAGGTAATCGCCCAGCGTATTTGCGGCGTTTGTCCCCAGTCGCACGGCCTCGCCGCCGCGTTGAGTCTGGATAGCGCCTTCGGCATTGCCGATAAAATACCCGATAACGGGCGCATCATCCGCAACCTCATTCACGGCGCCCATTCCGTCCAGGATAATGTGTTGCACTTCTATCACCTGGCGGCGCTGGACTACGTCGACATCGCCGACGTTGCTAAATACGAAGGCAACGATTCGCAGCTAAACTCCGTCAAAGATTTTATTAACCGCGGTGCTTTGGAGCCTTTCATGCCCCGCTACGAGGGCGACTACCGCCTGCCGCCGGCCGTCAATCAGCAAGCGGTCGCCCACTATTTCCGGGCGCTGGAAATCCGGCGTATTGGCCATGAAGCAGTTGCTATCTTCAGCGGCAAAATCCCCCATAGCGTGGGTGTTGTCCCCGGGGGCGTAACCACCATCCCCACCCCCGATAATATCATGGCATATATCTGGAAAATTAAAATCCTTCAGGATTTCGTCAATAATGTCTATATCCCGGACGTACTGGCTGTCGCCGGAGCTTATATGGACTACGCAGAAATCGGTATCGGCTGCAAGAACCTGCTCTCCTACGGTATGTACGACCTCGATGGCAAGAGCCCGGACTACGCTACCAGAGAACGACTCTTCAAGCAGGGCACTATCGGCGCCGACCTCAAGCCGGGTGTTCTTGATACAAGTAAAATCACCGAGCAGGTGAAACACTCCTGGTACGAGGATGCCACCTCCAACCGCCACCCCTCCCAGGGGGATACCAGGCCCCAACCCGGCAAGACGGGCGCCTATTCCTGGGCGAAAGCTCCCCGCTACGACGGCAAGGTCTATGAGGTAGGTCCTTTGGCGCGCGTGGCGGTGACCTATGCCAAAGGCGACCCTAAGATGAAAGAGCTGGTGGACGGTGCATTGAAACACTTTAAAGCTAAGCCCGCTGTCCTCTTTTCCGTACTCGGCAGGCATCTGGCACGGGCACTCTCCGCCAAGTTCATCGTGGATAATCTGGAAAACTGGGCTCTTTCGCTTAAGCCCGGTCAGCCCGCCTATGTTGAATATCAAATCCCGGAAGAAGCCGCCGGCATGGGCATTATCGAAGGCACGCGCGGCGCGCTGGGACACTGGATTGAAATAAAAAATAAGAAAATCGCCAATTATCAGGCGGTCGTCCCCACCACCTGGAACATCTCCCCCATGGACGATAAAGGTCAGCATGGGCCTATCGAGCAGGCGCTCATCGGCACCAAGGTCAAGGATGAGCAGAACCCCTTCGAGGTCGTCCGTATCATCCGTTCCTTCGACCCGTGTATCGCCTGCGCTGTCCATTGCGTTACCCCCAAAGGTCGAGACCTCGGTCAGTACAGGGTTGTGTAGGATAAAGGAGGAGCGATGCTATATTCGGAGCAAAAGCATTTTGATGAAATAATCGCCTATCTGGAAAAAGATAAAAGCGTTTTTGTCGTCGGTTGTGATGGCTGTGCGCAGTCTTCCGGCAGCGGCGGGCCCAAGCAGGTTGAAGAGATGAAGCGAAAGCTGACGGCAGCCGGTAAAAATGTTACCGGTACTAAAAGCGTTGATTTTCTCTGCAGTAAAGCCCTGGTAAAATCAGGATTGAGGGGCAAAGTCGACCAGCTTAAAGCTGCCGATGCTGTGCTGGTGCTGACCTGCGGCATCGGCATCCAGTGTGTGGCGGCTGCAGTCAATAAGCCCGTGTATCCAGGGTGCAATACCGTTAACCTGGGCGGCATTCGCGGCGAATGGGAAGGCAGCGAGCGCTGTTTCGAGTGCGGTCAGTGCCTCCTCTACCATACCGGCGGCATTTGCCCCCTTACTGCCTGCACGAAGAGCCTGGTCAGTGGCTCCTGCGGCGGAGCCAACAAAGGCAAGTGCGAGATTTCACCTGACCGCGATTGCGGCTGGGAGCTGATTTACACTCGACTTAAGGAAAGGGGGTTGCTAAATCGCCTGAACGATATGATGAAACCCCTCGACCACAAGAAAATAATGCCCCGCCCGGAGATGATGTCCACCCCGCGTTATGCCCTGGAAAATCCGCCCAAGGTTGAAACACCTAAGGTAGAAAGTCCGGTGAAGGAGGTGAAAGCGTAATGAGCCTTCAATCACAACTGGAATCGGGTAAATTTGCTATTACCTGCGAGTTCGGACCTATTAAAGGCACGGATACTCATGAAATAATAGAAAATATCGAAATTCTGAAGGGTAAGGTGGATGCCGCCAACGTTACCGACCAGCAGAGTTCCATATTGCGGATGTCCGGGCTGGTGACAGCCACTTTATGTGTGCAGGGTGGTCTTGAGCCTATCTTACAGATGACCTGCCGCGACCGCAACCGCATCGCTTTACAGTCCGACCTCCTCGGTGCCTGGGTGATGGGCATTAAGAATATTCTAGCTTTGACGGGTGATATGGCGGCAAAAGGCGATCATCCCCAGGCGAAGGATGTCTTTGACCTTGATTCCGTGACCTTGCTCAATACCATCATGCGCCTGAACGAGGGTTTCGACCTTTCTAACAATGAGCTTAAGGGAAAGCCCGCTTTCTTCTCCGGCGCGGTGGTTAAGGTGGAGTCCAACACCGAGGCATCGGAAGAGCTGCAAATCATCAAGATGCAGAAGAAGATAACCGCCGGCGCCAAGTTTTTCCAGACCCAGGCTGTCTACGACGCTAAGTCATTCGAAAGGTTTATGAAGCGGGTGGAGAAATTCAAGACGCCCGTCATGGTGGGCGTTATCCCGTTAAAAAACGCCGGCTTTGCCAGGTTTATGAACGCAAATGTGGCCGGCATCCGCGTGCCGGATAACCTTATACAGAAGATGGCCGATGCGCCTAAAGAAGACCGCGAAAAGACCGGCATTCAGATAGCCGCCGGCCTCATCAAGCAGATGAAGCCCATGTGCCAGGGCGTGCATATCATGGCAATCGGCTGGCAAAAGAAAGTGCCGGAAATCATGGCAGCGGCTGGACTTTAGTATTATCTAATGGTACTATTGTAGAATATAGTTATGCCAACTAGGACTTGACTTTTTGTTGTATAATATTACTAGCACTAGGGAAAGGGAGGGTTTGTATGCCCGGGGATTTAGAACAAGAGTTCAAATACTATCTTGAGCACCAAAAAGAACTAGTAAAACAATTTAATGGGAAATTCATTGTAATAAAAAACCTAGAAGTCATCGGTGCTTATGATTCTGAATTAGAAGCTGTGCAAAAGACCGCTGAAAAGCATAAGTTAGGCACTTTTTTAGTTCAGAAATGCGAACCCGGCAGTGATAGCTATCGACAAATGTATCATTCGCGGGTGACATTTGCCTGATGCCTAATCAGCCAATTCATTCATTTAACTACCTATTCACAGGGATCGTATCAGTATTAACATCGTTCGTTAAGATTCAAGAAGCTTTTGATCCTAAGATATCTCAACCTGCTGTACCTACTAAAGAATATAAAGCTATCTGGGATACTGGTGCTACGAAGACAGCAATTTCAAAAAAAATTGTAAAACAATGCAGGCTTAAGCCTACAGGCATGTGTAAAGTCAAAACTGCTGGCGGTGAAACAGACGCTCGTACATATTTTGTAAGTATATATTTGCCAAATAAAGTGTGTATTTCTCAAATACGAGTAAACGAGGTTAATATAACCGGTGCCGATGTTCTAATAGGTATGGATATAATAACCAATGGAGATTTTGCGATTACCAACCACAGAGGAAAGACAAATATGTCTTTTAGGATGCCTTCCATGGAATGTATCAACTTTATGAAACATCCACCAACTGATATAGAAATTGGAAGCGGAATTTTCAAAGAAGTTAGTAATAACGAGCTATGTCCCTGTGGTAGTGGGAAGAAATTTAAACATTGTCATGGTAAATAAGTATTCTTAAATTTAAGTAGAAGATACAAATCCCCGACCATCAAAAAGTTGGGGATTTTTGTTTTTCTCCTACTCGGGTATCCGGTATTTATTCTTACACCATGAGATGCATTTGCCTGAAGATATTCTCAACCCTTGCTGAATCTTTTACCGTGAATCCAATTTGGTAATCGGTGTTTTTCAATTTGGCATGAAAAATACGGTCGCGGCTCGGTCGCTTCATGTCCATGGGAAACCAAATATCGTACCTGCCACTACCCCATAAGCGCCATTTGCCGTTGAAAACACTTGGTTTATTGCCGACTATTTGTTCAATATTGCTGATGGGTACTACTTTACTCACTCCCGGAAAATAATAATTATGGAACACCACATTGTCCTGGGTAATGGTTATCAATCCATCAGAATATATTGTATCGATAGTCATTTTTGTCCTCCCCTACCTCTCATTCCCGAACGGGTGTATATCCGCAAATATCATCGGTTTTTCCAGTTTAACCACTCCGCCCGGCCAGTGTGGTACAAACGGTGGCATCAGTACTGCCGTGCTTTTATTGAACTTATGCTTTTCCTGTTCTTTACCCACACATATTTCAAAGTCGCCACCTAACACGGTTAAATCGTCTGTATCCGTTCCCAGCAGGCACATTATCTGTGTAGTGGGGTGGGTGTGGGGCTTATCGGGGTCGGGCCCTATGCGGTAAGGTCCCCGCTTCATACTCTCGTACAGCATCACGAAGTCGAACCCCGCCGCTTCTTTGGTGCGGATGAAGGATAGCTGACCACCCCCGTCATCCCGGTTAGTGGGACCGTAATGCCAGGCGCCTTTGCGTATAAAAGCCAGCGGCATGATATATTTACGTGTTGCTGACCTGAATCCGGCTATAGGCCCCGGTTTTTTATCGGCGAGTACCGGTTTTTCTTTATATGCCGGCGTTAAAGATATTTCGTAATAAAAAAACGGGAGTTTCATCATGTTGATTGATGCCGGGAAATGGGGCGTCCCTTTAGGAATCGCCACGGCGGTGGTCGTGGTAATCATATGCGTTTCCAGTTCGTCGCCCAGGCAGAACTCAACCTCCGCCCCCAGGTCGCCGATATCGTTCATGTCCGACCCCGCGAAGAGCAACACCTGGTCGAAGTCATGCACGTGCGGGGTAAAAGGCGGATTGCCCATTTTCCCCGCCATACGGTAAACCCCGTATTTGACATGGACATCGAAGCCCAGCCATTTTTTATCCAGCACCGTCCCTTGCCGGTAGCCGCCTTCATCATAGTCCTTCATGGGTATGGTTTTAATCAAATTATCGTACTTCATTACTACTGCTTTTGGCATGATGCCTCCTTCAATTTAGCAAATTGTAGCACATCTCTTTCGAAAGTGAAAAGATGTCACCAAAATCCCTCTCCTTCTCCTTCAGGAAGAATCCTTCAGGATGAATCCCTTTTATAAAGGGAGACGATCGTATTTTCTACCAGCCTTCTTTATCCTCTGGATTCCCGTTTTCACGGGAATGACGACCAATAACTAACTGTCAATTGATAATTCATAAATTGCCTTTCTCACAGCCATTGGGTATAGTGAAAATGTATGAAAACCAGCGACTTCGATTATACGCTGCCGCAAGAGTTTATCGCCCAGACCCCCATCGAGCCGCGCGACCATTCACGCCTGCTGGTGCTGAACAAACGAGACGGCTCGATAGAGCACCGTCTCTTCTTCAACATCATTGATTATCTTCGTTCCGGCGACGTTATGGTCTTTAACGATAGTCGCGTAATCCCCGCCCGACTTAAAGGTAAAAGGGTGGGGAGCGGGGGAAGGGTGGAAATTCTCCTGCTGCGCCGTCTTAAGCCAAACGTCTGGGAAGCCCTGGTTAAACCCGCCCGCCGTCTTATCGTGGGTGAAAAAGTTGAGATAAATACCACCGATATGGCCGGCACACCTATTATCGCCCAGATAGTCAAAACCGGTAATGAAGGCATCAGGACTATCCGCTTTACTGACGAAGCTAGATTGCTGGCTGCCGGCGAGATGCCTTTACCTCCCTATATCCACACCCCTCTGGAGAATCCTGATAGGTATCAGACCGTCTACGCACGGATTCTGGGCAGCGCCGCCGCGCCGACGGCTGGCTTGCACTTCACCCCGGATTTGCTCGATAGAATCGAGGGTGAGGGCATACGCTGCCTTTTCACCACGCTGCATGTAGGCTTGGACACTTTCCGTCCTGTCACTGTAGAGGACCCTCGGGAGCATACCATTTACCGCGAGTACGGCATCATTACACCGGAGGTAGCTGCCGAGTTATCCCTGGCTAAAAAAGAGGGACGCCGCATTATCTGTGTCGGCACCACCTCGGTCAGGCTTATTGAGCAGGCCGCCATTAATAGTAAAACGAATGAAATCTACCCGTTTCGGGACTGGGTGAGCCTTTTCATTCTACCGGGGCACCGGTTCTGTATGGTGGATGCGATGGTAACAAACTTCCACTTGCCCAGGTCGACCCTACTTATGCTGGTGACGGCTTTCGCCGGTAAAGAGCTGATTGATAAAGCCTACCGAGAAGCTATTAAGCGGGTATATCGTTTCTACAGCTTCGGCGATGCGATGCTGATTATTTGACATAACACTTTAAATCCACGTTAGACTATATCTTCAATTTGCATCACAGTTAAGGTATAATGAGATAACCTAAATACGTTTTAAGGTTGCCATGAATATCCTTTTTATACACGAGGTCGATTGGTTGCAGAAAGTGGTGTATGAGATACATAATCTTGCCGAGATTCTTTCTTTACGCGGTCATAAAGTCTATGCTATAGACTATTCCGATACCTGGGCGAAAAACGGATTTTTTGATATAGGAAGTCTCAAGACAAAAGAGTTCAAGGGCGTCTCACGGGCAGTACCCGGCGCTTCGGTAACGTTAAGACATCCCGGCTTTGTTAAAATCCCCGGCTTGAGCCGCCTTTCAGGTAGCATCAATCAATATCGTGAAATTAAAAAGACCATCAAAGAGAAACACATCGACGTTATCATGCTTTATTCCGTACCTACCAATGGACTGCAGGTTATTCATCTCGCCCGCAAGTTCGGGATTCCGGTGTTATTCCGGTCGATTGATATGCTCTACCGCCTTGTACGCTACCCCGCCCTACGCCCCGCCACTAGGTATATCGAGAAAAAGGTATATACCCGGGTAGACGCCATACTGGCGATTACCCCTAACCATTCCCGTTATGTTATCAGCCTGGGAGCAGCGCGGGAGAAAGTGCGACTGCTGCCCATGCCTATCGATACTAATTTGTTCAACCCGTCGATTGATTCTTCCGAGGTCCGTCGGAAATGGCGATACAACGAAAAAGACAGGGTTGTTGTTTTTATCGGCACGCTATTCGAGTTCAGCGGACTGGATGGCTTCATCCGCGAGTTCCCACACGTTATTGAGAAAGTACCGGAGGCGAAACTCTTAATCGTTGGCGATGGACCACAGCGCCAAAAACTGGAGAAAATTATCGCCGAGGCCGGATTGAAGAGCCGTGTCACCATCACCGGTTTCCAGCCGTACCAGACCATGCCCCAGTATATCAGCCTGGCTGCTCTATGTATCAATCCCTTTCTCAATACCAAAGAAACCAGAGATATCTTCCCCGGCAAGATACTCCAGTATATCGCCTGCGGTAAGGTAGCCGTTGTCACCCCGCTGCTCGGTATAAAGTCCCTCATTCCTGATGAGTCTAAAGGGGTATTATATGCTGATACTGCGACTGATATGGCGACTAAGGTCGCTGACCTGCTGGCATCCGATGTGCGCCGGCACCGGCTGGAGCAGGCCGGCATCGACTACATCCTGCAGGTGCACGCCCAGCAAAAGATAGGACAGCAGCTTGAAGCGATGCTACAGGAAATCGTGGATAAAAATTCGGCAGGCAAAGACAATAACTAAAGGGGAAAACTTTGACCAGGGTATTGATTTTAGGCGCCAACGGCATGCTGGGACATAAACTTTACCAAGTTCTTAGTCCGGACTTCGATGTCACCGGTACCATCCGGGGTGACTACCGCGACATTAATAAATACGGTTTCTTCCGGCAGTCTCAAATCCTGCCTCATCTTGACGCTATGAAGATAGACCAACTGGAACAAGCCATCGTCAAGACTAAGCCGGAAGTAGTCATTAACTGTATCGGGGTGGTCAAATCGCTGGTAGAAAAGGTCGGCATTTCTGACACAACCTGGCTTAACGCACAGTTGCCCCATCAGCTCTACCAGATTTGCCGGAGTAAAGCGATACGGCTGATTCATATCAGTACCGATTGTGTTTTTTCTGGTAAAAAGGGCAACTATCGCGAAGACGACCCATCGGACGCCAATGATATTTACGGCAAAACCAAATACCTCGGGGAGGTAAAAGGCGACGGCGCTCTGACCATCCGCACCTCGATTATCGGCAGAGAGCTAGCAGGAACCAACGGTCTGCTGGAATGGTTCCTCGCTAACCGGGGAGGCAAAGTTCAGGGTTATACCAACGCTATTTTCAGCGGTTTCCCTACCCTCCACCTTTCCCGGATTATCGCCGATATCATCATGAAACATCAGGGTTTAAACGGTATTTACCATGTTGCGTCCGAGCCAATCAGTAAATTCAATCTGCTTACCTTGATAAATAATGCTTTTGGGCTTAATATTGAGATTGAAGAATATCCCGATTACCGCATCGACCGGAGCCTGGACGGGACTTTATTCCGGAAAGAGACTGGATTCGCTCCTTTACCCTGGCAGCAAATGGTTGAGGAACTCGCTGTGGATGCGAAACCGTATGTAAATTGGAGGCAAGATGATTTTCCAAGATAAAAGGCTGCTCATTACCGGAGGTACTGGTTCCTTGGGGAAAGCGCTGGTCCATCATATCATGAAAGGCAAAAACGGCAAACCGAAGCAGCTTATCGTTTTCTCGAGGGATGAAGATAAACAGTACAACATGGAACTCGAGTGGAAGAACCTTAAAGTGACCACCGATGATGTGTTTTACCATCCGGATGAGGTGCTCGATTTCCAGATTGGTGATGTGCGGGACTACGAATCAGTGGTCAGGGCGGTAAAGAAAGCGGATATTATTATCCATGCCGCCGCTTTAAAGCAGGTTCCTATGGGCGAGTATTTCCCTTTCGAGTCGATAAAAACCAATATCCTGGGCACGCAAAATATCATCCGTGCTATTTTAGAAACTAGTAACAACGTGTTAACGGTACTAGCGATTTCTACCGATAAAGCCTGTAAGCCGGTCAATACCTATGGCATGTGCAAAGCGATACAGGAAAGGCTGGTGGTGGAGGCTAACCGGCTCTGCCCGAAGACCAGGTTCATCTGCGTCCGTTATGGCAACGTCGCCGCCTCCCGGGGCTCGATTATACCCCTCTTCCAGGAGCAAATAAAGAAGGGCGGGCCGCTGACGATTACCACTAAAGATATGACGCGGTTCATCCTCACCCTGGAGAAAGCTATCGAAACGATTATCGTGGCATTACGCTCCGCCGATGCGGGCGATATTTATGTACCAGACCTCCCCGCCGTCAGAATAACCGACCTCGCTAAGGCAATGATAGGCAAACGCGATATCGAGATAAAAATTATCGGCATCCGGCCGGGTGAAAAAATTCATGAGATACTAATCTCTGAAGAAGAAATACCCCGCACCATCAAGAAAGGCGACTACTACGTAGTATGTCCGGTCTTGCCCAGCCTGCGCAAAACAGAGACGAAAGAGCCGGTGCTGGCCGGGGAGCTTTCTTCCGCCGACTACTGTATGTCCCCCAGTGAGCTTGAGCGTTTCATCAAGGACGGGGGCTTTTAGGACTTCAAGGAATAACCATGAAATTAATGACGGTACTGGGCACCCGACCCGAAATCATCCGGTTGAGTATAATCATCGGCAAGCTGGATAAACACTGCGAGCACATTCTGGTGCATACCGGCCAGAACTTTGAAGAAAAGTTGAACCAGGTCTTCTTTAGTGACCTGAAGGTGCGCGAGCCGGACTACCACCTCGGGATAAAGGCTGATTCCTTCGCCGAGCAGGTCGGCAAGATATTCGTCGGTACAGAAAAGCTCATTTTAAAGGAAAAACCGGATAGGGTACTTATCCTCGGTGATACCAATAGCGGACTATCCAGTATCATATTTAGGCGCATGGGTATACCGGTTTTCCATCTAGAGGCCGGCAACCGCTGCTATGACGACCGTGTGCCGGAAGAAATTAACCGAAGAATCATCGACCACTCCAGCACCGTCCTCCTCCCCTATACCCATAAAAGCAAGGAGAACCTCCTCGCCGAGGGCATACCCGGCGAAGCGATTCATGTTATTGGCAACCCTATCTATGAGGTTATCTGCCATTACGCTAAACAAATAGAGAAAAGTCGTATGCTGAATGGACTGGATTTACAGCCGCAAAGATATTTTCTGGTAACCGCCCACCGGGCAGAGAACGTTGACGATAAAGAAAGGCTCAATAACCTGCTTCGGGCGCTGGATGCTATCAATAAAAAATACCACCTACCAGTTATTTGCAGTCTGCACCCGCGGACGAAGAGCAAAATGAAGCAGTTCGGGCTGAAAGTAAGTAATAAGGCTATCCGCCTTCTCGAGCCCTTCGGCTTTTTCGACTTTATCTCGCTGGAGAAGCAGGCACGCTGTGTCATCACGGATAGCGGCACGGTACAGGAGGAATGCTGTATTCTAAAAGTCCCCAATATCACCATCAGGGACGTTACCGAAAGGCCGGAAACTCTAGAGTGCGGCAGCAATATTTTAACAGGCGTGGTGCCGGCTATGATTATGAAAGCATTGGAAATCGTACTGGCAAAGCAACCCGAATGGGAGCCGCCGGCAGAGTATCTGGTAAAAAACGTTTCCTCCGGGGTGGTGAAAATCGTCCTGGGGTATATTAATCAATAAAAAGCCTGCAGGTCGAATCATTCTCCGTCGCGTTCTTGACATAGAAGTGAAGGAAAACTATTATTTTCAGTAGCAACTCCTATCGGCGGGGTAAAAAAATTTCTGTTATCGTATTAGTCCTGCCTGGGCACCTTGATAAATGAAAATTCTGCAAGTTTTTGACTATTTCTCTCCTCATGGCGGCGGTACCGTCGATGTTCTCTATAAGCTCTCACGGGGGCTGGCACAGAGGGACCATGAAGTGACCATTTACACCAGCGATTTCAAGCTGGACCAGGCATATATCGATTCCCTTCCGGAGGTTAAAATATACCCTTTTCACTGTATATCCAATCTGGGGAGTTTTTATGTAATGCCTGACATAATCAAAGAATCTAAAGCCAGACTCAAAGAGTTCGACATTGTTCATCTGCACTGCTTCCGCAGTTTTCAGAACATCGTTATCTATCACTACTCTCACAAATACGGCGTGCCTTATATCATCGATAGCCACGGCTCACTGCCGCGAATAGCCGCCGGCGAAGCCAAGCCCAAGTGGCTATTGAGGTGGCTTTTTGACGTTCTTTTTGGCTACAGGATATTGCGCGACGCTGCTGGTGTTATTGCCGAAAACAAGTTCGGTCTTAAAGAATACGATAGCTTCGGAAGAAAGATTAAGAAAGCAGCCATTATTCCATACTTTTTCCCCATTGATGAATTTACCAATCTGCCGCCCCGCGGGCAGTTCCGCCATCGATTCAACCTCGGGAGCAAAAAGGTCGTTATGTCGTTAGGCAGGATTCACCATATCAAAGGACTTGACTTCTTGGTAGAATCCTTTCACGAATTAGCCCAGACCAGAGAAGATGTGGTTCTGGCCATTTGCGGCAACGATGACGGCTATAGAAGCCAGCTTCAGAATTTGGTCGCCAGGTTAAATCTTTCAGACAGGGTTATTTTCCCCGGTTTTTTGGCGGGGCAGGATAAGCTGGCAGCCCTGGTGGATGCCGATGTTGTAGTTCAGCCTTCCCGATATGAATACGCGGCTTGGGCGCCGATTGAAGCGGTGCTTTGCGGGACGCCGATTATCGTGTCTGCGGGCAGTGGTTCCGGGGAAGACGTTACTAGAATGGATGCGGGTTATTTGGTAAACTATGGGGACAAGTTGCAGATGTCCCGGACTTTGCAACAAATACTTGATGATCCAACCGAAGCCCGGGAAAAGGCGCGGCGGGCGGGGGAGTATATTCGCGCTAACCTATCGGTGAATAAAATGGCTGAAGAATACGAGAGGCTTTACCAGAATTGCATCCAAGCTAATAGCCCATTAAGGAGGGGGATATGAGAATTCTGATAACCGGAGGTGCTGGATTCATCGGCAGCCATCTCTGTGATAAATTCATCAAAGAAGGCCATATCGTCATTTGCCTGGATAACTTCTTTAATGGTGATCTATCCAACGTCAGACATCTGCTGAACTATAAAACTTTTAAGCTGATAAATGGCGATATCCGTGATTTCGATATGCTGGAAAAAATTATCCAGGGCGTGGACGCAATCTTTAACCTGGCTGCCCAGATTCACGTCGACCGCTCGATTGTCGAGCCCAAGCTAACCTATGATATTAACGTTCTGGGCACGCAGAACATCCTGGAAGCCGCCCGGATGTACGACGTGGAAAAAATCATCCATATGTCTACCAGCGAGGTCTACGGCTCGGCGGAGTCGGTACCTATGAATGAGAACCATCCCCTTAATGCCCCCCACCCCTATGGGGCAAGTAAAATCGCCGCCGACCGCATGTGTTATGCATATAACCAGACCTATAAAACCAATATCGTCATCGTCAGGCCATTCAACACATTCGGTCCCCGGCAGAAAGACACCGGCTACGGCGGCGTTATATCTATCTTCGTAAAACGGGTGATGAGCGGCCAGCCGCCGATTATTTATGGGGATGGCCAGCAGACCCGGGACTACACGAATGTTGCCGACCTGGTAGAGGCGCTCGGTTTGATTCTTAAATATCCAAAACCGATACCTACTCCGATAAATATCGGCACCGGCAAAGAAATTAAAATCCTTGACCTAGCTAATATGATTATAGGGCTATTTAAACAGCGGGGAAAAATCAAGCCGGTGTTCGTCGAACCGAGGCCCGGTGAGGTACAAAGACTGATTGCCGATAACTCCAGGGCAAAGAAACTCCTGGGATGGACGCCGAAGCATACATTCGAGGATGGTCTAGCCTCGTTAATAGACTGGTATAAGAACTACAAATCGGAAGAATGGACTAAGCCGGGGTAAAATGAGGGTGGTCTTCCGGCAACGGTAAAAACAGTAGAAGGTGCACTATGGAATGGCGGATTCCCCTTTTTAAAATCTACTGGGATAAAGATGATATCGCCGCAGTGAATAAAACCATCCGGCGCGGCATGAACTGGGCTATTGGGCCTGAAGTAACCGAATTTGAAGATAAGCTCGCTGACTACCTTAAAATAAAATACTGCCTGACCTTTAACTCTGGTACATCCGCCCTGCACGCTATCTTGCTGGCTTACGGCATCGGACCAGGGGACGAGGTAATCGTGCCATCCTTCACCTTTATCGCCACCGCCAACGCCGTCCTCTTCGTCGGTGCCCGGCCGGTTTTCGCCGATATTGAGGAAAAGACCTGCGGACTCGACCCGGCGGATGTTGAGAGAAAAATAACCCCCAAGACCAGGGCGATTATCCCGGTGCATGTCGCCGGCAGTCCCTGCCTGATAAAAGAATTAAAGGACGTGGCAAGAAGGCATAATGTTACTCTTATCGAAGACGCCGCCGAGGCGCTTGGGGCTAAGGTGGGTGAGACTAAGGTAGGCGCTTTGGGCGATGCTGCTATCTTAAGCTTCTGCCAGAACAAAACTATCACTACCGGCGAAGGCGGCGCCGTTGTGACTAATTCAGAAGAGATTTTCAATAAACTAAAGCTCATCAGGTCGCACGGGCGTCTGGAGGAAAAAGGCGCCAACTACTTTTCTACGGATAAGTACATGGACTATGTGGCATTGGGCTATAACTTCAGGATGTCCAACATTACAGCCGCTCTGGGCGCAGCGCAACTGAAAAAACTGGATAAAATCATCGAGATGAGAAGGGGTCGCGCCCGCCTGTACGATAGCATGCTATCTAAATTGGAGAATATCATCACGCCTCAAATACCGCCGGGATTTTATCATGTTTACCAGATGTATAACATCATGGTGCCGGATAAGTTAAGAGATGGCCTGATGCAACACCTGACAGAAAACGGGATTATGAGCAAGGTCAATTTCTATCCGGTCCACAAGACTCACTTTTATAAAAACGAGCTTAAGTATAACGTCTCTCTGCCGGTGACGGAAAAGGTGTCAGACCAGGTAATTACACTGCCGATGCACCCGAAAATCAGCCGGAAAGAAATCAACGATATAACCGGCTGTATTAGCGATTATTTATTAAAGACAAAGTAAAAAAATCCTGCTTATATTCTATACCTAAATGTTGATTAGTGCCGCCAGATTAGATTTTCAGAGAGGTTTTAATTGGTGAATAAAACAACAACAAAATCCAGGGTTGCCCTGATACCCTGCGAAACCTACGACGATACCAGGGTCTATCAAGCGGTCAAGCAGGGTCTCGAACTTCTCGGCGGGGTTTCTCATTTTGTGAAACCTGGGGAAAATATCATCCTCAAGCCGAATGTGTTGGTTGGCGCAGCTCCGGAAAAATGCGTCTGCACTCACCCATCTGTACTGAAAGCTGTGGGCAGACTGCTCAAGGAATCGGGCGTTAACCTTGCCTGTGGCGACTCCCCGGCTTTCGGCGGTACCAGTATAAATTCGAGGATAGCCGGTCTAAAGCAGGCGCTTGATGAGTTGGGGATACCATTGGCTGGTTTTTCTAGGGGCACGGCCGTTTCTCATAAGGAAGGCATTTTGGTAAAGCGTTTCGTTATCGCCGATTGCGTTTTGGCAGCGGATGGACTGGTCAGCTTGCCGAAGCTGAAAACCCACGGCTTAATGAGGATGACGGGGGCTATTAAAAATCAATTCGGCTGTATCCCTGGTATGCTGAAAAGCCAGCAGCACGCCCGGATGGCTGACCCCTATAATTTCGCCGCGATGCTGGTTGACCTGAATACGCTGCTCAAGCCCCGACTTTATATCATGGATGCCATTATGGCGATGGAGGGCAACGGACCCCGTAACGGCAGGCCGAGGAAGATAGGTGCTTTGCTCATCTCCAGCGACCCCGTGGCATTGGATGCCGTCGCTTGTAAAATAATCAACCTGAATCCTGCCTTCGTGCCGACGCTGGCGGCAGGTGAAAAAGCCGGGCTCGGCACCTATCACCATGAAAACATCGAGGTTATGGGTGCGAATATAGAGGACTTTATCTGCCGGGACTTCGATGTTGTCCGTAAGCCCGTGGAGCATGCTGCCAGCGGCGTTTTAATGACATTTTTTAAAAACCAGACCAATCCCAAGCCGGTGATTAATAAGGCTTTATGTACTAAATGTGGTATCTGCGTCCGCCATTGCCAGGTTACGCCCAAAGCGGTCGATTGGGTGGATGGCGACCAGTCGCGTCCGCCGGTGCATCATTATGGTCGCTGTATCCGCTGTTTTTGCTGCCAGGAGCTTTGCCCGGAAGGTGCCATATCTGTCAAAAATACATTATTGAGCAGACTCTTTTTCCGCTAGCTTTGATAAAGGAGATAAATGCTATGTCTACTGGTGACCGTGTTTACCGCGACCTGCAGAGATATCTGGATAGAATGCCCGGCGGCTTCCCGGAGGTAGACTCCGGCCTCGATATCAAGCTCTTAAAACGTTTCTTTACGCCGCCGGAAGCCTCGATAGCCATGCAACTTTCTATAAAACCGGAGCCGCTCAAGCATATTTACCGTCGTGTGAAGTCAAGGGGAATTTCCATCGAGGAGCTGCGCAATATATTGGATAATATGTTGCGTAAAGGCACCATTCTGACTTTTCATGAAGGCTACCGGGAGACGCATTACGCTAATGCGGAGTTTGCCGTCGGCGGCGTTTATAACTTCCAGATAAACCGGCTTTCACAAGAGCTGATTACGGACTACCAACAATATAATGCGGAAAGACGAACTAAAGCTAAGCCGGTTCCGAGGGGAAGTCTCCCGCTCCGTACCGTCCCGGTTGAGAAAAGCATCCCCCTGCCGGAGAAGTACCGTGTTAGCGATTACGATAGCATCAGGAGCCTGGTAGAAAATGCGCGCGGTAAGATTGCCGTGGCTAACTGCATCTGTCGCCAGACTTCCGAGTTAACAGGTCACAAATGTACTACTACCGACCTTATGGAGACGTGTATCTATGTTGGAGCCGACCACGCTAAACGGCATGTCGATATGGGCATCGGACGCTATATCTCCAAGGAAGAAGCCCTGGATATTCTGGGAAAGGCACAGGAGGCGGGGCTGGTCATCCAGCCGGAAAACTCCCTCCGCCCGGAGGCTATCTGCTGCTGCTGCGGGGACTGCTGTGTGCTGCTGAAGATGCTGCTGAAACACCCCCGCCCTGTGGAGCTTTACATCACCAACTACGTTGTAGAGGTCGACCCCACACTTTGCACTGGCTGCAATATATGCGTCGAAAAGTGCCAGCTTAACGCCCGTGTGATGGTCGATGGTGTGGCTCAAGTGAACCTCGACCGCTGTATCGGCTGCGGCAACTGTGTTGTGTTGTGTCCTGCCGGCGCTAATAAAATGCGTCATAAGGAGCCGGAAAGGGTGCCGCCTAAAGACAAGGCGACCGTCAACATGAGAAACCTGGCGCGTAAGGTGGGCTGGTGGAAGATACTTAATATCAGAACAAAGATGATGCTGGGTCTGAAGGTGTAGTATTTATTTAGGTGGAATAACTCCAAGCTGTTGAGCTAATTGGATATCGGTAACGTTCCAGAATTCTACCCATTTACCGCCAGTAATTTTAATTAGCATCGCCACCGTAATATCGATTTTCTTTCCAGTTGCAGGAATCCCCAGGTACTCGCTTCTATGGGTCGCTTTCCAGTTCACCAGCACTGCTACCTTATCTCCCTCGGCGACTATATCCTTGATGGTGATGTGAATATCGGGGAAAGTGGCGAAAAATCTGGGAGCGAATTGTTTAAGCTGCGCCAGGGTTACATCGCCCGTGGGCAGGTGCTCAATGTATTCTGGAGCACATAGCTCAAAGAACGCGTTCATGTCTCTCTGGTTCCAGAGCTCGACAACATGGCGTACCAGCGCTTTATTTTCTTCAGCGGACATGTTAACTCCTAAATTAGTTCAATTCTTAGCTGGCATGCCCGGCATCTTGCCATCCACCAGCGGCACGACGCATATTAAGCGCAGCATCTCTTTACCGGCGTTTATGAAGCTATGCTGCTCGTTAGGGAGGACGACGGCTGCGTCCCCCACACCTAAAGGTGTTTCTTTATCGCCGCTTTTTAGTATTCCTTTCCCCTCAAAGATAAAGACCTCATGCTCCCAAGGATGGGTATGTAAAGGGGTGGCGCTGCCCTCCTCTATCTCAAACACACGCATCACAAAGGTCGGCGCTTTTTCCGCCGGTCCCGCCACCACGCGCATCGTTACCCCCGGCGCCGCCGTTAACCCCTTAACCTGGCGGTAGTTCTGTACTTTCATAGCTACTCCTTAAAATAAAGGATATTTACAACCAATTATCGTTAACGCTATAAATATTGTCAAGGAATTGACCGCTGTATTCCCGTCTGTTATTCTATGGTCGAAGGTAAATCCCTTGTGGCAAGACCTTTATGACGAATTATTATCATTTAGCTAGTTCAATTTAACTGGATTCCGATTTTCATCGGAATGGTTGAAATATTATGTGTATAATTATGTATAAAGGGAGATATCATGTTCGACTGGGATGCTGTTATCATCGGCGGGGGGCCGGCGGGGCTTACGGCAGGGCTTTATTTAAGTCGGGCTAGGCGGCGCACGCTGCTGCTCGATAAAGACACCGCTGGCGGCTACCTAAGAAATATCGAGTTGATTGAAAACTACCCGGGTTTTGCCGAAGGCGTTACCGGCGCGCAACTGGCTTCGCAGATGGTAGCGCAGGCGAAGAAATACGGACTCCAGATTGAAAACGCCGAGGTCACTGGCATCGAGCTTTTTTCCGGCACGCGCTATGTCGCCTGTGCTAATGGCCAGGGCTTTACCACTAATGTCATCATTATCGCCGGCGGGTCGAAGAACAAAAAGCTCAACGTCCCCGGTGAGGCGGAGCTAGCGGGGAGGGGTGTTTTTGAATGCGCCTTATGCGACGGCGGTCATTATGCCGATAAGGTAGTGGCGGTTTGCGGCGGCGGCGATGCCGGCGTTACGGAAGCCCTCTATATGGCCAGGATTGCATCTAAAGTAATTCTCATCGAGGCGATGCCTAAATTGACCGCTACCGCCGTCCTTCAGGAAAGACTCGCCGCCAACCCCAGGATAGAAGTCCGCTGCGGCTTAAGGGTGGCAGCCATCACTGGCAAAGATAAGGTGGAAGCCATCGAACTGGCGGCGGGCAAGAAAAATGAGACGCTAAAGGTGGACGGCGTTTTGGTGCATATTGGACTTGAGCCGAACACTAGCTATCTGGAGGGTCTCGTCCCGTTGGATAAGCAGGAGCAGATAATCGTTAACGAAAATATGGAGTCGCAAGTACCTTATATCTTTGCCGCCGGCGATATCCGGAGCGGCACGCCCCGGCAGGTGGCGGCGGCGGTGGGGGATGGGGCTATATCGGCTATTTCGGCAGAGGGGCTGTTACAGGAATCGGCTCCCTAGGCACTTCCACCTTTTCCCCGCTTACTTTGGCGATGGCGTTGAAGCGCGGCGGGCAGGAATCAAAGCAGGCACCGCATTTAATGCACTTTTCCTGGTCGATGATATGCACCAGGCGCTTGCCGCCGGTAATCGCCTGGACGGGGCACTCCCGCGCGCAGATACCGCACCCCTGGCACTTGTCCGGCAGGATATAGTAGTTTAACAATTTGGTACAGACGCGGGCGGGGCATCTCTTTTCTTCGATGTGCGCTTTGTATTCGTCTATAAAGTAGCGTAGTGTGGTCAAAACGGGATTGGGGGCAGTCTGCCCCAGCGCGCAGAGCGAGCCGGCTTTTATCTGGTTTGCTAGCCTCTCCAGGATTGCGATGTCTTCCTTTTTACCTTCGCCAGCACAGATTCTTTCCAAAATACCGAGCATCTGCTTGGTACCTACCCGGCACGGCACACACTTGCCGCACGATTCCGACTGGGTGAAGGATAAAAAGAACCGTGCCACGTCCACCATGCAGGTGTCCTCGTCCATGACTACCATGCCCCCCGACCCCATCATCGAACCGGCTTCGGTCAGCGACTCGTAGTCGACGGATTTATCGAGGTAAGCCTCCGGCAAGCAGCCTCCCGAGGGTCCGCCAGTTTGGACGGCTTTAAATTTCTTGCCACCCGGGATGCCACCGCCGATATCGTAGATAATTTCGCGCAGCTTAATCCCCATCGGCACTTCTATCAGGCCGCTATTGGCGATTTTGCCGGTCAGCGCGAAGACACACGTCCCCTTGCTCTTCTCCGTGCCGATATTGGCATACCACTCCGGTCCTTTAGCGATAATCACCGGCACCACTGCCAGAGATTTAACGTTATTAATAGTGGTCGGTTTGCCCCATAGCCCGGAGACTGCCGGGAAGGGAGGCCTTGGACGGGGCATGCCCCTTTTTCCCTCGATGGACGCCATCAGCGCGGTCTCTTCGCCGCAGACGAAGGCGCCGGCGCCCTCCTTCACGTGGATGGTAAAGCTGAATTTCGAGCCGAATATATTCTTCCCGAGGTAACCCTTTTCCTCGGCCTGTTTGATAGCCAGCCGCACGCGTTTGACTGCCAGCGGGTATTCCGCCCTAATATAAATGTAGCCCTCGCTGGCCCCGATGGCATAAGCGGCGATAGCCATCCCCTCGAGCACGGTATGTGGGTCGCCCTCCATGGTGCTGCGGTCCATAAAAGCCCCGGGGTCGCCTTCATCGGCGTTGCAAACCATATATTTCTGGTCGCTCTGGACATCATGGCAGAACTGCCATTTCTGACCGGTGGAAAACCCCGCCCCGCCCCTCCCTCTTAGTCCGGAACGCTTAACCGTATCGATAACCTGCTGCGGCGTCATTTCTTTAAGCACTTTTTTCAACGACTCATATCCGCCTAGGGCAGTGTAATCCTCGATTCTCTCCGGGTTGATGTGGCCGCAGTGGCGCAGGACGAGACGCTGCTGTATCTTATAAAAATTGATATCTTTATAATACGGTATCGCCTGTCCGGTCACCGGGTCTTTATAAAAAAGACGCTCTACCGGCTTGCCATCTCGTAAATGAGACGTCACTATCTCCGGCACATCGGCAGCGGCAACATGCGTGTAAAAAATACCCTCCGGCTCCACGATAGCCACCGGACCCTGCTCGCAGAAGCCGTGGCAACCGGTGAAATCAATATTTACTTCCCCCAGCCCTGCCTCTTTAACGGCTTTAGTTAAAGCCCCGGTGATTTCTATTGACTTGCCGGAGACGCAGCCGGTTCCCTGGCAGATAAACACCGTATGCCGGGCGTTATTATTGGCTTGAGCTTTTGACACCTAAAACCTCCGCCGCTTTTTTCGCGGTCATCTTGCCGTGAACCTCGTCATCTATCGTCATCGTCGGTGCCAGGGCGCAGGCGCCGATACAGGCAATTGTTTCCAGAGAATATTCCATGTCCTGTGTCGTTTCGCCGGCTTTGATGCCCAGCAGCTTCTCAACCTCGCTTAAGACCTTGCTCGAGCCGCGCACGTGGCAGGCCGTCCCGCGACAAACGCGTATCACCTTTTTCCCCAGCGGCGTCAGCTTGAACTGCGCGTAAAAAGTACTAACTCCGTAAACGACGCTTTCGGGAATATACAGGAATTTGGCTATCTCTTTGATAGCGGCCGCCGGCAAATAGCGGAACTGCTCTTGTGTCTCCTGTAAAATAGGGATGAGCTCCTGCTGTTCGCCGGTATAATGGGAAAAAATCTCTTGTAATTTACCCTGCACATCAGCTGTGGTCAAGGTATCTATGGACAGGGGAATCACCTCCAGTTTTTTCGAGTTGATGAAGAGATATCACCAATATTATTTTAAGGTATTTGTCTTTATACTTCCAGCCAGGAGTGGGAGTAGAGCGACTCTCCCATCAGTACCCGCGCCGTCCGGGCGTAGTTAGCCATCTCTTGAGGCAGGGATGCTATATCTGGTTTAGCCTTATCCATTATTTTATATATAAGCTCTACGATATCGGGTCGCTGCCCGCGGGCAATCGCTATCAGGTCTTTATCTAAGGCGTCCACCATAGCGGAGTATAACCCATGCCTCATCAGCATCACCATATAGGTACGGTTCAGCCAGCACCGCAGCTTGGACGGCGTACCGTTGGAAACGTTAGAAATCCCCGCCACGGATTTGCACCCCGGGGCGATTTCTCCCAGCATCGCCATGAACTCCACGCAGGCTTTAACCTGGTTGATTTCTACGGATACCGGGCTGACGATGGGGTCGATCCATATCCTCTCGTTGTTGATGCCGGCGGCGTTGGCTTTGTAGACAAAATCTACGGTGTACATCGCCCTTTCATTGGCGTCGCGCGGCATGCCCTCGTTACTCCAGAGAAGGCCGATAAGGTCGGCGTTATATTGTTGCGCTAAAGCCAGCCCCCGGTCGATTCGACTGGACTGTAAAGAAACCGAGTTGATGAGAACCTTGTTCTTACTGGCTTTCAGGCCGGCTTCGATAGCGTCCATGTTGGCAGTATCCAGCGAAAGCATTTTATCGGTGACGGACTGGACGGTTTGGACCACCCAGGCCATCAGCTCGTCGCCGCCCTTACGGGTGGGGCCGGTATTAAGGTCGAGGACATCCATACCGGCTGCGGTCTCTGCTTGAGCCATGGCTTGTATAGCCGCGGCGTTTCTCTCCTTGAGCGCGATGCCCAGGGACGATGACATGATGTTGATATTCTCCCCGATGAGAATCATCCTGCCTCCTTATGGTTTAAAGGCTTTGAGAAACGGCGTGATATCGGCGGCGTCTTTGGGGCCTACCAGGATTTCCCAGCCGGGCATTTCTTCGGCAATAGCGTCACGCTCGTCAGCGAGGTAGCCGGGGATAATCAGCTTGCGGTGTTTAATTTTATCGGTAATACCGCTTTTCAGGATGGCGGTGCCGATGCCTTCGCCGGTAAATTTCCCGGCCGCCCAGGAGGTCACTACGGAAAGCCCCTCGGTGTCTTTTACGAAGAGGTAGCTGGGCACCTTGCTGTTTTCTATTTCGCCGGCAACTATCGAGTAGGTCAGGGAGAAGTTGGAGGTGACCATTAGCGGCGAGTTCTCGTCAGGGTTGTTGATTTCATAAATGCCTTGCTTGGTAGTCATCGGCCGCTGGGGGTCGGTATAGATATTCAGGCGCGCCACCAGCAGGGGGAAGAGGCTTTCTCCCTGGAAATCAGAAAGGACGATTATCCCGGCGTACTTGGCGATGAACATAGCGGCGATAAGCGCCTCCTTCATCGGGTTAGCGGTCATCTCGCAGGGAAAAACTATGGTCGGGTAGCCGAGCGGACGGTACTTTTTGGTGAGGGCAGCGTTGCGGATAATTATTTGGTCTTCCAGCGCTTGCCGGGTGCTTCTCGCCCCTGTATCGAGAACGATATTCTTGATGCCTGTCGCGGCGAGTTTTTCCGTCAGGGCGGCAGTCTCTTCGATGCTTGCAGCTTTAGCCGCAACCGGGCAGGCGGATTCTTTAGCCAGGGCGGCTACGGCGTCTATATTATCTTTGGTGGCAGCGTAGAGCAGCGGCTTACGGTCGGCGCATACTTTAACGCCCGCCGTCAGCACCTCCGCTTTCTCGCTCATCAGGATGATGTTGGCATCGCTGCTGGTTTTAACTTTGCCTGCCAGGGCGGCGAATCTGGCGGCATCGCCCGTCTCGGATTTGATGGCAACCAGGTTGGCACGCAGGGTTATTCCTACCCTTTCGTAAACCAGGTCGTTCACCTTTTTCAGCCTGGCGGTAACCTCGGCGTCGGACATTTTGTCGCTGATAAGGATAGCAATGCCGGGCGGGTTCTCGAATCTCTTTTCGTGGCGGAACATCACCGTCTCCCCGCCGATTTTCAGGGCATTATCGCCCACGCCGATGGTAACCGGTAAAATAGGCGGCGTGGAGGCTTCCATTAGCTTGGCGCGGGCTTCATCGGAGAGATGCGGGCATTTATCCAATTCGGCTTTGCCAGCGGCTAAAGCCATGGCAAAAGCGAGGCAGGTGGGCACGCCGCAGTCGCCGCAGTTTGTCTTGGGCAATAGCTTGAATATCTCGATGCCGGTCAATGCCATGCTATGGTCTCCCTCATTCAGCCACCAGGTCGGCAATCAACTCTTTAACCAGTTTTATCGCGTCAGGGTGTCTCATTATCAGTATATCGGCGCCGGCCATCAGTAAAAGTGTCGCGGTCATGGCTTCCAGCAGAATGCCTCGCTTTTTCGCGTCGCCCATCTTCGGGTTTTCTTTAGCGGTAATCCTGGCTTCTTTCGTCTTCCAGACTTCCTTGGCAAGATTGCAGATGATGGGGAACTGGAGCTTGGTATCCTGCTGGGTCAAAGCCGCAATTCTCATTCTTTCCATCACGGAATAGCAGTATTCGATGCCGTAACCGATACTGGTGACCGTAGGGTCCATGATAAGCTTATCATCCGGCACGCCCAGGTTTCCCAGTAAAATATTTAGCTGCTTGGCGAGGTTGATGTCGATAGGGGTGGCGGCGGCAACAACATGCTTAAAACCGATGGCCGCCGCGCCGATTTGCTTATGGTCGGCTTCCTCCACCGGACCTAATATCAGGTTTTTATCACGGCAAATTTCTGCAACGGCGCTCAAGACCTCAATGTCTTTTTCGTGGTTGGCGGTGCCCCAGACGATTAAGGGCACATCGATGGCGTCCGCTACCTTTTTCACTATAATAGCGGCTTTATCCGCCGGGCGGTTCGCGCCATTGGGGTCGGTGCTAGTGAGCTGGAGGCATATTATCTCCGCGCCGTAGTCCTTAACGCACTTTTGTGCCCAGGCAATAGGGTCGTTGATGACGTCGTTAAAAGGCTCCAACGCAGCCTTTGGCCAATCATTGGGGGGCAGGTCATAGACTTCCATGGCCAAGCGGGGCAGGTGAGACATCTGCCCTTCGAAGAGATGAAACGGGTAAGCCGTTTCCCCGCCGATGGTCACCGCCTTTGCACCTTTGCCCAGCGTCACCTCCCGGATTTTCCCGCTATAAGCTGTCTTGGGAATTTCGAAAGGCATTTTAGCTCCTCCAAGCGGTAAAGACACTAAGGGGGTTGAGGGAGACTGCCATCCCCCTTTAACCCCCCTTTATTATAACGTATATTTAGGATTTATTTAAGGCCGGCTGCTATTTTGGCGGCTGCAATTACGTTTTTCATCAGCATGATGTTCGTCATTGGCCCGGTGCCGCCGGGTACGGGTGTAATCATCCCCGCCACTTTAACCGCCTCATCAAAATCAACGTCACCAACCATCTTTTCATCTATAAAATTCACGCCGAAGTCAATAACGATTGCCCCCGGCTTTATCCAGTCTCCTTTAATCATTTTCGCTTTGCCTACGGCGCCGCACAGTATGTCCGCCGTCCGGCATATGCCGGGCAGGTTGTCGGTTTGGGAGTGGCAAAGCGTGACGCTGGCGTTTTCCCGCAGGAGGAGGAGCGCCATTGGCTTGCCAACGATGTTCGAGCGCCCCACTACCACGGCGTGCTTGCCGGCTAGCTTCACGCCCTGTCTTCTGAGGATTTCCATACCGCCCGATGGTGTAGCCGGTGCGAAGAATGGTCCGACCATTGGCGGCCTGCCGATGGGCGCGACCTGCGCCAGACGCCCGGCATTTAGAGGGTGCACACCGTCAACATCCTTGACAGGGGACAGTACGTCCTTGACCGCCGCTTCATCTATTCCTTTGGGTAGGGGCTCCTGTATCATGATGCCGTGTATCGCGGTATCTTTATTCAATTTGGTAACGAGGGCTACGATTTCTTCCAGTGTGGCATTCCCCGGCAAGGTGTGAAGCTGGAATCCCAGCCCTCGCCCGCCGAGGGCTTTTTCCAGGGCGTTACTGTAGCTGATAGAAGCCGGGTCGTCACCCGCCCGTACGACGGCGGCGGTCGGTTGATAGCCATATTTCTTTACAAAGTCAGCAACCTCTGCCTCTATTTCCGCCCGCATTGATTTAGCCAATTCGCTGCCGTTTAATATCATCGCGGTCATATATCATACCTCCAAATTTTTATCGGTTATAATTTGCTCACCACAAGATTATAGATTTCGTCACGGAGTTCCGGTTTACCCTGAAGCAAGTTATTTAGTTTTCTACGGCTTTCGCTAACAAAGAGTTCATCTTTAATCAGACCTAGATTGATGAGGACATTAAGCGCCGCCCCACGTAAGCCGGCTTCGGACATCAATATTCCCACGCCAACGTCGCTCACAGCGTTAGTATTACCCTTCTCTGCTGCCGCTGGGCACAGTGCCATAACCGCCACGCAAGCTTCCGCTACCCGCATCGGCACCTCGGTGGCGGCTTTAAGCGCTTTATCCATCAGTGTAGCGCGGCTCGCTTTCTGTTCTTCAGTATCACGGGGCATCTTCATGGTCTGCGAAAGCAGGGTATATGCCTGAACATCCGCTTCGAGCAGGTCAGTGAGCTCTTTACGCAAGCTCTCTGATTTTTTCAGTATCGCTGATATATCGTCCTGGACGGCGGCGTATTTCGGTTTGCCCAGGGTCAAATTACACACCATGCTAATCAAACCTGCGCCAAGAGCGCCCGAAAGCGCAGCAACGCTACCACCGCCGGGAGCCGGCGCGGAACTGGCCAGTTCGTCCAGGAAAGACTTCGTAGACTTATCGGTTAAATTTTCAGTCATAGTTACCCCCTTATTACAAAACTAGTTTGTTTGTTACTCTTTTATTGCGAGAATATGTCTTCAGATACTTCCTGTGCCGAAACGGCTTCATCCGGGAGTGTAATAGAATATGGTTTATTATGGTCAGAAAGCTTCATATCCATGGCAAGATTCATCTGCATTTTATCGAAATCCGAAGTCTCTGCGCCCGCTTCGGCAGCAGAAAGCTCGATTGCCATGTTCATAACCATTCTCATTATCAAACTGGTATCTTTGGCGATATAGCAAAGAAATGAAAAATTCTTAAAGGCGCCGGAATCGTTTATTAGTTTTTGCCAGTCCACTTTTTCGGAACCGGCAGCTTCCTTGCCAAGCCAACGTGCCAACTCATCCACACTGGGCGAGATAGATAGTACATAGCAATCAATCCCATCAACTTTTTCGGTCCTAAGATATTCAACTTTGGTTGGTGAGTCTAAGGGCTCCATTTGCTGGTCGACGGTATTAAGGTTAAGCTTGTCTTTCAGGGTAGAACTCATTCGTACTTTCATCCATTGTTCACCCGTACCAGGCATAGACACTTTCATATATAGCCAGTCGGGCATAGCGTACATGTCATAGGTCAGGCTTTGATTTTCGCCGTTCTGACCCATACCCTCCATAGCCATAGACATATCCAGCTTCATCTGTGTTTGTTCGGACGCAATATTCGTCCCTCCGCCCATTTTAGTATTTAGGGTCATTCCCCAGGGGTTTGACCCACCGGTAACATTTGTTGATATATCCATAGCTATATCTAATTTATAAGTATTAAGGCTTTTATAGTTGATAACAGAATCAGATAACATCTGCTGCAACTGCTGCTGGTTTAGGTTCTCGGCGGGTATCCCTGCCAAGGACGATGTAGCCGTTGTGTTCGGCGTGGTTGATGTGCTGCTGCAGCCGTAAAAAGAAAACAGCCCCACGATTATTGTGAGCAATAAAGGTAATATTATTATTTGTTTTGCTTTTAGCATGTCAACTCCCTACTTTCTTTGGTGGTCATTGCGAGGAACCCTGTTAGAATTGGGGAAATAGAGTCCTCGCAATGATATTATACTTCTAGCCTACGTCGTGCAGACCATGGACTTTGCCTGTCTTCACATCCACATCCACTTTGCGGAATGCCGGGTCGGAATTGGTGGCAGGCATCAGGCTGATATCGCCCGCCATCGGGCAGAGGAACTTGGCGCCGGAGTAGATCAGGATATCGCGTATCGGTAAGGTCCAGCCCTTAGGCACGCCCTTGATAATCGGGTCATGCGTCAGCGATAGGTGCGTCTTAACCATCATCGTGGCATAGTCGTCATATTTAGGGTCGGATTCGAAAGCCTTGGCTTTTTCCGTCGCGGTGTCGTTCCAGGATACGCCGTCGGCGCCGTAGACCACCTTGGCAATCTTTTCGACACGCTCTCTTAACTTCATCTCGTTGGGATAGAGGAATTTGAAGTCGTTTTTCTGTTTGCAGGCTTCTTTCACAGCATCGGTAAGCTCCTGGGCGCCGGCGCCTCCGTTGGCATAATGAGTGGAAACGGCGCAGCGGGCTCTAGCCGCCTCGGCTGCCTTGCGAACGATATTTAATTCTTCCTTGGTATCGGTGGGGAAGTTGTTGATGCAGACTACCGGGTTAATGCCGGAGGCTCGGATGATATTGATATGGTGTACCAGGTTGGCGCAACCCTTCTCCACCAGTCCCGGATTAGCTTTCTTATATTCTTCAGGTATGGGCACGCCGGGCGTAACTTTAGGTCCGCCGCCGTGCATTTTAAGAGAGCGCACGGTGGCGACGAGAACAGATACGTTGGGTTTGAGTCCGCTGAAACGGCACTTGACGTTCCAGAACTTCTCGAAGCCGATATCCGCGGCGAAACCGCTCTCGGTAACATGATAGTCGAACATCTTAAGACCGATGCGGTCGGCGATAATCGATGACTGCCCTACGGCGATATTAGCGAAGGGTCCCGCATGCACGAAGCAGGGCTGGTATTCCGCTGTGCTGCAGAGCGTGGGGTTAATCGTATTTCGCATCCACGCCGTCATCGCGCCGGCAACCTCCAAATCGGTGGTGGTAATCGGCTTGCCCTTCTTATCGAAGGCGACGGTAATTTCGCCGAGCCGCTTACGCAGGTCGGCAAGGTCGGTGGCGATGGAGAGGATAGCCATCAACTCGGAGCTGACAGCGATGCCGAACTTCGACTGCATCATATAGCCATCGGTCTTCTGCGTGCCTATACCAATGATGATGTTGCGCAATGCCTGGGCGCAGTAATCGATAATCCACCCCATCTCCACTCTAAGAGGGTCGATATTCAGGCGGCGCATGTGGCTAAGCCTGGCAAGTTGCTCGTCATCGTAGTTTCGCTCATGCTGCATCCTGGCGGTCAGGGCTACCATTGCCAGGTTGTGGGCGTTCATAATATCGTTGATGTCGCCGGTTAAGCCCATGGAAAACTCGGTATGCGGGATTAATAAGGCGTTGCCGCCGCCGGCGGCGGTGCCTTTTATGTTCATGGTCGGCCCGCCTGAAGGTTGGCGGATACAACCGCCGACACTTTCCTTCTGGTAGCCAAGCCCCTCGATAAGGCCCATGGTGGTGGTGGTTTTGCCCTCGCCCAGCGGGGTGGGGGTAACCGCGGTAACCTCGATATACTTGCCATCCGGCTTGTTCTTGAGTCGGTCGATGACTTTCAAGAAGTCGATCTTGCCGACTTTACCGTAGGCGAATATCTCGTCCTTTTTCAGTCCCAGTTTTTCGCGCCACTCGTCGGGAGTTGGCATCTTTTCGGCGGCAGCTTCGGCTATTTGCCAGTCTGCCATCTTTGACACGTCGTAAGCCATTTACAAATCCTCCTTTAATAGCTTTATATATTGTAACCTACTTGATAAAGATTGGGCAACAAGGGAAAGCGCATTGATTATCAGCGGAAGGGCTGTATCTTCAGAACGATAGCCGTTTGACAAAATAACCCCTAGTTGCCGGTTTAGTTCGAGCCGGTCATAATACTCCCATGTTTCCGCCAATTTCCCGTCTTTAAAACGGTCGATAATAGTGCTGGACATGGATACTTTTTTACCTTTTGGCGGGATGGCGTCGGCTTGCCCGATAAAAGTAAAGGTACAAAGAGTGCGGGTAGCTACCATGTCGCCTTCCGCGACGATGTCTTTAACATCCACGTGGATGTCCGGATAGGCCGTGCGTAAATTAGCGATGAATTGCTTATAGCTCTTAATACCCTTCACCTCGCCGGACGGCCCGCGGTAGATGAAGTCTGGAGTCAAACACTCGTCTAACACCGCCAGATTCCCTTTGTTGATGGCTTCCGCTACTATCAGGAGTTCTTTGGCTTTGTTTTCTTCCGTGTCCATTGCCTTTTCCCTCCTTTCTTTAGATTCATTCCAGCGTACTTTGATTATAGTTGAGTGCGCTTCAAGTTTAATCAGCCATTCTGCTTATTGGTTATTGTCTTTTATACGGCAAATTACTAGAATGAGAGTACATATAATATAAAAGGGGGTAGAGGCAAATGGCGATGATTGATATCAGCGTTGTGCCGGTAGGGACGGGTAAGCCCTCGGTCAGTGAGTATGTCGCCGGCGCCGTGCGTATCCTGAAAAACGAGCCCGGCATCAAGTACGAGTTGACCGCCATGAACACCATCATCGAAGGCGACCTTGAAAAGCTCCTGTCGCTCGCGCAGCGGATGCACCGTTCAGCTTTCGATGCCGGCGCAAAAAGGGTGGTCACCACCATCCGCATCGATGAGCGCATGGATAAGCCCCTGACCATCGAGGGAAAAATCAAAGCGGTTAAAGATAAATTGGGTAATTAAGGGGGTCGTTCCTATCATCTGGGTGTTGTTGGTTGCCATTGGACTTTTTATCGGCGCTTTCGGCACGCTCATCGGTGTGGCCGGCGGTTTTCTGCTGATACCTATTCTGTTGTTTCTCTACCCGGATGAATCACCGGCAGTCATCACCAGTATCACTCTCACCGTAGCTTTTTTCAATGCTCTTTCCGGCTCCATCGCCTACTTCCGTTTGAAACGCATCGACTTTCGGTCAGGGCTGCTCTTCGCTTTAATTGCTGTCCCCGGGGCGATAGTGGGCGCTTACCTTATCAATTACCTGAACCGTGAGATATTTCAATACGTTTTCGGCTCGGTACTCTTACTTGTTTCACTTTACCTGCTGCTGCGGCCCGGCATGAAAATAACCGGCGGTTTCCTCCTTAAATGGCAGACCTCCCGTCAAGTTACCGACCGCCGAAATAACACATACAGCTATGCTTATAATTTGCCCCTGGGGATGGTCATCGCCTTTTTCGTCGGGGTTATTGCCGGCTTGCTTGGCATCGGCGGGGGGATTATCCATGTGCCGATGTTGACACAGATTCTCGGCTTTCCCGTCCATGTTGCCACCGCTACATCTCATTTCATCGTGGCGGTAACCACCTTTTCGGCGATAGATACCCATCTTGTCGACCATACTTTTACCAGTGATGTCGGCGTGGCGATGGTTCTTTCGGCCGGCGCGGTAATCGGCGCGCAGTTCGGGGCGTTTTTGTCGCACAAGGTAAGCGGACTTCTTATCGTAAGACTGCTGGCAATAGGACTGGCAATAGTTGCCTTACGCTTGTTGATTGCCCCGGTTTAAGTGGTAAGGCAGGTCTGGTAAAATAGGGGGAGGGAAACATGGAAATCAAAATAACCACCCTAGCGGAAAACACCGCCGAGCTCGGCTACCTGGCGGAGTGGGGGCTCTGCATGTATGTCGAGGCGGATGGGGCTAATATCCTCTTCGATACCGGGGCCGGCATCGCCGCGATACATAACGCCCAACTCTTCGGTATCGACCTGGCAAAAACAGACAAAATCGTCATCAGCCACGGTCACCGCGACCATACCGGTGGTCTGCGCGAGGTCTTGACGATGGTGAAGAAGCCCGTCGAGGTCATTGCCCATCCGGATATCTGGGCGCCGAAATATACCCGCTGGCGTAAGCGGCAGGAACATTATAGCGGCATACCCTTCCAGCGCGAGCTGCTGGAAAGTCTGGGGGCACGCTTCAACCTCACCGCCGAGCCGATACATATTACCGACCGTTTTCTTACCACCGGCGAAATTCCTATGCTCACGGACTATGAGGAAATCGATAGTGGGCTTTTCGATAAAAAGACCGGCAAGATGTTGCCTGACGAGCTTAAAGACGACCTCGCTCTGGTTATCGATGCTGATTATGGTCTGGTGGTCATCCTCGGCTGCGCCCATCACGGCATCATCAACACGCTGAAACAGGCGCAGAAGGTGACCGGTAAAGAGCTTATTTATGCCGCTATCGGCGGCACGCACCTCCTCAACGCTGAACGCCCGCGCTGGGAAAAGACGGCGGCGGACCTAACAGAGATGGGCGTGCAGTACCTGGGAGTCTCTCACTGCACGGGCTTCGAGGCTTCCGCTTATCTGGCGCAGCAGTTCGGCGAACGCTTTTTCCTGAATAACTCCGGTTCGCGGTGGACGCTGCCGTTCAAATAATTTCTCGTTAGGCCGCTTCTTTCTCGGTCGGGGACAAAGTCACACAGCCTTTAGGCATGGCGAAGATAAAGGGGACAGATAAAACCAGTATAACCGCCAGACCGTAAAAGACCGCCGTAAAGCCCCGCCCGATGTCGCTGAAATTCTCCAGAACTAGCGAAGCGACGGCGATACTTATCGCGCTGCCGCTCTGCCGGAACATCCCCCTCACGCCGGTGATGGTGGCTATCCTATTTGGCATCAGGTCGATGCAGGCGTTATTCGCCGCCGGCGCAATGATGCCCATGGCTGCTCCGGAGATAAACATGATAATCACCAAGATAACCGTGCTGCTGATATCCATTCCAAAGACGCTCATACCCGTCAGTTCCAGTCCTAGCAGGGCCATACTCAAGACCATGCCGCCGGTGCCAACCAGCATCGGTCTGCGGTAGCCCCATTTCGGCAACATCATACTGGTCACGATAGACGCTATTATCATGCCTATGGAACGCGGCGTCAGGATTAGCCCGCTTTCAAGCGTAGACATGCCGAAAATGGAGGTGGCGTAAAGAGGGATGAAGCTCATCACCCCCAGCACCGCCGCGCCATAGAGCAGGTTAAAGGCATTGGCGGCAAAAAATGGCTTTTCCTTGAGCATCTGCAAATCTATAATCGGGTTCTTGACCCTGCCTTCATGGCGCCAGAAGGATATCCCCATGATTACCGCTGCGGCTATCAGTATTCCTGCCACCAGCCATCGCGAGCCGTTTTCGGTGTCGCCCAACTCCGTTAAAGCGATGAGGAACGCGGAAAGCATGCCGGAGAATAACCCGGTACCGGCAAGGTCGAGGTTTCCGCCCTCCTTTTTCCCTGGCTTTAACAGGAAAAGCGTAGCGATAAAAACAGCAAGCCCAAGAGGTATATTCAGCCAGAACACGGAACGCCAGCCGTAGTCCTGCACCAGCCAGCCGCCGATATTCGGTCCGATAATCATACCGATGGGCATGATGCTGCTGAAAAGCCCAATCGCCTGCTGTCTTGAGTTGGGGAATAGGTCACTCACGATGGCGGTTACCAGGGGCAGGAAGCCGCCGGCACCCAGCGCCTGGATAAAACGTGCGGCGATGAGGAAATAGATATTAGGCGCTAAGGCGGAAAACAGCGACCCGATGGTGAAAACGGCGATAGAAATCATAAAGCAGCGCTTCGCCCCGAAAATTTCACCCGCCTTGCCAGCCAGCGGCATAATCGCCGTCCCTGCCAGCTGGTTAACGCTTAAGACCCACCCCGCCAGGATAAGCGAGGCGTTCAAATCTGTGGTGATGTTAGGGAAAGCTACCGATACGCTGGTGCCGCTGATGGATACCAGTAAAAAAGCCAGACTGCCAACGACAAATACGATATATCGAGACATCGGAAATAGTCTAGCATAGAACTAATAAAGTAATAAAATATGATCGGATATTTGCTTTGGTTGATATAAAGATTCTCTCCCCCTTAATCCCCCTCTCAAACCAGATTATCTCCAAAGCTTAATCCTCAATGTTTGAGAGGGGGAGGTTTTTGGAAAGGTGCTAACGCCCCTCTCGGGCACTCCCCATTCTCTTTTAAAATGGGAGTAAGTGCAGAGAGGGGGCATAGCCCCCTCTTATTAACACCCCCTCTCCAAACAAATTTACCCCGCTTCAATGAAATGTTCTGTTTGGAGAGGGGGCAAGGGGGTAAGGTATTAACGAAAAACCAAATATAAATGCAACGGTTGCTTTGTTTTTGAATCTGTCATATAATTAAATTACAATATCCGCTAGGGGTGCGCCAGGCTGAGAGTCCCGATTAACATCGGGACGACCCTTGGAACCTGACCTCGATAATTCGAGCGTAGGGAAGCGGTCTTATCGTAAGACCAAGGAGCGCAGCTAGCCAAACCCTTGGTTTTATTATTTTATGGGGGTGATGGAAATGACACAGTTGGAAATAGCCGCTAAAGGCAATATCTCTCCGGAGATGGAAAAAGTAGCTCGCACAGAAGGACTGGATGCTGAAGATATCCGCCAGCGTATCGTTAAAGGCACGGTGGTAATCCCGGCTAATATTAATCATGTCGGTTTAGTCCCCTGCGGTGTAGGTGAAGGATTATCCACTAAAGTTAACGCCAACATCGGCACATCCTCCGATTTTGGAGATGTTAATACGGAACTTGCCAAGCTGCAGGTAGCGTTGGAAGCCGGCGCAGATACGGTAATGGACCTAAGCACCGGCGGCGATATTCCGGCTATCCGCCGGGCGATTATCGGTGCCAGTGCCAGACCCATCGGCACGGTGCCGGTTTACCAGGCGGGTATCCGGGCAATCCAGGAGTACGGCGCTATCGTTAAAATGAGCGTCGATGATATTTTCGAGGCTATCGAGGATAATGCCCGTGACGGCGTGGACTTTGTTACCGTACACTGTGGTGTAACGCAATCAGCCATCGCCTGTCTCAAGCAGCAGGGCAGAGTGACGGATGTCGTTTCCCGCGGGGGCGCTTTCATGGTGGGGTGGATGCTCCATAACGACTGCGAAAACCCTCTCTATGAGCAGTACGACCGTTTGCTGGATATCGCCCGAGAGTTTGATGTTACCTTGAGCCTCGGCGATGGCATGCGCCCGGGCAGTTTGGCGGATGCCACCGACCGTGCCCAGATTGAGGAGCTACTAACTCTCGGCGAGTTGGTGGAACGGGCTTGGAAAGCCGGTGTGCAGGTTATGGTGGAAGGTCCCGGGCATATACCCTTGAACCAGATTGAGACTAATATTCGCCTCCAAAAATCTATCTGTAAAGGCGCGCCGTTTTATGTGCTGGGCCCGCTGGTGACCGATATCGCGGCGGGGCACGACCATATTACCAGTGCTATCGGCGGGGCGATGGCTGCTATGTACGGCGCCGATTTCCTCTGCTACGTGACGCCCTCCGAGCATCTTGCCATCCCGGATATTGATGATGTACGTGAGGGGGTTATTGCTTCCCGCATCGCGGCTCACGCCGCAGATATCGTTAAAGGTATAAACGGCGCCGCTGAAAGAGACCGGCAAATGTCGTTGGCGCGTAAGAAGCTCGACTGGGATGGGCAGGCAAGGCTTGCCCTTGACCCGGAAAAGTTCCGCAGAGTGCACCAGCAGCGCGCTTCAACGGGGTCAGCCTGCAGCATGTGCGGTCAATATTGCGCCATGGAGCTGGTAGGCAAGTACCTGGGAGTTAAAGCTACCAAATGCTAGAGACGTTTAGTTTGCTGATTGCGTAGATAAATTACCCAGTAAACCAGGGCGACGAAGAATACGCCCCCAATCATGTTGCCGATGGTTACCGGTATCAGGTTATTCACGAAAAACGAGCCCCATGTCAGGTGGTCATAGCTGGCGGCAGCGAGGCCGATATCTTGCCAGAACGCACTTGGAGCCCCGACTTTAATAAGAATTGCATAGGGTATGAAATACATGTTCGCTACACAGTGCTCGAAACCGGCGGCAACAAACCCGGCGATAGGGAAAATTAGTGCCATGATTCTCCCCATGACCGTGCGAGCGCTATAGGTAAGCCAGACCGCCATACAAACCATGGCGTTACAGAGGATTCCCAGTATTATCGCTTGAGCAAAATCCAGGTTTACCTTGCCCAGCCCGATATTCAGGGCTGTTAGCCCAACGGCTCCTCCGTCCATTTCATAGTGCTGGCCCCAGAAAACAAAGAGGGCGGTCGCCACTGCCCCGCATAAGTTGCCGATGTAGACGATGCCCCAATTACGTACCACGCGCCATGTCGAAAGTTTGCGACTCGCCCATGCCATGATAATCAGGTTATTGCCGGTAAATAGCTCTGCCCCACCCACGATTACCAGAATCAGCCCCAAACTGAATGCAAAACCGCCGATTACCCGGCTGATACCCCAGGGAATGGTGACGCCACCATTGGTCTGGGATATCGTAAAGAAGATACACCCCAGCGCGATGAAAGCTCCCGCTAATACCGCCAGCGCAAAGGTGCTTAAAAAGTCGAGATTGGCTTTCTTAATGCCTATATCCTGCGCCTTGGAAGCCATTTCCCCGGGCAGCAGTTCGTCATAGGTGCTTACACTTTCGCTTTCTTTTTCGTTTAGCTCTACCATATCTTCCCCCCTATACAGTTTTAATTATATTACTTCCTCGATATTCTGCAAGATGTAACTCAATTTCTAGAGCAGTCTACTATATAAGGACAATCGCGGTATCATGCTATCGTGTTAGAGTTTCGCTTGGTTGACATTTAATACGATAGTAGTAGAATTAATGTAATATGAGTCTCTTTGGCTCCTCCGGCATACGCGCCCTTTTCAGCAAGGATTTGCTCAACATCGCTTTTAGAGTGGGGCTGGCTGTCGGGAAGAATTATCACGATGTCGTTATCGGTAGGGATACCCGTACCTCCGGCGACGCCATGAAACATGCCGTTATCTCCGGTTTGCTGGCAGCCGGCGCCAGGTGTAAGGATGCGGGGATGATACCTACACCAACGGTTGCTTTTATTACCCGGGAATTCGATGCCGGCGTAGTCATTACCGCCTCCCATAATCCCCCGGAATATAACGGCATCAAGCTGTTCAACCCGGATGGCTCGTCCTTTGACTCCCTGCAGCAGCTACAGGTAGAAGAGATGGTTTTAGCCGAATCATACGATATTGCCGACTGGGAACAGGTTAAGTATTGCGAGGTTTATCAAGGAGCTTTGGAAAGCCATATTGAAGGCATATTACCCGGCTTTCCATCAGGGTTGAACGTTAAAGTCGCGGTGGATGCCGGGTGCGGTGCCGCATCGGAAATAACGCCGCGTCTGCTCGAAAGGCTCGGCTGTGAAGTGGTGACTTTGAATTGCTATCCCAGCGGTTTTTTCCCTCGTGGTATCGAGCCCGTCACCTCCAATTTAAAGGAATTGAGTGACTTAGTTAAAAAGTCGGGCGCCGCTGTTGGTATTGCCCATGACGGCGACGCCGACCGTATGATGGCGGTGGATGACCAGGGCAGGTTTATCACCGGCGATGTTATGCTGGTCATTTTAGCTCGGGCGGTGGGGGCTAAAGATATCGTGACCACGCTGGATGCTTCGTTGACGATTGATGAGATGGGCCTGAAAATAAGGCGTACGAAAATCGGCGATAGCTTTGTCTCCGAGGAGCTGCGGAAAGGCGGCGATTTCGGCGGCGAGACGTCGGGGGCCTGGATTTTCCCCACTATTTCATTGTGTCCCGACGGTATTTACGCCGCGGCGCAGATTGCCGCTCTGGCGGCTAAAAATAAGCTTTCGGAAGTCGTCGATGCTGTTCCGGTTTATCCGCTGTTTCGCGGCAGTGTCGAAAGCCAGGGGCTAGCCATGTCACAGCTTGAAGCTAAGTTGCGGTCGCTCAAGCCACTCTCGGTGATAAACATCGATGGCATCAAGCTGAATTTCACTGACGGCTGGCTGCTGGTACGTCCCTCTGGCACCGAGCCAAAAATAAGAATCACTGCTGAGGCAAAAACCGAAACGCGCGCCCGGCAGCTTTATGATAGCTGTCTATCGTTAGTTAAAGAATCTATAGATACCGGGGTGAAAGCGAGTTGAAAGCAGTTGTTTTAGCGGCCGGCGAAGGCCAGCGTATGCGTCCTCTTACCGCCACCAGACCCAAGGTGATGCTGCCTATTGTGGGCAAACCAATTCTGGAGCATCTCCTTATTGAAGCCAAAGAGGCGGGCATCTCGGAGTTTATCTTCGTTGTCGGCTATTGTGATAAGCAGGTACGCAGCTATTTCGGGGGCGGGGAAAAGTGGGGGGTAAAGATAGCCTATTCCGAGCAGCGTAAACAACTTGGCACAGCCGATGCAATCCGGATGGTATCTACTATAGTGGATGGTAATTTTCTGGTCGTTAACGGCGATGTCATCGTCAGTCGCGGGGATATCAAGCGGCTGATGAAAAGCACCCACAGCACCATGAGCGTTTTTGAGGTAAAAGACCCGGCCGGGCTGGGAATCGTCGAGCTTTCCGACGATAAAGTAGTTGGTATCTATGAAAAATCCCAGCGTCCGCCTTCCCTCATGGCTAACGCCGGTTTGTACCTGTTTACACCGGAAATTTTTAAGGCTATCGCCAAGACGGAGAAATCGCCGCGGGGCGAATATGAAATAACCGATTCGTTGAAAATATTGATGGGCGGGAAGACCGGACTCCGCTATCTACGGCTAAAATCATGGCAGGATTTCAGCTACCCCTGGGATTTGTTACGCGCTAATGAAATGATGATGGTGGTGTTAAAGTCAGATAACCTAGGCGAGGTGGAAGAAAATGTGATTTTGAAGGGAGCGGTCGTCATCGGCAAGAACACGGTCGTCAAATCCGGCACCTATATCGAGGGTCCCGTTATTATCGGGGAGGATTGCCGCATCGGGCCTAACTGCTATATCCGCCCGTCGACGACCATCGGCAATGATTGTCATATCGGCGCCGCCGTTGAGATAAAGAACTCTATCATTATGAGCAGCAGCGATGTGCCCCATCTGAACTACGTCGGTGATAGCGTTATCGGCGAGGGCTGCAACTTCGGGGCTGGCACTAAAATCGCCAACTTAAGACTCGACGAGCAGAATATCTACGTAGCCGGTGTCGATACCAAGCGGAATAAGCTGGGGGCTATCATCGGTGATAATGTTAAAACCGGGATTAACTCCTGCATTAACATAGGCACGGTGATTGGCAATAATACCTTTATCGGCCCGGGGGTGGTGGCGCGGGGGAATATTTTACCGAATAGTAAGCTATTATGAGGGGTGGACTATGAAACAAGCAGTAATTCTGGCGGCGGGCGAGGGGCAGAGATTAAAACCGTTTACCGTTACCAGGCCCAAGGCGATGATTTCCATCGCGGATAAGCCCATACTGCAGTTCATCATTGAGTCTTTAGCCCTGAACGGCATCCGTGACATTATTCTCGTGGTCGGCTACCGCAAGGAGCAGGTGTTCGACTATCTGGGTTCGGGGGAACAGTTTGGTGTGAATATTGCCTACGTTACTCAAGCGCAGCAGCTAGGTACCGCCCATGCGCTGATGCAGGTAAAGGATATAGTTAAGGGCGATTTTCTGGTTTTACCCGGCGATAACCTTATAGAAGCACCAACCATCGCCGATTTTGCGGAAATCGCACCGGCTGCCGTACTCGTAAAAAGAGTCAACGACCCGGTAAGGTACGGTGTGGTGAATATCGAGCGGGGCAAGATAAAGGGAATAGTAGAAAAACCCAAAGAGGCGGGGAGCAATCTGGTTAACACCGGCATTTATGCCTTCACAAAAGATGTTTTTGACTATACGGAAAACGTACTTGATATCCCTGATGTTTTGAATAATATGCTCGCTGAAGGCTATGCTTTTAAAGCGGTGGAGACCGGCGGCACATGGCTCGATGTCGTCTATCCGTGGGATGTTATCAGTCTTAACAATGCTATCCTCCAAAACATCGAGGTGGCACTGGGCGGCACTATCGAGGATGGTGCCATTGTCAAAGGGAAGGTGATGATCGGGGAGGGGACGGTTATCCGCGCAGGCTCATGTATTTACGGTCCGGCGGTTATCGGGCGGGGCTGCGATGTTGGACCCCATGTTTGCGTCATGCCTTCGACCAGTATTGGTGATAACGTCGTGCTGGGTGCCTTTACTCAAATAAAGAACAGCGTTATCGGCAACGACGTTAACATGGGCCCCGGCTGTTTTATCAGCGATTCCGTTATCGATAAAGGCTGCGTTATTAAAGGAAGGTTTACCGCCCTCGGCGGGCCGAGCGAGGTCAGGGTCAATGACGAAAGCCCTACAATAAATGTCGGCGTTATCATGGGCGAGGACTGTAAAATTGAAAGCAATGTCACGGCGCAGCCGGGGGTAATTGTCGGTAATTACTGTCAGATTCAGCTCATGAAATTAATAAGCGGCCGGCTGCCTGACCGCAGTTTGGTTTATTAGTTTAAAAAGGGGAAAGCTAAAATCCCCCTTAATCCCCCTTTACGAAAGGGGGACAATGAGTTCGTCTCCCTTTGAAAAAGGGAGAGTGAGAGGGATTTTGTAATCAAGGAATAGTGAAGAGATAGAATATATTTAAGGAATTGATATAAATGTGTGGCATCGTTGGATATATCGGGGATAAAAAAGCCCAGCCGATTTTATTGAACTCACTGGGCAAGCTGGAATACCGCGGCTATGATTCCTGCGGCATCGCTATCGCCAATAGTGGCATTGAGGTTTATAAGGATGTCGTCCGCGTTAAAGCCCTGGCGGAAATACTGGCGCCCCACGACGGACGGACCGGCATCGGGCATACACGCTGGGCGACCCACGGCGAGCCATCCAAGATTAACGCCCATCCCCATTGCGACTGTCAAGGGCGAATTGCCGTCGTCCACAACGGCACGATAAATAATTTTATGCAATTGAGAGAGAAGCTGACCGCCGAGGGGCATGTCCTGGCTTCAGAAACTGATACCGAGGTAATCCCGCACCTGATTGAAAAGTATTACGAAGGCGATTTTGAGAAAGCAGTGGCGCTGGCGGTGAGGGAAATCGATGGAGCGTATACAATGATTGCTATGATGGCTGGCGAGACCAGACTGGTAGCCGCCCGTAAGGAAAGCCCCTTGATTATCGGCATCGGCGACCGGGAGAACTATATCGCCTCGGACGTAACAGCTTTGCTGGACTACACCAGCCGCGTTATCTACCTGGAAGACGACGATATTGCCGTGGTTACCGCCGCCGATGTAAAAGTTAGGCAAAACGGCTCCGCCATCAAGCGGGAAGAGCATAAAATAACGTGGAGTATGGAGGATGCCCAGAAGGGCGGTTACGAGCACTTTATGCTCAAAGAAATCCACGAGCAGCCTAAGGTCATCCGTGATACGCTAACTGAATATCTAGCAACTTCGGAACCTGTGGTTGACCTTGCTGGCTTGGATAGCGGCGGCTTGGGTAATATCATCATCCTGGGATGCGGTACCTCATATCATGCCGGCCTGGTAGGTAAATATATCATCGAAGGTCTGCTGGATGTTCCGGTAAGGGTCGAGCTGGCTGATGAGTTTAACTATGGCGGCCAGTCATCCGCCGGGAATCAGGCAATCGTTATCACCCAGTCCGGTGAGACCCGCGATGTGCTTAAAGCTATTAAAAGACTCAAGGGAAAAGGCAGCCGCATTATCGCGATAACCAACGTTGTCGGCAGCACCGTCACTCGCGTTGCCGATAAGACAGTTTATACGCGCGCCGGACCGGAGATAAGCGTAGCGGCTACCAAGACCAATATCGCCCAGCTGATTGCGCTGTACTGGCTGGCTTTGCCTTACGCCAAGGTGGATGCAGCAAAACTTGATGAGCTTGTCCTGGGACTAAGACAGCTGCCGGTAAAAGTGCAGCAGGTGTTGGATAACGAAGAGAAAATCGCCGCTCACGCCAAAATGCTGGCTAAATATGAAAACGTCTTTTACATCGGCAAGGGCATCAATTACCCGGTGGCGCTGGAAGGCGCCTTAAAGCTTAAGGAAATTTCTTATATCCACGCCGAGGGATACGCCGCCGGCGAATTGAAGCACGGTCCCTTCGCGCTGCTCGGTGAAAAAACCCCAGTTGTGGCCATAGTCACGCATGATAATACCTATGAAGCTATCGTCACCAGTATCAAAGAAATTAAAGCCCGCCATTCGCCGGTTATCGCGCTGGCGGATGAAAGCGATGACACTATGAAAGAACTGGCGGATGTTGTCATTACCGTGCCGGATATCGACCCGCTATTTTCGCCGGTAGTGAACCTAACCGCCTTACAGCTTTTAGCCTATTTTGTAGCTAAGGAGCGCGGCTGCCCGATTGATTTCCCCCGGAACCTGGCTAAAAGCGTTACCGTGGAATAGACAATAGGCCGGTCTGCCTTGTTGAAAATATATTTGTTTCTTGTATCTTAGTTATTGGTATTTCCTTAATATGGTATGATTTAAGGGTATGGTTATTAAAAATATCGCCACCAATCGTAAAGCCTATCATAATTACTTTATCGGCGAGACCTTCGAGGCAGGCATCGCTCTCACCGGCTCGGAGATAAAGTCGGTGCGTGGCGGGCGGGTCAGTCTTGGTGATGCTTACGTGCGTCCCGAGCGTGGCGAGCTGTGGCTTTATAATGCTCATATCGCCCGCTATGAAGCCAGCAGCTATATGAGCCATGAGCCAACCCGGCCCCGCAAGCTCTTGTTACATCGGAAAGAGATATTAAACCTCACCGGCAAGGTGGCGGAAAGGGGCCTTGCGCTGGTGGCGACCAGGGTGTATCTTAAAGGTAGTATCGCCAAGGTAGAAATAGCCCTGGCTAAAGGTAAAAAGCTCTATGATAAACGTGAGGCTATCAGCCGCCGTGAGGCGGAAAGAGAGCTAGCCAGAACGACAAAAAGTCGTTAGAATATAAGTAGTACATTAAAAAACGGGGACGCGTGGTTTCGACAGGGGAGGTGCGTTACAGGACTGCAGGCGGAGGTGCCGCTCCCTCCTAAAACTGGTGGCAAAAAACAAACGCAGAACCAGTAATGGTTGCAGCCTAACATAGGTTGCCATCCAACCTGACCCCACCCCGACGGGTCAGGATTGGGTGCCGAAAAGTGGGGGTGCCATCGCTTTAATGCCGATAGAGGCGGTGAAAGATTTATCGGCTGGCCGGACTTAACTCGGTCAGTTGAGGTGAGCCCGGTAAGATTAAAGAGTTGACTAAGCTTGTAGCATATCCTGGACAGCTTCTTCTGGACGGGGAGTTCGACCCTCCCCCGTCTCCAGACCGATCAACTTAAACGCTAGCTTTTGTGGTTAGCGCTTTTTAGTGTATTTTACAAAAAGTCATAATGTGAAATTTCAAGAACGCGCTATATTACACAAGTAACTCCCAAATCCGAAAAAATAAAAAGGAAAAAACTTGTTTGGGTAGGAAGGCCTCCTATAAAAACTGTTGCGGCCGCTTCAGTGATTAATTCTGATCCATCGCTGAATGCTTTTTTATAGGAAATATTATAGCGATGAGCAAAACTGCACGGATACCCAATAATTCTGATAAAACTTTCTATCTTGGCGACATTTGAGTCTCGTCGCTTCACTTGTTACGGAGAGGCCGTTAGCATAAAATGAAATCACTATGGTAATGGTTAGGATAGTAGTATGCCCGATATAAATCAAAATCTAAAACTACTCCGCTCAGAAGGCGTCGAGGGCTATTTCGCTATTAAATATGCTGAGTTTGCCAAAGATAAACCTACAATGCGAGAAGCTTATGCCAACATCGCTGATCGGGTGGCGGCTGTAATTGGAGAAGGAACAATTCTAGAGGTGGATCCTGGACCAGCTTTTGTCTCAATTGAAATTGCCAAGCGTAATACTCGAGTAAATATTGTTGGCTTGGATATCTCGGCAACTATGGTAGTATTTGGTAGGTAAAATATTGCAAAAGCTGGTTTCTCGAAGCGAATTACACTTCTGCATGGTAACGCGATTGACATGCCATTTGAGGATGCTAAATTCGATTTAATCATATCAAGTGGATCGCTACATCGCTGGAATAAGCCCATCGAAGTATTTGAAGAGATTTATCGTGTTCTAAAGCCTGGTCAGCTAGCCCTTGTTTACGATACGCGGAAAGATGTGCTAAAACAGAAAGTAAATGAATTCTCTCGCCATATCAAGTCCTGGTTTTTGTGCTGGGGTCTTAAGTATTCATTAAGTAAGTCGTATACACAACAAAACATCGAGGAGGTTCTCAGCCAGACTCATTTTAAGGAAGCACACCGGATTAAGCTAGATGACCTTGGCGTGTTTATCTGGTTGCAGAAGCCTACTAATCAATCGAGTTGATAACCTTCGCTTGATTTAAACGTGTTATATAAACTACAGTCGTATTATTAAACCCCGAACTTGTGAATGATATCCGGACGCGCGCTGACCAATACTAGGAGTTCCAACTTTTATCCTTTTTACACATCGACAATTATAGACGAAGTTGTCTCCGTTGCAGTGGTGGAGTAAACTGTAAAAAAGCAATGAATTACTAAACCATTCTAATTTCAACAAAGCGAAGGTTGCGTTAATGCTAAATCACCGAGATAAAAAAAAGCATTCGAATGGTGCGGAACTCATAAGCACCAAAGAGATATTATCCTTGGCTTCCGGTGATTTTATGACCCGGCTTGGTACGTCAACATCAGGACTTACCACTGAAGAGGCGGAAAACCGTCTGGAGACTTATGGTTCCAATGAGGTTTCTCAAAAGAGGAAAAAATCTGTTATTATTGAATTTCTTTCGCACTTTAAAAGTCCGGTAACCATTATATTAATCATTGCGGCTATTCTATCGGGCATATTGGGAGACATCTCCAATACCATTATTATTCTAGCTATCGTTTTAGTGAGCGTGATTCTTGACTTCACCCAAGAATACAGGGCGGGAAGGGCAGCAGAGGAGTTAAAAAGGAGAGTAGCGACAACGGCTACAACGCTTAGAGACGGCGTAAAGCAGGAAATTGAAGTCTCGGGACTTGTGCCTGGTGATGTCATACTCCTTACCGTCGGAGACATCGTTCCGGCGGATGCCAGGGTAATCAGCGCCAAAGATTTCTTCGCAGACCAATCCGCTTTGACCGGGGAATCGTTCCCGGCCGAAAAAAGTCCCGAACCACTTGGAGATACAAACGTCGCGGATACCGGTAAATGGAATAACTACTTGTTTATGGGAACATCGATAACTAATGGTACCGCAACGGCAATTATTGTTCAGACCGGAAGCTCCACCCAATATGGAGAAATTGTCGGGAAGAGCTTCGAAAAGAAACCTGAAACCGAGTTTGAAAGGGGACTAAGAAGATTTGGTTATCTTATTATGCAGGTAACCTTTGTCCTCGTAATATTTGTATTCCTTATCAACACCTTGTTTAAACGCGGCGCACTAGAATCGGTGCTTTTTTCTGTAGCTCTGGCTGTAGGATTAACACCGGGGCTGTTGCCGATGATTCTTTCCATCAACCTGGCCAAGGGCGCCACCAATATGTCAAAGAGGGGCGTTATCGTAAAGCGTTTGTCATCGATTCAGAATTTCGGCAGCATGGACGTTTTATGTTCTGATAAAACTGGCACCCTAACCGAGAATAGAGTTACTGTCATTCTGCATGTAGATATAGAAGGTAAGGATTCTGAGAAAGTTTTTCTCTACTCGTTTCTTAACAGCCATTACCAGACGGGGCTAAAAAGCCCGCTTGATGAGGCTATACTTAAATATAAAGAAGTTAATCCCGACAAGTACCAGAGGATTGATGAAATCCCATTTGATTTCATTCGGAAACGACTCTCCGTGGTGGTCGTTGAGAATCAGGAAAACCTCGTCATTACCAAAGGAGCTCCTGAAGAAATCGCCGGCGTTGTCTCCCACTATGAGCTTGATGATACGGTAAATGACCTAACAAGTGAGACTAAAAGCAAGATTGAGCGGGAATATCATCAACTAAGCTCCCAGGGGTTCCGGGTTCTCGGTGTCTCTTACCGAAAAATGGGGAGTAAGCCTGCCTATGCCGTAGCCGACGAAAACGACATGGTTTTCCTGGGCTTCATCGCTTTTATGGATCCGCTAAAGGAAACCGCCGGGGAATCTATTGAGTTGCTAAGACAGGCAGGTGTTAAGCTCAAAGTTCTAACCGGTGATAACGAGATTGTCGCCAGCAAGATTAGCCAACAATTGGGCTTCCAGGTATCTCAATTTCGTCGCGGCAAGAGATATGACCAAACAGGCGATTCTGGACGCATCGTTCGTACCATTGAGGTCGAAGCCACAAATATCGTACGAAGCAGTGAAATAGAAGCTATGGATGATGCTGCTCTGGCTAGAGTTGTAGAAAGAGCTGATATCTTCACGAGAGTCACCCCGGCGCAGAAGAGCCGGATAATCAATGCGCTGAAAGCTAATGGGCATGTCGTTGGGTATATCGGAGATGGTATCAATGATACGCCTTCTATGAAAGTGTCTGATGTTGGTATTTCAGTGGTCAATGCCGTCGATATCGCCAAAGAAACCGCAGAGATTATTCTGCTGAACAACGACTTGAAAATAATCAGGGATGGTGTTATCGAAGGTAGAAAAACTTTCGGTAATACCATGAAATATATCATGATGGCTATCAGCTCCAACTTCGGTAATATGTTCAGCGCGGCGGCGGCATCGCTCTTTTTAACGTTCCTGCCAATGTTGCCGATACAAATACTGCTAAACAATCTCCTCTATTCATTCGCACAGCTTTCGATACCGACCGATAATGTAGACTCGGAATATATCGAGAAGCCTCAAAGAATGAATACATCTTTTATAAGAAACTTCATGATTACCTTCGGACCTATCAGTTCAGTCTTCGACTTTCTGACCTTTTTTGTCATGCTCTTTGTCTTTAATGCATCGGCGCCCCTGTTTCAGACAGCCTGGTTCATTGAATCGTTGTTTACACAGACATTAGTGATATTTGTCATTAGAACGAGGAAAATACCTTTTTACAAGAGTAAACCAAGTAAGCTCCTGGTGTTTAATATAGTAATAATTCTCGTAATAGCTTTAATACTGCCTTTCACTTTTTTTGGGAACTTTTTCAGCTTTGTGTCATTGCCGGTGAACTTCATGGCTATTCTCGTTGCTTTTATTATTGTTTACCTGGTGTTAGTAGAAATTGTGAAAAAATGGTTCTATCGGAAGTTTGGCGCTATGCAGTAATGATAGGACAGTATCAGACTCAATCAAACAATCTATCTGGATTTATATTAAATGCTTGCGTCGGAAGAAGAATAATAAAGTTCCGATTATCACGAAAATAGTTACCAATAGTAAAATAAAAGCTAAAGGGCCGCCTTTTTCTATCCCTCCGGGTAATGGCACGTTCATACTGTAAAGACTGGCAACAACCATAACAGGCAATGCGATAGTGGCTATAACCGCTAGAGTACGAATGGTATGGTTGGCCCGATATTGACCGAAAATATAGTCCGCGTCTTCAAATACATCAATGATTTCTTTACATTCGTCCAAAGTCTCACAGATATCGTTCATATGGTCCATGAGATCACCATAATAGACGGATAAATCCATTTTGACGAAACGTCTAAGCTTGTTTTCCAACTCTACTAAAAGAGTTCGCGTCGGGAACATAACACGCCGCTGGGTTACAATGTCCCTCCGCAGGAAGCTGATATCCTTAGCTGCTTCGATTTCTTCATTAAAGACGTTGTCTTCTATATCGTCCATGAGTCCTAAAATCTTGTCCAAGACCGGGAAATAGGAATCCACGGCCCGGTCAAGTATCTGGTACAACAGGTAACCGGAGCCCTGGCTAAAATACTCTTTTTTGGCTTCTTCATTAAACTCGCACTCACGGCGTAACTCATCCATCGCTGTAAGTACCCCGGGACGAAGGGTAACAAGGTATTTCTCGCCGACAAATGCCGACCACTGGCGGATTGTGCTTATACGAGTCGTCTTATCATAAACCGGGAGGTGAAAAATTACGAAGAGGTAATCGCCATAAACATCCACTTTTGAAAGCTGCCGACGGCCAAAACAATCTTCGAGGTCCATAGGGTGGAAATTATAATGCTCGGCCAGATACTTTCTTGCCTCTTCCGAAGGCTCCACAATATCATCCCAGGTGAATTCACCCCAGGAAATTGTTGTTAAATTCAGTCGTTTTTGCTCAATGTTTTTCTGCGGTATAACCATTGTGAATTATCCTTAGAATTTAACCACATTATAACACAAATCGGCGATAGTAAATTACCTGGACGAAATCCGATTTACATTGTTAATTATCTTGATCGCTGGTATTATGATGTGTTCAAAATCAAGTTTCGCTCAACAAAAAAGTAATTTGTGACTTTTGATGAATTTAATGTACCAGCAATTTTTATATTATTTTCATTCCAGATATTTGACTACCAGCGCCCGCCTCTGTTTTAATACGTTAAAAATAAGTCGGTATGATGGAGTTCGACTCTCCCCCGTCTCCACCAAGCTTCGAATTTGCCCCAACTAATTACAGTTGGGGCTTTTTTATAGCTAAAAAGAGGTATAGAGTAAAAGTAAAAATCAAAAAGAAGAGCCCTCCATCGGATGTCATTTTCACTAAAGTGAAAGTGCGCTTATGTGGTATAATCCGTTGGATGAGAAGCGAATATGCCGAAATGTATATGACTGTATTTGGGCCTCCGACCGCGTCTTTTACCAACCTTAGTTCGGCTCGTAGTGTTTAGTAACCGGTCAGCTGCTTTACGGGTGCATACCGGTTACCTGCACAAATTCATCCAGTATCTTCCCCTTCTCCAGTTTTGAACCCCGTAAATACCTGGCTCGTATTGCATGGACATACTCTAAATGCTGCGTTGTGTCACCGTTACCTCCAATACCTTTTTCGGTAACACTAATTTTGACGCAACCACTACCTTTTCGATAACACTTAATATGATTCAATGCGGCGGCTTGACTAAGATTGAGGTAAAAGTCAATAATTGACCATGCCTAGCTGGAAAGACAAACTAAATGGAGACTCGGTTCCGTGGCTGCTGGAGAACGATAAGACCCAGCCAGCCATCCGCTATTATACCTTGCGTGATATCCTCGGCCGGGACGAGAA
>JBEKDZ010000005.1:0-279329 GCA_050014095.1 Dehalococcoidales bacterium | reverse complement strand
TAACAAATTAGGAGGAAAACAAATGGTTGAAATTAGATACGGTGAACAATATGAAGTAACCGATCTTGCCGGGCAGACTATCGGCGAAGCCCGCGAGCATTACAAGTCTGCATTTGGCATCCCGGATAAAGCCAAAGCAAAATTGAATGGCTCTAAAGTTAAATCCAGCGCCGAAATAGACACAGTGCTCAATGACGACGATCAGGTTACATTCGCCGTCGCCCGCAGCCGGACGCCTTTCCTTATCGGCGCGCTGCTCCTGGCACTGGCTGTTACCGGCGGCGTCTTCGCCTTCGGATTACTCAACTCCAACTTGACGTTGAGCGCCACCACCAATAACGACTTCGCTAGCGTTACGGCAAATACAGACGGCCTTAGCTGGGACGTATGGGGAAACTTCAAAGGCGTAACCACCAATGGAAGCAGTGGCCCTTTCACCATCTTCAATATTACAACTGATGCCGGCTGGGGCGGTGACCTGGTAACCACCGTCTCTCTTGGCAATGTCGGTGAGTTAGCTAAAGTCTATCGCGCGTTTGCGTTAGAACTACAAATGGTGGATGGAAACAGCAACCCGATCAACCTCGGGTTGACAGAGAATAATGATTTAGTCTTGATTTCTCTAGACTATCCTACGGTCAATATGTATGTACCAGGATCGGCAGGGCACACCATGTATGTCCAAGTTAAAAGCGGCTACTACGTAGCCGATACTGGCATTTTAAGTAGGGATAGCGAAGCAAGCCCCATTATCTTCTGTGATGTCACTCAGAGAAACTAGTACAAATAGTTAAATGTTGAGGCAGGGCAGCCGGAAAGCAGCCCGCTGCCCTGCCCCACCCACTTCCCTATCCCGCTGCTTTAAATTGTTAAAGAGTAAAGGGAAAAATGAAAAAGTAACTAATATTTTTCGGGATGCTATTTCTCGCCCTGTTGCTGACGTCAGGCACCTTCGCCTATACCTATGACCTGCCCCCCTTAAACAATTATATTTATAACATCGTAGAAAGGGCACAATTTAACGCAGGCTTAGTTCTCCTTTTTATTATGAATGAACATACATCACGATGTTAACATAATAATATGTTCTCAAGAAACTCACCCGTTAAATTTGACCATCAGCGCCCGCCTCTGTTTTAGTAAGCTTAAAATAAGTCGGTATGATGGAGTTCGACCCTCCCCCGTCTCCACCACCCTATAAAAATTCAAAATATTTTATTAGAATCACAATCGTCCATTTTGTTCAGCCAAGGTAACAATTAACTTGTTTTATGCAATTAAGCTGATTATAATCTAAATATTGAGTACAAATGAAAGGCTAAAAGTTCTACCTTTCGCACAGTACTGCCCAACATCTTTCCCCGCTCCTTTGCCCCACAACTCCAAATCCCAATAACCAGGTTCCAAACCCCAAATAACAATGCTATAATAATATAAAAATTATACTATCATTTCGAACGGAGGAAACAAAAGGCAATGGGTCAATACGATAAATACATCTGCACCACCCTCCAGAAAAGGGATATGCTGCCGGGTCCCACTCCGGCAGAGATTGACAAACTCCACGCCATAGGCAAGCGCATCAGTATGGAGCACACCCTCTGGATTGACGACGAGGTTATTCCCGGCGCTTACTATGGCGAGGCTACCTGGATATGGACCTCCTCTTACCCGGGGCAGATAACGATGGAGGAACAGCTGAAGCACACCGCCAATCAAAAACCGATGTTCCCCCACGCCCATGATTTTCCCGAGCTACTATCGTGGTGGGGCACCGACCCCGACCATCCGGAGAATACTGGCTCTATGGGGATGCTGATGGAGGATGAAAACATCCCCCTGCCAAAAAGCTGGGTGGCATATATTCCCGCCGGCATGCTGCACATGCCCACCAGAAGCCCTAATGCCAAAGCCTCCAGCATACCCGTTTGCCACTGGACGTCCGGTCCCGGCGTTTATACGCGGGAAAAAGATCATGCGGAAGAAGAGGGGAAAGCCCCCAAACCCATCCCTCCCCTTGAGCCGTCCGCGAAAAAAGAATATAAGAACGCTAAGTATTTCGTCTACGGTACGAAACCAGGCCAGACCAGGAAATACTATATGCTCCCCTACGACCCGAAATACGTGAAGCCTATGGCATTAGTCGACGATACGGTTGTGCCGGGTTGCGAGTTCGGCTGTGAGACGCTCTGGCTGATGCCCGGCGATAAATCCAAAGCCGGCTTTCAAATAATGAAGGAGCATACCGTATCGTACGGTACCTCGATCGTCTTCCAAGCGATGAACTACCCGGATATCACCGACCTTTGTGCGGAAGTGGAGCTCTGGATCGGCGGCGAAAAGCATATCATCAATAAGACTTTCGGCGCTTATATCCCGCCCGATGTTAAGCAAGGTCCTATGATTATCCGCAATATCCAAAAACAGATATTTTATATGATGTCCTACCCGGTGGGTTTGGGTGTTACCAAATGGCGTGGGGGAAAATAGTACCTTTTAGAAGCATATATTTAAAAAGGGGGGCGGGGATTTAACTCCCCTGCCCCCATTAATATTTGCCGTTACAGATCAGTTCACCCTTGACGATTTGCACAATTGTTTGATTTAACGTATAATATATGCATAGTTCCAGTTTAGGTTTATACAAGCTTCTTAAAGTCGCATCAGATTGATATCAAGTATTGGATGACCTTAGCTCTAACTAAATATTAAGAGAGGAGGACATCCAATGAGTTTCGAAGACAAAACCCTCACCTGTTCCGATTGTACTAAATCCTTTACCTTTAGCGCCGAAGAACAAGAGCAGTTCCAGTCGAGAGGCTACACCAACGAACCCAAGCGCTGTCCCGAATGCCGTCAGGCAAGGAAAGCAGAACGATACGGAAATAATAGCAACAGCTACGGAACCAATAGCTACGGAAATCGCAGCTACAGTTCCGCGCCGCGCCAGATGTTCCCGGCGGTTTGCTCTGATTGTGGCAAGGAAACTACAGTACCCTTCGAGCCGCGCAACGGCAGACCGGTCTACTGCAGCGACTGCTACCGCAAAGTCAGAGACACCCGGTAACCTCTAGCTAATCTGCTAAAAAACGATATGGGCTGGGGAAATCTCCGGCCCATATTCATCTCCCGGCAGCCCGAATTTATCAGAAAGGATTTTTCTATGGTAACAAAAACGCCAACAAGAAAAATGGTATTCGATGAACAGGATGAGAGCTTCATCAAGCAACTCGCCAAAGATGTCGGCTGCCACTACTGTAAAGCTAATGAACGCACTTACAGCCTGAATAAATTGGATTCCGCCGTTCACGGCGAAATGGGCGTTTTCGCCTGGGTCCACAAAGAAGATACCGACTATTTCTGGGTAGCGACGCGGAAAATCTGGGTAGAAGCAGCCCGGGCTAAAGCGTTAGCCGGAAGAAAGAAATCGACAATTAGCTGTTTTTCCAGAGATACCCAACATGCCGATGACAGCGTAATTTTTGACACCAGAGACAACTACGAAAAGACCGTAAACTCTTTGAAATTAATTAACAAGATGCGCTAAGTTCCTTTACCACCACTACCCCTTTTTAGTTGGCAACGCCACCGTAGCCAGCCCGGGGGCGGTTATTAGCCCCGCCTGGTTCTCCACCCAGATTTCGCAATCAACAAGATGCTCGCCGTTCTCGATGCGCTTAGCTTTTACCTTCCCTTTGACGAAGTTACTATCGCCCATGATGTTAGGATGGCGCATCTGGCAAGAATACTTTTTCAGTGTGCCGTCATCGCCCATCCAGTCGGTACAGAACTGCCCCAGCCAGCAGACCCGCTGCGGACCATAGTCGGAAGCATCCTCCAGTCCATTACGTTTCTGCGCTTCCTCCCGTGCAAAGCCGATTTCCACCTTCTCTCTTTTTTGCTCGATGCGGCGCGGTATCGGCGAAACATAAAGTCCAAAGCGCATTATCTCCGTCATGGTTAGCAGCCCCTTTTCCAGCATAGGCGTCATCTCTTCACCCACGGCCACATCCTCCCAGTAGCGCGGCTCGGAACCACGCCGTTTACGCTCGAAAGCCAGCAGGTCGGGCGATTTTACCTCGATGCCAGGCTTCAAATCTCTAGCGATATGGATGGCTTGCTGCTTCGGCGGCAGAAAACGGCAGGTGGTGGCGCGTATAATACCTATCAGCTCTTGACGCTGGTTGTAATAATAAACCTCGCCGGTAGCGAAAAGCATCGGGCCCAGCGACTTACTTTCTTTGCGGACAATGCCGGTGCTCTTGCCTTTTATGGAAAATTCATCACCCAGGCGTATAGTACGATAAAACTCCAGCTCGGCGCCCGTGTAAAGCAAGCCTAAGTCCATGGGCAGCGGATTGCCGAAGGGCGCTAGCGACGGTGCGCTACCATGATTAACATTAATGAGGAAATTCGGCGGGGCGGTGATGCCTTGAAAACGACTCTTTTTAGCGTATTCCTCATTTATCCAGAGGGGGTTGGCGTCACCAACGGCATCGGCGAAGTTCTTAATGCTATCCCTTGCGGCTTCTACCACGAACCGCTGCGGATTCAAGTCCACCTCCAAGCCGATGCCTTTGATAAAATCACGCTCAAAATCATCAAGCGGATTAGTCTCATTGACCATATTCACACCTATATAAAGCAACCTGATTTTTCCTCTCCCCTCCGTGGGAGAGGATTAAGGTGAGGGGGACAAGACTTTATATTCACCCTCACCCTACCCTCTCCCATCAAGGGAGAGGGTTATTAGTGATAATCCTACTCAAACGTGATAATATTACGCAGCGCTTTGCCCTCTTTCAACGACTCGATAGCCTCGTTGATGCGCGCCAGGGGATAGTAGCCGCTGATAAGCTCATCCAGTTTGAGCTTGCCCACCTGGTAAAGGGACACCAGGAAAGGAATATCGATGCTGGAGCGTATCGAGCCGCCCCCGCAGCCAGTAAGTATCTTTTCCGTAAAGACGAACTCCATTGGGGTGAAGTCTTTCATATCACCGCCCGCCAGCCCCACCACCACGGTCATACCCATGTCGCCGCACATAGAAAAGCCCGTCCTTATCGCCTCGACCTTCCCCACCGTTACGAATACGTAGTCCGCTCCCCTCCCATTAGTTATGTCCCTTACCGCTTTAACGGGGTCTTTTTTTGTTTTTAAATTAACCGTGTGTGTCGCGCCGAATTTCTGTGCCGTCTTGAGCTTGCTGTCCAGCACATCCACGGCGATAACCGGATAAGCCCCGGAAAAAGCAGCCCCCTGGATGGAGTTCAGGCCCACGCCGCCCGTCCCTACCACCACAACACTGCTCATGGATGGCACTTTAGCGCGGTTGACCACCGCCCCGAACCCAGATGTCACCCCGCAGGCAAGCAGACACGCTTTATCCAGCGGCATATCTTTAGGGATTTTAGTGACCAGCTCCTGGGGCACCGTGGTGTATTCAGCAAACCCGCCGACCGGTCCCGCCATCAGCGCCAGGGGCTGTCCCTTTTTATTCTTATGCTTGGGTCGGGAAAAAGCGCCCCTCTCCACACAGTAATGGGGTTTGCCGATAGTGCAGTAATAGCAGTGCCCGCAGCCGGAGGTTACCGTACCAATGACCACTATATCGCCTTTCTTGGCTTTAGTCACACCCTCCCCAACCTCATCAACGTAGCCGGCGGTCTCATGCCCCGCCAGCCCCGGCAGCGGCGAGGGTATCTCCCCGGAAATAAAATGCAGGTCGCTGTGGCATACCGCTGTAAACGCCACGCGGACTTTTACCTCGCCCTTCCCAGGAGCATCTACCGTAACACCATCTTCGATAACCAGAGGTTTATTAGTTTCGTAGCAGATTGCCGCTTTCATCAAAATGCCCCTTCTTTTTATTATTATGTCTACTCGAACATGATAACGTTGCGCAGCCCCTCGCCCTTTTCCGTTAGCGCCATCGCCTCGTTGATTTTGGAAAGGGGATAACGCCCGGTAATCAGCTCGTCCAGCTTAAGTTTGCCGGACTGATATAAATTTATTAGATTCGGGATATCTACTTTTAGATTAGTTGCCCCCATGAAACCGCCGATGAGGTTTTTTTCGGTGGGAATCATCTCCAGCGGGGCGAAACTTACCTGGTCTTTAAAGTTTGGCAGCCCTATCATGACGGTCGTGCCACGTAAGCCGGTGAAAGATATGCCCTGTTTGATAGCTGCCACGCTGCCGACGGTCACAAAAACGAAGTCAGCCCCCCTCCCGTCTGTCAGCTTCCTGATTTCATCGGCCGCTTTTTCGTTTTTAGCGTTTACCATGTGGGTTGCGCCAAAGTCCAGCGCCATTTTCATCTTGGCTTCCAGCACATCCACCGCGATAATCGGGTAAGCCCCAACATAAGCGGCGCCCTGGATGGCATTGATACCTACCCCACCCGCACCCATCACTACGACGCTCTGGAAGGGCCTCACCCTGGCACGATTGACCACGCCGCCGAAGCCGGTAATTACACCGCAGGCGAGCAGCGCCGCGCGGTCTAAAGGCACCTCTTTAGGCACTTTTACCACCTGCGATTCGTCAACAATAACATACTCGGCGAAACCGCCGATATTGCCTTTAAGGTCCAGAGGCTGCCCCTTCTTGTTGCGTACCCGCGGCTCCTTGGGTGGGTCGAACCGGTGTAAACAGAGATGGGGCAGTCCAGTGATACAGTAGTAGCATTTACCGCAGGACGCCAGTAGCGAAACTACTACCGTGTCGCCGACTTTAACGGAAGTGACGCCATCGCCAATCTTCTCGATATACCCCGCCGCTTCATGCCCCCCGATAAAAGGCACCCCGCCAGGCATCTCTCCCTTCCAATCATGGATATCGCTGTGGCAAATAGCCGTCGCCGCCAGGCGTATTTTAACCTCCCCCTTACCCGGTTCGGATAACGTTACATCCTCCAGAAGCAGGGGTTTTTTGAACTCATAGCAAACGGCAGCTTTCATTATAGCCTCCTAAAAAAATTGACTAAGCACTAGACTCTAAATCTTAAACAATAAAAAAACATGCTAACCCGTTTAGAGTTTAGATATTAGGATTTAGAGTTTATCCTCTGTAAGAGGCTATAACATTAGATGCAGTTAAGTCAACTGCCGGTGGCGTGCCGGAATAACCGACTATCGATTGATGACAATCAGGAAAGAATATCCTGGTCCAACATCACTGTCAGCTTTATCAATCCAGTGGATAGTAGCCTGGGGGAACCCGCCGGTCGATTCAAGATTGCGTGCGAACTGGACAACCATTAAGGTCCTTTCCATTCTGCCGTAGATACTAATTTGTTTGGGACCCATGTCTAGTGAGGTAAAAATAACACCTTGCGGCAGAGACCGATTAATAGCCGCTATATCACTCACGTAGTCGCTTGAGCCCACCACTTCGTCATACTTAGATTGAATACCCTGTATTTGAGCCACGATTTTATTGATATCGTCCTGAATAGTCTGGGTGCTACTAACGGCACCCTGCGTCTGACCTAGTTTCGCGTTCGCCTCCGTGAGTTGCGCCTGAATCTTGTCGATGTCTGTCTGTGTCTGACTCTGCGAGAGAAACGCAAACACTAAAGCAGCCAGCCCCCCAACCACCGCAACGCCCACCAGCCAGTTCTTCATTGATTTACCGGTTATATTACTGGTCTGCATTTCTCGGGTGATTCCTGCCAGATTGATATGGCGACAGGGAGCCGCATCTTTGCCCCCTTCCTTTTTCGGTGCGATATCCATAAGCAGCGAACCAGCGTTAGCGGCATACTCATGCACGGGCAGGCCGGAGATGACTTTATGCGTCGGAGCTAATAGCTCCACCGGATATATTAATTCCTGCCGGATAAGCTCAACCACCTTATCATCGTTTACCAGCTCACCAGTCAGGAGCACCTTAACCGTATCTCTAACGGGCTTCTTCGGATGGTTGCTGTTATAAAAATCAACCATTTTGTTTAGTTTGCTGGTAATCTGGCGGACTTCATCCGGTCGGGCAGCTTGAGGTCCGAGCGACGGTATGATATTCAAAGCCTGTGGCACGCCCTCGACGAGCATAACTATATTGGAATAGTCTTTTTCAAACTCAACAATGATGGCATCGTGTTCACTGGTCAATCTTGCCAGCGCCAGGTGCTGCAGGTCGAGGTAATACGGTGGAATGCCTGCCGCTCGCAATGTCTTAATCAGGTTATCAACAGGTTGGCGCGTTACGCCGGCGACCAGTACCTGCCATTCGTTTTTATCGGTTGGATACGCCTGCCATGACAAATACATCTCTTCCGGAGAAATCGGCATTTCTTTTCTGATTGTCCTTATGATCGCTTCTTCGAAAGCCCTTGCCTCCATTTTGGGCAGAGTAACCAACCGATAGGAAAATGGTAAGCCGTTAATCGTACATATTACCCTTTCTCGTGGGAGCGCATTAGAAGTAAATATCGATTTTAGCTGTTTGGCAATGGCATCTGGCTGCAAGATAAGCCCGTTATTTATCAGCCCTTCTGATGACACGCTGCCATGTTTAACCGCACCGCTGCCGCCAGCGGCAACGTATTTAATTGCGTTCGAGCTTATATTTAACGCGGTCATTCTCATGACACTGTGTCCTTATTCCCCCTAAGACTAAGCGGTATAAAGGGTAACACTAAAATTAACGGTCACACTGATGTCGCTGTTAGGAATAGTAACATCCTTTACTGACGTCCTCTGAACGGTACAATCGGTAATTATCATCGTGGAGTATTTGTCGTTATGCAGCCTGGTCATAAAACTGGAGACCTGCACTAGGCTGCCGCTGACGGTGCCAGAGTATCGTAACATGCTAAAAGACCCAGTGCTTCCGCTGGCTCCCAATTCCGCCATTAGCGGCACCAACTGCACCTGGCACTCTTCCGCGGTACTAAGAATAAATTCGACAACGTCATTTCTATCGACATTCGCCGGAAAGATCAATGAAGCTTTCGCCAGATCACCTTTGGCTGTCTCCAGTTTAGACTCAAGGTCAGAGGGTGGCTGCGCGGCTTGTGGAATTTTTTGGTTAACCTGTTGCACTTCAGTTTTTAAGGTTTCAACTTGAGCTTGTTTATCGGAATAATTCCGCCAAACGATGATGTTAGCCACAATGATGGCTACCAGAGCTATTACCCCTAGTAACAGCATCGGGAATTTTATCCCTTTACCGATTTTAAGTTTGCCTCCCATGTTATTCTCCATTAACCGCGTTTATCGATAGCCCTTTACTGACTATGTGTAATACCAGGAAGAGACAGTAACATTGTCAACTTCATCGATGAGCACCACAGCTTTTAGCACGCTATCACCGGCTTTAACGGATATGCCATAGCCATTGATTTTTTGCACATTGATGTTATCAACGTAGAAATAGTCGTCGTTTTGGTTCATGTTAGCGTGAAAAGAAATCCAGAACCGGCTTGTGAAATCAAAGGAAGTTAAATCGATGGTATATAAATGATAGGTATTATCATCTAAGGCTCTTGTCCAGGTATAAACCGTCGTCCAGGTGAGGTTGTCACTGCTAACCTGGCAGGTAGCTTTATCATTGCCCTCGAAGGCATTGACTTTAGCCCAAAACTGGAGAGTAACTATAAAAGCACCAGAGAGGTCAACAGAGCGTTTAGCAACACCAGTACTATTCCTCAATCTCAAGTGATAGTTGCCCTGATAGGGATTCTCCAAAGAAGTAATAATCGCATCGCCGGAAAGAGTCCAGTTATCAACCCAATTACTACCTCCCGTACCATCGCCACTTTCAAAATCATCAGAGGCAGCCATAGTAGGATTGGACGCCAGCCAGATTACATCCATTTTGTCAACATAAAAATAGTCAGACGTACTGCCCATATGAGCGTTAAAAGAAATCCAGAAATGGCTGGTCATTTCATTTGAAGCTAAACTAATTAAATAGTGATGATAAGTGCTATCACTGTTGGCATCGGTCCAGGTATAAACCGTCGTCCAGGTGAGGTTGTCACTGCTAACCTGGCAGGTGATGTACTCATTGGTTTCAACAGAATCAACTTTAGCCCATAAGTTTATGTAGATATTAACCTCGTGAGAGAGATTGAGCGAGCGTTTGGCTACGCCGTCGTTACTCCTTAATCTCAAGTGATATGCGCCCTCGTAAGGGCTACCAGTGTTCACGACGGCGGATTCTCCCGAATGGGTCCAGTCATCGAGCCAGCCGGTGCCGCCCGTCCATGTTCCGCTGTTAAAATTCTCTGAAGCGATTGTCTGGTAGCTATTGCATACTGTTACGTTTGCCGCCAGATTATTTATCGATTCCGGCAGCATATAGTTTACCGTCTTGCCGGGTGTAGCTATACTGGCGGCTATTGTTCCATCGGTCAAACTCCAGATGGCATGCTCGGCGCCGGAGTCACAGGCATATTGCGAATATATCGCGCCCGCGTAGTTCCTTGAGCCGATAATGCTGGCATCGGCATGGGCGAGAAAGGGCGGTATCACGAGAGAGCCCAGCGCGATAGCCAACATCACGAGCAACAAAGCCTGACCTTTTTCAGCATTTATTTTCACTTTTTTATCCTGTGGGGCGCATATACACCTGGTAAGTCTGGTTCTGGCTAACGCTCCAGCGACTCTCCGGCGTAGCTACAATCGTCATATATATATTCTTGCCCTGAACGGTAAAATTAACGCTGGAAACTTCTTCAGCTATCGTCCGGCTCACGCCGCCGTAGGAACGCTGTAAGTTATTGCCGGCAAGCGCATAGTTTATTTCTGTGCTATCAGGCAAAGTTATAATAAGGCTGCTTCCACCGGTAGCCGATTCAGCCATTTGCCCATCCAGCGCCACCCAATGAGCCGCATTCTGAACGGAGTGTATGGCGTTCACCTGGTCACCCCCTCTTTCGGGCACAACAACAACCTGCTGCACCGCCGTAGCCAGAACCGTTATGAGAAAACCCATAATGGCGATGGTTACCGCTGCTTCCACTAAAGTGTAGCCTTGTTCCACCTTCATCGATTCACCTTATAGTCGGTTACGGCCATAATCACGGCCCCATTCCGGGAAATATTTGCGGTCACCTTTTGAATATCCGTATTCGTGTTTGGGACTGTATTTACCCCTATCGAGATACTATAACCCTCCGGTACATTAACCGTTGGATAGGTCGTGGCGCCAGGATTATAGGTGTAGCTTTTAATATATTCCATTTGCGTCCTGGCGAGCTCCTGGGCAGCCACCTCTTGTCCATTTTCGCTCACCGCCAGTACCCCGCCGGACATAGCCAATACCATGACCACCACACCACCTCCCAGTAAGCTTATCGCCACGGCAGATTCGAGGAGTGTTATGCCCCGCTGGGCGCAGCGCCATGATATCTTTTTAAGTAGTCCTTTAAATATCTTCATCGTTATTCACGCCAGTCTTTAACCAACATTTTGATAAATTGAATACAGCGGCATGAAAATAGCAACGCCGATGAAACCGATAACCAAACCGGCGAGGATGATTGAGGCAGGTTCAACCATCGCAAGCAGTCGCTGCACCCGCATATCGAGTCTTTTTTCATAATAGTCCGCCATCTTGGAAAAAGAAGACTGTAAAGTACCCGTTCTTTCGCCGATAGCTACCACGTCGACCAGTAGTCTGGGGAAAAAACCTGACTTCTGCATCGGCTGTGATAATCCCTTACCTTTGATGATATCCTGGCGTATTTCCACCAAAGCCGCCCTGATGATATTGCTATCAATTGTCCCGATGATAGCGATTAAAGCTTGCGGGAGCGTTAAGCCCGCCTCGATAAGCATGGCGCTGCTGCGGCAGAACCGGCAAACATTACGCATAATGATGATTTTCCCAATTATCGGCATTTTCAGAGTCAATGCATCGAGGAACTTTTTCACACCGGGTTGCTTTTTCAATATAAGCACCATAACCACGATGGCTATTATGCCTACCAGCAGATAAAACTTGTAAGCCATAACGAAGCCGGCAAAGGCAACAAGCATTTTGGTTACCAGCGGCAGGTTCACACCGAGTGAATTAAATAGCTTGGTTAGCGATGGCACGGCTACCGTCGCGATAATCATGATAACGATTACCGCCATACCACCTAAAAACGCGGGATACGATAGCGTCCGCCTAATATGGCTGGTCAGAGTGGTCTCTTTGTCCATATAGCCAGCCACCAGCCTTAAGCCGCGGGGCAGTTCGCCGGATTTTTCGCTCACTTTAATCACCTGGCAATAGTGACTTGATAGTAGCTTGGGATACTTCGCCAGGGCCAGGGAAAACGGGGCGCCGGCGGAAACATCCTGTCCCAGCTGGTGAATAACTCCTTTTAAAGCTGGGCTAGTCGTTTGTTCTGCCAGGAGCCAAAGCGCCTGGATAAAAGGCATTTGAGAATCTAACAGCGTGGCTAGTTGCTGGAAAAAGTCGATAATATCTGATTTTTTAACGCGAGAAGACCGCAGGAATAATTTCTCTAAAGAAAAAGGAGAAGGTTTTTTATTTAATGTCAGAATCTGGTGATATCCCGCCCCATGCAGCAATTCCTCGGCGGAACTCTCATTCGGGGCGTCGATTGTGCCTTGCACGATTTCTTTATCCAGAGTATAGGCTTTATACTGGTACATTTATTTTCCCTTATATAAAAAAATCCAACGCTATCCAAGTGTAAATATGCTCTTCATCACTTCTTCAAAAGTGGTGATTCCTTCCTTAACCTTTAGTAAACCATCATGCTTCATAGTGTAATATCCCTCGCGAACCGCCTGCTCCCGCAGCTCCCCGATACCAGCGTTATTAACCAGCTTTTTCTGCATCTCTTCGCTCATAATCAACAGCTCGAAAATGCCTATCCTGCCCATGTAGCCGGTATTGCCGCAGAGATGGCAGCCGGCGCCTTTGTATACGGCAGATAGCTCCTGCTTCATCTCCTTAGCATAAATTTCCCGTTGGAGTGGCGTAGGCACGTTCATCACCCGGCAGTTGGTGCAAATACGGCGGACCATACGCTGGGCTAGCAGCGCAATAAGCGTCGAGGAGACCAGACCCGGTTCCACGCCGAAGTCGAGCAGGCGAGCTATCATACTGACGGTTTCATTAGCGTGGATTGAGGAAAAAACGAGATGCCCCGTCAGGGCTGCCTGGACGGCGGTGATGGCAGTTTCTTTATCACGGATTTCGCCGACGAGAATAACATCTGGGTCCTGCCGTAATATTGCCCGCAGACCGCCGGCGAAGGTTATGCCGACTCTATGGTCTATTTGGCTCTGGCTGATATTCTCGAACTGGTATTCTACCGGGTCTTCAATCGTCATGATATTATGCTTCTTCCGGTCAATTTCGTTGATGGATGTATAAAGCGTCGTCGTTTTACCCGAACCAGTAGGACCACCAACCAGAATCATACCAAAGGGATAATGTAAAAGCGTTTCATACCTCTTCAGAGTCTCCGGTAAAAAACCCAGCTCCGGCAGCGTAAAAAGAGATACCGATTTATCCAGCAGACGCAGCGTTATCCGCTCGCCATGAATCGTGTCCGTGGTCGCCACACGGATATCGATATCTTTCTCGCCGATTTTTACGGAAAACTGCCCGTCCTGCGGCTGCTTCGAGCGGGTAACATCCATCTCCGCCAGAATCTTTATCCTGGAAGCCAGCTCGGCGTGGGCGCTCATGGGCACAGAATTCACATCATAGAGTATCCCATCGATACGATAGCGAATACGCAGATAGCCATCCTGCGGCTCCAGGTGAATGTCCGAAGCCCGGTCTCGAACCGCCTGCTCGATAAGCAAATCTAGGCTCTCCGTAATCGGTGTTTCGACGTTAAAATCAGAGGCGTTTTCCTTTTCGCTGGCGGCTATCGGGCCTAACTCATTTACCCTGGCTTGGATTTCCTCGGTGGCGCGATAATAAATGTCGATGGCACGCCGGATGTCTGCACCATTAGCGAACGCCACCTGTATTTTCATATTGGTTCTAGCAAAAATATCATTGATGGCGATATAGTCATCAGGGTCTGCCATCACCACCATCAAGGCGTCGCCAATGATTTGCAAGGGGATAAGAATATGTTTCCTCGCCAGGTCCTCCGGTATCAGTGCTAATGCCTCCGGCTGTATAATATGCGCCTTCAGGTCGATAAGAGGCACGTTCCACATGATGCTAAGGAAAGACGCCAGCTCTTCGACTTTAAGAAATCCCAGACTGACGAGGATTTCGCTTAGTTTACCGCCCTGCTCTTTTTGCTTCTCCTGCGCTTCTTGCAGCTGCTCGGCGGAAATAACCTGCATCTGAACCAGCGCCTCGCCCAGTGAAGTCTTCGGTTTGTGATTAGTTAGTGTCAATTTCTTCTCTCCAAAGTAGGAATTTCGCTTATTAGAGGCTTCATCTCCTCTTTGGTATAGTTATATGTAATGATATACCGCGCTATTTGTCTTATGTCCTGGGCAAGCTTTTGATTTTGGTTCGACTGTAGGATAGTCTGGCTATCCAGATAAGATAGCTGGTACATCTTGGCGTCGAAGGAAATGACCTCCGCCAGCGTTATCCCCAGGTTGGCTTCAATATACGGTTTTAAATTAGCCACGGTTAAATTTGGATGCTTGCCTTCCGGGTCCACCAGCATAGTAGCCATCTTTTCCGGTGTGAGGCCTAAAAAGCGCAATAACGTGATAGTGTTCTTCGTTCCCAGGATATTATCGACGCGATAATCGCTGATAATAATCGCTAGGTCGCTGCCGGTTAATACAGAGCGGGTAAAAGGAGTGGGTTTTAAGGGTAAAACAACCAGGAGATAATCATTGGTTTTACCGATTTTCTTTATCAGGTCGAAGCTATTATCTGGCACCCCGTTTTTACCATCGGAAGCCTCGTCCACATGCAGAACCCTTATTCCCGAAGGCAGTGTTACTAAATCCGGCTCATTTGAGCCATTGTTCGAGGTGGTGCCATTTGGATCATTATCAGGAGTCGTGTTACTCGGCTGCTTCGAAACTGCGGCATTGTAAAAGCCATTTTCTTTCTGCTCGCCCGAAACATCGACCAGTGTAACCTGCTTGTCCTGCTCGCCTAACGCGGCAGCGATATTGGCGATAATCGTAGCCATGCCAGGCACCTCACCAGAGTTAATAAAAGGGATAACCTTTGCCTGGCCGGTGATTTTCCTGGAAAGCAGGCTCTCTACCCGGGCGATTATCTCCGTGGGCGATGCCGGCTTGAGCAGATAGTCATCGGCGCCAGCTTTGAAGCCGGCGTTGATATCTTCCTTTTGAGTTTTAGCGGAGATAATTAAAATCGGCGTTTTGGCTGTCTGGGCACCGCCGTGCAACCTCCGGCATACCTCGAAGCCGTCAATCCCAGGCAGCATGATATCCAGCATAATCAGGTCTGGCTCTTCCTTCTGGGCAGTGATAATGCCTTCAAGCCCATTCAGGGTCGTCAGGACCTGATACCCACGCTGCTTGAGGGCATACTCTATCAGCCTCAATGACGTAGGGTCATCTTCAATAACTAAAATTTTTCCCGGCATAGCTTTTCTCTATACGTTTTTTATTACCTTGCCGCAGCTATGGGTAAAGCAAAACTAAAGGTGCTGCCTTCTCCTTCCTTGCTTTCCGCCCAGATACGGCCGCCGTGAGCTTCCATAATCTGACGGCAAATAAAAAGTCCCAGCCCGGTACCCTCAGCATCACCGTTGTTTTTAGCTTGATAGTATCGGTCGAATAACGAGGGAATATCTGCCTGCGAAATACCGATGCCGTGGTCGATTATCTGTATCAGCAATTCGTGATCTTGGACCCCGGCTTTAACGTAAATGGGACTATTTTCAGGACTAAATTTGATGGCGTTGGCTAGCAGGTTAACGATTACCTGTTTAATACGAAATGCATCGACTTCAATTTCCGGGAGAGAGGGAGCCAGGTCATGGCTAATCAGATTTTTTTTTTGCTGCGCCATCCCCTGGACGCTATCAATAGCTTCGGAAACTATATTATACGGTGAAACCGTTTCTTTATTGATACCGAAGGCTTCACCCTTATCATTCAACGTTTTAGATATATCATCGATTAGCTTATTAAGGCTTTCACTCTGCTGCACCATGATGGAGAGAAACTCTTTCCGCGTTTTTTCATCCGCGACATCCTCTTCCAGCATCAACCTGGCGAATCCAGCAATAGAATGCAAAGGATTACGCATTTCATGTAGCACATTAGCTACATATTCCGAGTTCAGTTTCTGGTCTGCCAGCTTCTCCAGCTTTTTTTCCGCTGACTCAATAACGCTAGCGGGGGACTCAAGCTCCTGCCTTGCCCTGACTATTTCCCCTTTGGTCATGTTAATGACGTCTTTCTTTGCCTGCACGATTACTTCGTTAGCTTTGATAATGCTTTTTTCCGCTTCTTCTCTTACCCTGCGGTTTTCTTCCTTAGCCTGATTGATTACTTCCTGTATCGCCTGCTTAGCTTTTTCTGCTTCTTTTTTGGCTTCGAGGGTTTCTTTCCGAGCCATATTTAGCGCTTCTTCGGAGTTCTTTTTTACCGCCTCGAGCTCTTGCCTTCCCTGCTGTGTTTCACCCTGGGCTTTAGCGATAGCTTCCTGGGTTTTTTTATTGGTTATTTCAAGTTCGTCCCGCATCTGCTTCATTTCTTCGCAGATTTTTTCATAAGCCTGCTTTTCCGCCATCACGGTAGCTTCTTGCATTGTTCGCCGGGCAAGCTCCATGTCCGCCTTTGCCTGCTGACTCTCTAGTGTGGCTTTTCCCAGGGCTGATTTGGCTTCACGCCGCATTGCTTCCGTTTCTGCTCTGGCTTTTTTTATCTCTTCTTGAGCTTGTTTTAAAGCCGATTGCGCCTGGTGCTTATAAACCCTTAGCTCCTCGGCGCTTTTCTTTACTTTATCTTGAGCCAGAGCCAGCGTTTCCTTAGCATAGTCGCTTAAAGCCGCCACTTCCTCATGACTCTTCTTTACCTCTTCTTCGGCGCGCCGGACGGCTTCATTAGCCGCCTCCTGGATGGCTTTCACCTCGGCGCGAGCCCGGGCAATCTCATCGGCAGATTGGGTGATAGCATCCTTTTTCACCTGACTAACGATTAGCTCGGCAGCTTTATGGGTAGCCTCGGATTCAAGTAAAGCCTTTTTCGTTTCTTCCTTGGAGGCGTTTATCTCTTCCTGGGCTCTATTGACAACTATCCGGGCGGCAATTATCTCTGATTTAGCTTCAGTAACTATTTTATCGATTTTAATCTTGGCTTTATCTTCGGTTAAATCATCGATAAAATGCCGTAGTCTCGGGTTTTTCGTCATCAGCAGGTGATAAAACTCGGCTTTAACTTTATCATTAGCCGGTTTATTATTATCTGAAAGCGATTTCTCCGCATCGGCAACATTCGCCGAGGAGTCATTGCCGGGAGGCAACTCTTTTGATGTCGCTGTTGGGCTATCGCCCTGCGTGGCTTCCTTCTCATCGATAGCGTAAGGCTTCTTGGCGGCAATTAGCGCGAGCTGAACGACCGCTTCAAGGTCGCTTACCATTTTCTTGGCTTTTTGTTCCGCAAGCTTGCTTTCTTGAGAAAACCGGTGAATAGCACCCAAGGCAGCCTCTTTAGCTCCCCAATTATTCTGTGGAGCTTTCAACGGTGATTCTTGCGAATCGCTGTTGCTCGAGGCTGCCTCATGGGTCTCTGTACCGGCTTTAGCTTTCAGCGCACCCGGTATATCTGCTTTGTTGCCGTTTATATCGATTTTTCCGGTTGTTGAGTCTGTCAGCATAGAGCACTCACTTATACCCAGTATTTAGCTGCCTGGTATAATGTAACCTCTAAAGTCACCTTGGATATTCTTTTTACCTGGATGCTACCTACAGTCTAATAGCCAGTGGCGGTTTGGGTAACTTTACCCGTGAGGTCGCAGGAGTAGTTGCCCGTGGTGAAGGGATCCCGCAGGTATTCAGGGAAAAGCACATGAGGAGCAGACGGGAATTCCGACATGTTGTTGGTAGAGGCGGTAGCAGTAACGTTGGCGGTATTCTCTTTAGCCATCATGCAATCCATCGCTGTCTGCACGACGTCAAGTTCGGCACCAGCAGCCTGGGTATGACCGTAAGAGATCATTCCAGAGATGTTTGGCACCATGATTGCCGCCAGGACTCCCAGCAAGGTGAACACGACGAGTAGTTCTACCAGGGTAAAGCCTTTTTGACCCCTCTTGCTGCCCTTTTTCGCAAAGCCTTTCATATCCTTCCTCCTTTTTAAAAGACTTTCACTATATTTTGGCTGTTATATTCATTAATGATGCGAGGGCACAACTCGCGCCTCGTAAATACGATTAGCTTCAGTAGTTAATTTATTAACATCCTCCTCGGTAAAAAGCCGCCAACTCCTTCTATCACGATAATCCTGGATAGCCAAACTCTCTTCTTTTAGCCAGCGTAACAAAGTGCTCCGGCTGATACGAGCTATCTGGCATACTTCCGAGGTTCTATAAAACTTTTTATCATTAATACTTACCGGCATATACGCCACCCCCTGGTAAGCGGAAAAATCCCCTATCACTATAACTTGATATAGAGTGATACGGTTCTATACAATTGATGATACGAGTTCAGTCTTAAAGTCGATAGTAAGTCTTCCCTTATTTTTGTTAGGGTAAACCCCTATGTTAATTGGGTTCTAGCTCTTAGTGCATATCTGCCGGAGCTTTCAAGCTAATAGATTGGATGAACTATAAACAGATAATTTCTTGCCTTGATAATATATATGCGGTATGATACTTCAACCTGTGTATATCAACACACAAAACGCCGATTTAAGATGAAGTAAAAAATATCCATCTTAAGCAATAGTACTTATGTTGACTAACCGAGATATGATATAATCATCCCAAGAGGTAAAAGATTATGAGGACTCGCCCCAAGTGTCCTAACTGCGGCCAGGATGTTATTGGCAAGGTATGCCGGTGGTGTGGTCAGCCACTGCCAAGCACCCATTACATACCCAGAAAAGAAAACGAAACAGCGAAAAACTCGCCGCCGATGTCACAAAATATACCTGACCTTCTGCCAAGAGATGAAGAAATAGAGGCAACAGTTAAGGTTGAAGAGCGAACGACCTCCTCGGCAGCGATTTTAGACGATGTCCGCCAAGAAGCGAACAAGATTATGTCACAGGCAGAAGAGGCCGCCGCGGATATTGTCATCAATAGCCATAATCAAGCTGAAGCGAAAGCCGCCAGAATCATCGCCGAGGCGACGGAAGAAGCCAAGCATATCCTTCACGCCGCCGAAACGCAGTCCAACCAGATGCTGAATAAAGTCCAGCCTGACGCTGAAGTGATATCAGAGACCCTTATTTCCGAGGCGCGCCAAAAGTCAAACCAAATTCTTAGCGTGGCAGAGAGCACCGCCAGAGAGCTGATGAGCCAGGAAAACATTGTTAAGAATGCGCGGGCCGAAGCGAACAAAATTATTGGCGAGGCAAGCGATAAAGCGGCACAGATTATCAGACAAGCGGAACAAGAAGCCGCCGAGCTAGTGACCAAGTACGAAACCGATGGAGAAAACATCGTTCAAGGAATAATCGACCAGGCGAAAGCCGATGCTGCTAAAATCGTCAGCGAAGCAGAACAGTCTGCCGGTAAAATGATTACTGAAGAAAACGTAGCTATAACCGCAAAAGCCGAGGCGACCAAGCTTGTGGCTGATGCTAAGAAAAAAGCCGCTAAAATCATTAGTGACGCGGAAATCGCTACGGCTGAACAAATGGAAAAAACAAAAACTCAAGCCGAAAAAGAAGCCGCTATGCTCGTCACCGAGGCAAAGAAAAATGCCTCAAAAGTCATTAGCGAAGCAGAAAAAGTAGTCGCCGAGGTGGTAGCCAGAGCAAAAGTCGAGATTGATATAGAATCTTCTAAACTAATCGTCGCCGCCCGTGAAAAAGCCGAACAAATTATCCGCGCGGCGGAGCAGAAAGCCACAGGACTGTTTACCAAAGCCGAAAGCACCGCTGACGAAAAACTGAATAGCCCCATCGATCAGGCTTCAGAAACCGCCAGTGTGGAAAATAAACCAGCAGTGACGCCAGAACGTAAACGCAAGAAATCCACCGACAAAAAGACGTAAGCCCCTAACCAGTGATCACTTTTTACTCTTTGTCATTCCACCGCAATTAAAATTTAGAGTTTTGAGTTTCTCCCTTTCCTCACTTCCTTGTTACTTGTTACTTCACATTATTCCCTGATATAGACAACTACCCCAAAATAGCAATATAATGTTATAATATGTTTTCTGGTTTTGGCCGTTTTGCCCAAAAATACAAGTATTACATCCTGGCCGGTTGGCTCATCCTTACCGCCTTTATGGTAATTCAGGCACCATTACTTTCACAGGTCGGTGTCACCGACCAGAGTCAATTCCTCCCCCAAAAAACCGAGTCCGTTTACGCGCGTAACCTCCTATATGAAAAATTCGGCACCGCCTCTAATACATCCTCCAGCGGCTTAATCGTTGTTTATAACCCCCAAGGACTCAACGAACAGGATATAAACCAAGCCAAACAGCTGCGTGACTGGCTTATGTCCACCAATGGCCCTAAATTCGTCAGCCGGGTCGTCTCTGTGTTTGACAGTGAAGCCCTACGCTTATCCCTGGTCAGCGCTGATAATACCACGATGATGATGACCATCGGGTTCACTACCTCCGTTCTGGACACTTTAAAACCGACCATCCAGGAGATACGCCAGCAATTCGAGGCATACCCGGGGACATCTTTCTACTTCACGGGAAGCGTCGGCTTCCTTCATGACCTGTTTGAATCGGTCCAGCGCACCATCGATAAAACCACGCTGGTAACGATTATCCTGGTTATTATTCTGCTGCTTATTATTTACCGTTCGCCCATCGCCGCCCTGGTGCCCCTAATAGCCATCGGCATGAGCTTCTTAATCACCCGCGGTATAGTAGGCTTCCTGGCGCAAGCCGGCATCAGCTTTTCAACAGTAACCGATGCTTACATGGTGGTTACTATTTTCGGCGTCGGCACCGATTATTGTCTCTTCATTATCTCCCGCTTCCGGGAAGAGGTGGCACAGAAAGACCTTAAGCAAGGGATTGAAGTTACCATGAAACGCATTAGCCCGATCATTCTCGCCAGCGCCGTGACCGTGGTTATCGCCTTCCTCTGTTTAGGCGTTTCCCGCTTCGAGATGACTAAAACCAGCGGTATCGCGCTCGCCATCGGTATCGCCATCATGCTGGCCATCGGGTTGACACTTGTGCCGGCTCTAATGTCGTTATTCGGACGCCGTCTATTCTGGCCTTCTAAAAACATCGGTAGGTCCAGTCCCAACCCCAAAAAGAAAAAATTCGGCTGGGCTAAGACCGGAGAATGGATATCCCGCCATCCGCTATGGACGGCTGTTCCTATTATTCTTGTGTTGGTTCTTCCCTATATTGCCATATCTAAGCTCACACTATCTGCCAATGTACTTACCCAACTATCGGCTGATGAGCAATCCACCCAGGGCCTTAACATCGTCCGCGACCATTTCGCCATGGGCGAGCTATCGCCGCTGATGCTACTTATACAAACAAAAGATGGCAGCCTGCTTACTTCGGAATCGCTTCAGGGCATCGAAAAGACGGCGGAATCTCTATCCAGTTCCACAGATATTGCTAGAGTAGATTCTCCTTCCATTCCCGCTGCCCAACTCATTGCTACCAGCGCACAGGTTAATACCCTCGGCGGGATGGTAACCGCACCGGGCTTCGACTTCACGAAATTAGCCCTGCTGCAGCCCCTTTCCGGCAAGCTGCAGGAGATAGCTTTGAACTATCCCGCCGTTATCAAGAGTTCCAACTTCAACACAGCGTCAGCCGACCTTATAAAGATATCAACCATAACCAATCAGCTTAAGACGGCACCACCAGTACAGTTGCCCACTCTGATTGCCCAGCTTCAAAATCAGCTTTATAACCTCGGCGATACATTGAAAAACCTGGGTAATGAGTTCGACCTGAACGGCAGTGGACCCTTCGTCGATTCACTTAAAGCGACCTATTTTTCCAAGGACGGCACCGTCGCACGCATAAATCTGGTGCTTAGTATCGACCCCTACTCCAATGAAGCTAACGCCGCTATACCCAAAATCCGCGAAAATGTTGCCGCCTCTATAGCTACCTCCAACCTGGAAAACGTCGCAACCTATGTCGGCGGTGATACCGCTATCTATGCCGATATGCTCACCACCAGCAACGACGACCTTGCTATCGTTGTCGTCGTTACTTCCATTGGTATTCTGGCGGTGATTGTCATACTTCTGCGCAGTGTGTTAGCCGCGATATACATGGTACTTACAGTGTTACTTAACTATGGCGCCACGATTGGCATTGTATCATGGATTTTCCAGCAGTTCTTCCATTACGAAAGCCTTATTAATATGCTGCCGGTCTTCCTTTTTGTTATGCTGGCTGCCGTCGGCTCGGACTATAATATCTTCCTCGTATCACGCATCCGTGAAGAAGCCGAGACCAAATCTCTGAAAGAAGCGGTGCATCATGCCGTGGCTTATACCGGAAATGTCATCACTTCCTGCGGTATTATTCTAGCCGGTACCTTCGCCACCCTGGCAAGTTCGTCCTTCCCCATGGTGCTCGAAATCGGCGTCGCCATCGCCCTCGGTGTGTTAATTGATACATTCCTGGTGCGGGCGCTACTGGTGCCTTCGCTGGCGGTTTTGTGCGGACGCTGGGGCTGGTGGCCATCACATCTTTACCGTACTTTGAAGAAAAACTAGCCTCAAGGTTTCTCTATATCGCCGTCTTCCACATCTTTAGGTCGCCTTTTGCGGAAGGTGAATTTGCCCCTCTCCTTTTCATCGTCGGCGTTATCGCCTCGACCCGTTATAAGCTGCCAGCTTGATACGCTGGATACATTCCGCACTTCTTTTATCTGCCGCAGGAACAAAAGCACCACTAAACCCCGTAGGACGCCGGAGACCAAGAATAGAGTACGCAGCTGGTAACTAAATATCACCGGCAATTGCGGTGCGATATATCCACCCAGCAGCGCGCCAAGACAGCAGGCGAGCCCATCTATAGCACCGAAAATCGCCAGATATTTGGTCCTGTTATCCGGTTCGGAGGCATCGTAAGCGAAGTTGACGCCCGCCAGCCCGAACCCAGACCAGGCGAAACCGCTCACGGCATTCACGGCAATCAGGTAGAATATATTATCGTTGAACATCCACAATATCGGTACCAGTGGCACGAGGAAGGATGTTATCTGTACTACCTTGAGATTGCCCCACTTATCCGCACGCCGTCCCCAAAAGGTTAAAAACAACAGGTTAGATATTGGGCCGGCGGAACTGACAATGACAAAGGTGATATAGCTGAAACCCAAATCCCGCAACATGAATACTGTAAAAAAGGGTCCCGAGATTAAGGTACAGAAGTCTATCAGCGAGAAAAACAATATGAATTTCCCCAGGTTCGTAGAACCGATATTCCTCAACATCGCCATGAGGGTTGGTCCCTTTTCTTTGGTCACTACCTGCGGTGGCTCATACATGCGTGATAGGAAGTACAGTGATAGTAAACGGAAAATCGTCGCTCCTGCGAAAAGAACGGCATAACCGGTAAAGATAGCGCTGGAAAATAGCGTTAATATACCACCAGCCAGATAAAAGAAGACCTGGGTAATGAAACCCATAATCATACCCCTGGCGCCGAAGTATCTACCCCTCAACTGCGCGGGCACCAGGTCCGCCATCATGCTGCCCCAGGGCGGAAAGGTAACCGACCCCAGGACAGTGCTAATAGTCACAAAACCTATCAGCCACCATACCGCCGAGACGTGAAAGATATATGGCACCAGCAGGATAGGGATAAACATCAATGCATGCGCGAGAAGAACAGGCATCATAAATCCCTTGCGGCTGCCGGCTCTCTCGGCTAGGTTTGGCGCCGCTAAATACGAGATAGCCGTCGTGAAACTAGGTACGCTCGATAGCAACCCTATCTGGAAAGTAGACGCTTTAAGCTCCAGCGCCAGCGGCGTAATAAAGTTTTGGGTCAACCCTATCATTGCCGCATAAGCGCTCCCGTCCAGGACGCTTAGCCTTAAACTTGACCTTACCTTATGTCTTTCGTGTTTAGTCTTCAAAAATGCCTCGCCTTCACAATTAGCTTAAAAAGGAAATAAAAAAAACCTTAGGCGATTGCTGCACTAAGGCTTAATAAACGTAAAAGAAAAAAACAATCGCCCTCTGTTTTTCCTTATACAGCCTGCCTCCTAATAATATTTTTTATAAACATCGTTCCTCCTTTGATATTCCGTCACAATAGAATTTTGCGTTGCCCGTATGTTTAAACGGCAACAAGTACCTATCATACCTTAAACAAAAAGAAAATACAACTAGTTTATAGGTATATTTTTAACATTTTGGAAAATATTATCCTCTACTCTGCCACTCTACGCTCCATTCCTCTTGACGACTACTTGACAATAAAGTTTATAAAATCTTAATACATTTTTATGTCTTCTTAACGTTTTTCTCTTGCAGTTTTTGATATCTTAATGGTAGAGTTTAACTGGGATAGCTTTGATGAAATAGCAATCAAATATTACGAAAAAGCTGGGACTACTTGCACTGGCTTTTGCTATTATTAGTCTCCTTGTAATAGCCGTACCTGTTACGGCTGACCCTTTATCGCAGACAATCACCCTGCTTAGCGGCGGCACCACGCAGACCGCCGGCTATACCTATTACCTATGTTAACCCCTTCCCGCAACAACTCAATCCCACCGTCTATAGCGGCGGCGGTCCCTGGTTTAGTGCCCCTGTTATCGCCAGCCAACCTGGCGCGTGGGTGCAGATTCCCCCCGCACAGTGGGTCTCTACTAACTCCTGGTTTTCCGGCGCTGATTCCAATTATCTCGGCGATGCCTGGAGATTATTTCAAGACCAGTTCACTATCCCCGCCGGGGTAACGATTACTGCTGCCACTATTAGTGTAGCCGCGGATAATGCTTTTGAAGTCTATCTCAACGGTAATTTAATAGATAGTACTGCCACCTGGGTGCCCAGCGCCACCGTCTATGGCGTTAGCCCCGTTCCCTTTGGCTCTGCGGCTCCTTACACCAATACCACAACCTATTCCGTTACCCCGCAGATAGGTGTTAATACCTTCATGTTTGTGGTACGCAACTGGAGTATCGGCGGCGGCAACAATCCTACCGGTCTTCTATATTCCGCCAGCATCACTTACGAGACTTCAGCGCCCGCCGCTATCGGCGGCACGGTTAACAAAGTAGACAAATTCCAACTACTGCTGCCCTGGCTCGGCATAGGTCTGGCTACCCTACTGGTGCTTCCCCTGACAATCAACAGGCTATTCTTTAGAAACAAACAGCGTATCCCCAAACGCTAGTTTTCAAGCAGGCTGTATATTCCAGGCTGTGTCAAAAAGTCTCACGTGCGCTATCCTATATGATTGCTTAACTATTTTTTACAATATCTTTATCTATCTTTACGTAATTTTTATGTTAATTTACCTATATTTTTATACTGCGATGTTAGAATCAAAATAGTACGAAACAGGAGGCTTTCAAATGAAACAACAATTAAATACAAAGAAAAAACTAGGTTTTGTTCTGGTAATACTAGCCTTAACAGTCATTACCCTCCTTATTGCCGTTGCGCCTATCATGGCCGATACATCCGCGATATAGACAGTCACCCCAATTAGTGTGGGTATTATCTAGACTGTCAGCTACACATGATATAGGAGTTGAATAGGTTAAATCCCGATGAAAAAGCAGCTCAACAATACTAAAAAACGGGGATTTCTTACGCTGGCGATGGCGATGGCAATCGTTACTCTCCTTACGATTGCCACGCCCGTCATGGCGGATGCCCCTGTGTCGCACACTATCACCCTGCTTAGCGGAGGCTCCACCCAGACCGCCGGTTTCACCTTAACTAATCCCGTCGCCGACCCCCTTAACCCCTCCCTCTATAGCGGCTCCGGCACTTGGTCCGCCGCCCCTGTTGTCGCCGACCAGCCTAGTGTCTGGGTGCAATTTAGCAGCGCCCAATGGGTCTCGACAACCGCCGCGGATTCCGGCACCGAGGGCGGTTATACCGGCGATAGCTGGAGACTAATGAGAGACCAATTCACTGTCCCAACCGGCGCGAATATAACGTCTGCTACCCTTCGGATAGCTTCAGATAATGCCTTTGAGCTTTATTTTAACGGCACGTTTATCGATAGCACCGCCACCTGGGGTCCCGACACTACTGTTTATGGTCCTAGTCCCGAACCTGTTGACAATGAGACTCCTTTTCGATTTTCCGTCATCTACACCATTACCCCACATGTAGGCACTAATACCTTCGTTTTTGTGGTACGCAACTGGGATAACCTGGGCAGTTGGAACCCTACCGGCCTCTTATATGCTACCAGCATCACTTATGAAGAATCTTCACAACCACCCACCACTCCACCAGCTGTCGGCGGTACAGTATTTCCCGTGGATAAATATCAGCTACTGCTGCCCTGGTTCGGCGTGGGTCTGGGCGCGCTGCTGGTGGTTTTCCTGGCAATAAATAGGCTTTTCTTCAGGAAAAAACAGCACATTTCCCATCGTTAATCGTCAAGCCTTCGGATTAAGCGCCACCTGGAAATACAACACTATTCCCGCCGCTACAACAGCGACCATTATCGGGATAATTATCTTCTTCGGCAGTCTGGCTATTACCAAGGCACAGACAATCGCCACCGGGAACAGCCCGGGCAGATAGTACCGGGCGTATCTGAAGAAAGAGCTGGTAGCCGTTAGATCTTCCGCGGTAAACTCATACATCATGTAGAGTAAGTACACGCTTAAAAACCAGCCGATTAACACCAGGAGCCTATCCCACGGCAGCTCGTCGCGCAGGCTGCTCCACCTCCCACTTACTTGGCCCTTTTTACGGAAGAATTTAAAGTACAAAACGACACATAGGCTGGGTATGCCGATAACAAGTATCGGAAAGCCCGTAACTAAAGCCTGCGGTACGTTTTTAAAATTGTCTATGATTATCTTGAACGGTATGGACTGTCCCGCCGCGTTCACCTGCCCGAGATACTGGTAGGCGAACTTCACCGGCATCACCGAATAATGATAGCCGTAGTCCAGTACCGACCCGAACACATAGCCGTTGTACCAAAGCAATACCGCCGCCGTTATGCCAGCGCCAAGTATCGCCGATGGTATCTCCCAGGGTAGTCTGGTTCTTTCATGTTTAATAAAGGCAATTATCCGCGTGATGCCGAAGTGCAAAGCCAGGATAATCGCCACCAGCAGGTTCGATTGCCGCGTCACCACCGACCAGCCTACCAGTAGGAAAGCGAAAAATAGTATCAAGCCGCCCCGCCATGGACGCATCTTCTCCTGCTCCAGCAGGTAATAAAAATAAAGTCCCCCACCCATCGCCAGGAAAGCCAGCGAGGCGAATGTGTCCATATAGGCACGGTTCCACATTATCAGCCCTATCGGTGTAAATAAAATCAACAGCGACCCGATACAGGCTGTCTGCTCGTCCCGCAGGCGCTTCAGCAGCAAATACGTGACGATGACCATCGCTAATGCCAGCAAGACGTTTCCCCAGCGCGGAATTTTCATTAGCTCGAAGGGAACGAGATAAAAGATATAGCCCGGCGCCTTTTCTACTGCCCACCGGTTATCGCCTATCTTGACGTACTGTATCAGTACGCCGCCTTGCCGGTATGCGTCGTTCATTTCCTGGAAAAGCTGCTGGTTATCTATCACGAGCTTGCCCTGGGAGAAGTTTTTCACGGCATAGTAATACGCCCAGGGAGAGGCACCGCTCATTTGCGCCGGAATCACCATTACCAGCACCACCGCGATGATAAAACCCACCGCTGTAATGGCACGATAAACGTTAATATGTCTGACCAAATGCTGTTTTAAGGCCACTTATTCTATCGCCTAGATAACCTATTATAGTACCTGCTTATGGAAACATAAAAAAGTGTAGCCGTCTTATCCTTAAAACCCGTAAAACTTCGCTATTTCATCCAGCGGCTCGCGGTCACGCACGTCTTTAGTTATAGGATTGTCCCAATCCGGATAGCCGATGGCGATGCCCAGCGCGATTAGTTTATCTTCCGGTATCCCCAGCTCTTTTCGGATGATATCAGGATAAACCACCGCCATCGCCTGGGCAATCGTGCCCAGTCCATAGTTCACCGCCAGTAGCATAATATTCTGCACCGCGGAGCCGCAGTCATACATCGACCAAACGTTCACGCCTTTTTCCTGGTAAATAAAGTTCTTTCCCACCAGCAGATAGATGCAGCAGGGTGCGCCATAATGACGGAAATTCATATTAAAACGGGCTGTCATCTCTTCAGGTGTTGCTTGACTGGTGCGTCCTTTGTTCTCTTTGACCTGCATCTTTTGAATGCGGGACATATAAGGCTCCGGGAAGTCATAGGGGCGGGCGACCTCCGACTGTGAGCTTTGCATACCCTGCGCGCCGCGTTTAACGAAAGCTTCCTGTATCGCCTTGAGCTTTTTACCGGTCACTATGGCGAACTCCCAGGGCTGCGTGTTCGCCCAGGACGGCGCCCTTTGCGCCTGCTCGATGATTTTCTTTAATAAGTCCTTTTTGATGGGATCAGGTTTAAAAGCCCGAATGCTTTTTCTTTCTTTGATGGCATCGATTACATCCATAAAAATGCTCCTCCTTGGTCTTTCTATCGAACTATCTTGATATATCTTTTAAAATTAATTATCTATCGTTTTTAGCTTGCAAGTCAAATTGCCCTTTATCCTTGTTTCAACTATAATAAAGCGAGCTTCAAACTAAAAATGAGTTATAAGACATCAATGAAAAATAAACCATCAGCCCCGCTAATGGGCTCCGTTAAATATCAACGCGTCAAGGACCCCCGTAAAATCGTTAACGAGTCGCTTGCCGTGTTCTTTGAAGATGCCCTCCGCGTTTCGCTTAAAGACCCCAGGCAGGCTTTATATTTCGTCCAGACGATTAAAAACCAGCGGCAAGCCGCCAGCACACGCGCCAAGCTGGAAAAAGAAGGCATACGCGTGCCGCCCATCATGGTTTTTAGCATCACCGACCGCTGCAACCTGCACTGCAAGGGCTGCTACCATAAGGCTTTGCACCACGCTAACGGGCAGGAGATAAGCGATGAGAAAATCAGGGACGTTCTGGCTGAAGCCAGAGCTCTGGGCATATCTTTCGTCGTGTTATTAGGGGGAGAGCCACTGGTGAGACGTGAAATTATCCACATCACCGCTGATTTCCCGGAAATTATCTTCCTGGTGGTCACCAATGGTACGATGCTAAACGACGACCTACTCGCCGAGCTAAAGGGGCAGCGGAACTTCGTGCCGGTAATCAGTCTGGAGGGTTGGGAGGAGGATACCGATAGTCGGCGTGGTCAAGGCGTTTACGAAACCCTCCGACAGATAATCGAAAAAGTAAAAAAGTCCAACCTTTTCTGGAGCGTTTCATTAACGGTCACCCGCTCTAACTTCGCTACCGTTACCGATAACGCTTTTATCACCTTCCTGCGCAAACTTGGCTGCAAGCTTTTCTTCTTCGTGGAATACACGCCCGTCGATGAAGGAACAGAGGACTGGGTAATAACCGACGCGCAGAGGACAGAACTACTAAAAACCAGGGACAACTTGCGGGCAGCGTTTAACGCCCTTTTCATCGCTCTGCCAGGGGACGAAGATGAAATCGGCGGTTGCCTTTCCGCCGGGCGCGGTTTTATCCATATCAACGCCCAAGGCGATGTTGAGCCATGCCCCTTCGCGCCGTATTCCGATACCAGCCTGATGCGAACGTCCCTCAAAGACGCACTGCAATCTGAATTTCTGAAAGCCATCCGCGAAAAGCACCAAGACTTCACCGAAACCCAGGGCGGCTGTACGCTTTGGATTCAACGTGAATGGGTGCAGTCTCTGCTGGTAAAAAGCAAGGAGGTAACATGAAAATAGATATCTACTCCCACATCATGCCCAAGAGATATACCGAGCTATATGCCAAGAAAAACAAAGCCATCCAACAGCGCGTCGAGTTCCGCAGCATCGCCGTAACTGACCTCGAGGTGCGACTCCGCCTGATGAACCGCTATCCCGATGTCCTGCAGGTCTTGACCATCGCCAATATTCCGCTGGAGACCTTCGCTAAAAAAGCCGACGCTATCGAGTTGGCTAAAATCGCCAACGAGGAGCTTGCCGAGCTGGTAGATAAATATCCGGATAAATTCGTCGCCGGGGTAGCCTGCCTCCCCATGAACGATGTGGATGCCGCCCTGGCTGAAGCAGCTAGAGCCATCACCAAGCTGGGACTTAAAGGCGTACAGATATACAGTCGCATCAACAGTGAGCCGCTGGATAATCCTAAATTCAAACCCCTCTGGGAGAAAATGGCGAAGTATGACCTGCCTATCTGGATTCACCCCGCCACCTATGATAAACTGGATAACGATATCGGCGTTTTCAGCTGGCCTTTTGAAACCAGCTCCGCCATGTTCCGCCTCGTCACCTCCGGCGTCTTCAACGACCACCCCGACCTTAAGTTTATCGTCCATCATTGCGGCGCCATGGTGCCCTTCTTCCAAAAACGCATAAAATGGGTGCTCTCACTCGTCCCTGGCCTCTACCCTAACATCAAGCATCCGGAGGAACACTTCCGTAAGTTCTATACGGATACCGCCGTTTACGGCAATGTCCCATCTCTCATGTGCGGGTACGATTTCTATGGTCCCGACCATATTCTCTACGGTACGGATTTCCCTTTGGGCCCCAAATTCGGCCTCACCGGCGAGACGCTGGAGTCCGTCCAACGCATGACTATTCCCAATGATGAAAAGGAGAAAATACTCTTCCGTAATGCCGCTGACCTCTTGATGATTGCCCATTAATGGGTTGCCAATTTTCTCCTTGTTACGCTTGAAAATTTATACACTGCAGGTTATAATTTTAAAACATATTGGAAGAGACAAATTTTTATGAATATTTAACACTCTCCGTAATATAATACAAGAGAAGCTCTATGAGGGACTCTCAAAAAACAAAAAAACAGCTTATCAGCGAACTTAACGAGGCGCGACGGCAGCTGGAAACATTTTCCGAAGCTGGACAAAAAACGGCTAGCCAGACTTTAAAACAGTGGGAAGAATTATTTTATAAAACCTTCAACTCCAACCCCAATCCTATGTGCCTCGCCGACATCAATGATTCCAGGTTCATTGAAGTTAATGACAGCTTCGTCCGCTTTACTGGCTATACCAGAGAAGAACTAATCGGCCGTACCCATTTGGACCTCAACCTCTGGGTCAATCCGGCAGACTTAATGAAAATGTCTAAAAGCCTTAAGGAAACTAGCCGCCTTGTCAATGTAGAGATTCAATCCCGCATGAAATCGGGTAAAATTCTCACCGGCCTGTTCTCCGCCCAAACTATCGAATTGGGTGATAAAAAATACATGGTTCTCATTATCACCGATATCACCGAGCTTAAAAACATGGAACAGGCTTTAAGAGAGTCCGAAAACAAACTGACAGTTGCGTTCCGCTCTAGTCCTCATGCGCTTGTTATCGCCACCATGGGTGACGGTAAATTCATCGAAGTCAACGATAACGTCACCCGCCTGACCGGATATACCCGCGAAGAGATAATCGGCCATACGGTGGACGAGCTGAAAATCTGGGATAATCCGGACTTCCAAGCGAGGATGGCTAAACAGTTATGGGAAAAAGGGCGGGTTGATAACGAGGAGGTAGAGTGGCATACCAAGTCCGGAGAACCACATATGATGTTGATGTCTGCCGAAATTGCAGAAATAGGCGGTAAAAAATGCATTGTTGCCTCCATCAACGATATCACCTATCTCAAGAAAATAGAACGAAACCTCCGCCAATCTGAAGAGAAATTTAATAAGGCTTTCAACGCCAGCCCGGGCGTTTTAACTATCAGCAAGGTCTCTGACAGTACCTTCCTGGAAATTAATGACAGCTTCACCCGCGTTTTTGGATTCACTCGCGAGGAGGTAATCGGACACAAATCATTAGAGCTAAACATATGGGTCAACCCCACTGACCGGGTAAATATGATTCGCCAGCTAAAAAAACAAGGTCGTGTCAGCAACGCAGAGTATCGTCACCGCACCAAGTCGGGCGATATTCGCACCCTCCTCTTCTCCGCCGAGCAAATAGAGTTTGACGGCGAACCCTGCGTGCTGGCGGTCACTAATGATATTACCGAATATAAACGCATAGAAGCGCAGGCTCTAGAGGTAGCCAGTCTGCGAGAGCTTGATAGACTCCGCACGGAGCTGCTCGCTAATGTCTCCCACGAGCTCCGTACCCCGCTCGCCAGTATTAAAGGCTTCGCTACCATGCTCATGGACTACGATAAGAGACTGAATCCGCAGGAAAAACACGAGTATCTCGAGACTATCGATAAAAACACCGACCGTCTTGTGGAGTTGATCGAGCAACTGCTGGAGATGTCCCGCCTGGGCAGCGGCATGCTCTCCATTAAAAAGTCGCCTGCCAATGTTATTAACCTCTGCCAGACCGTTATCACTGAAGCGCGCGTCAGGGCGCCCGACCATATTTTCAAATTAGACCTGCCGCCGCAACTGCCGCTAATAAACATCGATGATAAGCGTATCCGTCAGGTGTTGGATAATGTCCTTGATAATGCCGTAAAATACTCTGATGCCGGCACAGAAATAACACTCTCCGTACGGGAAAACGGCAAAGAAATGCTTTTTTCCGTCGCTGACCACGGTATCGGCATCCCTGAAAAAGATATGCCGCGCCTGTTTCAACGCATGTTCCATGGGGCGCAGGCACAAAAAACCGGCATCGTCGGCGCCGGTCTCGGTTTATCCATCTGCAAAGGACTCGTTGAAGCCCACGGCGGTAGAATCTGGGTTGAAAGCAAAGAGGGCATTGGCACCAGCTGCTACTTCGCCTTGCCCTTCACCCACGCGCTCGAAAGCAATAAAGCTGAAATTCGCAACTAGATAGCTGCCGCAGCGTTAAAACTTGCCCATCAGTGTCTTATAGGTATCTGCCAAGGCCTGCGGGATTACCTTGGTTTCTCCCAGAACAGGCATGAAATTATTGTCCCCCTGCCACCGCGGCACGATATGGCTATGAAAATGGTCTTCGATGCCGGCGCCAGCCACCTTCCCCAGGTTCGCCCCGATATTAAAACCAGCCGGCCTAAACACCCTTTTTAGCACCACGATACTCCGGCTCACCAGTTCATAATGCTCATTCCGCTCCGCCTCGGTAAGCTCCTCCAGGTTGCCGACATGCCGGTAAGGCGCAATTAAGAGGTGACCGGGATTATAAGGGTAGCTGTTGAGCATGATAAAATTCTTTTTACCCCGGTAAAGAATATAGTTTTCTTTATCCTTATCCTCCTTGGGCTTATCACATAAAATACACCCCGCTGGCTTTGCCGCACGGATGTACTCGATACGCCACGGCGCCCAGATATATTTCATTTACTTTCTCCTGTTATTCGCTCCTGCTATTCTACCCGCCTATGATATTAGAGTCAACCATCCCCCAAATTTAATCTTTAAATTTTGTTTTTAACCTTTGAGCTTTTCCCTTTCCCCTTAAATCACTCCCTTCCCCATAAGCTCCGCTATTTCCTCATTGCTGATGCCCAGCAACTTCCCGTACACATAGTCGTTATCCTGTCCCGGCGCGGGTGCTCCCCGCCGATACTCCACCTGCGCCCCTGACATTCTGATTGGTGACGCGTCTATCAAGGGGGTATTGACATCCTCGACAAAAAACCTTCGCGCCCGCAAATGCGGGTTCTTAGCCAGGTCTGCCGCATCCTGCACAACACCTGCCGCCACCCCGTTTTTCTGGAGCAAAGACATCACCTCTTCCGCGGTATGTGCTTGAGTCCAGACAGTTATTAGTTTATCCAGCTCATCCCTATTTTCTAATCTGCTGGATATACTATCGAATTTTCCATCATCTGCCCATGATGGATTACCCATCGCTTTCTTTAGTCCCCGCCACTCCTCCTCCGTAAACACCGCCACCGCGTACCAGCGGTTGTCTTTACAGCGGTAGACGTTATGCGGCGCCGCCAGCGACGAGCTGTTGCCCATTGGTTTTAGTTCCTCGGTATCTTGCACTATACAGTTCATTATGTCAACTTCAGAGATGTCTATGTGCTGCCCGCTGCCCGTCTTCGCTCGCTCTTCTAGCGCTGCCAACAGTCTGATAGAAGCGTATAGCCCCGCCACATGGTCGGCGTAAGAGAACCCTGGTCCTAGCGGCGGCTGGTTGGGGAAAGAGGTCAGCCGCGTCATGCCGGATAACGCATGAACCGTAGGACCGTAGCCACTGTAATTACTTTTTTGTCCCATGATAGACATGCTCACCATGATGATGCGCGGCTTCACCTTTTTCAGATTAGCGTAATCCAGACCCCAGTTAAACATCACCCGTGGCGTAAAGTTCTCCACCACCGCGTCGCAGATTCCCAACAAACGCTTTGCCAGCGCCACTCCCTCCGGCTTATTCAGGTTCAAAGTAATCCCCAGCTTGTTACGATTCCAGGTGTTATAATAGCCGCGCGCAAAGGCATCGGCGACATTCTCCATCAAAGGCGACTGCACCTTAATGACTTCCGCCCCGAAATCTGCCAAAAGCCGCGTGGCGTAAGGCCCCGCCAGCGCCCAGGTAAAATCCAGGATACGTATGTTATGGAGAATTGATTGGTTGGTCATTCCACTTCCCATTTTATCATCCAATGTGCAGTCTCCCTGTCATCCTGACCCTGAACGTAGTGAAGGGGAAGGATCCGTACCCTCCCCGTTAAAAGACGGATTCTTCAGTCGCTCCGCTCCTTCAGAATGACAATCCACCCAATCCTCACTTAAATCCCTCCATTCGGGGTTCACCGATTCTATAAGCGCTACCTTTTTACGTCTCAACCAGCCTTTTATTTGCTTCTCGCGGATTATCGCAGCACTAATATCGCCACCAAACTCATAATAAACGAGAGTAGTCAAGCCATATCTGGCTGTGAAACCGGGTACAAGTTTTTTCTTATGTTCATACACCCGACGCTCTAGATCGCTCGTAACGCCAGTATATAGCGTATGCGCGTAGTTTGTCATTATGTAAACGTAATACTGTTTTGTCGTCCTCATCACGAATTACCTATCCCCTATTCTCTCTGGCTTTAAACCCCTATCTATGCTATAATTAACTCTTGAAATACGTTTAAGGATATCAACATGACCGCCAAACAGGCTAAGGCTGCTAAACCCACTAAAGACCTCAAGACCTTCATCGAGAATATCAATAAAAAAGACAAGCTGAACGGCTTAAAAATAACCTTTGGTTTCACCAAGCGTAAGAGAAAGTAGTCAGCCTTACTTTTCCCTCCTTCTTTTTCGTTTCTGTTTTCCTTCATTAAATGGCTCTTTATCCGCAAAGTCCGGACGGTAGCTCTCGGTGGACGCCATACCCTGCAGCCAGCCGTTTTCAATACCCAACTTTTCCACCAGGTTAACTACTTCCTGATACTCCTCCGGCGTTATTTTCCTATTTAGCTCTTTATATTTGCGGACGCGGTGGGTGGGGTAGTACTGCGACATGATACTGACCGACACCCGCGGCGAGACCTTTTTTACCAGCCATTTTAAAGAGTCAGCGCTGCCGGCGATATCATTAGGGAATATCAGATGACGTATAATCAGTCCTTTTTGGGCAATGCTCTCTTCATCCACGACGAGGTCGCCCACCTGCCGCTGCATTTCGATAATCGCCGCCCGGGCATGGTCAACGTAGTTCCTTGCCCGCGAGTATTTCCTACCCAACTCGTTAGAAGCGTACCTGATATCGGCTAAATAGATATTAATAATGCCATCCAGCTCTTTCAAAGTCTTTAGCGAATCATAGCTGCTGGTGTTATAGACCAATGGCAGGTGAAGTCCCTGCTGTACTGCCTCTAATACGGCGCTAACGATTTGCGGTACGAAATGGGACGGTGTTACCAGGTTGATATTGTGACAGTTCAGCTCGTTCTGGAGATAGAGCATATGTTTCGCCAGCAATTTAACTGATATCTCATTGGTTTTCTGGATTTCCGGCGACTGGCTAATCTGGTAGTTCTGACAGTAGACGCACCGCATATTACAGTTGCCGAAGAAAATAGTCCCCGACCCCCGACTGCCGGAAAGCACTGGCTCCTCACCGTGATGAGCACAGTAGGAAGACACTATCGGTAAAAAGCCGGAATTACAATGTCCCAGTTTACCGTTGAGCCGGTTGGCGCCGCATTCCCGCGGGCATATATCACACGCTGTCAAACGTTCTTCAAGCGCTCGTTTACGGCGTTCTAACTCGCCGGATTTATAAAGGGCAATGTACCCAGGTTCATAGCTCATGCTTTTTTCTTCCTCACCTCCAGATTCAGTCCATCTATCCCCACCACCTCCACATCCTCCCCTATCTCGATATTGCCTTTTATCGCCTTCGCCTTCCAGTACTCGCCTTTTATTTTGACGGTGCCCACCGGATTGAGCGATTCCGTTACTTTACCTGTCATCCCTATCATCCCCTCGGCGCCGCTAACGATACGGCGTCTAATAACTGGGATGACCGCCCGGTGCATGATAAAAATAAAGGCGACCATTATCACGACTATTATTAAAATCAGCGGCCAGGTTATCTCTACGTGGAGGAGCCATAAACCGATAAAGATGAGCGCCAGTATCACCGCATCATCGATAAGCGACGCCGCGATTATCAGCCAGGCTTTCAGTACGGACATTTCACCTTTTTTATCCATTTTTCGCCGCCTTGACCGCCGCCCAGGGGAAATGCATCAGTTGCCCCTTTTCTTCCAATTCCCCCGCCTGATGACTTAAAGTCCATTTCTTTATTATTGTTATAACATGCTCGATATTGCGGTCACGTTCCTCCCTATCCCGCCATTTTTCATTTATTAAATCTCCCGCCATGCCCTCGGATGCCATTAGCTCTACTAAAGTCTCCCATTGGTGGTGAATCGAAAGCAGAATATAGCCGTCTTTACAGGGGAAAACACGGAAGGCGTTGTTCCAGTGTAAACTACCGCGTCGCCGGGAGACGATGCCCTCGTAAAAATAACGTGGAAGAACATAGTCGAGGGTGGCTACCACGCACTCCATTATTGAAATATCCAGATATTGTCCCTTTCCGGTAGCATGCCTTTGCCTTAGCGCCAGCAGGATTCCATTAACCGCAAAAAGCGAAGCCGTGTTATAGGACTGATTACCAAAGAGTTTCAGCGGTGCTTCGGCCCCACCGGTGACGGAAAGCCAGCCGCCCAACGCCTGGTCGATAAGCTCGGAGGACTTAAAGTCTTTATATGGACCGCTCTGACCGAAGTGGGTGATGGAAGCCATGATTAAGCGCGGATTCAGTTTACTTAAAGCAGCGTAGCCGAGACCCAGCGATACCAGATATCCCGGCCGAAAGGTTTCAATTAGAATATCGGCGTTTTTTATCAGGTTGCGGAAATACCCAGGTTCATTTTCCGGATTGATACGGACGACTTCCGCCCCCATGCAGGCCAGCAACCTGACGCATAACGACCCCTTGGCATCGGTCAGGTCAAGAACACTGTAACCGGCGAGGATAGTATCTTCTGGCTTCTCATACATTTTAAAAGCCTGTTAACGAAAGGCCTTACTTCTGACGTTTTTGTATGTTTGCCCAGGTATCCCGTAAGGACACCGTCCGGTTGAATACCAGTTTTTTCGGTTTAGTATCTGGGTCAACACAGAAATAGCCCAGCCTTTCGAACTGGTAAAGACTGCCGGATGGAGCATTGGCGAGAGAAGGCTCAACGCGGCACGATTTCAACACCTCGAGCGAATTCGGATTAAGATAATCTCTGTAATCAGCGCCTTCTTCCACATCCAGAGGATTTTCCTTGGTGAACAGATGGTCATATAAACGCGCTTCAGCTTCGAGCGCATGCGCGGCCGAGACCCAGTGCATAGTGGATTGGACCCTGCGCCCATCCGGTGCATCACCGCCGCGCGTAGCCGGGTCATAAGTACAATGGACCTCGATTATTTCTCCGGTCTTATCATCTTTTTTTACACCCACACAGGTAACAAGATAGGCGTACCGCAATCTTACCTCGCGGCCCGGCGCCAGGCGGTAGTACTTCGGCGGCGGCACTTCGCGGAAATCTTCCTGTTCAATATAGAGGACCTTGGAAAACGGCACTTTGCGCGTTCCTGCGGTGGGGTCTTCGGGGTTGTTCACCGCGTCGAATTCTTCCACCTTGTTTTCCGGGTAGTTGTCAATAACCAGGCGCAGCGGACGCAGCACGACCATAACCCGCGGCGACCGTTTGTTTAAATCCTCACGGAGGCAATGCTCCAGGAAGGCGATGTCTATGGTAGTATTGGCTCTGGAAACACCGCTACTATCGCAATAAATCCTGATGGCTTCCGGCGTATAGCCGCGCCGGCGTATGCCTGAAAGGGTCGGCATGCGCGGATCATCCCAGCCACTAACGATTCCCGTTTCCACGAGTGGCCTTAGTACACGTTTACTCATTACGGTGTAGGTTAAACTATATCTACCAAACTCAATTTGCTGAGGATGATAAATTCCTAATTCATCCAGAAACCAGTCATACAGGGGACGGTGGTCCTCGAATTCCAGCGAACAGAGGGAATAGGTAATCCCTTCGATGGAGTCTTCCAGACCATGGGCCCAGTCATACATCGGGTAAATACACCATTTATCACCCGTATGCGGGTGCGTGGCATGCAGGATACGATACATGACCGGGTCACGCATGTTCAGGTTGGGGGAAGCCATATCAATCTTTGCCCGTAGAACTCGTGAGCCGTCAGGGAATTCCCCGGCCCGCATGCGTTTAAATAAATCGAGGTTTTCGTCGATCGGCCGTTCCCGGTAAGGGCTCGGTTTACCCGGTTCGGTTAAGGTACCGCGATATTCCCTGATTTCATCGGGAGATAAATCATCAACGTATGCCTTGCCTTTCTCGATAAGCTGCACGGCATATTCATACATTTTCTCAAAGTAGTCCGAGGCAAAATACAGGCGGTCTCCCCAATCCCATCCGAGCCAGTGAATATCGTTAATAATCGAGTCGACATACTGCTGCTCTTCCGTGGTGGGGTTGGTGTCATCGAATCTCAGGTTGTAAAGATCGCCGAACTCCTCGGCGATACCGAAGCTAATCCAGATGGCTTTGGCGTGCCCGATGTGCAGATAGCCGTTGGGCTCCGGCGGGAATCTGGTATGCACCCGCCCATCGAACTTGTTTGTCTTGAGGTCCTGGCGGACAATATCCCGGATAAAATCATCTTGTTTCTTTGAGTTGGTCGTGTCCATATTGTCCTCTCGTTATCTTACATTCTACTATCTTACGAGTTTCAGCTATTACTTAGCTTGGATATCGCAACCTTAATTCTCTTCAAACATCTTTCTTTACCCAACACTTCCATCGTTTCAAAGAGCGGCGGCGCAGCATCACGGGCGGTGGTAGCTACCCGCAGCACATTAAAAAGCTGTCCCGCCTTGAGACTCAAATCATCAGCGAGATGCCTGAGAGTATTTTCCAATAAATCACGGTTAAAGCCCCCCATCGAGGATAGTTTTTCTTCAGAGCCTTTTAAAGCCGTTAATGCGGTTTCTGCGGTCATCTTCTTGCCTACAAGCATCGTGGCTTCATATTCCAGCTTATCAATAAAGAAGAAGTCGGCGTAGGTAGCCGCATCTTTTAGAGTATTTATCCTCTCCCGTATTAGTGGCACGATTTGCCTTACGTAGTTAATATCTAAAGGTCGCTTGACATCATGTGGTAAATCCTTTTTCATGAATGGAAATACCCTGTTCGTTAAATCTTCAACGGGCAGGCTGCGGATATATACCCCGTTCATCCAGTCCAGTTTTTCCATATTAAAGAAAGCGCCGGTCTTGCCAATCCTCTCCAGTGAAAAGTTCTCCACTATCTGCTGGCGGGTTATAATTTCGGTTTTATCATCCAGCGACCAGCCGATTAAAGCCAGGAAATTGAACATCGCCTCCGGTAGATATCCCTGGTCGCGGAACTCCAGGAGTGATACCGAGCCGTGCCGTTTGCTTAGCTTGGCGCGGTCTTTCCCTACCAATAACGGGTGGTGTACATATTGCGGGGGCTGGTAGCCTAGCGCCTCATACATAAGCAGATGCCTGGGCGTGCTGGATATCCACTCCTCCCCCCGGATAACATGGCTGATTTTCATGGCATGGTCGTCAACGACATTGGCGAGATGGTAGGTTGGATAACCATCAGACTTCAGCATGACAAAGTCGTCGATACTAGCGTTCTCGAAAACAACATCGCCGTAGATGAGGTCGTGAAAGCGGGTTTGCCCTGCCATTGGGACTTTGAATCGCACCACCGGCTTGATGCCGGCAGTTTCCTTAGCCGCCCTCTCTTCCAAGCTTAGCTCACGGCAAAGTCGGTCATAGCCGGACGACTGCTTGCGTGCTTCCTGCTCTTTACGCATTGCTTCCAGTCGCTCCTCGGAGCAATAGCACCTGTAGGCGTTGCCCTGTTTAATCATAAGTTCGGCGGCTTCACGGTAAAGCTGTAGGCGCTGCGACTGTAGATAGGGACCGTAGTCGCCGCCGACATCCGGTCCTTCATCCCAGTCGAGTCCCAGCCACTTGAGGGCTTCCATATGTGCCTCTACCGAGCCTTCAACCTTGCGGACGACATCCGTATCCTCGATACGCAGGATAAAAGTGCCGCCGGTGTGCCGCGCCAGCAGCCAATCGAACATGGCGGTACGCATACTTCCCACATGGGGTCGGCCGGTGGGGCTGGGGGCGAAACGTACTCTAACAGGAGCAGTCATAGCTAACCTTTCTCATACAATACGTACGTAACCATTCTACCATCCTATCTAGGCAGATTTCTATGGCTAGGTTGTGATAAAAGTATCACTTTGTGTTTGCCTTGTGGGAGTATAATAAATTAGATGATATTTGGGATACTGAAAGAAAGAGGCTAATTTATGCCTAAAAACAAGAAGAAAGACACAGCGATAACGAGCGGAAAGCCAGTAACCATAGTAGTGAGCCGTATGGTATTTCCGGGTCACGAGAAGGAATACGAAGATTGGGTAAAGAAGCTGGCGGATGCTGCCAAGGAGTCGCCAGGCAATACGGGGGTGACTATCCTCATTCCATCGAAAGGGCAGACGGGACTGCATCATGTAGTGATGTATTTCAAGGACGAAAAATCGATGCATCAATGGGAGACTTCATATATACGCCAAAAACTATCGCACGAGGCGGATGCTTTTTCCCGGAAGACACGGCAAGAGCAGACTGGTCTGGAAACATGGTTCTCGATACCGGAGTGTCCGGAACTAGAGGCACCGCCGCCATGGAAGATGGCTATCGTTACCTTTCTGGCGGTATATGTGCTATCCATAATAATCGTGCAAATATTGGGATTACTAAAACTCAATTTTTACGTGGAAAGTATCCTGGTGGCGGGGCTGCTGGTGGGGATTTTGACATGGGTGGTGATGCCGGTATTGAGCCGGTACGTTTTCAGGAAGTGGCTATATAGGTAGGAAAGGTAAGTTAACAGTTGACAGTTATTAGTTGACAGTTTTACCCCACCCCCTCTCCCTTAAAGGAAGGGGGTAGGGGGATAGGTTACACTAAATCCACTACTCTACTTTTTTAGGCGGTGGTGGTCCGGGCGGTCCTAACGGCACGGCGGAATAGAGAGCTTCGTGGACTTTTTTCATCCAGTCCGGTATATCAATTTTCTGGGGGCATTTCGCCACGCATTCTTCGCAGGCAACGCATTTATCGGCACGCTGGTCCTGCGGTATGCCGAAGAATCCATTATACATGAACTTACCGCCCATCATATCGTCGTACATCACGGCGTCGTTATAAATCTGGAACACGCGCGGGATTTCCACCTTGTTGGGGCAGGGCTGGCAATAGCGGCAGGCGGTGCAGGGGATGGGACTCAAGCTCTTATAAGCTTCTTTTATCTTCTTAATCACGGTGAGGTCGTTCGCCTTGAGCGTGCCAGGACCGCTGAAACGACTGGCGATTTTAACGTTTTCCACCACCTGCTCCATGGTACTCATACCGCTCAAAGTGACGGATATTTCCGGCTGGTTCCAGAGCCAGTTGAACGCCCATTCCACGCCTCTCATCTGGCGTTTAGCCGCTTGCAAAACCTTGGCGACGGGGTCGGGCGGGGGGTCTTTTGCCAGCTTGCCGCCGCGTAAGGGCTCCATCACGACCAAGGCCATCCCTTTAGACGCGGCGTATTCCACGCCCTTGCGGCCCGCCTGCTCATGTTCATCCATATAGTTGTATTGTATCTGGGCGAGTACCCAGTTATCGTAGGCATCGACGATTTCTTTAAAGACGTCGAAGGTATCATGAAAAGAAAAACCGAGGCGTCCGATTTTCCCTTGAGCCATCTGCTTCTCTGCCCATTTAAGAATGCCGAAATCCCTCACCTTTGTCCAGCCCACTTTATCAAGTCCATGCAGGAGATAGAAATCTATCTTATCGATATCAAGTTTCTTAAGCTGCTCGCCTAAAATACGGTCGAAGTCCTCGGCTTTTTCCACCATGCGGGCGGGCAGTTTGGTGGCGACCTTCATCTTTTTACGATAGCCATCCTTAAGCGCCTTGCCCACCAGCACCTCGCTCTGGCCCATGTGGTACATGTAAGCGGAGTCGATATAGTTGACGCCGTTATCCGCGGCGTAACGAATCATTTTAATAGCTTCCGGCTCATTGATTTTCGACTGGTCGGTTCCGAGCGTAGGCAGGCGCATGGCGCCGAAGCCGAGGGCGGATACCTGCCAATCAAGTTTGCCGAATTTGCGGTATTGCATGGGATGCTCCTTTTTAGTTACTAGTTGTTAGTTGGTACTATAACGCGATATATCGAGATAGTTCTAAGATGTATTAAAACATTTTTAAAGAAGAGATGCAAATGGGGTGGAGAACGAATTAGCTGATTTCTCTTAAAACCTTCTCTAAATCCGTTGGCAGCGGTGACTCGAACTCAACGAAGGCGCCAGTGGAGGGTAAACGGAAACCTATCTTGCTGGCATGGAGGAACTGGCGGGGAGAGCGGGGCGACTTTAACCCGTAGGTGGCATCGCCGACGACAGGGAAGCCGATAGCTGCCAGGTGCACCCTTATCTGATGGGTGCGGCCAGTCTCCGGCTTTATTTCCAGCAGCGTATAATTCCCGAAATACTTGATAACGCGGTATTCCGTGCGCGCCTCCCGTCCTTTAGCGACGATAGCCATACGCTGACGGTGAGATGGGTCGCGACCGATGGCAGCCTCGATAGTGCCCTTCTCTGGCGTGAGTTTCCCCTGAACCAGTGTTAGATAAGTCTTTTTAACTATTCGATTCTTAAACTGCTGCGAGAGATTCGCCTGCGCCAAGCGGTTCTTCGCCACCAGAAGTAAGCCGGAGGTGTCTTTATCCAGACGATGGACGATGCCGGGACGCAGCGAATCGGTATCTGCCGCCAGCGTAGGCAGGTAGTTTAAAATGGCATTGACTAGCGTATGGGAAGGGTGGCCGGGGGCGGGGTGCACCGGCAAGCCGGCCGGTTTATCTATAACAAGAAGGTCAGCATCCTCGTAAACGATGTTCAGGGGTATATTTTCCGGCTCCAGATGGGATTGAGGTTCGGGAGGGATAACGATATCAATTTTATCGCCGATATTTAGCTTGAGGCTGGGTTTGGCGGATTTACCATTAACCGTGATAAAGCCATCGTGGATAAGCTGCTGCGCATGAGTGCGTGAAAGCTCCGGACACCTTTCCCCGACGAATTTATCGAGGCGGAGTCCCGCTACATCAGCGACAAAGGAATAATCCCTGGTCATTTTTTACTTTTAGTCACGCCGGAATAGAAGATGAGACGATAGGCAATAATAATAACGCCAACGGTTATCGACATATCAGCCAGATTAAAGGCAGGCCAGATTTTAAAATCGAGAAAGTCGGTGACATACCCCTGGCGAATGCGGTCGATGAGATTATTGCCAATCGTGCCTCCCATTACCAGGCCCATCGCCACCCTCACCCACATACTATTAAGGAAAGACCACCGACTGCGTAGCAGGAAAATCATGAGTAGAATGACAACAACGCCGATGGCAGCCGTGATGATAATCGTCAGGGAATTGCCTCTGAAGAAGCCGAAAGCCGCGCCGGTATTCTGAAGGTGTAAAATACGGAAAAAGCCGACATCAAAAAGCACTTGTCCCGGGGCGAGATAAGCCCTGATTAGTGCCTTGGTGAGCTGGTCGGCAATGACGATGAAAACGGCGACACTACCGAAGACGATATCCCGCCATTTATCTTGAGGGCGGAGTAGCTTTTGCATTCTTGGCCAACAACGCTTTACATTTCAAACATAGGTTTGCCTGTGGCAGCGCCTCCAGACGTTCAGGGTCGATGGGCTGACCGCAGCTATCGCAAAACCCATAGGTGCCCTTTTTTATCTTATCCAGGGCGTGCTCGACTTTAGCCATTTCCTGGCGGATACGGTTCTCGAGGGCGAGGCGTTTCTCCAGTTCGAGGGTTTCCGTGGCTTCTTCTTCACGCTTACCGAAGGGACTACCCTCACGCCGTTCTTCAGCGGTGGACGCATTGTTTTGTAGCTGCGTTAGCTCCTCGTTAAGGCGTTTATATTCTATTTCCAGTTGTTCATGTTGTTTTTTAAATTGTTCAGCCATATGTGCCTCCGTCCGCTTCCTTACCATCATCGGGAAAGGTTTTCTGGACTATCAACCAACCCTATCAAATATGTATGTTGTTATATGCAAACATAAAAAGGAAAGCGAAGAAAGATGATTGACTAGTATAAAAACATCATCGTACAGCTAAAGGCATTGGGCGACCACCCGCACCGCGAGGTCACGGCCAGGTACAAATTTTTTCCCAATTTAGCTTCCGATGCATGAGACATACCCACAGTGTAAACCATTTATCCCGTTTGGTCAATGGTTAAACGACTAATTTTTAAGAAATTATTATGATTTTTAGGCTGATAAGGAAAAAAGACGGAAATACGTTACTATTATACGCTTTTTAACCGTCCGTATTTTAACTTAGCGAATAAAAGCCAGCTATTTAATACGATACCGATAGAGTTCCAGATAATGAGTGAAATAAGACCGAGTACAATGCCATAAGCGAGCCAGAAGATGACGCCGATCAACATCGATGCGGTAAAGATAAGGCTTATTTCATGAGCGCTTTTAAGTTTATAAACGCGAATGATTTGCGGTAGAACAGCGAACGTGGTGAAAACTCCAGCAACAATACCCAGATATTCCCCAGGAGACAAAGAACAACCTCCTTATTCGAGAGAAGATGATATTTTATTTTAGCATAAAGGAAGCACGAAACTCTAGACGTTTAATCCTAAACAAGGGTGAGGAAAGTTGGGTGATGACACCCAATCATATTAGGTGATATCATTCTCCGAGTTAACCAAGCATGGATGTAATATTTAATCGAAGACAGAATAACGTAAAAAAGGTAAAAAATGAAGATATCTCAAAGCAAAGTTCGCGTTGAGTCGCATAAAGCCATACCGCTAATGAATAGCAGTATTAAAAGCAGGACTACGCCGAAAACCGGCGTTCAAAAACAGGCAGTCGCCAGCGCCACTGCCACATTAAAGACTCCAACACCAATGAAAAAGGCACCGAAGCTTGGGACTCCGGCAACTAAACCGACCACAGAGAACTTTTCAAGCTATGGCGATAACGCTGTTGCTTTACAGCGGATTTTAGCCAGCGCCAGACAGGAACTTGAGCTAATCCGCAGGATGAAAACCGAAACCTTAAAATACCAGCAGAAAACAGCCACCAAAGCCCGTAGCGAAGCTCACCAGCTCCTCTTAAGTGCCCGGCTAACGACGCATCGGGAAATTGAAGAGGTTATCCGCCAAGCCAGCGAGGAGATACAGAAAGTACTGGCGGATATCCGGGTAATCCGCATTACAGCACAGGAAGAGCTTGCCACGCAGCGGAGATATACCGACGCCGCTAAGCTAAACAGCCTTTCTCTCTCGTTTAAAGAGACTTTTGAGAAGGCAACCGAGCAGTTATCAGAGAAGAAGCCGGAAATCGTTAAACCTTAAAATAGCCGCCAATATATCCTCGTAAAACAGCTTCTCATCGCCAACGTTTTCATTCTTTGATAAGTCAGCAGACGTCCTTTTTTGTATTTACCTTTTTCTTCCGAGCTTTGGAAATTGATATTGTTACGCTTGATTGCTTAAGGTAAAATGTGAGTAATCAGGCGACTCGGGGATAAAAAGGCGGTCGATAAAATGACCATTGCAGAGAATGTCCGGCAAATACTTGCCGAGCTGCCGGCAGGCGTCAAGCTCGTCGCCGCAGCTAAAACGAGAAGCCCACAGGAAATCCTGGAAGCGATTGAGGCAGGTATAACAGTCATCGGGGAAAACTACGTCCAGGAAGCGGAAAATGCTTATCGGGTCGTCGGCAACAGAGTAGCGTGGCACTTTATCGGGCACATCCAGCGAAACAAGGTTAAAAAAGCCGTCGAGCTTTTCGACATGATAGAGACGGTGGACTCCTTTGAAATAGCGGGTGAAATCGATAAAAGGTGTCAACAAATAGGCAAGATTATGCCGGTGCTGGTCGAGATAAACAGCGGTCGGGAGGCGCAAAAGGCAGGAGTCCAACCAGAGAACGCCACCGAGCTGATTACCGGAATGGCAGCTTTAAATAATATCCGGGTGATGGGACTAATGACCATGGGTACAGCGACGGGAGGTGCAGAGGAGCTGCGGGCGAATTTCCGCGAGACAAGAAAGTTGTTCGAACGATTACAGTCAATAGTCCAGCCTAATCTAGAAATGAGATATCTTTCCATGGGAATGACGGATTCCTATAAAATCGCCCTGGAAGAGGGCGCCAATATCGTCAGAATAGGCAGTAAGATATTCGGCGAAAGGGTCTAGCCTAACGCTGGTTGAATTTTACCATGATGAGTTTGCAAGCCACCGCACCCCCAACCAGTAAAATGAACCCGAAAAGAGCGAACCAGGGTAACATGACCTGCATTTTATCGATGGGATAAACAACGCCACCGACCGATACGTGGGTGGTGTTGGTCGGGGTTGTCGTTGGCGGAGTGGTTGTTGGTGGCGTGGTCGTAGGAGGTGTGGTTGTTGGCGGCGTAGTTGTTGGTGGCGTCGTCGTAGGCGGCGTGGTTGTAGGCGGCGTAGTTGTAGGCGGAGGAGATGTCTGCGCTGCCGTATCATTATAGTTATCCGACCATTGCTGCAACGACCCTGCCGTTACCTCCGACCATGACCGATAGTAATACATCGTGTCTGCGGTCAAATCAGTATCCGAAACGTCCGTATCGGTATCAAAATAGACTAAATCACCATCATCTCTATTCACCGGGTAGCCGCTAGTGCTGCGGCGTATCATGGTTCTCAAGGCGCCAACGCCTTTCGTCCAGTTGACGTCTATCTGGGTATCACTGGCAGTAGTAGCAACAAAGGGGTCTGGTCTTTCCGGTTTAGTTAAGAAACTTAGCTCTGACCCTGTGCCAATGCCCACGCTGTTCTTTACCTGCGCTGCAAAATAGTATACCGTCCCCTGGCTTAAGCCACTGATATCAACGCTGAAATCCTGTCCCGTCGTAACACTGCCCATCCATTCCGTTGTGTAGGTATATACCCCGGGTGATGTGCCGTAGACGAAGCGATACTGGCAGCTCTCACCACCGCTACTGTCTACCGTACCGTTTAATGTCGCTGTTGTCTCTTCAACTAAGGTCGCTTCATTGGTTATAGCGGCGGGGGCACCCGTGGTGGTAGCTATGATTGAAGCATAGTCATCTGACCATTGTTGCAGAGACCCTGCCGTCACCTCCGACCATGCTCGATAGTAATATTCGGTTTCAGAAGATAATCCATCGTCCGTAGTATTAGAACCAATACCAAAATAGACCAGCGTGCTGTCATTGTCATTATAATCGGTGGGGTAGCTGCCGGCTTTACGCATTACTTTAGTACGATTGGCACCTATCCCTTTCGTCCAGCTGATGTTTATCTGTGTGCTGCTGGCTACCACCGCCGTTAGTTCCGTAGGCGCCTCCGGCTTGGTCAGGAAACTTAGCTCCGACCCCGTGCCAATGCCCGCACTGTTCTTGACCTGCGCTGCAAAATAGTACAGTGTCCCCTGGCTTAAGCCGGTAATAGGCGCGCTAAAGCTTTGCCCGGTGATAACGCCATCTATCCATAAGGTATTATAACTATAGACGCCGGGAGATGTGCCATAGGTAAACCGATACTTGCAGGTCTCACCACCGTCAGCAGCTACAGAGCCATGTAGTGTCGCCGTTGTTTCTTCTACCGAATCCGCCGCATTCGTCGTGGCGGATGGCGCGCTGTTAGTGGCTGCACTTATTTCTGCCGAGTCATCCGACCACTGCTGCAAAGACCCTGCCGTCACCTCCGACCATGCTCGATAGTAATATGTGGTGCCCGCGGTCAAACCGGTATCCGAAAAGTTCGTACCGGTATCAAAATAGGCCGGCGTTCCGTCATTATAGTCCGTAGGGTAGCTGCCGGCTTTACGCATTACTTTAGTACGATTGGCACCTATCCCTTTCGTCCAGCTTAAATTAATCTGTGTGCTGCTGGCTACCACCGCCGTTAGTTCCGTAGGCGCTTCCGGCTTGGTCAGGAAGCTAAGTTCTGACCCCGTGCCAATGCCCGCGCTGTTCTTTACCTGCGCTGCAAAATAGTACAGTGTCCCCTGGCTTAAACCACTGATATCAACGCTGAAATTCTGCCCCGTAGTCACGCTGCCCGTCCAATCCGTCGTGTAAGTATATACCCCAGGAGATGTGCCATAGACGAAGCGATACTGGCAGCTCTCACCGCCGCTACTGGCTACCGTACCATGTAGTGTCGCTGTTGTCTCTTCGACTAAGGTGGCAGCATTGGTCGTGGCGGTGGGGGCACCCGTGGTGGCAGCCGTGATTGAAGCATAGTCATCTGACCACTGCTGCAGAGACCCTGCCGTTACCTCCGACCATGCTCGATAGTAATATGTGGTGCCCGCAGTCAAACCAGCATCCGAAAAGTTCGTAACGGTATCAAAATAGACCAAATCACCATGGTTCCTGTCCACCGGGTAGTTACCAGTGCTGCGGCGTACTAATGTTTTCAGGGCTCCTATGCCTTTAGTCCAGTGTAAGTTTATCTGCGTGCTGTTGGCGGCCGTTGCCGTTAGCTCCGTAGGCACTTCCGGCTTGGTCAGGAAGCTAAGCTCTGACCCCGTGCCAATGCCCGCGCTGTTCTTTACCTGCGCTGCAAAATAGTACAGCGTCCCCTGGCTTAAGCCACTGATATCAAGGCTGAAATTCTGTCCCGTCGTAACACTGCCCGTCCAACCAGTATCATAGGTATAGACCCCAGGTGATGTGCCATAGACGAAGCGATACTGGCAGCTTTCACCACCGTCTCCAGCCACGGTGCCGTGTAGTGTCGCTGTTGTCTCTTCGACTAATGTCGCCGCATTGGTCGTGGCGGTGGGCAAGAAAATATGGGGATTGTAGGTAATGCTGATGTCATTGAGCACAGGCGTAACCGCCGTATTCGTAGTACTGAAGAAAGCCTTATACCTGATATAGCGGGCGGGGTTATTACTAGTCCGGATAGTCGCGCCGCTAGATGTATAATAAGTACCCGAAGTGCCGTCCGGTCCTTTATAGTTCCAGGTAGCGCTATCATTATTGGTAGCAATCTGGAATTGAATGGTGGTAGATGCTGGAGTAACGGCCGTCCAGGAGATTGTACCGAAATCAGAAGCGCTCCCTGTATCGTACGTCGAGGAGGTTAGTGTGCCGGATGTGTAGTAAGAAGAACCCGGTTTGAAGGCAAGGGCGCCGCCATAGGCTACCGCAGAAGGAACGGATGTCATTGTGCCCCAGTTATTAGAGGACACATCGTATTTCCAAAAATCTGTTTGACTGTTACCACGCAAAGCATAGAGATGGGCGTTACTATCATAGACCAGAGCGCCGCCGCCATAGACACAAGGTGTAGCCGGAGTATCCGCCATAGCCGTCCAGGAGTTGGCGGTGATATTATAACGCCAGAAAGTGACGGTGTTACCACCCTTAAGAGCATAGACATAATTTCCCCCATCGCTGGCAAGCGAACCACCATCGCCGACCGAGGACGGAGTTGAGGCTTTAGTACTCCAGCTATTGCCGGTAATACTGTATCTCCAAAAGTTGGAGGAAGCCCCTCCCAACGCATAAATAAAATCGCCGCCGCCCCATGTCAAGGCGCCACCACCGCTGACCGCAGCTGACGTACTCGCCATAGATGACCACGAGTTCTTAGAGATATTATAACACCAGAAGGTTTTCTGGCCACCGCCGCGGAAAGCGTATAGATAGCTTCCGGTATAGACCAGCGCACCGCCGGCATTTACGGGATTACTAGTAGAGGCTAGAGATAGCCAGGTGTTGGTGGTAATATTATAGCGCCAGAAATATTTCTGCCCGTTACCAGACAGGGCGTAGATGTAGTTATTTCCATCAAAAGCTAGGGCACCACCGGCGCCGACGTTCTGCGGGGCATCCGCCAGCGCCGTCCAGCTATTCGCGGCGACATCGTAGCGCCAGAAGGTCTTGGTATTGTTGCCTCTAAAGGCATAGACATAGCCGTTGGCACTTTGAGCCAGCTTGACGTCGCCGGGGCTGCTTGTAGCATCCAGTTGGACAAGCGTGCCGGAGGTAAAGTCTGCCAGTGTGGTCTGCGTCCAGGTAGTGGTGGCGGCAGCGATATTCATTCCCAACGCAGGAACAATAATAGCTGCCGCCAGCATGAAGCCGATGAAAAACTTAATTAAACGTCTATATAATGCCATCTATTATTATTCTGACAGACGAGGCTAAGTATTATAATAAAGAACATAAAATCGCTACAATAACCCCGTTAAAATTGTGTAAAGCACTATAAAGGTTTCATAAAAAAATGCAACACATTTTGCGATTGCGAGATTTGACGGGCGATAAAAAAGATTTTTACTAGGGGGAATATAAAGGGATGTTATATATAAAGATTTGTCTAATCGAGATGTGGGGGCCAAAGATAGCTTAGAAGTTAAAGTTTTTCTGCGTTCTTAGTTTTGACTGTTGAGATTTGAGATTTAAGCTAAAGCATCAGCGTCCCCGGGCGGATTTGGGGCGGGGAGCGCTGCTCTTTTGCCTGGGTTTTCTTTCGTTGCGAAAGTCCGGCGCGATGATGCCAAAAGTGACGCTGATATTGCGGTCTACTAGTCGTGAGCTAATCGAACTATCTACTTCTTCCTTAATCTCATCCAGAGAGAGGCGGGTGGTGATAACGGTGGGGAGGCGGCTGTTATAGCGGTAGTTAATAAGCTGGTAAAGCTTTTCCTTCACCCAGGGGTTGGTGGACTGCTCGCCGAAGTCGTCCAAAACCAAAAGCGGGGCGGTTTTAACGCTCTCGAAAAGCTGGTCATAAGATACCTTGCTTTCCGGGTTGAAAGCAGAACGAAGATGGTCAAGAAAATCAGGAACGACGACAAACAAAGCCGGCTTGCCCATTTCATAGCGGTAATTGACGATAGCGGCAGCCAGGTGCGTCTTACCGCAGCCGGTCTCCCCCATAAAGACCAGCCACCCCTCCGGATTCTTGGCGAAATCGAAAGTGAGACGATAAGCGGCGTCCATATTATCCTGCTGCTCCATGGATAAATCAGTGCGGCGCTTATAGTTGATGAAGGTCATGTTCTTTTGCAGTTCGAATTCCGGCGGCCAGGCATAAATAGAGGCAAGAGATTCTTCTTCAAGGATAAAGACGCGGCATAAACGCGCATCGGTAAGGCGGGTGCGCAGCCGGTCATCCAAAGAATCTAGTGATACAGCAGTAACGATAACCGTGGGCAAGCTGGCGTTAAAACGAGAGGTTAACAGCTGGTCGAGCTTTTCTTTCGCCCAGGGGGTGCCGGACTGCACACCCAAATCATCTAAAGCCAACAGCGGGGCGCTTTTGACCTGCTCGAAGAACTCATCGTAGGGCGTCTCGCTATCAGGATTAAAAGAGGAACGCAGGCGGTCGAGCAAATCGGGAGTAGTGATATAGAGGGCGGGCTGACCCTTTTCGATACGCTCGTTGACGATAGCCGCCGCCAGATGGGTCTTGCCGCTGCCGCTGGGTCCACTGAAAACAAGCCATCCTTCAGGATTGGCGGCAAAGGCGCGGGCGGCTTCATACGCCTGACTAAAGCGCGCCTGGGTTTGCGGACTGCTGCTCCTGCCCTCCGGCAGAAGATTATCAAAGGTAAAGCGGTTCAAAGAACCGAGATTGGAATACTTTTTAAGGCGGAACTGGCGTTCACTACTAATTTTGTCCTTCACACAGCGACAGGGAACGGCGCGGCTATAGTCCGGCTGTCCCGAAGGCAAACGGGGATGCACGATACGGGCACCTTTGCAGATAGGGCAATCCGCACCCTGCACCGACGGCTCGTCAGCGCCGGACCATGTGTCCGTATTTTCCTTTGAAGTATTTGTCCGGCCCCGTCGCTTTAGAATCTCGCTGATATGTTCCATCACTGCGGCCTTCTACCGACCAATTTTCTAGTATTTTGGCGATATATCTAATGCTTCTCTTGTTATGTAAAACTGCTTCTTTAATAGCATCCCGTATCCAGTTCTCCGGATATAAGTTCTCCATATCCCGTAGCTCATCGGCAATCATCGGGGTCAGCATGCCGATATTCTGCTCATAAAGAGTGAAGATATCCGGCAGCGGCTCCGCCGAAATGGGTTCGGGCATACCGGTTTTTAGTCCCGCCAGCTTAAGCTCGCCGCTTTTAATTTTTTCCACCGCCTGGCGGCTTGGGTCATCATTAAGAAAATAAATATCCTGGGAAGTCCCTTCCTTATCCACCTTCAGGCTTAATAAAGCGCCGCGCTCTACCGCTATTTTCAGAGCCCCGCGTAGCTTATCCTTCGAGCTATCGAGGCTCTGCATCAGAGCCGAGTTCTCCAGCAGCTCGGCGTAAGCGATAAATCTGGGGTAGCCTTTCTTGGTATAAAGCATCGCCATAATATACAAAATTGTTTTAAGCTCGGCTATATCCGTTATCTGCGGCAATAAAGCGCTGAAAAAGACATTAGGTATGGCGGTATACAGCACCTTGCCGCCGGATGGAAAACCCTGAAACTGTGTCATAGCAAAGTCGGCTCCGGAGTAATCAGAGGTTCAAATTTAGCTAGGGTATGACGGAAACGCAGTTTTATCCGACCGGTGGGGCCATTGCGGTGCTTGGCGATAATGATATCCGCCTGTTCTCGTGGGTATTCCTCGCCTTGGTGAGCAGCATTCCACTCCTCTTCGGTCTTGTAATAATACTCATCGCGGTAGATAAAGAGGACGACGTCGGCGTCCTGCTCAATGCTGCCGCTTTCACGGAGGTCGGAGAGCTGCGGCTCGTGGGAGGCACGCCACTCGACGGCACGGCTCAACTGCGATACCGCCAGCACCGGCGCATTGATTTCACGCGCCAGCGCTTTAAGCGACCGGGAGATTAAGCTAATTTCCTGCACGCGGTTTTCGCCCCGGCCGCTGCTTTCACCCTGCATCAACTGGAGATAATCGAGGATGACCAAATCGATGCCGCGCTCGTAGTTAAGACGGAGGGCTTTGGAGCGCATCTCCGCCATACGAATCATCGGGGTATCATCAACGTAAATGGGGGCTTCCGAAAGAACGCCGGTTGCCTCCATGACTTTACGCTCTTCTTCCTCGGTTTTATGCTCGCCAAAACGGATACGCCGCGCGTTGATGCCGGACTCGCTGGAGACCAGACGCGTTACCAGGGAGTCGCGGCTCATCTCCAGGCTGAAGAGGGCAACGCAAGCGCGGTGCTCGACGGCGGCATTACGGGCGATATTCAACGCCAAGCTGGTCTTGCCCATGCTGGGCCGCCCGGCGATGATAATAAGGTCGGAGCGCTGGAGTCCGTTAAGAAACTCATCCAGCCCAACAAAGCCTGAAGGAACGAAAGGTAAACGCTCGGGTCGCTCCTCGGTGGAGGGCGGGGCTACCTCGAAGTACTTATCCAGCACCTCGCGGATATGAGTAAGGTCGTTGCTGCCGCCGCCGCGACGCAGCCGGAATAAAATACCTTCGGCTTTAGCTAAGCCTTCCTCGACATCGGGTCCAGCCTCATAGCCGATGGCAGAGATACGGTCGCCGGCGGTGATCAGCTGACGCATGATGGACAGTCGATAGACGATGCGGGCATAATGCTCGATATCCAGGGAGGTAGGGCAGACAGATATCAGGTAGCTCAAGCGGGCAGCACCGCCGATTGTATCTAGCTTGCCGAGGCGTGTAAGCTCCTGCGCCAGCGTCACCTGATTGATAGCCTCGTCACGCTGGTAGAGCGCCATGGCGGCTTCATAAAGCAGCCGGTTCTGCTCGAAGTAGAAATCCGACGGCCGCAGAAAATCGGCAATCTGAAAAATAGACGTGCCGTCAATCAACAGCGAGCCGATGACCGCTTCTTCGGCGTCATTATCATTTGGCGGTAGCCTGACATCGTTCACGTAGAACTACTCCTTTTTTTCCTCGACCGTTTCTGCCGCTTTCTTAGCTTTAGATTTGGGTTTCTTTTCTTCTGTAACGGGTTTATCCTCGTTAGAGGGCTTTTCTTCGGTCGGTTTTTCCTCTTTTTCAGCCTTAGCTTTCTTTTCTTTAGCTGGTTTTTCTGCGGCAGGCTTCTCTTCCTTAGGCTCCTTGGGCGGTTTTTCCTTCTTGACCTTCTTCTCTTTCTTTTCTTCCGTCGGGGCTTCGACTTTTATCGCTCTTACAGGCATAGGCGCACCTTCGGCGTCGGACATGACGGTGACAACGACAATTGCGGTGATTTCATGAGTGAACCTGACGGTCACGTCATAAACGCCGACCTGGCGAATCGGCTCCGCGAGGTCAATCTTCCTTTTATCGATTTCACGCGAAACGGCTTTGGTCAGCTCTTCAGCGATATCGGCGCCGGTGACCGAGCCATAGAGTTTATCCTTCTCGCCGACCCTGGCTTTAAGCGTAATTGCCACGCCATTGATTTGCTTCGCCACTTCCGCCATTTCCGCTTCTTCAATGGCGCGCTGCTTGACGATTTTCTTAAGATGAGTCTCGATGGCAGTGGCAGCTTGAGAGTTCGCCAGGACAGCCAGCTTACGCGGGAACAGGTAGTTACGGGCATAGCCATCGGCGACCTCTTTGGTTTGGCCGGCTCTAGCGACTTTGGGGACATCTTCAATAAAAATAACCTTCACAATTCTCTCCTTTTTTTGATGACAAATAATTTAACACACAATCAAGGGGACGCGTCAATATCCCTTTTATCTTAGAGCCCTGAAAAATGGAAAAATATTTTTTATTCGCTGATATATTTGCTGACATTAATAGCAGCCACCGCGCCATCGCCGGCGGCACTAATTACTTGCCGGATGGAGCCGCTGCGGATATCGCCGGCGGCATAGATACCGGGCACACTGGTCTCAAGCTTATCATTGGTTACAATAGCGCCAACTACATCCAATGTTAACAGCCCCTTAAGATAGCCGGTGGCAGGCTGCGACCCGACGGCAATAAATACACCGGAGACATCAAGCTCCGTTTCTTTTTCCGTCTTAAGATTACGCAGCTTGATTTTATTAACGAATTTATCCCCAATAATATCCAGAACAACTGTATCCCAGAGAATCTGAATCCGGGCATCAGCCATCAGTTTTTCCTGCATGATTTTAGTGGCGCGCAGTTCATGGCGGCGGTGAACCAGAGATATTTTCGTGGCAAACTTGGTTAGCTCCAGGGCTTCAGTAACGGCGGCGTTGCCCCCGCCGATGACGGCTACCGTTTTATCGCGGAAGAAAGCACCATCGCAGGTAGCACAGTAAGAAACGCCTTTACCGGTGAACTCCGTTTCGCCGGGAACACCAAGCTTTTGCCGTTCGGAGCCTCCGGCGATAATGACCGCTTTTGTGGGGAAGTCACCTTGCGGGGTCTTGACCACTTTTTGTTTATCATTAACTTCGATACCAATAACCTCGTCATAAAGTGTTTCCATCCCGAACTTGGTCGCCTGCTGGTGCATCGCCTGCGTCAGCTCAACGCCGCCGATGCCATCGATAAAGCCGGGATAGTTCTCTACCATGCCGGCGTTGATTATCTGACCGCCGACAGCTGCCCTCTCAATCAGGAGGGTAGCTAACCGGGCGCGGGCGGTGTAGATACCGGCGCTTAAGCCGGCGGGGCCCCCGCCGATGATGATTACATCATAATTTTTAAGTTTAACCATTTATTCCTCGAACAATCGAAATATGGTCTTTTAATATATTCTTGAGTTTACAGTTGTCAGTTTACAGTTTCGGGAAAAGGGGAGGGGAATACTGTTTACTGTCTACTGTTAACTGTGCACTCCTCCTTATCCCGCCAATGCTGTATCGATACTCTTCTTGAGTTCAGGTTTGGGGCGGAAGCCGACGATATTAGAAGCCGGCTGTCCGTTCTTAAAGATAATAAGAGTGGGTATGCTCATCACACTGAACTTGCTGGCGATTTTGGGGTTATCATCGACGTTAAGCTTAAAGAAGGAGACTTTGCCCTCATACTCATTAGCCAGCTCCTCGACAATTGGCGCCACCATCCGGCAGGGTCCGCACCAGGGCGCCCAAAAATCAACCAGCACCGGCGTCGCCGCCTTTAGAACCACCTCATCAAATTTAGCTTCATTAATCTCCACTGGTTTGCTCATACTTCTCCTCTTTTTCTCTTTCTATTATGCCGCGCTCGATAGTTTCCTTGGCTAAAACGATAGCGTTTTTAATCGCTCTGGCTTTGCTGCGTCCGTGGGCGATAATGACCACGCCATTAACTCCGAGGAGGCAGGCGCCGCCATACTCGCTATAATCCAGCTTCTTCGTCCAGGCACCCAAGCCAATATCTTTAAGAAGCTCGCGCGTTCTTAAACGGGAAACGCTGGAAAAGACGTGACCGAGCTCTTGTATAGAGTTTAAGAAATTATCGTTGAACCCTTCAATGGTCTTAAGGACGATATTGCCGGTAAAGCCATCCGTCACAATGACATCGGCAGTTTTCTGGGAAATATTATGTCCTTCAATATTACCGATAAAGCTAATACCCTTAGCTTCCTTTAAGAGTTCATAGGTTTCCTGCGCTAACCGGTTCCCCTTACCCTCCTCGGCGCCGTTGCTTAAAAGGCCGACCCGGGGGAAGGGAATGTTAAGGATATATTTACTATAAATACTACCCAGGCGGGCGAACTCCAGCAGGTGTTCCGGACGGCAATCGGCATTAGCGCCGGCATCCACCAGTAAACCAGGTCTCGACGTTAAAACATCGATGAAAGCGCCGATAGCCGGGCGACTAACGCCTTCTACCCTGCCCAGGGTCAGCAGGGATGAGGCAACCACTGCGCCGGTATTCCCCGCGGAAACGAAAGCCGAAGCCTGGCCGCTTTTCAGCAGATTAACACCCACAACGATTGATGAGTTAGGTTTGCTTTGAATAGCCTTGAGGGGATGTTCATTAAAGTCGATGACCTCGGTGGCATCGACGATAGAAATGCCCGACTCAACGGGGGACTTTTCCAGCAACTTGCGGAGAATGTTTTTCCTGCCGACCAGGACGACCTCTATATCGTATTCCTGAACGGCTTTTATGGCTCCCTTAACCATTTCATGCGGAGCGTAGTCGCCGCCAGCGGCATCAAGCGCAATTTTCGGCTTTTTCAAAACTTCTCCCTTTTCCCGGAGGTAGCGGTTTCCCACATATCGCATTGACCTCCCCAGGCAGCAATAACATTGCCCTGCTCCGAAATTCTGACTATCTCACAGGTGGTGGGGCAGGAACGGCACTCGAAGGAAGAGGTATCATATTCCGCTTCGCTGATAGCGAAACCGCGAAAGCGGCAGGCGTCCTGCGTTTGACTCGAGGCTTCATGCGCGAGAAGCGCCGCACCAATAGCGCCCATGACCTCATGGTGGGGAGGGACGATTATCTCCATTTTTAGCTCTTCCCGTAGCGCCTGGATAATCCCCTGGTTAAAAGCGACCCCACCCTGAAAGACGACGGGCGACTTTATATCTTTACCGGAGGCGACATCGCTCAAGTAATTGCGTACTAAAGTACAGCATAATCCGTAAATGATATCGTCGACTTTGTGCCCCATTTGCTGCTTATGCACCATGTCGGACTCGGCAAAAACTGTGCAGCGACCGGAGATATGAACCGTGTCTTCCCCTGCCAAAGCCCGACGGGAAAACTCCTCGATGCTCATGCGGAGACGTCCCGCCTGATGGTCGAGGAAGCTACCAGTGCCGGCGGCGCAAACGGTATTCATGGCGAAATCCGCCACCATGCCGTCGCGGATAATAATCAGTTTACTATCCTGTCCGCCAATTTCAATAACTGTGCGAACATCTGGATTATAGTGAACCGCTGCAACAGCCTGGCAGGTAATTTCGTTCTTCACTAAATCGGCGCCGACGATAGCCCCGGCCAGATAGCGGGCGCTGCCGGTGGCAGCCACTCCTTTGATAACTACATCCGATAGCAGTTGCTTGCCGATTTGACCTAGTCCCTGCTGGACGACGGCTACCGGCCTACCGCCGGCAGGTAAATAAAGGCTGGCAATAAGCTCGTCGGCCGTATCCAGCACGGCGAATTTAACCGTAACCGACCCTACATCAATACCGAGATAAGCTTCCATACTACTCTAATGTTAATATTTTTTCAGGGAAAAAACTACTTTTTGTTCTTACTCTTCTCGAACTCCGCACGTACGCTAGCGAGAGTTTTAGGGTTCCCTAAAAGGTCGGCAGCGGTCATCGCCATCGCTTTAGCGGCATCGAGAATAATAAGTAATGCCTTTTTAGTCACAGAGACTTTACGGAACTCAACAGTATGTATTGTTATGTTTGGCGGAGCGATAGCAACCGTCGGTTGGATGGTCGGCGCCAACCAGCTAACGTTGCCGACATCAGAGCTGCCGCCCCATTTATCCCCCTCACTTAGGGCGATAGCATGACCGAGCGACTGCATATTTTGGCGGAAAAGCCTGGCTAAAGTCATGTTGTTAAGCATGGAGGCATAACGTACATCCGCCCAATGGTATTTGAGCTCGGCGCCAGTGGCAGCCGCCGCACCGATAAAGCAGTTAATAACCTTTTCTTTAAGGATATCCAGATAAGCATCATCCCGGGCACGAACGATGAAATTGGCGGCGGTATGGGCAGGAACGATATTAGCTGCCTCGCCGCCGTCGGTAATGATGCCGTGAATGCGGGCAGTTTCTTTGATATGCTGACGCAGGGCATTTATGGCATTATATGATAGAATCATCGCATCCAGGGCATTGATACCCAATTCGGGGTCAGCGGCGGCATGTGAAGCTTTGCCGAAGAATTCAACATCCAGTGTCTGACAGGCCAAGGCGTTATATGTAACATAATTCCCGCCGCCAGGATGGGTCATCATTACGGCATCAAGTCCTTTAAAGATGCCCTTTTCCGCCATGATAGCTTTACCGGCATCGCCTTCTTCGGCAGGCGTGCCGAAAACCATAATACTGCCGCCATATTTATCCGCCGCCAGTTTAGTTGCGATGCCAGCAGCGACCGCACTGGTAGCGATAAGGTTATGTCCGCAGGCGTGCCCCATTTTAGGGAGAGCATCGTATTCGGCAAGGAAAGCGATAACCGGTTTGCCTTTGCCATAAATAGCTTTGAAAGCCGTGGGCATACCGGCAACGCCTTTAGCAACCGTAAAACCATTGGCTTTTAAAAACTCTACCAGCCAGGCACAAGCGTGACGCTCCTGCATGGCTATTTCCGGATTATCATGGATTTTACGGCTTAAATCACCAAGCTGCGGAGAAAACGAATCTATCTCTTTAACTATGGCTGCCTTTAATCTAGCAATATCCAAAGCTTATCTCCTGAACATGTCCAAAAATAGTTACCGGTTGTGGCAGACTTTATCGTAATTAATCATGACGCTCTTGCTGAAACCGACTTTAGTAAAATATCTGATATTTTTAATATCGCTCTGCGGCACGACCACACGAATGGTTTTGATGCCTTTATACATGGCGTATCTCTCCAGAGCATCAATCAGCATCGTTCCAATGCCGTGTTTCTGGTAATCAGGATTGACTGCAATAAGAAAAACAACGCCGGTGCCGGTCGTCGGGAAACCCGCGTATTCCAGTTTCGCCAGGATAAAGCCAATTAAAATGCCTTCGTACTCGGCGATAAAACTTAAATCGAGGGGACTTTGCAGCTGGGCAACCATCACTTCTTTTTCCGGGATGTTAGCCCACCAGATACCAAGGGTGGAGGTAATATCACTAGAAGTCAGACGCCGTATTTTTACGGCGCTTTTATCGATAGCCTTCATTTCCATCACTTTCATTTAAGTACTCCCCACTTGCCGCTTTTTTCAAGGTTGAACAGGCATATCTCATATTATATCCCAGTAAACAATGGATTACTAGAAACCGTCTAATATCCAAGCGTGTTTTTTTTCTTGCCGAATAATATCAAATTAATCTGAATTTGTATTGCATACCGAGATAAGGCGTGCTATAATAAGGTTGCCTGGGTATTAGAATAGCTTTGTTAGAAGTGGGTTTAAGTCCCACTTTTTTGTTGAATATGTAAAAAGAATATTGCGGAGGTCAGCATCCGAAATGAAGAGCGATTTTTTGCTCGCCATAACACAGCTGGCGGCAGAAAAAAATCTGCCGAAGGATGTGGTTCTTAACGCTGTCGAAGCGGCGCTGGTATCAGCTTATAAAAAGGACAGCTTTTCCTCCAATCAGAACGTAGCCGTCAAGATTAACTCCGGTACCGGTAAGGTGGAGGTTTGGGCGGAAAAAACGGTGGTGGAGAAGGTCAAAAACCCGGATACCGAGATTACATTGCGGGAAGCTAAAAAACTCAAGAGCGATATCAAACTCGATGAAACCCTCTTGGTAGAGTCCACGCCGGAGAATGCCGGACGCATCGCCGCGCAAACAGCCAAGCAGGTAATATCGCAGCGTCTGCACGAAGCCGAACACAGCGCTATTTTCGAGGAGTACGCGGATAAGGAGGGGGAGGTGGTGAGCGGGGTCGTGCAGCGTTTTGAGGCAGGACAGGCATACATCGAACTGGGCAGGACCGAAGCCGTACTGCCGACCGTCGAGCAGGTGCGTACCGAGCGCTACCGCGTGGGACAGCATTTAAAGGTAGTTTTACTGCAGGTGGCGCGAACTACCAAGGGACCCAAGGTAATCGTATCACGCTCCCATCCGGAGCTACTACGTCGTTTATTCGAGCTGGAAGTGCCGGAAGTCTACAACGGCACCGTAGAGATAAAGTCCATCGCACGCGAAGCCGGTTTCCGGAGTAAGATAGCCGTAGCGGCCAAGCAGGAAGGCATCGACCCGGTGGGGTGCTGCGTAGGACTGCGCGGCATCAGAATCCAGAACATCGTCAGCGAGCTGAACGGCGAGAAAATAGACGTGGTCATGTGGAGTTCGGACTCGGCCACTTTTATCGCTAACGCTTTAAGCCCGGCGCATATCGTCGGTGTCCAGCTGAATAAAGAAGAGCAGGTAGCCACGGTTATCGTCCCGGATAAGCAGCTATCCCTGGCAATCGGCAAAGAGGGGCAGAACGCCCGACTGGCGGCTAAGCTGACCGGCTGGCGTATCGATATCAAGAGCGCCTCGGCCGCCGAGCTTGAGAAGATAAAGGAGCCTAAGGCACTCGAAGCGAAAGAAGCCGCGGGCATCGAAGTAGCGGAAAAGCTGCCCGAGGAGATTCTCGCCGAACTCGAACCGCTGGAGCTAATCGAGGAAACAACCACGGAAGAGGAAGAGGTTGAAGTCGAACCGGTAGCCGCCGAGATTATCATGCCGTCGCAAATAAAAATGCAGCCCGACGATAGTAAAGCAAAGCTGCGTTTTGCGGAGGATATACTGGCACCCAGACGGGTAAAGGAAACAGTAAAACCCTCCAAGTCGAAGAAGAAAAAGAAGGGCGCTTATACTAAAGACACCAGTGAAGATACCGGCAAAGCGAAAAAAGGACGCCGCGACTATACCGTGGAGGAGGATGAGGACTATTTCTAGTGCCCGCCCGGCAAACGGCAAACCGACTCCGCAGCGAACCTGTGTTGCCTGCCGGCAGATAAAAACCAAGCGGGAAATGGTACGGCTGGTACGCACTAAAGCGGGCGAAGTTAAGATAGATTTATCGGGGAGGAAGGAGGGGCGGGGAGCCTATTTATGTCGGGATTGGGCGTGCTGGGAAAAAGCTTTAAAAGGTAACCAACTGGGGCACGCTTTAAATGTAAAAATAACCCGGGACGACGTCGAACGACTGGATAAAGCAGGCAGAGAAATGTTTAAGGAGTTAATCAGTGGCTAGAGCCAGCAAACCAAAAAAGGCCACTAAACCAGCGGCGGAAAAACCTTCTAGAGAAGAAAAGCCGACTAAGGAACCGACGCAGGATAAAACGCCGGTTATCGAACTACCGCGTTCGATAAGCGTACGGCAGCTGGCCGATATCCTGAATATCGACGCCATCAATATAATCAAGCAGTTGATGCGTAACGGCATCATGGCTAATATCAACCAGGTTATCGATTACGAGACCGCCTCTTCTGTCGTATCCAGCTTCGGCTTTAAGCCACACCTGACGCCGATAAAAGCCCAGCTACTGGCAACCGCCGTCGAAGAGAGTAAGCGACTTAAACGGAAATACGGTAAGGAGTCGGAGAACCTGGTAACGCGTCCGCCGGTGGTGACGGTAATGGGGCATGTCGACCACGGCAAGACGAAATTGCTCGACGCTATCAGAAAGACCAATGTGGTGGATTCCGAAGCTGGCGGCATTACACAGCATATCGGCGCCTACCAGGTAACGATAGACCGTCAAAAGATTACGTTTTTAGATACCCCGGGGCATGAGGCGTTTACCGCCATGCGTGCCCATGGCGCCAACATCACCGATGTGACCATCCTGGTGGTGGCTGCCGATGACGGCGTCATGCCGCAGACCAGGGAAGCAATCGACCACGCCCGGGCGGCGGACGTGCCTATCGTCGTCGCCATTAACAAGATAGATAAAGAGAACGCCAACCCGAACCTGGTAAAACAGCAGCTTGCCGAGGCCGGACTGGTGGTGGAGGAGTTTGGAGGCACCATCGTTGCCGTGGAAGTTTCCGCTAAAGAGAAGAAAGGCATCAAGGAGCTGCTGGAAAGCGTGTTGCTGGTAGCGGAAATGGAAGAACTGAAGGCGAATCCTAATCTGCCTGCCGCCGGCATCGTGATTGAAGCCGAGATGGACAAGACGATGGGGCCGCTGGCAACCGTACTCATTCAGTCCGGCACCTTAAAAGAGGAGGACACCGTGGTGGTGGGGACGACGTGGGGCAGGGTGAGAGCTATGTTCAATGACATGGGCAAGCGGATTAAGAAAGCGGAGCCTTCCATGCCGGTGGAAATACTGGGTCTGGACGAGGTGCCGCAGGTAGGAGACGCTCTGACAGCCACGACTGACGAACGTCACGCCCAGGCAATATTAGCCAGGCGACGCACCGAACTAGAAAAAGAGGCTCTCAAAGCCACGAAAACCATCAATCTCGATAATCTTTTCGACCAGATAAGTGCGGGCAAGGTTAAAGAGCTTAACGTTATTCTCAAAACAGACGTCCAGGGCAGTATCGAGCCCATCAGGACATCGCTGGAGAGGCTGGCGACAGAAGAAGTAAAGGTTAGGATAATCCACAGCGGCACTGGCGACGTAAGTGAAAGCGATGTTATGCTGGCATCAGCTTCCAACGGTCTTATCATCGGTTTCAACGTCAGCGCCAGCGAAGGCGCGCGCAACTTAGCCGCTAGCACCGGCGTAGACATACGCTTTTATAACATCATTTACTCGCTGATTGACGACGTAGATAAAGCGCTGAAAGGACTGCTGGAGCCAACGTATATCGAAGTTATCGAGGGACGAGCTGATGTCAGAGCCGTCTTCCCGGCCGGCAAGGGCGCTAAAGCGGCCGGTGTAATGGTCAACGAGGGCAAGGTAACCCGCAACGCCTCCGTGAGAGTAAGGCGGGGCAAGGAGATACTGGCCGACTCTACGGTAAGCAGCCTGAAACGATTCAAGGATGACGCCCGGGAAGTAGCGGCCGGCTACGAGTGCGGCGTGGGCGTTAAGGATTTTAACGATTTCAAGGTCGGCGATGTACTGGAGTTCTATAAAACGGAGAAATCCAGTAAATAGTCGGCAACCGGAATTTATGACATGTCACATCGTATCGAACGCGTCAATACCCTCATCCGCCGCGAAGTGAGCGAGCTTATCCAGCATGAGCTTAGAGACCCCCGTATTGATGAGTTCATCACCATAACGGAGGTCGATACTTCTCCCGACCTAAAATACGCCAAAATCTACATCAGCAGTATGAGCGGACAACAGGAGCAGGAGAAAATCCTGGGAGTTCTCAATTCAGCCGCGGGCTTCCTGCGCACGGCGTTAGCTGGTAAAATCAGGATACGCTATACTCCCGAACTGCACTTCGTCTGGGACAACTCCATCGAGCGTGGCGACCGGATACTGCGGCTTATCGACGAAGTATCGCAAAAAGACAACCAATAAACTCCTAAAAATATCGCTTGCCCCTTTCTAAACAATCAATCCATGCAAAAGAAAGCGGATTTTTACTTTGGACGGCATACTGAATATCAATAAACCCGCAGGCAAGACATCTTTCGGGGTGGTAGCTTTAGTTAAGCGACTGACCGCCGAGCGACACGCGGGACATGCTGGCACGCTCGACCCCGATGCCTCGGGGGTGCTGCCGGTCTGCCTGGGAAAAGCCACGCGCGTCGTTGAGTTTCTCATGGACAATAAAAAGACTTATCGCGCCGGTATCGAGCTCGGCAAAGCGACTGATACCTACGATGGCAGCGGCAAGGTCGTTTACCAGGGAGACACTTCAAATATCGATATCAAAAAAGTGGAACGGGTGCTGGAAGCATTCCGGGGAAATATCGAGCAAACGCCGCCAATGTACAGCGCCTTGAAACATCAAGGACAGCCCCTTTACCAGCTCGCCAGGGCGGGTGTCAGCATCGAGCGGAAGAGTCGACCGGTAACAATATTTCGGCTGGAGCTGGTTACCTGGCAGCCGCCGCTGGTAACACTGGAAATAGAGTGCAGCAAGGGCACCTATATACGCTCGCTGGCAAACGACCTCGGGGAGGCGCTGGGGTGCGGGGCTTATCTTAAAAGCCTGATACGCTCTCGCTACGGTATTTTCAATATTGAGGAGGCAATCTCTTTAGCGCAACTGGAGGAGGAGGTTAAAGGGGGGAACTGGCAGCAATACCTCAACCCTATCGATAGCGTTTTACAGGACATGAGCGCCGTTAAGGTGGACGAGGGCGGGGAGGCGGCAATAAGGACAGGCAATCTGCTAAAAAACATGGCGCAGGATAACATTGAAGGTAAATACTGCCGGGCGTACAGTCGGGACGGGCGCTTCCTGGGGATATTAACCCGTGATAAAGATAGCGGTAACTGGCGACCGAAAAAGGTTTTTATATAGGACTTTTTAGACCTGATTTATATTTATGTCAACTATCTTGAGCCCAAACCTTGACAGCCTGCGCTTAAAGAGAGTATATTGCAACGGATGCCTTTTAGTGCTAGCTAATCATCCATTTCTTTCGGCGTGGCATCATCTCAAAAGAAAGGGGTAAGAAGAAGATTATGGGGAAAATAAATGTAGCTATTATCGGCGTGGGCAACTGCGCTTCTTCCCTAGTCCAGGGCGTTTATTACTATAAAAACGCTAAAGAAACCGAAGAAGTACCGGGTCTGATGCACGTCAACCTGGGCGGCTACCACATTAGTGATATTAACTTCGTGGCAGCTTTTGATATCGATAAGAACAAGGTGGGTAAAGACCTTGCCGAAGCTATCTATGCTAAACCCAACAATACGTATAAATTTTGCGATGTGCCACTGACTGGCGTGAAAGTAAGCCGGGGCATGACGCATGATGGCCTGGGCAAGTACCTCTCGGAAATTATCCAGAAGGCGCCCCCACCAACGGTAGACATCGTTAAAGTGCTGAAAGAGACCAATACCCATGTAGTTTTGAACTATCTACCCGTCGGCAGCGAGATGGCTACCAAGTGGTACGTCGAGCAGATATTACAGGCCGGCTGCGGCATGGTCAACTGCATCCCCGTCTTTATCGCCAGCCGGAAGGACTGGTCAGCGCGTTTCGCCGACCACGGGCTGCCGGTCATCGGCGACGATATCAAGTCGCAGGTAGGCGCGACGATTGTGCACCGCGTGCTCGCCAAGCTCTTCGTCGACCGCGGCGTGAAGCTGGAAAAGACCTATCAGCTAAATTTCGGGGGCAACACCGATTTTCTCAACATGCTGGAGAGGGAGCGATTGGAATCCAAGAAAATCTCCAAGACCGGCGCCGTCACCTCCCAGCTGCCTTATAAGATGAACCCCGATGATATCCATGTGGGACCCAGCGACTACGTGCCGTTCTTGTTAGACCGCAAGTTCTGCCATATCAGGATGGAGGGGCGTACCTTCGGCGATGTTCCGCTGCTAGTCGAAGTCAAGCTGGAGGTCTGGGACAGTCCCAACTCCGCTGGCGTGGTCATCGACGCGCTAAGGTGCTGCAAGCTCGCCCTGGATAAAGGCTTGAAGGGGGCGCTAACGGCGCCATCCTCTTATTTTATGAAAACGCCGCCAATCCAATACTCCGACTCCGAAGCCCGCAACAAGGTAGAAGAGTTCATCACGGCTAATGCGGCGTCCAAAGAGAAACCTGCTAAAAAACGGGAGTCTAAATAAGCAAGCATGAAAATTGCCCTGGTCTCCCCTTATGACTTCGGCAACCCGGGCGGCGTAGTCAGCCATATATCATGTTTAGAGCAACAGTTCACCCGCCTGGGGCATGAGGTCAAGATTATCGCCCCGGCTTCAAGAGCCAGCTCTTCTATCGGCGACCGTTTTATCCGCATCGGCACGCCGCGCCCAATCCCGGTTAGCGGCTCGATGGCCCGTATTACCGTATCCATACGGCTGGAGGGGCAGATTAAAGAGGTTTTCGAGCGCGAGAAGTTCGATATCTGCCACCTGCACGAGCCTTTGATGCCGACCCTTTGCACCACCATATTGCGACTAAAAAAGTCGCCGATGGTCGGCACTTTCCATGCCTCCGGCGGCAAACCTTGGTATACGATGTTTTCACCGCTCGCCAAGTGGTACCTCAACCGGTGGTTCCGCAAGCTGGACGCGCGTATCGCTGTTTCGCAGGTTGCCTTAAATTATGTCAATAAATATTTCCCTGATCACTATGAAATTATCCCAAACGGGGTAGATACCCAGCATTTCCACGACAGGGTAACGCCTATCGATATATTTGAGGATGGCAAGACCAACATTCTCTTCGTGGGGCGGCTGGAAAAACGGAAAGGATTCGAATACCTACTGGAAGCCTATAAACTCATCAAGCCGGAAGTTCCCAATTGCCGCCTCATCCAGGTCGGACCGGGGGTGCGCCTGCGGAATAAGTACCAAAAACGCATTCGCCGCTACGGGCTATCGGATGTAAATTTAACCGGCTACGCCCCCTATAGCGATTTGCCAAAATATTATAAAACCGCAGATATCGCCTGTTTTCCCGCAACGGGACGTGAGAGCCAGGGCATTGTCCTGCTGGAAGCTATGGCGGTCGGCAAGCCGGTGGTCGCCACTAATATCGACGGCTATGCGAGCGTCCTTACAGACGGCGTCGAGGGAATCGCCGTGCCGCCCAAGAACCCGGAGAAACTTGCTGAAGCTATACTCCAGCTAATCAGGAACAAACAGCAGCGGCAGCAAATGGGCGAGCAGGGAATAGTCAAGGCGAAGCAATATGATTGGTCAATCATTGCTAGCAAAGTGCTGGATGTATATAAAAAGACGCTAAAGAATATCAATGAATCCCTATCAAAACCAAAATGACAAAGTTAGCATCAATACGTAAAACCCTCGCCAAATACATCACCGAACCAATTGTCACTTTGGTAGCTAAAACGCCGCTGACACCCAATATTATCACCTTGATAGGTTTTATCATCACTATCGGGGCTGGTGCGCTGGTGGTTACCGAGCATTTCCTGGCAGCGGGGATTATCGTGCTAGTGGCGGGGCTGTTCGATATGCTGGATGGGGCACTGGCTCGTATGACCAACAAAACCACCCGCTTCGGGGCGATTTTGGATTCCACCCTCGACCGCATTTCCGAAGCCATACTCCTGATAAGCCTGCTAGCGGTTTTTGCCAGGAGCGGGCTGGCAACCGAAAGCATCCTATCCGGGGTGGCGCTGGTGGGGTCGCTGCTGGTGAGCTATATCCGCGCCAGGATGGAGGGACTGGGCGTCGAGTGTAAAGCGGGACTTTTCACCCGTCCAGAAAGGGTAATTATCCTGGCACTGGGATTGATGTTGAGTCAGTTCGCTAACGCCCTGCTCATCACATTGTCAGTTCTCACCTTTTTCAGCTGGTTTACGGTTATCGAGAGAATGGTTTTTGCCTGGAATAAGCTGAAAGAGTAGATTTAGTAAAGAAGTATTAAGAAGACCCTGCAAACTATAGCTAAGAAGAAAATAGAACAAAAAAGCTACGTGCGTCGTAGACGCGCTGCCATCACAATGACTGGTCATCCGTAAACGCTCTCTACTACCCTCTAATACGATGGACAAGGCACGTGTGCGATGGTAGAATGTATGGGTTTTGCGCAAGGAGGTAAAAATGGCGGTTGTAGCGGTTATCGGGGCACAATGGGGCGATGAGGGCAAGGGTAAAATCGTGGATATGCTGGCGGAGAAAGCCAGATACGTGGTGCGCTTCTCCGGCGGCGATAACGCCGGGCATACCGTGGTCAATCCTTACGGAGAGTTCAAGCTACGCCTGACGCCCTCGGGTATCTTTTATAAAAACACCACCTCCATCATCGGGAACGGCGTGGTCATCAACCCTGCCGTCCTGAACAGCGAGGTGGACGGGCTTAACGCGCGGGGTATCGATACATCAAAGCTACTTATCTCCGACCGCGCCCATCTCATTATGCCCTACCATATCGTCATCGAGGGACTGGAAGAGGAGGCATTGGGTAGCAAAGCCATCGGCACGACGCGCAAGGGCATCGGGCCCGCCTTTGCCGATAAAGTGGCACGGACGGGCATCAGAGCCGGCGACCTTTTAGATAAAGCAGTACTGCGCGACAGGCTTGCCACAACGCTGGAAAGCAAGAACAAAGTGCTCACCAAGGTTTATGGAGTAAAAGCGCTTTCGCTCGATGAGATTCACAAGCAGTACTGCCAGTACGCCGACCGCTGGGCATCGCGTATCTGCGATACGAGTGTGGTGCTGGCGGCGGCGATAGAGCGCAACGAGCCGGTGCTGCTAGAGGGGGCGCAGGGCTTCCTGCTCGACCTCGATTACGGCACGTATCCCTTCGCCACGTCTTCATCACCTACCTCTGCCAATGCCTGCCTGGGTTCCGGAATAGCTCCCAATAAAATAACGCATATCATCGGCGTTTTTAAAGCCTTTCAGACTCGCGTCGGCGCAGGCCCGATGCCGACGGAGCTGAAGGACGCCACCGGCGACGCCATACGCGAGCGGGGACAGGAATATGGCACAACTACCGGAAGAGCGCGGCGCTGCGGCTGGTTCGACGTGGTGGCGGCGCGTTTGAGCGCTCGCATCAATGGTTTTAACTCCATGGTGATTACCCGCATCGATATCCTCGACAATATGCCGCGACTGAAGATATGCACCGGCTATAAAATCGACGGCAAGACTATCGATGATTTCCCGGCGAGCGTCGCCATATTGGAAAAATGCGAGCCGGTTTACGAGGATGTAGCCGGGTGGGAAAAGCCTACCAATGATGTCCGCAAGTATAAGGACCTGCCGACTAATGCGCGGCGCTATATCGAACGACTGGAGGAGCTAATTGGCTGTCCGGTGAGTCTGATTTCCGTGGGCAAGCACCGTGAGCAGACCATCGTCAGGCAGTCGATTTTCTAGGTTGTCATTGCGAGGAGCGTAGCGACGTGGCAATCTCGCAGACCTTCTCAAAATCTCCCTCTATCCCTCTTTACAAAAGAGGGACGAAAGAGCGGTTTTTGCGGCGTATTCGAGGTCAGTATATCGCTTTTAATTTTATAATAGTATACTAATAACATGTTGATTATCAGACCCGCAACAGGAAAAGACATCCCACGCCTGCTGGAGCTTTACCAGCAGCTCTCCATGAGCCCCGGAAGCTATCAAAAAGCTCCCATAGCCGACTGTAAAAAAGTCCTGGCGGCCGCCTCCAAAGTGCCGGGGTACAGTCTGCTGGTGGCGGAGGAAAATGGGGAGGTTATCGGCACGACGGTTCTCGCTATTCTGCCCGGTTTCGCCCACGGCACGGCTCCCTTCGCGGTAATTGAATACGTGGTGGTGGACGAGAAAAAGCGCAGCCAAGGCATCGGAAAGCTCTTAATGGAGTACTGCAAAGACCTAGCGAAAAAAGCCGGCTGCTACAAGATAATGCTCACCAGCGATAAGCGGCGGGAGCGGGCGCATAAGTTCTACGAATCAATAGGCTTCGAGGCATCAGCGGAGGGGTTTAGGCTTTACTTCTAGTCCGGGTGTAGCCATTAATTCCAGTATTGAATGATATTTACGCCTGTCTTTTTTCAGCAATTCTCTCACGGCCTCATTAACAAGGTCTGATACCGATTTGGAGACGGCGATAGATTTGAGGCGCAGGGCTTTATGCAAATCGTGGTCTAAATACACGGTAATACGCTTATTTGGAGTGGTCACGATTTCACCTCCCTATACGATGACACTATAACACTATAGCGTTATGACGTCAAGACGTTATTGGCAGAAGGGTTCAGGTATTATTTCTAGGACACGGTAACCCTACTTAATACTCACCGCCCCTTTTAGCTACCCCACCCTCATAAATGCTATAATTCAGGTATATGGACATCCTCACCGGACTAAATCCCGCCCAAAAAGAAGCCGTAGAAGCTATTAACGGGCCGGTGCTTATTTTAGCCGGACCCGGCAGCGGCAAGACCCGCGTCATCACCCACCGCGTCGCTTATCTGATAAAGGTGGTCGGCGTGAACCCGCGGCGTATCATGGCGGTCACCTTCACCAATAAAGCCGCCCGGGAGATGGAGGAGCGCCTAGACAATCTGGTGAGCAGCTCGGTGCAAAACATCACCCTCGGCACTTTTCACGCCATCTGCGCCCGTATCTTGAGAGAGGACGGTAAAACGCTGGGTATCGATAGTAAATTTAGCATTTACGACGACGACGACCAGATAAGCCTGATTAAGCGCAGTCTGCAGGATTTAGCGCTCGACCCTAAGCAGTTCGCCCCAAGGGCGTTACAGTCCGTCATCTCCAACGCTAAAAGCCAGATGCTGGGGCCAACCGACCTACCTGGTAAGAGCTACTTCGAGGAGGTGACCCGGCGGGTCTACGAGCGCTACCAGCAGCTCTTAAGCGACAGCGCGGCGCTGGACTTCGACGACCTTTTAATGAAGACGGTGCTGCTCTTCCGTCAAAAACAAGAAATACTCGACAAATACCAGGCGCGCTACATGCACATCCAGGTTGACGAGTTCCAGGATACCAACCTGGTGCAATACGAACTGGTGAAGCTCCTTGCTGGTAAATACCGCAACATCTGCGTGGTCGGCGACCCCGACCAGTCGATATATTCCTGGCGGGCGGCGGACATCCGCAACATACTGAACTTCGAAAAAGACTTCCCGGACGCTAAAGTCATCCTCCTCGAGCAGAACTATCGCTCCACGCAACTTATCCTCGACGCGGCGACGCATGTTATCTCCGCTAATAAGCAGCGCAAGCCCAAGGAACTATGGACGGAGAATGAAAAGGGCCAGCCGCCCTATGTTATCGAGACCTACTCCGAAGAGGAGGAAGCCCAGTGGGTGGTCAACGAAATCGACAAGCTGGTAAGGAGTAAAGAGGTAAAGGCGGGCGACTGCGCTATCATGTTCCGCACTAACGCCCAGTCCAGGGTGCTGGAGGAAGCCTTCATCCGCTACGGCATGCCCTACAAGCTAGTAGCAGGCACGCGCTTCTACGAAAGACGCGAGGTCAAGGACATCATCGCCTACCTGCGACTCATCCAGAATCCTAACGACATGGTCAGTCTGATGCGCGTCATCAACGTCCCCCAGCGCGGCATCGGCGAGCGCAGCCTGGACGAGCTATCCCGCTGGGCGCAGGCGCAGGGCGTTAACGAATACAAGGCTTTGCATCTTTTAGCGGACTCCAGCGCGGAGCTACCCTTTTCTGCGCGGACGGTCAAGGCGCTGGCTGGCTTCGCGGCGATGCTGGAAAGTTTTATCGAGAAAAGTAAAGAACTCGACATGGTAAAACTTTTCGATATGGTGGTCGAAAAATCCGGCTACAAGCAATACATTACGGGACTGGTCGACGGCGACGAACGGTGGGAAAACACCATGGAACTGCGCGGCGTGGCACAGGACTACAAAGACCTGTCACCGGGGGAGGGACTAACGGCTTTCCTCGAAGGCGTGGCGCTGGTATCGGACGTCGACGACCTCCCCGAAAAGACAGAAACCGTCACCCTGATTACACTGCACCAGGCCAAGGGACTGGAGTTCCCGGTGGTGTTTATCATCGGCATGGAGGAGGGTATCCTGCCGCATTACAAGAGCATCGACGACCCCGCCCAGCTGGAAGAGGAGCGCCGCTTATGTTATGTGGGCATTACCAGGGCGAAGCAGAAGGTATATCTGGTTCGGGCGTTCCGACGTCATTTAATGGGCAGCAGCGCGGTGAACAAGCCCTCGCGCTTTCTGCTGGACATACCGTCCAGCTTAATCACGCGGGGCGGTGTAACCGAAAAAGAGGACGAGTGGTCGACGACGACCATCGAGGCACAAGAGGAAAAAGCCAAACGCATCACCGACATTCCCGAGTTCAAGTCCGGCGACCATGTGAAGCACGAGCAGTTCGGCGATGGGGTGGTGGTGAACTACCACAAGACCAAGAACGACGCCGAGGTGGTGGTGGCTTTCGACGGGGCGGGCGTAAAGCGGTTTTTATTGAGTTTTGCCAAGATTGAGAAGAGATAGTTTTTTCTAATTCTTATCCACGTTGGATTCCCAATCAAGTTGGGAATAACGGAGGAGGCAAAATCCCTCTCTTATCTCCCTTTTTCAAAGGGAGACGTTAATACCCTAAAGAGAACCCTTCGACAAGCGTTCGACCGAGCTCACGCCGAGGGCTCAGAGCCTGCCCCGTACTTGATACGGGGGTGAGCGGGGTGAGAAAGGGAATAGCCTGCGTAGAGGGGTTCATCCTGAAGGTTCACCCTGAAGGGCGCTAGCCCCTCTCCTTCTCCCCTCCCCCTTCCTTTTGAAAAGGAAGGGGGACAAAGGGGGATGGATTTTGCTCTTTGACTGTCTCCCCTTAAAAGACTAAACTTAAATCAAAATAACCACTTGACAAACTACACGCTACCGTGTAAGATAATAAAAACATGTCCATTAAAATCCTCGATAGAGAAACCATCAACCAGATAGCCGCCGGCGAGGTGGTGGAAAGACCGGCGTCGGTGGTGAAGGAGCTGGTGGAAAACGCCCTGGACGCCGGGGCGAGTCAAATAGGGGTGGAGATAAGGGGCGGGGGCATCCAACTGATTAGGGTCACGGACAACGGCGTCGGCATCCTAGCTAGCGAAGTCGAACTGGCTTTCGAACGTCACGCCACCAGCAAGATAAAGAGTCCCCAGGACCTCCAGAAGATAAGCAGTCTGGGCTTTAGGGGCGAGGCGCTGCCGAGCATTGCCGCAGTGGCGGATGTTGAGGTGGTCACCTGCACCGAAGGGGAAAAATCCGGCACCTACATATCGCTGGAGGGCGGGGTCGTTACTCAAAAGAAGGGACAAGCCCGCACCCGCGGCACCACCATGACCGTGAGGAATCTGTTTAAACGCGTGCCGGCCCGACTCAAGTTTTTAAAGTCGCAAGCCACCGAGAGCGGACACGTCGCTAACGTGGTCAGTCAGTACGCCCTTGCCTATCCGGAGGTGGCGTTTAGCTTGACGGTCGACGGCAAGGAAAGCTTAAGAACGTCGGGCAAGGGGAGTTTGCTGGACGCAATTATCGACGTCTACGGCGTAGCCACCGCCGACAAAATGTTGTCGGTGGATAGCTCGCAGCAAAGCTGGAAATCGGGCGAAGGAACACTAGATATTCATGTTACGGGCATGGTGGGAAGTCCGACGCTAGGACGTTCAGGACGGGACTACCTAAGCTTCTTCGTCAATCGACGCTGGGTGAATAGTCGGACGCTCGCCTATGCGGTGGAGGAGGCTTACAGCGGACTCCTCATGACGGGACGTCACCCGGTGGCGGTCATCGATATCACCCTACCAGCGGACGCGGTGGACGTTAATATCCACCCGGCCAAGAGTGAGGTTAAATTCCGCGCCGAAGGGGAGGTCTTCCGCGCCGTCCAGAGAGCGGTGCGACAAGCCCTTACGACGCAGCTGCCGGTGCCGAAAATCGAGGAGGTGGTCGCGCCTTATAGAGCAGTCTCATCCCACACGCTGGAGCAGCTGTGGGGAACGACTACTAAGACAGAGAAAAATATACCGCTACCCCAAGAAGTCGCGCCCACCCTGACCGCTTCCCTGCCGGTTTTAAGGGTGGTGGGACAGGTCATGAATGGCTACATCGTGGCCGAGGGACCGGATGGACTCTACCTCATCGACCAGCATGCCGCGCACGAGCGGATACGCTACGATAAGGTCAAGCAGCAGCGGGAGCAAAGAAAACCGGAGGTGCAGGGACTGCTCGAGCCAGCGACCCTTGAGGTGACGCCGCGACAGGACGCGATGATGCGGTCATGTCTGGAGCAGCTGACCGACTTCGGCTTCACATTAGAATCGTTCGGCGATAGAACGTATTTAGTAAGGACGGTGCCAGCGCTGGTGGCGGGGGATAACTGGTCGGCAATGCTCAAGGAGCTGCTGGATTCTTTAGCGGGGGAAGAGCGGAGTAAATGGGAAGAAAAGATAGTAGCGTCCATTGCCTGTCATGGAGCTATTAAAGCCGGACAAACCCTGACGGAAGAAGAGATGAGGACGCTGGTGAGGCAGCTGGAGCAGACGACCAATCCGCATACCTGCCCACACGGCAGGCCTACCGTTATTAAACTAAGCGTAGCGCAACTGGAGCGGGAGTTCGGACGGGGCTAGACTTCCTCTTCCCCCTTCTGGTGCACTTCGTCCCACCTGACCATACCGTCCTCGATAAGCTGGCGGATTTTCTTCTGTACCGAAGTGAGTTGGGCGTTTTTACCCGTCTTCACCTCCAGGATAACGATTTCCTGCGGGTCGCCTTGAGCCAGTCCGGGAAACACCACCATGTCGATGGGACTCCCGATAAAGCGCACCTCCGTGGGGTCGTACTGGAAGTCGGGGAAGAAGGGCACCATCTGTTCGGTGAACTTGCCGCCGAGGACGGCGCGACTCTGCGAGACGGCGGACTTCCGTGCCTGGTCTATCTCCTCACGGAAGCGCTTCTCATAGACTGACCGGATGATATAGGCAATAAAAATGATAACCAGAATTGCCACAACCACAGTGACGGCTATAATAGCGGTGGTTTCCATGACAGCCCTCCTCAATAATACTTAACCGTCATTCTCGTGAAAACGGGAATCCAGAGGGGGTAAAGGGGTGGGGTTATCTTAAGCCTTGGACTTGCTGCCGGGCTTGACCAGGGGGATGCCTTTGGCGCAGAGGGGACAATCCTTGGGCGGGTAGGTTATCACCTCCGTGCGATGGCAGGCGTAGAACGGCACCCCGAAGTCCGGCTCTTTAGAGGAACGTAAAACGAGCACGCCGACGCCGACGATATCGCCCTGGAGTTTTTTTACGGCGGCGATGACCTCGTTAACCGAGCCGCCGGTGGTCATGATGTCATCGACGATGAGCACCTTTTCGCCGGGGGCGATTTGAAAGCCGCGACGTAATACCCTGCCGCCGCCCGATTCGTCCCTTTCAGCGAAGATGCTGCGCACGCCGAGCTGTCGGGCTGTTTCATAGGCGAGAATGATGCCGGGGGTGGTGGGACCAGCCACCACCTGTGCGCCGCTCTGACGATAATGGTCGGCAATCATGCGGCAGAGTCTTTCTGTATATTCAGGATACTGGATGACTAGCGCTTTTTCCCAGTACACCGGGGAGTGCAGACCAGAGGTAAGCAAGAAATGCCCTTTAAGCAAGGCGCCCGACTTCTCGAACATCTGTTCAACGGTATCCGCCATAAGCCTGACTCCCTTTACCCCCAACTAAGTTGTGTTATCCGAGGCTGCAACCTGGTCGTTCAGGGCGAAATTGGGCACCACTCCCCAGTCGGACGGTGGCCAGGTTACCAGCCAAGCCTTGCCGATGAGGTTAGCACGAGGCATGAACCAGCCGCGATGAGAGTCGTTACTTATATCGCGGTTATCACCGAGAACGAAATAGTCATCCGAAGGGACGACTTCTTTGGATAAAGAATAGCTGAATGAGCGTTTGATGTAGGGTTCGTCCAGCTTCAAACCGTTGATGTATATGACCCCGTGCGTTACCTCCACCGTGTCGCCGGGCAGACCGATAACGCGTTTGATAAACTCTTCATCGCTAATCGGGGATTGAAAAATCACCACATCACCCCGCTGCGGACTACCGAACCAATAGGCAGCTTTAAGAACCACGACCCGCTGGCCCTCAAAAAAGTTGGGCTCCATGCTGGTCTGGTACACTTCATAGGTCTGTAGGGTTGCCCTGGCGGAAAAAAATATCACCAGTGCCAGGGCGATAGTTATCAGTATTTCACGTACAAGGGGTTTCACGGTATCCTTACCTCGACTAATGTCCAATTATACTCTATTTTTGTTCGTCCCGCCAGTTTACCGTTTAGTTAACCGAGTCGTTCTTGCTAAAAAACGCCGCAGGTATTAGGATAGATTAAGGCAGAGCGATAAGGAGAAATAGCATACTAATGAAAATAACGCGATCGACATGGAAACGAATACCGATTTTAAATCTGGTTTTATTGACGGTTTTCATCGTCCTGATTATAATCGCTTCAATCATCGGCATTGATAGCGACCGCGGGGTGCTGGTAGCCTGGCTGGGAGTAATAATACTACTAGCAGGAATAACCCGCCGGTGGCGGAAGGAATGGCAATACCTCCTCCTTATCGCCGGGGCGATTATCGGGTCGATTATCCTTTCTGCCCTGCACGATGTAATCGTCGGCAGCGATAGCATTCCCCAAAACTTTTGGCTGAACTTTTTTCATGCGCTAATTACCGATACTATCCTGTTTTTCACTCCCGTAGCGATAATCTATGGTATAATAGGGTCTATCACTTTACTCATCATACGTTTGGTGACGCTAAGGAGGAAAAAACTATCGGAAAAAGCTTGACTATCGAGGCAGTTTTAGGTTATCTTATACCAAGATAGTCTAGGTATCAGCTCGTTTTGGGGGGACGGTAAAAGCATGGAAATTGGTTATACCGCAGTGCTGGCAATCGCCGCTTTTATTTTGGGCTCCGTTCCTTTTTCTGTAGTCATCGGGCGGTGGCTGCTGAAAAAGGATATCACCAAATACGGGGATAATAACCCTGGGTCAGCCAATGTTTTCCGCGCCGGCGGGCCAGCAATAGGTATGCTTGCCGCAGTTCTTGATGTATCCAAAGGTGTACCCTTCGTTCTCCTATCCCATATTATCGAACTCCCTGTGCTGTCACCGGTCATCGTAGCTGTATGCGCCGTGCTGGGGCATGCCTTTTCGCCGTTCTTGCATTGGCACGGTGGCAAGGCGGTAGCTGTTACCTTCGGGGTAATGCTGGGACTATTGCCTCAATACGATATTTTACTGGTGTTTATCATTTTCATGATTGCGTGCTCCCTCCTGGTTAAAAGCGATTCCTGGGGTGTAATTATCAGCGCCGTCGGCACGCTGGCATACCTCATCGCTTTTAACGGCTATTCATGGAAGCCACTGTTGATGTTGTGCTTACTGGCAATACTGGTTATAAAACATTTCGAGGATTTGCATACCCTGCCCAGTCTCCGGGGTAGGCTGGTACGCCGGCTTCAAGCGAGGTAACATTAAAAGCTAACTCATCATCGAGAAGGATGCAGAATGATATATCAGATAGTCGTCGCGGCGGTGCTCATAGTTTTCCTGATTAATCTTATTCTCAATTTAAGAAATATGCGGGTGCCTGATAAAAACAGCAAAGTACCGCAGCCGGCGCCGCTTATTTCCATGCTCGTGCCAGCCAGGGACGAAGAGGAAAACATCCGCACCTGTCTGGAGTCGCTCCAGAAGCAGGACTATCCCAACTACGAAATACTGGTGCTGGATGATAATTCGACGGATAATACCGCCGCCATCGTCAAAGAACTTGCCGCCAGGGACAACCGCATCCAGTTCTATTTCGGCGAACCCCTACCTGATGACTGGGCAGGCAAAGCTTTCGCCTGCTACCAGCTTGCCCAGAAAGCCAATGGCTCATGGCTACTGTTCGTTGACGCCGATACGATACATGAGCCTCATATGCTCCGCAGTACGCTCGCCCTGGCGCTAGAGCTAAAGACCTCGCTGCTTTCCGGCTTCCCACGGCAACTGGCTACCTCTTTTCCCCAGAAGATAATCATCCCGGTATTCTATTTCATCCTGCTGGGCTGGATACCGCTCTGGTGGCTGCACCGCTCCAAAAAGCCCAAACCTTCCATGGCTATCGGGCAATTCTTTTTCTTTGACAAAGACGAGTACTGGCGTATCGGCGGGCATGAGACAGTTAAGTCAAGAATCAATGAAGACTTATGGATGGGAATAGAGCTCTCTCGTCACGGCGGACGCCACGTAGCGGTCGACCTGTCACCCGTAGTGTCCTGCAACATGTACCGGGATATGGGGTCGACGTGGCACGGCCTGGGCAAGTCTATATATTCGATAGCCGCGATGGCGCCGCTGGCCCTGGCAGCATTGGTAGCAGCGGCTTACTATTTCTATATTGCGCCTTTTTTCTGGCTCTGGAGTGGATTTTTTACTGGTGGGGAGTCTCTTTTATGGCGGGGGGTGGTGGTCTTACAGATCGTGATAATGCTATTGATGCGCTGGCTGGTAGATAGCCGCTTTCATGAGCCGACAATTTCCGTCTGGTTCCACCCGATTGGCATGCTGTACTATCTTGTGAACGTTCTCTATGCCGGGGGTAGGTGGCTGGTGGGCACCGGCGTGACCTGGAAGGAGCGGTTCTACGGCAAGGAATCGACGGTAGAGTAAGCAGAGATATCAAATTTTCTTGTGGAATACCACTACATCTTTACCAGGGCCGTTATAATTCTTAACAATCGGGACGCCTTCATCATTCGGTTCTCCCGTTAATTCCATGCCGATACTCCGGTGGAACACTATTGAAACTCTATTGTCCGGGGATGCGAGAGCCTTAAGTTCTGTGCAACCTTTTGCCTTGGCAAACCCAGTGAAATGCTCGTAAAGTAAACGTCCAATGCCACGCCGCCGATAAGACTGCCGTACACCTATAAGATGAACATAGCCTGTTGGAGTCGTTTGCGATAAAAAACCAAAAAGGTAGCCTATTACGCGTTCGCTGTCTTTATAGACAAACGCGGAGTTACCAAATTCATTGAGAAAGATACTATGGTGTAGATACAACGTGCGGTCGCTATCCCAAAAATCCACAATATCGGTTAGAATCTGGTCGAAGTCCGCTTTGGTACAGAGAGTTATTTCCACTAACTTAGTCTCCCAATCAGAACGCAATTAAAATGTCATTCCCAACTTGATTGGGAATCCAGGAACTATCTGGATTCCCGCTGGAGTTTATCCCGATTCCATCGGGGCGGGAATGACAATAAAACAAGATTCGTCGAGGGAGAGGGATATTTTTTTATGCTTTCAGGTCGATGGTCTGGTTCTTTAGCTCGGCGATTATTTTTTCGGCTTCTTTTTCCGTAGGTGGCACCAGCGGTAAACGCGGCTTGCCCACCTTGAAGCCGAGGTAATTGAGCGCATACTTAATCGGGGCGGGACTGGGTATGGAAAACATAACGTTGACCAGCGGCACCAGCTTGCGGTGGATAGCCGCCGCTTCCTGAATCTTACCGGCGAGAATGAGGTCAACCATTTTCTTGTACTGTTTACCGGTCAGGTGCGTGGTTACACCAATAACACCATAGCCACCCAGCGCCATGATGAGGAAGGTGTCATTATCGTTACCGCTCCAGATATTAAAGTCGTCCCTGACCTTACTCACGCCACTGATAGTCTGCGCCACATGTTCCATATTGCCGTTGGCTTCCTTAACGCCGACAATGTTTTTAATCTGGCTCAATCTGATAATCGTCTCGGGCGTCATATTGATAACCACCCGACCGGGTATGTTGTACATGATAATCGGCAGGCTGGTGCACTCTGCCACCGCCTTGAAATGCTGGTAGATGCCCTCCTGGTTGGGCTTATTATAGTAGGGAACGACCGAAAGGCAAGCATCCACGCCGATTTTTTCGGCTTTTTCGGTGGCTTCAACCGCTTCAGAGGTGCTGTTGCTGCCGGTATAAGCGATAAGAGTCGGCTGATCGCCGACGGCTGCTTTCACCTCGGTGAAGATGCGCATCTCTTCATCCCAGGAAAGCGTGGGAGCTTCACCGGTGGTAGCGGCAAGGACCAGTCCATCATTGCCGGAAGCCAGCAAAGCTTTAGCCAGCTTTTTGGTCTGTTCGTAGTCAACCTCGCCATTTTCTTTGAACGGGGTTACCATCGCGGTTAAACATCTTCCCAGCTTTTTCATCGTGATTTGCCTCCTCAAGTTATTTCACGGTTGAGTTTTTACAAACCGAGCAGTTTATCAAGGCCGTAGATAAAGCCTTTTTGTTTAACTACCGCTCTGACAGCGAATAAAACGCCGGGCATATAGCACTCCCGGTTAATCGTATCATGCCGGATGCTTAACGTCTGGCCGGATGTGCCGAAGATGACCTCCTGGTGCGCCATGAGGCCGGGCATACGGACGCTGTGGATATTAATGCCTTCTACCGATTGGCCACGGCTCGGGGTGGGCTCGCCGGCGGAGGGAGGTAAAAACGGTTTGCCCCTGGCTTCCGCCATAGCTTTAGCTGTTAATAGCGACGTGCCAGAAGGGGCATCGAGCTTTTTATCGTGGTGGAGCTCGACGATTTCTGCATGGTCGATGAACTTACCGGCGATTTTAGCCAGGTGAATCATCAGCACCGCACCGAGGGCGAAATTGGGCGCTGCCACGATGCCAACCTCGTTAGCCTCGGCGAGCTTTTGTATTTCCTTAAGCTCATCGGCGTTAAAACCCGTCGTCCCGATGACCATGTTAACACCATGTTTCGCGGCGATGCGAATCGCCGGCATCGAGGCTTTAGCGATAGTAAAATCCACCACCACGTCCGGTTCGCAAGAATCGATAATGGACTTCAGGTCAGTAGAGAAGGGCACTTTTGAGCCATCCGGTAAGGCTAGAGAGTCTCCCGTAACCTTCAGGTCGACTGCGCCCACCAGCTTCATATCTGGCTCCTGGCAAACGGCCTTGACCACCTCCTGCCCCACCCTGCCGGCTGCTCCATGGACGACTACCTTAATTGGTGACATAGCATTACACCTCACAAAAAAGAATGGAGGGAAAACTAGTCGCGTTTATAGGGGGGTCGCGAAGGTCCGCGATTAGGTCGACGGTCACTGTAGCGGGGCTTGTCTCTGAAGCTTGATGAGCCACCGGAACTGCTCTTGCGGAACGGGTAGTCCGCCGACGGTGCCGTATCACTGGCAGCTTCAGAACGTTGAGAGTCTTTTTCGAATAGCGCTCGGCGCGAGAGATTAACCCGGCCCATGTCATCGATACTGATTACCTTAACCGTGACCTCATCGCCGATTTTAACTTCGTCTTCAACCCTATCCAGACGGTGGTCAGCCAGCTCGCTGATATGCACCAGCCCTTCCTTGCCGGGGAGGATTTCCACCATGGCGCCAAAGTTCAGGATACGGCTGACTTTTCCAGTGTAAATATCACCGATTTTCGCTTCGCGCGTTAGACTTTCGATGATGCTGATGGCTTTTTGGGTAGCTTCCATATCCGATGAGCCGATTGTTATTGTGCCGTCGTCGGCGACGTCGATAGTGGTCTTGGTCGATTCGATAATCGAGCGGATGGTCTTGCCGCCGGTGCCGATGACCGCGCCGATTTTACTCTGGTCAATTTTTATCTTGGTCATCCTAGGAGCAAACTTGCTGACATCGGGACGACTGCTGCCGATAGCTTCGCTCATTTTCTCCAAGATAAACAACCGGGCGTCTTTCCCCTGGGACAAGGTTTTTTCCACAATCTCCAAGGATATACCCTTAAGTTTGGTATCCATTTGAATAGCTGTAACACCATCACTAGTGCCGGCTATTTTAAAATCCATATCCCCGTTAAAGTCCTCGATGCCCTCGATATCGGTCAGCACCGCGAACTTGCCTTTATCATCAGAGACCAGTCCCATCGCGATGCCAGCCACGGCTTTTTTGACCGGCACGCCGGCGTCCATTAAGGAAAGGCTGCCAGCGCAGACGCTAGCCATTGAGGTGCTGCCGGAGGAGCTTAAAACTTCCGAGACCAGACGGATAGTATAAGGGAAATCCTCATCGCTCGGCAAGACCGGTACCAGAGCGCGCTCGGCGAGGGCACCGTGACCTATTTCACGCCTGCCCGGTGAGCCAACCCGCCTGACCTCACCGGTAGAAAATCCGGGGAAATTATAGTGATGGATAAAGCGCTTGCTTTCTTCCAGTCCCAGTCCATCTAACATCTGCTCCTTGCGGGTTGAGCCCAGGGTAGTGATGGACATTACCTGGGTCTGACCGCGGGTGAACATACCAGAGCCGTGGGTGCGCGGCAGCAATCCCACTTCACAGGTGATGGGACGGATCTCCGTAAGGGAGCGACCGCTGATACGTTTGCCTTTGCCCAGCACATTCTCCCTCACCGCCACCTTAACCTTGGTATCGATGACGGCGGCAATATCTCTTTCCGCGACTTCATCACCGGCATCTTCAACAAGCTCGGCCGTCATGGTTGCCAGCATCTGCTCGCGGATTGTTTTATCCGTCTCGCCAAGGATTTTATCCAGCTTTTCGTCAACCGCTTTTGATAGAGCCGCGATGGCTTCGGTATCCACTTTTTCTGGCGGCACCGGCAGCTTGGGTTTGCCGGCAAGACCGCACAGCTCTTCCTGGATACGGATGATATCCTGGTTAGCCTCGTGGGCAAACTTGATAGCTTTAAGTACGATATCTTCGGTGATTTCTTTGGCGCCCGCCTCCACCATGATGACCTTATCCTTGGTGCTGACGACAATAAGGTCGAGCTGGCTTTCATCGAATTGCGCCATCTTGGGATTTAAAACCAACTCGCCGTTGATATATCCGACGTTTACCGCGCCGACAGGACCATCGAACGGGATTTCCGATAGCGCCAGTACCACCGAGGAGCCGATAACCGAGAGCATATCCGGGTCGTTCTCCAGGTCGGCGGAAAGCACGGTAGTGACGATTTGAATTTCAGAGTGCCAGCTCTTGGGTAAGAGCGGGCGTATCGGGCGGTCGGTCATGCGGCAGGCAAGTGTAGCCGCCTCACTGGGGCGCCCCTCCCGGCGGATAAAGCCCCCGGGGATTTTACCGGCGGCATAAAGCCGTTCCTCATAGTCGATAGTCAGGGGCAGGAAATCCACCCCTTCTCTGGGTACTTTATTAAAACATACGGTAACTAAAACTACCGTTTCGCCATAGCGGATAGTGACGGCGGCGTTTGCCTGCCGGGCGAGTTTACCCGTTTCGATAACAAGGTCACGCCCGGCGAGATTGCAGCGAACAGATTGCGATGCCAATGAAATACTCCCTCCAACCAGACGGCTTTACTTGCGTAGTCCTAGTTTCTTGATGAGTTTATTATACCGGGCAATATCTTCCCGGCTAAGATACGCCAAAAGCCTCCGCCGCTGCCCGACAAGTTTAAGCAGGCCTCGCTGGGTATGAAAGTCCTTGCGGTTGGTGGCCATATGCGTGGTGAGCTGATTGATTCTTTCGGTGAGCAGGGCTACCTGCACTTCGGTCGAACCCGTATCGCCTTCTTTGGCTCGATATTCCGTGATCACTTCCGTTTTCTTAGCTTTGTCCACTTTTTCTTCTTACACCTTTATCTTGATAATTTATATTACGTGGCAATTATAACATAATATGAGAGGGAAGTAAATTTACACAACATTTAGGCAACGTAATTTGCTCGCCTCAAGAAAATCCTACTCGCTCTCCCCTTACGAAGGGGAGACGATGTTTTTCTTTTTCTAGAATGGCTATTTTTTACCCCTGCGTTCGTCCTCCTTTCGTAAAGGAGGATAGAGGAGGATTTTTTCCTCCATTTGCCCCCCTCCCCACACTCCTCTATAATTAAATTGAGACTATATGCATGAAGCCAGTATTACGGAAAGTATGCTCTCGCTAGCGCTGGAAAAAGCTGTCGAAGCTAAAGCCGGCAAGATAACCCGCATAAACCTTGTGGTCGGCGAGCTTTCCGGCGTCGTACCGGACTGCGTGCAGTTTTATTTCGACCATATAAGTAAAAATACCATCGCGGAGGGAGCCGCACTTAATTTCGAAGTGAAGCCGACGCAGATACGGTGTCGTAAGTGTAATACAGTTTTTACGCCGGCTAACCACGAATGGGCATGTCCAAAATGCCATGAAACCAGCGTCGAGATTGCGTCCGGCCGCGAATGCTACATGGAAAGTATCGAGGTGGAGTAGATGACGATAAAAGTAATCCAGGTAGGTGAAAAAATCCTCGGCAAGAACGAAGATAAGGCAAAAGAAAACAAAAAACGACTGGATAAACATGGCATTCTAACGATAAATATCATGTCTTCGCCGGGGGCGGGCAAGACCACTTTGATTCTTAGCACAATTAAACAAATGAGCAAGAAATATAAAATCGCTGTCATCGAAGGGGACGTAGCTTCCAGCGTAGATTCAGAGAAAGTCAATGCTTTGGGGATACCGGTGGTGCAAATCAATACCGCCGGCGGCTGCCACCTGGATGCTTTTATGGTTGAAGAAGGATTGGATAACCTGCCTCTGGAAAAGGTCGATTTGCTCTTTATCGAAAACGTCGGCAACCTCATCTGCCCCAACAACTATCTTCTAGGGGAAGATGTAAGGCTGATGATTGCCAGCCTGCCGGAGGGCGACGATAAGCCTTATAAATACCCGGCTATGTTCGCCGATAGCGACGTGGTTATTTTAAATAAAACCGACCTCCAGCCCTATCTCGATTTCAACGAAAAAGCCTTCAGGAAAGTGGTGACCGGATTGAATCCGGATGTTATCATCCTCCCTGTCTCGTGCAAAACGGGGGCGGGGATGCAAGCTTGGTTCGACTGGTTGGAAGCGATATTAAAAGACAAGAAAAGCAAGTAAGGGAATAAATCTCCCTTTCTCCCTTCAGGGAGAACCTTCAGGGTGAACCCTCTTTTGTAAAGAGGGACAATCTTAACAAATATGAAAAAATTTTTAAAGAAGAGGATAATATCGTCTCCCCCGTATCAAGTACGGGGGAGAGCAGAGAAGGTTTTTATCAACCGCTTAACATGAACGCATATTATGCGACCTGATAATAATATTATGATAAAAACAAGCACAATTAGTCTTTCCCGTATCAGCGTCCGTGGTGTCGTGCAGGGGGTAGGCTTTAGACCGTTCGTCTACCAGCTTGCCGCCCGACATAACCTGCGGGGGTGGGTCTGCAACACCTCGGAGGACGTGAAAATCGAGGTAGAGGGGGAAGCTAAAGACGTTGAGGAATTTATCTATAAACTACGCGAGCAGGCGCCGCCGATGTCGCATATCGAGGACATTAGAGTCACGACAGGCACGCCAGAAAATCACGTTAAATTTGAAATCCGTGAAAGCACATCCCAAGAAGGCAAGTATCAGCTCGTTTCGCCGGATATCGCCACCTGTCCCGATTGCCTTGAGGAAATTTTCAACCCAGCCGACCGCCGCTATCGTTATCCCTTCACCAACTGCACAAACTGCGGTCCCCGCTTTACGATTATCAAGGATATACCTTACGACCGGCCTAATACCACCATGCAAAGCTTTAAGATGTGTCCGGCGTGCCAGAGAGAATATAACGACCCCCTGAACCGCCGCTTTCACGCCCAGCCCAACGCCTGCCCGGTCTGCGGTCCACAGCTTGAGCTAACAGATAACCAAGGCAAGTCGGTAGCCTGCGAGGATATCATTAGTAAGACCACTACGCTACTAAAAGAAGGCAAAGTCGTGGCTATTAAGGGGTTGGGAGGCTTTTTGTTTGCCTGCGACGCTACCAGCGAGAAAGTCGTTAACCGACTGCGCCAGCGTAAGAACCGCCCCGCCAAACCCCTGGCGGTGATGGTCGCTAACTTAGATGAAGTCAAAACACATTGTGAAGTTAATAAGGCAGAAGAAAAATTACTTAAGTCCCCGGGCAGTCCCATCGTCTTAATGAAATGGAAATCCACATCCGCTATCTCTAAAGCCGTGGCGCCGGGGCTGCAATACCTCGGCGTAATGCTCCCCTATACCCCCCTCCACCACCTCCTTTTTAGAGAGGTCGGACTGCCGCTGGTAATGTCCTCCGGCAATTTGAGCGAAGAGCCTATCGCCAAGGACAACGACGAAGCATTAAGAAGACTCCAAGGAATCGCCGACTATTTTCTCATGCATAACCGCGATATTTATGCCCGCTATGACGACAGCGTAATGATTGTGGAGCAAGATGTACAACGCTTTACGCGGCGCGCCCGCGGCTACGCTCCTTACCCCATCCACCTCCCCTATCAAAGCCGACAGATACTGGGCTGCGGGGCGGAGGAAAAGAACACCTTTTGCTTGACGCGGGATAGCTACGCCTTCGTTAGCCAGCATATCGGGGACATGGAAAACTTGGAGACTCTTGAGCATTATGTCAATACAATCGAGCTTTATAAAAAGCTGTTCCGGATAAAGCCGGAGATTATCGCCTGCGATATGCACCCGGAATACCTGCCAACCAAGTACGCCAAAGAGCTGGCGGAGAAAGAAGGGCAAAAGCTCTGCGCCGTGCAGCACCACCACGCGCATATCGTCAGCTGCCTGGCGGATAACGGCATCAAGGGTCCGGTTATCGGGGTGGCTTTGGATGGAACCGGCTACGGCACGGACGGCAATATCTGGGGCGGGGAACTCATGGTGGCGGACTTTAAAAATTTTAAACGGATGGCGCACCTGGAATATCTCCCGCTGCCGGGTGGCGCTTTAGCGATTAAGAAGCCCTACCGTACTGCTATCGGCTACCTGCTGGCGCTGGGGATAGACTTAGAGAAAAAACTGCCTTTTTTAAAGCAGATTGATGAGCGAGAAATAGCCATTATCAAGAACCAGGTTGAAAAGAAATTTAACACGCCACTGACTTCCAGCATGGGGCGACTTTTCGATGCGGTTTCTGCACTAGCTGGGGTGAGAGGCATCATCGAATACGAAGCCCAGGCAGCAATCGACCTGGAGATGCTGGCTAATAACGCATCGGATGAAACTGGCGGCTATCCATTTTCTGTGGAAAAACATGACGGTGTAAGTATCATTAAAATTCGTGATTTACTGCAGGCGATAATTAAAGATATTTTAAAAGGAATACCTCAAGCCGTCATTGCTGCTCGGTTCCATAACACCATCGCGCAAATAATACTGGAAACCTGCCAAAATGTTGCGGGGGCAACTGGCATCAAGCGGGTGGCTTTAAGTGGCGGAGTCTTCCAAAATCGTTTGCTCTTGAGAAAAGCCATAACCACGCTTGAGTCCGCCGGCTTTGAGGTATATACTCACCGACAGGTACCCTGTAACGACGGTGGTATTTCCCTGGGGCAGGTGGTTATTGCGAATGCTAACAACCCTTCGACGGGCGTTCGACCGAGCTCACCTCGTGGTGACTCGGTGGAACCACGCCGAGGGCTCAGGGTGAAGGAGTGAGAAACATGACCAAAAAGAAATTCGGACCACAGCCAATGATATGGCCTCATCCTACCGTGCTCGTCGGGGCAAACGTTGATGGCAAACCGGACTTTGCCGCAGTGGCCTGGACAGGCGTGGCAGCGAGCAATCCGGCAGCCGTCACCATCGCTTTACAGCCCCACCGCTACAGTCTCAAGGGCATCTACGAGAACCGCACTTTTTCCGTTAATGTCCCCTCGGTCGACCTGGTAAAAGAGACAGACTACTGCGGGCTGGTCTCCGGCGCGGACACCGATAAGGTTAAGGACTGTAAATTTAAGGTCTTTTATGGCAATTTAAAAACCGCCCCGCTCATCGAGCAATGCCCCATCAACCTGGAATGTGAGGTAGCCCATATCCTTAACCTGGGCAGTCATACGCTCGTGATAGGTAAAGTAGCGGAGACCTATTTCTCGGAGGAATGCCTCACGGACGGGCAGCCGGATATCGCTAAAGTGAAACCCTTCGCCTTCGGGCCGGGCAAATACTACGTCATCGGCGAGGCTTTTGCCGATGCTTTCAAAATCGGCTGGGAGATCAAACCGAGGGAGAAAGGGAAAAGTAGACAGTAAACAGTTGACAGTACCCTACCCCCTTTCTCCAAAACTGTAGACTGTTAACTGTAAACTCAACTAGAGGCAATCATTATGTGTTTAGCCGTACCTGCGTTAATAAAATCGATTAACGGTCAGCAAGCTGTGGCAGATATCGATGGCGTGACACGGGATATCAGCCTGCAGCTCACTCCGGAAGCGAAGGTCGGCGATTACGTGCTGCTGCATACCGGTTATGCTATCAGCATCATCGACGCTGACGAAGCCGAGGAGACGCTGAAACTGCTTAGAGAAATGAGCGAAACCAGTCCATAATGTCATTGCGAGCTACCTTCCCTCTCCCTTGATGGGTTCATCCTGAAGGTTCACCCTGAAGGGAGAGGGAAGGGTGAGGGTGAAATACGTCGAGACCCCTCACCTTAATCCTCTCCCACAGCGGGGAGAGGAAATTATGAAGCGGCTGGATTCCCAATCAAGTTGGGAATGACAGGTATGACTAATGAAATTTGTTGAAGAATACCGCGACCCGGAGCTGGGCAAAAAGCTGCTGAAGAGGATTCACCAGCGGTCGCGGAAGCATATAAAGCTGATGGAGTTCTGCGGCGGGCATACGATGGCTATCTTCAAGCACGGCCTGCGTCAGCTTTTACCAGCCAACATCGAGATGCTTTCCGGGCCGGGCTGCCCGGTCTGCGTGACCGCCGGCGCCGACATCGATAAAGCCATTGCCCTGGGGAGAATCCCTAATGTCATCATTACCAGTTTTGGGGATATGGTGCGTGTGCCGGGGAGCTTTTCAAGTTTGCAGCAGGCTAAAGCCGAAGGCGCCGACGTCAGAATCGTCTATTCTACACAGGACGCATTAGCCATTGCCCGCGATGATCCAACTAAAGCGGTGGTGTTTATCGGTATCGGCTTCGAGACTACCGCGCCGACCGTCGCCGCTTCGATTTTACAGGCGGAGCAGGAAAGTTTTAAGAACTACTACGTGCTTTCGCTGCATAAGACCTGCCCGCCGATAATGAAGGCTATCCTCGACCTGGGGGAGGTGAAAATAGACGGCATTATCTGCCCGGGGCACGTCAGCGCCATCATCGGCTCACGTCCCTATCAGTTCATCGCTGATGACTACCATATCGCCTGCGCCGTCTCCGGTTTCGAACCGGTGGATATTTTACTGGCCGTAGACAGGCTGGCGGAGCAGATTGAAAGCGGCCAGCCGAGGGTGGAAATCGCCTACCGGCGGGGGGTAAAGGAGGAGGGGAATCAACCTGCTTTGCGTCTAATGGACAGCGTCTTCGAGGTCGGCGAGGCGAACTGGCGGGGCATCGGTACGGTGCCGGGGAGCGGACTTAATATCAAGGAGAAGTACGCCAAATTTAATGCTGAAAAGAAATTTGATATTAAAACCACTCCTGCCCGCGAGCCTAAGGGTTGTATTTGCGGCGCAGTATTACGCGGCGTCAGTACGCCCAACGACTGTAAGCTTTTCCGCAAGACCTGCACGCCGGAGCATCCGGTGGGTCCTTGTATGGTATCGTCGGAAGGTAGCTGTGCTACCTATTACCAATACGGAGAAGGCAATGGAAGATAAAATCCTGCTCGCCCACGGCAGCGGCGGCAAGCTCATGCACGACCTCATCCAGAGCTTCCTGCCCGACCTCGCTAACCCCATCCTGGAAAAGATGGAGGATTCAGCCGTCTTTAACGTTAGCGGCAAACTGGCTTTTACCACCGATAGCTACGTCGTTAATCCCATCTTTTTTCCGGGCGGGGATATCGGGCGGCTGGCGGTCTGCGGCACCGTTAACGACCTTGCCATGAGTGGAGCGAAGCCGCTTTATTTGAGTCTCTCATTTATCATTGAAGAAGGACTGCCCATTGCCGACCTGAAAAAAATCCTTACTTCTATTAAAAAAGCCGCGGCGGAAGCCGATGTAAAAATCGTCACCGGCGATACGAAAGTGGTGAATAAAGGCTCCGCCGATAAGCTCTTTGTCAACACGGCGGGGGTGGGGAGCGTGCCGGAAGGAGTGAATATATCCGCATCAAACGCTAAAGTTGGCGACAAAGTAATCTTGAGCGGCAATATCGGCGACCACGGTGTCGCTGTATTAAGTCAGCGGGAGGGCCTTAAGTTCGATACGCCCGTCCCCTCCGATTGCGCTCCGCTGCATAAACTGGTGGCAGACATGCTGGCGGCAGCGTCAAACATCCACTGTATGCGCGACCCCACTCGCGGCGGGCTCGCCACGACGCTGAACGACTTTGCAGAAAAATCAAATGTGGGTATCAGGATAGAAGAAGATAAAATCCCGGTCGCTAAAGCTGTGCTGGCGGCTTGCGAGCTGCTGGGACTCGACCCGCTGTATATCGCTAACGAGGGGAAGCTGGTTGCCGTAGTACCGGCAAAATATACCGATGCCGTCCTCTTTGCTATGAAGAAAAATAAATATGGCAGGAACGCAGTCATTATCGGGGAGGTGACGGCCGAGCACTCACAGCGCGTCGTGATGAAAACGACTTTAGGGGCATCACGTATCGTGGATATGCCGGTGGGCGAGCTGCTGCCAAGGATATGTTAGAATTGTCATTGCGAGGAGTGTAGCGACGCGGCAATCTCTTTGTTTTGCTCAAAATCTCCCTTTGTCCCTCTTTTGTAAAGAGGGACAAACCATGGTGCTAGAAAATGACATCGTCTCCCTTTTCAAAAGGGCCTGCCCTGAACGAAGCCGAAGGGGAGATGGAGAGGGATTTTGCTTACCTTTAGTTAAAAATATTAATATGGCTAATAAATCTAGAGAGAATCATACCAATAAAATCCCGCCCCGTATCGTCGTCATTGGCGTGGGGAACCTGCTGCAAAAGGATGAAGGCATCGGCATCCACGCCGTTCAAGCTCTCCAGAAACTCGACCTGCCTAAGGATATAGAGCTGGTCGATGGGGGGACATCGCCGGACTTAATCGCTTACACCATAGCCGGTGAAAAGATAATAATCATCGACTGCGCGAAGGCTGGCGGCGTAAAGGGCGCTATTTACCGCTTTAAGCCGGAGGACTTAGCCGCGAACAAAGGCAGCCTGACTTCTACACATGAGATGGGCGTGGTGGAAAACCTGAACTTAATGTCGCTAACGGGCAACAATCCTAAAGACGTCGTCATCATCGGCATTGAGCCGGCAGAGATAGACTGGGGTATGGAGCTTTCGGAAACGCTCAAGCAAAGACTGCCGGACTTAATAAAAGTGGTTATAAAAGAGATAGGTGGTCACTGACTAGACGTTCCCTTTTGTCATTCTGGCGTAGGCTTCAGCCCGAGTTCAGCCCGAGGGCCAGAATCCATGATGAGTACTCGGGAATCTATAAACCTCTGTAAATGGATTCCAGCCTTCGCTGGAATGACAGGAATAGTATATAGAGATTGACGTTTTTAAAAGGAGACTCCATGGAATTTAAAGGTAAAACAGCCGTCGTCACCGGCTCTTCCAGCGGCATCGGTAAAGCAGTTGCCATCCTGCTGGCAAAAGAGGGAGCGGATATCGTCCTGGCGGCCCGGAATTTGCCCAAAATGGAAGCCGTGAAAGAGGAAATCAAAGCCCTTGGTCGCAAAGCCGTGGTAATTAAGTGCGATGTCACTGACGATGACAGCGTCTTTAACATGAAAGACAAGGCGATTAAAGCCTTTGGGAATATCGATATCCTTATCAATAACGCGGCGGTGGGCGTGCGGGGGCTGCTGGAAGATATGGCAATGGACGACTGGAAATACGTCATCAACACCAACCTGATAGGATACATCCGCAACGTGACGGCTTTCCTGCCCCATTTCATGAAACGCGGCAGCGGCTACATCGTTAACGTTGCATCAATACAGGCGCTGGCATACGGCACGGATATGCTGAATACCGGTTATATCACCACCAAAGCCGGCATCATCGGGCTGACCAGCTGCCTTTGCTCCACCCTGAAACTCAAGGGCATCAAGGTGTCCTGCCTGATACCGGGCGGGGTTTCGACGGAAATCGGGCTCAATACACGCTATGTCGGGACCGAGGCGCGGAAGAAGGAAATGTTGCGGCAGTACGAGGAATTTCAAAAAATGCCGATGTTCCTCAAGCCGGAGGAGTGCGCGCAAGGACTAATCGATGGCATGAAAAAAGAGGAGTTCTTTATACTCACGCCGCCCACCATGGCGCAGATGCTCAAGGGACAGGGTGTGGATGTTGACATGATTAACGCCTTCATGGCTAATCCCCCGCCGCCCAGAATGCCCGGACCGCAACCGAAATAGAAATAACCAAGACTTGTCCCGAGCGAAGCCGAGGGATACAATAATCAATATGACTTTTCCCTTATGTCATTCTGGCGCAGGCTTCAGCCCGAGTTCAGCCCGAGGGCCAGAATCCATACTGCATTTTCAGTCATGTATGAATTCCCTAGTGTGGATTCCAGCCTTCGCTGGAATGACAGAATCATTGCTTTTTTTATTTAACACAGCTTGCTAGAGCGTATGTATTAGTTTATACTCGGGGTGCGGGGGCGGATGAGTCCCGGTGGGCTTCGCGGACTTCAAATCCGTTGGGGGGCATTAAACATGTCTTCGGTGGGTTCGACTCCCATGCGCTCCCGCCAGAGGTTTTTGTTCTACTTTTTCTTTAAATTCTCACGTTTCTTTGTGAGTGCATCAAGATGCGCAGGCTCAATGTAAACCTCGTGTAGTAGAAGTTCTAAAAAGCCAATAACTTGATTTGATTCATCTTTTGAAATAGAAGAGTCTAAGAGCTTATGTTTTATCAAGTTTCCCCACAACCTAATTTCGTTGGCGCGATTATAAAGTCTGTTAGAGATAATTCCTTTATCTTTTAGATCGTCAAGACCAGATACTCCTTGTTGATTCCATAAGTGCTCTAATGCGATTTCGCACATTAACATACAAGCCTTGTATGCATCAATAGCTAAACACAAGCTAGCCTCTTCAAACTCACTTTTTATTGGTTCTGGTACTTCAATTGGTAACATCTTGTGAGGAATGGGGTGAACGGCTACCCATCCTTCCATCCCTTTATTAGTAGCGATAAATAATTCGCCACATCCTTGGCATACAACAATAGCATAATTATCTAAACCTTTTCTTGGAGGAACATGGTGGCCAAGGACGAAGACGGGTACAGGACTTACAACAGCAGGGATAGAACTAGGTTCATATGACATATGTTCAGGTAAGTTGACAAGCGCCGGATTGAATGATGTATAAACACCACACAATGGACAAATTAATGTTTTCAACTTATTTTCCTCTTTGTAATTATACCACTTGGGGCTTATTGTATAGTTATTATATAAACATACCTAGCGTCTCGTATCATAAAAAGAACTACCAATATATTCTAAAAATAAAATTAAGAAACAAATAGATTGGATAACAAATGACGCATTTATTGGAATAACAGCAGATTTACTAGAAGCAGAATCCAAAAAAGATGAACCAAACCAAGTTATAGTATAAGAAATACAAGTGATAAACGAAACCACAATTATTGAAGAGAAAAGACCAACAAACCATTTTTCCCATACTTTTTTAACAGTTTTAGCTAGTTGAACATCAAGAACACCTGTAAAACCAAGTAAGGCTGATGAACCAACAAGTATTGCTTGAATTAGTTGTGGAGTATAATCTGGAGTATTCATTATTACCAACCCCCTTTTTTATGGAAACTTTAATTCTAAATAGAATTTTTGTCAATAAGGAAAGAATGGTTTTCGGCAAATGACAAGAAATAAATATATTACAGTAGGATCCTATTTTACAGGTTCTTTAGCCCCGCAATTTGGGCACAGGTAATACCTGGATTTAGGTAAGAAGTAAGCTAGAGGAGCCAGCAGGCATCCTAAAGGACTTACCAAACAGCCGAGGCAACCAACACAACCGAGATATTCCAGTACATTCTGCCGTACTTCTATGTAATTCATGAGCGTACCGCATTTAGGACAATCCATAATACCCCCTCTTTTACCAAGCAGGCTGCCTCAATACATCACCCTATCGTCCCCCACCCGCCGGGTAACTTTTTCTCTATCGAGGTATTCCAGCAGCGCCTGGACGTACTTGCGGCTGGAGCCGAACATATCCCGCACTTCGCCTAACGTTATCTTGCCGTTTTGCTTGATGCGCGCGATGATTCTAGACTTCATTTCGTCATAGGCTTTAGTAGAAAAGACGATATTGTCGCTGACCTTTACCACTTTGCCCTGTGCAATGAGGATATTGAGCAGGTCCGGTTCCGGGATAAGCTCGGAGGGTGGGGCAAAGGGGCTGGACGTTAAAGACTTTAAGAACGTGTCTATTTTGCCCTGTTGTGCAGCCGTCAGCTTGACCGTATGGGCGGGGAGGCGGATATGTCCCCCCTCCTCCACCATAACCCCCTGCTTAATCAGACTCTCCAGCGCCAAGGTTATGAAATTTCCCAGCTTTAAGCGTGTGGTGAACTCCGCTTTGGGCATGCCGGGGCGGGCGGGGTACTTTTTATGATACTCCGCCAGGGCGGCAAGGGCTTTATCGCTTAAGTTTTTCCAGCCGGACGCCGTTAAGAGTAGGCGGTGTTCTCCCTCCCCTAACGCGATAACGCGTCCCTCCCCCACTAACGACTCTACAGCGGCGCTGACTTCATGCGACGGAATATTGCTCTGCGTCGCTAATGAGACTTGCTCCAGCGGCTGCTTCGTCTCCAGCAGCGCCATGACTACCTCGGCAGCGGTGCCGCTCTCCTTGACCTTAAGATTCTCGATGACCTCCGGTCGAAACCGGCGTAGTCGCCTGGCATGCGCGTCGACGATTTCCCCGCCCCCTAGCGTTTCCATCGGCGAACGGATGATATAGCGGTCACCTTTAACAATGGCTAGCGGTCTTTCCAGCGTAAGCTGCGCCCAGGTGGCTTCGCCCGGCTTAAGCGCCTCGCCTTCCAGCAGGCGCACTTTAGCCATCGTTTCCGCCGCCAGGGTATGGAAGCTCACCTCCGCGCCGTGTTTTATCCCGCGCGGCAAATAAGCAATCAGCTTGAGATTAACCGTGACTAAGTGTGTGGGTTTGAGCCAGCCGGGACGGGTAACGACATCACCGCGGGTAAGCTGGTTGGTGTTAATCCCTACCAGGTTCGCCGCCACCCGACTGCCCGGGCTGGCGGTATCGATTTTCTCCTTATGCGTCTGGAGCGCACGGATTCTGGACTTCAAGCCGGCGGGGACAATTTCCACCTCCTGCCCCACGTTTAAAGCGCCGTCGATGAGCGTGCCCGTGACCACCGTGCCAGAGCCGGCAATCGTAAAAATCCGGTCGATGGGGAGGCGGGGACGTCCGGTGTCCTTCTTCGGCTCGGTCTTGTCCAGCTGGGCATCGATAACGTTTAAAAGCTCCGGGATGCCTTCGCCGGTGACCGACGAGACGGCGACGATGGGCGAACCGGCGATGGTGGTCGTGGCGATGAGCTCTTCCAGCTCCATGCGGACAAGCGTCAGTATCTCCTCATCCACCAGGTCTTTTTTGGTAATAGCGACCACCCCATGCTTGACCCCGATTAAGTCGAGAATGGCGAGGTGCTCACGAGTTTGCGGCATGATGCCCTCGTTGGCAGCTACAATAAGTAAAGCGAGGTCGATGCCGCCGACGCCCGCCAGCATGTTTTTGACGAAGCGCTCGTGCCCCGGCACATCCACGATACCCACCTCGCGCCGGCTGGGCAGCTTGAGCCAGGCAAAACCCAAATCGATGGTCATGCCCCGCTCTTTTTCCTCACGCAGCCGGTCGGGGTCGATGCCGGTTAGTGCCTTTACCAGCAGCGATTTCCCGTGGTCGATATGGCCCGCCGTACCCAGTACGAACATCTCTAGTAATCTATCCCCCTGACCCCCTTCCTTTACGAAAGGAAGGGGGAAATATACTAAGAGGGGCTAGCGCCCCTCTTGGCGGGCTGTTCCCTTTTCCCCTCCTACCCTCCAAACCGTTAACTGAAAACTGTCAACTGTAAACTTTTTTAATGGTGGAAAAGCCTGACGCCGGAAAAAGCCATCACCATACCATAGTCGTTGCAGGCTTTGATAACGTCCTCATCGCGTATGGAGCCGCCGGGCTGCACCACGTAAGCCACGCCGCTTTCATACGCGCGGTCGATGGTATCGCGGAAGGGTATCATGCCGTCGGAGGAAAGGGAGACGCCCTTGAGCTTCTTGAGCCAGTCGCGCTTCTGCTCCCAGGTAAGCTGCGGCGGCACTTTTTCCATGGCGGACTTCATGGTCTCTTTTTCAAATTTGTTCAGTTTTTCCTGCAAGTATAAATCGATAGCGTTATTGCGGTCAGCGCGTGAGACGCCGTCACGCCACTTAATCCCCAGGACGGCGGGATGCTGGCGCAGGAACCAGCGGTCAGCCTTTTCCGCCGCCAGGCGCGTGCAGTGAATGCGCGATTGCTGCCCCGCCCCGATGCCGATAGCTTGCCCGTCCACGGCGAAGCCGATGGTGTTGGACTGCGTATACTTAATAGCGGTGGTGCAGAGGATAAGGTCACGTACGGCATCAGTTGGGAAGTCCTTCTTTTTCGTGACGATATTCTTCAACATATCAGCCGTGACGACGGCGTTATTACGCTTCTGCTCGAATTGGATACCGAAGACCTCGCGCGTCTCCGTTTCTTCAGGCTGGTAATCGGCATCCATCTCAATCATAAGGTACTTGCCGCTTTTCTTGGCTTTAAGGATATCCAACGCCCCTTTTTCATACCCCGGGGAGATAACGCCATCAGAGACCTCACGGTAAATCAGCTTGGCGGTAGGAACATCCACCGTATCACTCAAAGCCACGAAGTCGCCGTAAGAAGAAACACGGTCAGCCCCGCGCGCCCGGGCATAAGCCGCCATTAACGACGACTCCGCCATACCTTCCACAAAATAGGCCTTCTTGAGCGTATCGGTAAGGGGTATGCCGACCGCCGCACCGGCAGGACTGACATGCTTAAAGGATGCCGCCGCCGGCAGCTTAAGCACCTGTTTTAGCTCTTTCACCAGCTGCCAGGAGTTCAAAGCGTCCAGCATATTGATATAGCCCGGCACGCCGTTAAGCACGTTGAAAGGTAAAACGCCCTTTTTAGCGAATATCCGGGCGGGTTTCTGGTGGGGATTATAGCCGTAGCGTAAGATAATCTCTTTTTCACTCATGTAAAAACTCCTGTTTTTCCTTTGTTTTTACTTATAGCCTATATTGGAAAGCGCTTTGATAACGATTTCATCCTCTTCCGGTAGCACGGTGCGGGGGTCGAGGAGAAGTTGGTCTTTATCAATACGCCCGATAATGGGCACCTTAGCAAGGCGCAGCTTGCGGCTGATTTCTTGTATCTTTTTACTGCCGCCGCCGATAGCCACCAGCCTGGTTGGGAGACTGCCGCCGGGTAAGCTGCCGCCCCCCACCATCGTCTCCCCATCAATCACTCTTGCGTCGACATAAGCCTTTGCCAAACGACCAGCGCGTTTTTCCACTTCTTTCAGCGGCGCGGCAATCATCCGCCAGACGGGGATTTTTAAGACCGCTTCCTCTTTGAGATAATGCAGCAGAGTCACCACCAGTCCGGCCAGTCTTGTTTTATCGATACGCAGCGCCCGCGCCAGGGGATGCCGCTTAAGTTTATCAACATATTGCTTTTCGCCGATGATAATGCCTGCCTGCGGACCACCGAGTAGCTTATCGCCGGAGAAAAACGTGAGCGAGGCGCCCGCTTTTACGCTCTGCTGTACCATCGGCTCCGGAGCCAGTCCGAAAATGGTGGTATCCAGCAAGCTCCCGCTGCCGAGGTCATCCAGTACGAGCAGGTCGTGTTTCTTGCCGATGGACACCATCTCCTCTAGCGAGACTTCACTGGTAAAGCCTACCAACCTGAAATTGCTGGAATGCACGCGCATTAAAGCCACTGTCGCCGGGCTTATCGCTTCTTCAAAATCGCGGGCATAGGTACGGTTGGTCGTCCCAACCTCGACAAGCTTGGCGCCGCTCTGGCGCATAACATCCGGGATACGGAAGCCACCGCCTATCTCCACCGCCTGACCGCGGGAAACGATGACCTCTTTACGCTTGGCTAAAGCCGTAAGCCCTAAAAGCACCGCCGCGGCGTTGTTATTGACGACCAGTGCCGCTTCGGCGCCAGTTAGCTGGCATAAAAGGCTTTCGACATGGACATGGCGTGACCCCCGTTCACCACTTATCAAATCGAACTCCAGGTTAGCATAGCCACGGCTCGCATCTTCCATAGCCGCCAGAGCTTCCTCACTCAAAGGAGCGCGCCCGAGATTGGTGTGCAGAATCACGCCAGAAGCATTAATCACGCGGCGCAGACTCGGCTTGGTAATAGCTTCAAGTCGGTCTAGTATTGCGGCAACTATTTCTTCGAGGGAGGCGCGTGTCTTACCGGACATGATAGACTGCCGTTCCTGCTCCAGTTGTTGCCGGACAATATCAACCAGAAGCTCATGAGGATAGCTCTTGGTCGAACGGGCGAACCGTGCATCAGTCAGCACTTTATCGACGCTTGGCAGGTTCCGCAGTTCCGTCTCCATCGGCTTAATTCTACACAATAAACGGGCATACTTCAAAATTAAACCCCCTCCCCGAACAGGGCGTCTAAGAGGGGTGCAGTAAACAAAATCTCCCTTTCTCCCTCTTTACGAAAGAGGGACAAGTGATTGAATAAAAAGATGACAACGTCTCCCTTTCGTAAAGGGAGATTAGAGAAGGATTTCTTCCGGGGATAGGGGGTGAGGTCACTTGAACTATAAAAACGAACGAAACCAGATTGACAGCTACGGTCATTATTGTTAGAATTTAATTGTTTACTATTTTAGTCAACTATCTCCTTTATCCCCTTGAGAAATAGAGTATAATTAAAGTAAGAGGTTAGATAACGTTTCTCCCGGCTAGTGTATAAAGGAAGCTTTTAAATGTTTAAAACGATAAGAGAGGATATTAAAACCGTCTTCGCTAAAGACCCGGCGGCGCGCAGCACGCTGGAAATCCTTTTATGCTATTCCGGCCTACATGCTATCTGGGCGCATCGCGTCAATCATTTTCTCTGGACGCACCACCTTAAGCTGCCGGCGCGTTTCTTTTCTAACGTTACCCGCTTTTTTACCGGCATCGAGATACACCCCGGGGCGAAAATAGGCAGACGGTGTTTTATCGACCACGGCTCCGGTGTAGTCATCGGGGAGACGGCAGAAATCGGTGACGATGCTTTGCTCTACCAGGGAGTGGTGCTGGGCGGGACGACGATGGAGAAAAAGAAGCGCCATCCTACACTCGGTAATAGCGTTGAGATGGGCAGCGGCTCGATCGCTTTAGGTCCCATCACTATTGGCGACGGCGTCAGGGTCGGTGCCAGCTCCGTGGTGATAAGGTCGGTGCCGCCGGGGGTAACGGTGGTGGGTATTCCCGGCAGGGTAGTTACCAAGCGTGAAAAGCCAGTCATGGACCTCGAACATGGCAAGCTGCCCGACCCCGTTGCCGAGGCGCTTAAGCTGGTACTCAAAGACCATTACCAGCTCGACGAACGCCTCAAAAAGCTAGAAAGCTTGAGCGGTATATCCACTACGCCTGATGAACTACAAAAGCAAATAGAAAAGATGGCGAAGGATTTTTCCCAGGGCGGCGGAATCTAGTATCTGGTAGGATATTTTTCAACTATGAAAATAGCCGTAGCTATGAGCGGCGGCGTCGATTCTTCCGTAGCCGCCGCTTTACTTAAACGAGAGGGACATGATGTTATCGGCATAACCATGCAATTGACCGATAGTGCAAGCAGTCGTAATGCTGTTGCGGATGCGCAGAAGGTAGCTGAAAAACTGGGAATTCCTCATCATGTTATAGATTTACAGGATATTTTTAGGCGTACTATTATAGACGATTTTTGCCGGGAATATAGTCATGGCTACACACCGAATCCCTGCATCCTGTGCAACAGGCATATAAAATTTGGTATATTGTGGGAAAGGGCGAAAGGGCTGGGGGCTGATTCTTTTGCTACCGGTCATTATGCCAAAACCGAAAAAGGCAATCATGGTAGATATCTCCTGAAAAAGGGAAAGGATAAACAAAAAGACCAAAGTTACTTTCTCTGCCAACTGACTCAGGAGCAGTTGGAGCACACACTTTTTCCTGTTGGCAAACTGACTAAGGCGAAGGTTAAGCAAACTGCTCGTAAACTAGGGCTTCCCGTCATGGCAAGACCAGAAAGCCAGGAAATATGCTTCGTGACGGATAATGACCATGCCCTATTTTTAAAGAACCATCTCTCGGGAGAAATAAAACCAGGACCGATAATCGACCGGCAGGGGAATGAATTGGGACAGCATCAAGGCATTATGTTCTATACCGTCGGCCAGCGCAAGGGATTAGGCATTACTGCCGCCGGTCCGCTATATGTAACCGCCATCGATCCGGAGAGGAACGCCATCATCGTTGGCACTAAAGAGCAGACCTATGCCAGCGAGTTGGTAGCTGATAACCTGAACTGGGTAGCTATATCCATGCCGGAAAAACCCATCAAGGTCAAAGCCAGGGTCAGATACCGCCACGCGGAAGCCGATGCTATCGTCAGTCCGCTGGATGAAACACATGTTCATGTAAAATTCAACGAGCCGCAGATGGCTATCACGCCAGGACAGGCAGTGGTATTTTACGATGGTGATACCATCATCGGCGGCGGCAGAATAATCAGACAAGGAAGGTAAATTATGGCTTCGATAATCGCCGTTTGCCAGAGCGAAAAGAAGGGCACCAGTAAAACGCCCGTTGCTGAAATAGTCGTTAAAGAGGATTACGGCGTGGTCGGCGATGCTCATGCCGATTGTGCTACGCACCGCCAGGTAAGCCTGCTGGCGATAGAGAGCATCGATAAGATGCGTAATAAAGGCTTCGAATTTTTACAGCCGGGAGATTTTGCAGAAAATATCACCACTAAAGATATCGACCTGTCCTCCCTGCCTCTTGGTACAAGATTGAATGCCGGTAAAGAGGTGATACTGGAAATGACCCAGATAGGCAAAGAGTGCCACGCCGCCTGCGCCATCCGCCAGCAGGTGGGCGACTGCATTATGCCGAGGGAAGGGATATTCGCCAGGGTCATTCGCGGTGGGCGCGTCAAAGCCGGCGATACTATCAAGGTAGACGATAAAAAGAAATAAGATGGATAGTAAAATCCTGGAGAAAGTTGAATATACCCGCGTCGACGGTGGGTGTAAAACCGCCGTCGAAAGAATCGTTAAAGAAACCGCCCTGACCATCCGCATTGACGGTAAACATTATGCCACGGCGATGATTCTAGCGACGCTGGAAAGAGAATATGTCTACGGTCACCTGTACGCGCAGGGAGTAATCTACAGCGTCAGGGATATAAAGTCTTTGACTATTAAAAACAATACCGCCGAGGTTACTCTGGCGGGAAAAAACAGGAGAAACCCAGTCCATCACAAGGTTATTTCCGACCTCAAAGTAAAAACCGGCGACATTTTTCGCTGCGTTAAAGCTATCCTGCAATCCGAAATATTCTCGGAGACAGAAGCCGTGCATTCCGCCGGCTTGTTTCTTAACGGCAGCGAGACCATCTGCATCGCCGAAGACCTGGGACGGCATAACGCCCTGGATAAAGTAATCGGCTACGGTTTGCTGCACGATGTTGATTTCAGTAAGACCCTGGCGGCTTCCACCGGCAGGCAACCTTCTGAAATGTTAATAAAATGCCGTAATGTAAACATCCCGGTTATCGCCACCAAGGGCGTGCCGACTACCCTGGCGGTTGAAATCGCCGAGAAAGCGGGGATAACCATCGCCGGGCTGGTGCGGGGTAAAAGTATGATTGTATACAGTCACCCGGAGAGAATCGGATAAGATGACTAGCTTAAAAACATCAAGAAAAATGGGCTGCTGGAAGCTTGCCAACGGGCAGTTAGCACCAGTGCGGGTCGGCGTTGTCATCGAGCAGGAGCTGCCCATCTACGTTAATGGCAAGCACCTGGTCACCGCCTCCATCACCCCGACCTTCGAGAAAGAATTTGCGCTAGGTTATCTTTTCGGTCAGGGATTCATCAATAGCCCGGACGAATTGGAATCGCTGGAAATTCAAAACAACACGGCTCAAGTAACCTTAAAAGACAGCCGAAAGGCGTTAACCGGCACGGGGAAGACCAACTTCCGTATCGTTTCCGGCGGCGGCAGGTCGGCCTATTTTGGAGAATCCAGCCTGCCTGAAATAAAAACAGGAATAGTAATTGGCAAGCGGGCTATATTCTCTGCGATGAATCGGCTTTTTAAAAACGCCGAGCTCTATGTAACGACGGAGGGCGTCCATGCTGCCGGACTCTTTTCCGCTAAATCCGAGCCGATTTGTCTGGTCGAGGACATTGGACGGCACAATACGCTGGATAAAATCATCGGCTACGCCTTGCTACATAAAGTCGATTTCAGCAAGACGTTTCTCGTCTCCACCGGCCGTATGGCTTCGGAAATGGTCACCAAAATTTGCCGCTGCGGCATCCCGATAGTCGCCACCAAGACCGCCGTAACCGATAGAGGACTGGAAATAGGGAAAAAGTGCGGTCTCACCATCATCGGCTTTGTGCGGGATAAAGGCACGAAGACAAATACGGATATGGACGTGAGGATTACTAAAGTGGCCGGCATGAAAATTTACTCCGGCGCGGCCAGAATAATCTGTGAATAATCTCGCCTTTAGAGTAAAATAAAGATATGACCGAGAGCACCATCGAACGGATACGGGAGCTAAAAAAAGATAAGAACGCGGTTATCCTCGCTCACAACTATCAGCGTGGCGAGGTGCAGGATATTGCGGACTTTGTCGGTGACTCACTGGAGCTAAGCCAGAAAGCGGCTAAAACCGACGCCGATGTTATCGTCTTCTGCGGCGTGCACTTCATGGCGGAGACGGCTTCGATTCTTAATCCAGATAAAACCGTGCTGTTGCCGGACGCCGGCGCCGGCTGCCCCATGGCTAACATGATTAACGCCGAGCAGCTTCGGAGTAAAAAGAAAGAGCTACCTGGTTTTACCGTGGTCACCTACATCAACTCCACCGCCGCCGTTAAAGCCGAGTCCGATTACTGTTGCACATCAGCTAACGGCGTCAAGGTAGTGAATACCATCGAAAATAAAAACATTTTATTCGTGCCGGACCAGTATTTGGGCGACTTTATCTCTAAAAAGACCGGTAAAAAAATGGAACTCTGGCCCGGCTACTGTCCTACCCATGTTAAGATACTGCCGGAAGATATCATCCAGCAAAAGAAAGAACATCCTCAAGCTAAAGTAGTGGTGCACCCGGAGTGTCGGCCGGAGGTTATCGCCCTGGCGGATGAAGCTTTAAGCACCAGCGGCATGATACGCTATGCCGCCCGCCCAGACGTTACCGAGCTGATAGTGGGCACGGAGGTGGAGATTTTACACCGTCTCAACAAGGAAAATCCGGACAAGAAATTTTATCCGGCTTCTAAAAAGGCGATATGCCCGAACATGAAGAAAATCACAGTCGAAAAAATTCTGGAGTCGCTGGAAATGATGATGCCGGTGGTGAAAGTGCCGGAGACAATACGCCTTAAAGCCAAGGCATCCGTCGACCGCATGCTGGAAATCGTTTAAAAAGAGATAAGATATTATGCTTACCATGGAAGAGTTACAGAGATATGATCGGCAAATAATGATTTACGGGTTCGGGGAGGCGGGACAGGAGAAGCTTAAGAAAGCCAGAGTGTTTTTAGCGGGAGTGGGGGGATTAGGCTCGCCGGTAGCAATCTACCTGGCTGCGGCGGGCATCGGCACCTTGCGCATCGCCGACCATGATAAAGTGGAGTTAAGCAACCTAAACCGGCAGGTGCTGCACTGGGAAGAAAATATCGGCAAGAAAAAGACGGATTCGGCCGCAGAAAAGCTGGGAAAACTCAATACAAATGAGAAAATAGAAACTATCGCCGAGACGCTAACCGAAGCTAACATATCTAAGCTCGTGGGGGATTCGGATTTAATCGTGGACGCCATGGATAACCTGCCCACTCGGTATCTTTTGAACAGAACAGCTGTCGAAAAAGGGATACCATTTTTCCACGGGGCAGTCTACGGCTTCGAAGGCAGAGCGATGACGGTGCTGCCGGGTAAAACCGCCTGCCTGAACTGCCTGTATCATGGCGCTACCATGCCCAAAGAAAAGTTCCCGGTTATCGGGGTTACGCCGGCGATCATCGGCTGCATTCAGGCGACGGAGGTCATCAAGTATATCGTCGGGCTGGGCGAGCTTTTGACCGACCGGCTGCTTAACTACGATGCCTTGCAGATGAAGTTCAGCGAGTTCAAAATCAACCGTGACCCCAACTGCGAGGTCTGCGGCAATAAAGTTAAACAGATGAAAAAACGATGAGCGTAGATGTAGAAATATCGTCCATTTTCGGCAGATACACGGACGGCGTTTTAAACACGAAGGTAGAAGGCAAGACTGTTCGAGAGTGCCTTCACGACCTGGTAAAGCAGTTCCCCAAACTTAAGAAGATGCTCCTCGATAAGAGCGGCAACCTGATGCATTCCTACGACTTTTTTATCAATGGGCAGAGCGTTTATCCCAAGGACATGAATTTGCCGTTAAAAGATGGCGATAAGCTTAACGTTTTATACGTAATACATGGGGGATAAGAGAGTAATTGGTTGTTAGTAATTAGTAATTAGTTGCCCCCCACCTTTACCCCCAACTGTTTACTGTCGACTGTAAACTGAAAACTAACTTAAATCTTCGTCCAGTCGATTTCCAGCTTGCAGGCCGGACAGTCCTGCCTAACAGGTATCTCCGCCTTACAATGCGGGCAGATATATCTATCGCCTATCTTAATGGGCGACTCATGTTTGTGTTTCTTTTCTTTTTCTTTAGCCATAATGAACCTCTCGGATTATAATGGTATTTCTCTCTTTTTTATTCAAAGCAGTTTAAGAAATTCTTCTCGGCTTAAGTCGGCATCCTTTATTATTGCTCTTAATAATCCCTTACCTAGAGACTCCCCCTTATGAACCGGAACAACTGTTGCTCTTCCGTCCGGATGTTTCAGGTAAATATGACTACCCTTTCTCCTCAAGATTTCAAATCCGATTCCGGTCAGTGCTTTGACAATCCGTTCACCCGTCAAAGAAGGCAGCCTACTCATACCGCAATTCTTTGAACTCCGACAAACCGTAAATCACCTTCCCCAACTTCTCCCTCTACTTCAAGGCACAACAAAGCAGCCTCTTTTGTTCGCTCCATCAGTTCATCCAATGATTTAGCTTGGGTATGACAGCCCTTAAGCTGCGGAACAGTCCCGATAAAATACCCATCCTCGTCTTTTTCAATAATCACGGTAAACTCTCTCTTCAATCCTCACCTCCTAAGCCTAAAACCTCTCTAAGTGTCAGTTTAAGGCAACTTCACCCTTTTTTCAACTTATTTACTGCTATTATCTCTCCCCTTTAGCCACCTCCCCTTTTGCGCCATACGGGTCTGTTCATTAGTAGTCTTATAACTTGATAGAAATTCCTTAGCAAAAGCGTCGAACGTGCCATCCAGAATAGTGCTTCTAATATCGCGCATGAGGTTGCTGATAAAGCGCAGGTTATGGATGGTAGCCAACCGCAAAGCTAAAAGCTCCTCCGCTCGGAACAGGTGGCTTAAGTAAGCGGCGGAAAAGGTGCGGCAGGTATAGCAGTCGCACGTCGGGTCGATAGGCTTATCCATTTTGGCATAAGCCGCCCGGCGGATATTCACCCTCCCCTTACGCGTGAAGAGAGCGCCGTTACGCGCCACGCGGGTCGGTAAAGCGCAATCGAAGAGGTCGATGCCGCGCGCCACCCCAACGACGAGGTCCTCCGGCGCGCCGACGCCCATGAGATAACGTGGCTTATCCTTTGGTAATAGTTCTGCCGTCTGTTCGATTATCGGCAGGGTGACTCCCTTCGGCTCGCCGACGCTCAAGCCGCCGATAGCGTAGCCCGGGAAATCCAGCTTGGTCAGGTATTCCGCCGAAACTTGTCGTAAATCGGGGAACATACCCCCTTGAACGATGGCGTAAATCGCCTGGTCATTGCTTTTATGGGCTTTGAGACATCTCTCCGCCCAGCGATGTGTCCTCTCCATAGCTTTACGTATTTTTTCTCTACTATCGCCATAAGCGGAGCACTCATCCAGCACCATAATAATATCAGCGCCTAAGTACTCCTGGTATTTCATCGCTAGCTCCGGCGTAAAGAAATGCTCGCTGCCGTCAATATGGGAACGAAAGGTAACGCCCTCGTCGGTTATCTTGCATAGTGGCGATAGACTGAACACCTGGTAGCCGCCGCTATCGGTAAGGATGGCTCTATCCCAGGCCATGAATTTATGCAGTCCCCCCAGCTTCTTAATAACGTCGATGCCGGGACGCAGGTAAAGGTGATAGGTATTTGCTAGAATCATGTTGAAGCCCAGACTCTTAACGTCTTCCGGGGTGAGGGTTTTGACCGTTGCCTGGCTGCCCACCGGCATGAAGGCGGGCGTCAGCACTTTACCGTGGGGGGTATTAAGCTCGCCGGCGCGGGCGTTATGACACGTCTTCAATAAATTGAAATGTTTTTGAGGCATTGATTATCCCTGTATCAGCTGGTTAGCGATGATGCTGCGGTGCACTTCCGAGATGCCGACGTATATCTCGGTCATTTTAGCATCGCGGTAGAGTCGCTCTACGGGGAGCGACTTCATCACGCCGTAGGAGCCATGAATCTGCATCGCCATACGCGTTACCTCCACTGCCACTTGCGAGGCAAAGAGCTTAGCCATGGAGGACTCGTACTGGATGCTTTGAGCCTGGTCGCGTAAAAAGGCGGTGCGGTAGACCAGCCAGCGCGCCGCTTCGATACGGGATGCCATCTCCGCCAGCGGTTGCTGGATAGCCTGCATCCGGGCAATGGACTTGCCCTGCGCCTGCCGCTGCTTAGCGTAGTCCAGCGATAAATCCAGCGCCGCCTGTGCTACCGCCACCCCCTGCATCGCCACGCTCATCCGCTCGACGCTGATGGCATCCAATAAAATATCAAATCCCTGCCCCGGCTTGCCGATTAAGTTTTCCTCTGGCACGTAAACATCGTCGAGATTGACGATAGAGGTGCCCAGTCCCCTTAACCCCATCGTCTCCAGCACCTCCTGTACGGCAAAGCCCTTAGACTTTGATTCCACGATAAAAGCGTTTAGTCCTTCCGCGCCTTCACGGCGGGCGAAGAGCAGCACCACGTCCAGTACCGGCGCCAGGGACATGAACATTTTTTGTCCGTTGATAGTGTAGCCCTTACCGCTGCGCCGGGCGATGGTCTTGACCATACGGGGGTCGGAGCCGGTGTCCGGCTCGGTGAAGCCAATGCCACCCAGCCATTGCCCGCTCGCCAGGGGCTTAAGGAGACGCTTTTTCTGCTCCTCATTGCCGAAGCGATAGATGCCCTCCTCCGGAACGGTATTAATTGCCATGATAGCGCCGACGGATAAAGATGCCTGACAAATCTGCTCCAGCGCCAGAATAAAGCTAACGTAACCAGCGCCACTGCCGCCATATTTAGCAGGATAAGGCAAGCCCCGGAAACCGAGCCTGCCCATCTCTTTAGCCAGACCTAATGGGAACTCGCCGGTGCGGTCGATTTCAGCTGCTTTAGGAGCGACCTTTTTAACAGCAAAATCCTTAGCCGCCCTTTGCAGCATCTTTTCCTGCTCGGTCAGATTAAAATCCATAACGCTTTTCTCCAAATGACAGTTAAATTATACACAATATATATGGGTTGGGGAAGAAACAGAAAGGAGCAAGTTGTAATTACCTTTGCGCCGTTATAATATAGGGTCGATGGAAGCGGAGCTGAAGAAAATACTGGCGCAGCGACAGAAGTTTTACATTACCGATACCAGCCGTTTGCCGTCAGCCGTGTTGATACCCATCTATAAAAAAGAGGGACAATACCATATTGTGTTCATCAAGCGGACGAACAAGGTCAAGACACATAAAGGGCAAATTTCTTTCCCCGGTGGGGTGCGGGATAAAGGGGATAAAACATTGCGTGAGACCGCCTTGCGGGAATTAGAGGAAGAGATAGGCTTACGCCAAGAAGACGTTATGATACTGGGTGAGCTGGACGACGAAATAACCACGACCTCTAACTTCATTGTAACGCCGTTCGTTGCGGCAATACCGTGGCCCTACCATTTTACGCCAAACAAGGCAGAGGTGGCTAAGATAATCAGCGTGCCCATCCCGGCGCTGCTGGAGAAGAACTCGATGAAACCCGAATTTGAAACGCTTAACGGGAAAAGAGTAACGTCCTTTGCTTATTACTATAATGGGATTAGAATCTGGGGTGCTACCGCCAGGATATTGAATAAATTACTGGGTATCATCGCCAAGATAAAAGAGTAAACAATGACTTCGCCCGTATCACATCCTACACCATACCCCTATGTTAACGAAGCCGTACAACTGCTGCTGGTGAACGTACGGGCTGTTTTAAATGATAACTTCGTTGGACTATATCTACACGGCTCTTTAGCCAGCGGAGACTTCGACCCCGGGCACAGCGATATCGATTTTCTAGTCGTCACCGCCAGAAGAATCCCAAGCAAGCAAATTCCGGATTTAGAAGCGATACATATGCGCGTCCGGGACAGTGGGCTGGAATGGGCAAAACAACTGGAAGGCACATATTTCTCCAAGAGAATGCTGCTTCGGTATCAACCCAGCCAACGGAAAATCCCTTATCTTAACGAGGGCAAGTTTTTTCTTACCGAGCAAGGAATCGACTGGATAATTAACAGGCATATTTTGCGGGAAAAAGGGATAGTGGTAGCCGGCCCACCACTTGGCCCCATGATTGCGCCAGTATCTTCGGATGAAATACGCCGCGCTATTGTCTCCGGCTTATTGGAATATTGGCCGTCAAAGCTAGATAAACGTGATTGGTTAGAGCCACCCAAACACCAGCCCTATATAGTTGTAACGTGTTGCCGCGCCCTATATACGCTTAAGCATGGCACGGTAGAATCCAAACCTGTTTCGACGCGCTGGGCGCTCAAAGCGTTAGATAAACGGTGGAAACCTTTGATAGAAAGCGCCGCGGCCTGGCATTACGGAATGCCGCCGGGGGATATTGAAGAAACGCTTAAGCTGATGAGATATACGCTGGATGAGGTTGAAAAGTACCGCCGCTAAATCAGGACGCAGTCTTTAAAGATAATGTTCTTGCTATAGCCCTCGTATTTGCCCTGCACCGCCACTGCCTCCCCTTCCTTGAGAGAGGCTAACTGTGATGACCCTTCTTTATTGAAGGTGCAACGCAAACCCCACGTCATTTTATTTTGCGCGCTGGTAACCATGACATAGCGGATATCAAGCTGGTCTTTAATGAATACTTTTTCAACGACGCCTCTTATGACCAGGGTTTTTTCGGCTAATTTGGCATTGGCTCTTTCTTTGGCTGTCCTGAAAAGTGCGTCAATTTGTTCTGCGGTTATTTCCATGCCATCCTGGATCTCTTCCAGCTTTATTGTGGGTTCAGGCGGGGGTTCAGGCTCAACGATTATTCGGGGTTTCGCTGCCGGTGGGGGCATAGGCGGGGGCACTGGCTCCGGAGCAGGTTCGTTTTGGCCTGGCGGCGGAGGCGGAGACGCTATCGGCTGCACTGGTTCCGGTGCAGGCTCGGGCGCGGGCGGCAATACAGCACCTTCTTGCGCCTGCGGAGGAGGTTCGGGAGCAGGTGGAGGTACTTCACTGGGTTGAACCTCGGAAGGAGGCTCGATAGCGGGTGAAGGCATTGCACTTTGTTGCTCCGGTGGAGGAGGTTCAGCTACCGGTGGCTGCATGGCACTTGGTTGCGCTTGCGGAGGAGGAACAGGCGCGGGGCGGGGCCTAGAAACGGGTTTCACTGGTGGTGCAACTGGTGGCCCCGGTTCGGAATTGTATTCGGTTGCGATTTCAGACTCGTCTTCAGAGCCGGTCGGTTTTAAAGCGAGGTTTCGCTCTTCCTCAAGCTCTTTAAACGTTTTATCGATGACTTTAAAGGATTTTGACATAAGTGGATAGCCGCACCACTGACAAGCCCAATCTTTGGTTCTCAATGTGTGGCGTCCACAGTTAGGACAATCTGGCATGAAAATTCCTCAATCATAGATTACACACGAGCACGACTAATTGTCAACTAGGCGATATTGCCTCCACGCTTACCCCGCTGAATGAGAATAACAATTGAGATGAGTGCCACAGCCAGGACTATGACAATACCGCTAAGAGCATATAGCTGAATATAGTCCGTCTGCCAGTTAGCCTGGATAACCTTAGGAGAATTCATATTTATCCCGGAGCTCGACTGCGTATCGTTTAAGTCGCCGCTCCAGCCGGTGAAATTATGCCGGATGATGAAGCCCTGGGTAGGCTCAACGGAAATATTAGCCTTTTCCCCTTCTTTATACCAGCCGGCGCCAGTGGGCTGGCCATAATCCGAGTTAATTGTCAGGAGATATTCATGACGCCAGTTAGCGGTTACTTTATTCGGACCATTCATGATTAATGAGGCTGAAGACGAGGTGCCAGAATAGTCACCGCTCCAGCCGGTGAAGTAATGTTTGGTATCTGATGTTTCCATATAAGACGCCACCGAGAACGTTGCAGTATCTCCTTCTTTGTACCAGCCGGCTCCAACAGGGTTACCGTAAGCCGAAGTAAGCGATAGGAGATATTCGTTGCGCCAGTTGGCCGTTACCGTTTTAGGGGCATTTATGACTAGCGAGCCCGAAGATGACGTTCCCGTAAAATCGCCGCTCCAGCCGGTAAAGTAATGTTTAGCATCCGGCAATGTAATATTTTGTGTCGCTGAAAAGGAAGTTGTTGTGCCATCTTTATACCAGCCAGCTCCTTGCGTTCCATTAACTGCGGAGATGATAGTGAGTTGATGCTCCTTCTGATAGTTGGCGGTGAAAGACCCTTTGGAGACGGTTTTGGTGGTTGAGGTGTCTCCATCATTCCATCCGGTAAAGCGATATCTGATGCCGTTGCCCACATTCACCACCTGGGGCACGGTCATCGTGTGCGATACACCAGGTACCCAGAGCAGTGACGTAGACGGCGAGGTATAGTTAATACCGTCCAGCGTTAGTATTGTTGTGCCGGCAGGAAGACTGATATCGGTCACGAAGGTGAATTTTGATAATAAAGGAAGCTCCCCGGAATAGCGGTCATCAATCAGCGGATGCTGGATATAGGTATATTCTTCTTCCATTTCATAAACTGATGTCATAAGACTGGCATAATCAAAAATTTCTTCGGCAGAAAGCTCGTAATCATCATTGGCATCAACCAAGTCAAACCTGTCAAGCGCCTGTAAAATATAATAGTCAAAAACAGAGTGTCTCAGCTCATTAGACATCCATGTAACTTCGTTAATACGAGATGACATCAATATCACCCGGCCATTGCTTGATAAATCGTTCTGAAAAGCTCCTGAGCCCCAGCTTTGCAGGATTACCACGATTTTCCGCGCCTTTATCGGACTAATCGCTTGGGATAACTCCGTCGCTGATATTCCGTTGGCAGTCAAATAATTAAGATCGTAAGGGCAAATAACACCGCCTAAATCACCCAACCCAGAAAAGCTAAAAAGCACGGTATCATCGGCACCAGCATTATCCGCCAGCCAGTCGATAGCGTCCATAATATTGCGTTTCGTCGCCTGTGAATTCTTTAACAGCCGAATGTGGCTGATACCCCAGGCGGGACTTAATATATCATAAAGTCCCTGCGCGTCATTATCGGCATACTTGATATATGTATCTATATAATAGCCATAATAATAATCTGAAACCCCTATTATTACCCCCCAGCATTTAGGGCCGGACTCCGCAGCTTGCGCCGGCATACTCGGCAAAGCGAAATTGGTCACTAATAACATGATAAGGGCAATAAAAATGGTAATCGAGACTCCAGATACCAGCTTTTTCACTTATTACTATCCTCCATCGATATTACGTCTACCATGTCTTAATAAAAGACAACATTCTCCATTTGGTAAATTATGTTAAAAAGCTTAACTATTCTATTAATATCATTATAGTTTGTCAAACAAGGTTTTAAAACTGATTTAAAGTGAAAAGCCTTAACATTCAATTGTTAAGTTTCCTTATTCGCTATTGACATGATAGCTGGAACGGATTTATAATATATATTAAGGACAAAAAGAAATGGCTGTTAAAAATTATTACGATTTATTGGGCGTAAATAAAAACGCCACGGATAAAGATATCAAGCAGGCTTACCGCCGGCTGGCGCGTAAGTACCACCCGGATGTTAACCCTGGCGATAAGACGGCAGAATCGAAATTCAAGGAGATAAACGCTGCCTACGAGGTACTTTCCGATAAAGAGAAGAGGCAAAAGTACGATAAATATGGCGATAAGTGGCAGTATGCCGACCAGTTCGAGCAGGCTGCCCGGCAGCAGGGTCAGTACCGGCAGCACAGCACCGGTGACGGCACTAACTACCACTTCGGCGGGGACATCGGGGGGATGGATAACCTTTTCGATGAGCTGTTCGGGGGATTGCGCGGTCGCGGGGCTTCACGACGCTCTCGCATCGCGCGCGGGCAGGACCTTGAGACGAATGTCGAGGTAACCCTGGAAGAAGCCTTTAGCGGCACCAGCCGGATGATAGACTTGCAGGGGGAGCAGCCCTGCGCCGCTTGCCAGGGTACAGGGCAGATTCAGAACGTACCGTGTTCCGTCTGCCGGGGCGCCGGCGTGGTGGCTGGCATCAACCGACTGGAAGTTAAAATACCGATGGGCGTAACTACCGGCTCACGCGTGCGTATTTCCGGCAAGGGGCAGCCGGGCTATGGGGGCGGCGCCAGCGGCGACCTTTACCTTAATATCACCGTCCGACCGCATAAAGTTTTCGAGCGGCAGGGCGACGATTTGAGTATCGATATACCCGTACCTCTGGGGGTGGCAGTGCTGGGCGGTGAAGTGCAAGTGCCGACGCCTAAAGGCAAGCTCGCGCTGAAAATCCCGCCGGAAACCCAAAATGGACGCGTCTTTCGACTGGCTGGACAGGGCATGCCCCATCTAGGAAAATCCACCAAGGGCGACCTTATGGTTAAGGTGAACATCGTCGTCCCGACGAAACTAACGGAAAAAGAAAAGGAACTATTCAGGCAGCTTAATAAGTTACGTCCCGCCTGAAATTGAGGTGAGGCAGCAGTGAACACAGAAAACTACGATAAAGAACCACGCTATGTTATCAGCGTCGCCGCCAGGATGCTGGACATCCACACCCACACCCTGCGCTATTACGAGAGGGTCGGCGTTATCGAGCCACGCCGCTCGCAGGGAAACGTCCGCTTGTATTCGGACTACGATATCGCCTTGCTTAAAAGAGTCAGGGCGCTGGTAGACGAAATGGGGGTAAATTTGCCGGGGGTGGAGGTCATCCTGCGGATGATGCAGCATATGGGCGAAATCCAGCAGGCGCTGGAACAAGCGCAAAAAGAAATCAAGCAATTAAGGGGAGGGAAGTAAATAATGAGGCAAGAAAGATTCACGGAACAGGCACAAGAAGCGATACAAATATCCCAGCAGATGGCGATGCAGTTCAAGCACAGCCAATGGGATGTGGAACATATTTTATTAGCCCTGCTGGTACAGCGACAGGGGCTGGTGGGGGAGATACTTAAAGAGCTCAAAGTTAATACAGACGTCATCCGGGGTCAGGTGGAAGACACCTTAAAAAATACCCCAAAGGTGACTTATCAGACGGGGCAGATTTATGCTACACCCCGTATCGCCCAGGTTATGCAGAAAGCCGACGAAGAGGCGACCAGACTCAAGGATGAGTTTATCAGCACCGAGCATTTGCTTATCGCCATCGTCGACGACGACAAGGGTGATGCTGCCAGGATACTTCACGGCGCGGGCGTTACCCAGGAGAAAGTCTATGCCGCCCTGCAAAAGCTGCGCGGTTCCCGGAGAGTCGACGACGCGCGGGCGGAAAGCAAATATCGCTCGCTGCAAAAGTACGGACGCGACCTGACCGAGCTGGCACGCAAGGGAGAGCTCGACCCCGTTATCGGACGGGAGACCGAGATTAAACGCGTCATGCAGATACTGACGCGGCGTACCAAGAATAACCCGGTCATCGTGGGGGAGGCGGGGGTGGGCAAAACCGCCATCGTCGAAGGGCTAGCGCAGAAAATCGCCGCCGATGATGTGCCGGACTCGCTGAAAGGACGCAAGGTCATCGCCCTGGACATGGGGTCGCTGGTGGCGGGCAGCAAGTTCCGCGGTGAGTTCGAGGAGCGACTTAAGGCGGTCATGGACGAGATTAAAGAAGCTAAAAAAGAGATCATCCTGTTCATCGATGAGATACATACGGTCGTCGGGGCGGGTGCGGCGGAGGGCGCCATCGACGCCAGCAATATGCTCAAGCCAGCGTTAGCGCGGGGCGAACTGCAATGTGTCGGCGCCACCACGCTCGACGAATATAGAAAACATATCGAAAAAGATAAAGCCCTGGAGAGGCGTTTTCAGCCGGTCTTTGTCGAGGAGCCCAGCGTTGAAGATACTATCGAGATATTAAAAGGGCTGCGCCCGAGATATGAGGCGCATCATAAAGTAAAAATTACCGATGAAGCCCTCGAGACAGCCGCCAAGCTTTCGCAACGCTATATCTCTGACCGGAAACTACCGGATAAAGCCATCGACCTTATCGACGAGGCAGCCAGCAAGCTGCGTATCGATAGCGAGAGCGCACCGCCGGAAGTAAAAACGATGGAGCAGAATCTTAAACGGATAACTAACGAGGAGGAAGCGGCATCGCAGCGGAGCGAATTCCAAAAGGCTGCCGAGCTTAAAGCCGAGCGACTGAAACTGGAACCGGAATACAATAAAGCTAAAGAGGATTGGCTCAAGAAGGAGAAAATCAGCCAGGAGGTAACTGGAGAACACATCGCCCAGCTAATCTCCAGTTGGACGGGCATACCGGTATCGCAGATGTTGGAGGGCGAAGCCCAGAAACTAATACATATGGAAGAACGCATCCACGAGCGCCTTATCGACCAGGAGGAGGCAGTTGCGGCTATCTCCGAAGCCATACGGCGGAGTCGGGCGGGGCTTAAAAACCCCCGCCGCCCCATCGGCAGCTTCATGTTCCTGGGTCCCACCGGCGTAGGCAAGACCGAGCTAGTGCGCACACTGGCGTGGTTCCTCTTCGACGACGAGAACGCTATGATAAGACTGGATATGTCCGAGTACCAAGAGAGGCACACCGTATCGCGCCTCATCGGGGCGCCGCCAGGCTACGTCGGCTACGACGAGGGCGGGCAGCTTACCGAGGCGGTACGACGGCGACCCTTCCGCGTTATCCTGCTGGATGAGGTGGAAAAAGCGCACCCGGATGTCTTTAACACCCTCTTACAGATTATGGATGACGGTCGACTGACGGATGGGCAGGGGCGGACAGTGGACTTCAAGAATACAGTTATCGTCATGACCAGCAATGCCGGGGCGGAGCTTATCAAGCGTGAAGGACAGCTGGGATTCGCTACGCGGAAAGAAAGCGCGGAAACCCAAAAAACTAAATACGAAGCCATGAAAGAAAAGGTCATGGCGGAGGTAAGAAAGCTGTTCCGTCCGGAGTTCCTGAACCGGCTGGACGAAATTATCGTCTTCCACGAGCTGGGCAAGGAGCATCTGCGGCAAATCGTCGACCTGAACGTTAAAGACCTGGAAAAACGCATCGGCGAGCGCAAGATTGGACTAGAGCTGACGGATAAAGCTAAGGACTGGCTATCGGAAAAAGGCTACGACCCCATTTTCGGCGCCAGACCGCTAAGGAGAATCATCGAGCGGTACGTGGAGAATCCGCTTTCCAGCAAGCTGCTGCGCGGCGAGCTTAAGGAAGGCGATACCGTTAAGGTCGATGTCGATAAAGAAACGGACGAGCTTACGTTCAAGACCAAAACGGCGGTTAAAGCCGCAGCCTGATAGCTTAAAACCGGAAAACTAAAGAGTCCCGACTGTAGAGCCGGGACTCTTGCTTTTAAGAAAGTAGACTGGATTAGCATGCCCATGTATAATATAGACATTATGCCAGAAAAAACACCCGAAGAAAAAACTGTATACGAAGTAAATAAGCCAATCAAAGAAGTAGTAGCTAGTAAAAAATCCCCCAAGTGGGTTTACGCCCTCGGCATCTTTGGCGTTGTTATCACGATACTGATGGCGGTTGCCATCATCATTTACAAAGACGAGGTAAGGGACCTCCAGAACTACGGCTATTTCGGCGCTTTTTTTATCAGTCTCCTGGGAGGGGCAACCGTCATCGTTCCCGTACCGATGCTGGCGATAGTTTTCGCCCTGGGCGGCGTTATGCCCTACCCCTGGCTGGTAGCCATCTTTGCTGCGTTGGGCGAAGTGGTGGGCGCCATGACGATATATGCCACAGGACGCGGTGCGGGACATGCTATAAGCCAGAGCAAGCACACCCGGGTGCAAAAATATTACGACAAGTTGCTAAACCTCATTAGAAAGCGGGGCACGATTACGCTACTTATCGTGACCTCTATTGTAAATCCATTCTTTTATCCCGCCGCTTTCGCCGCTGGAGCGCTGAAGTTCGGATTGAAAAAATATATCCCTATTATCCTCGTCGGCAAGCTAATCAAGTCGTTTACCGTCGTTTACGCTGGGTACTTCGGACTAAAAGGGATATTCCATGCTATCGGCATTGAGATATAAGACTACTCCTCGGTAATAGTTATCGTAATTATTTTGTCGCCCTGGAACTTGGGGTCCTTATCCGGATCGCGCGGCGTAAGGTTTAAAAAGACATCATAGCCACTTATTAGCTGTCCAAAGACGCTATAATTACCATCAAGGTCGGGGAGATTGTCGTAGCAGATAAAGAACTGGGAGCCGTTGGTATCGGGACCATGGTTAGCCATAGAGATAGCGCCGGTTACATGCTTATGTGACGTGATTTCGTTATCGATTTTATAGCCGGGACCGCCCATACCTGTGCCTAGGGGGTCGCCGCCCTGGGCGACGAAGCCAGGAATAACGCGATGGAAGGTGCAGCCGTCATAAAACCCCTGCCTGGCGAGAAAAACGAAATTGTTTACCGTAATCGGCACATCTTTGGCGAAAAGCTCTAGCACAAGGTCGCCTTTTTCCGTTTTAATCGTGGCAGTGTATTTTTTATTAACATCAATCGTCATGGCGGGGGGAGAAGTCAATCTCATTATATTTGCCGCTTTCCCACAGGATAATGATAGCAGACCTGTAGTTACCAACAATATGCCAATAAGCAGTACGACCAGAAGTTTATGCGCCATTAGCTTACTCCTTGCGTTTAATTTGGTTCTTTAAAAATTTTAGCCCATTTATATTTTCTATTCAACATATTAAAAAATAGAGAAGGGGCCAGGCTAACCCTCAAGTGCCGGTTTTCTTGAGGACTGGCCGGGCCCCTTCATCCATTGGGCCGTTATCAAGCTGGGGAACAACTTGATTAACTAATGAGTTATTTACATTACAGTTATATAATAACATCTGGAAAATAAACAAAGCATAAACAAAACATCACAGGATGTAAACAAACCGTATACAATTACACATTTGAGCGAATCTTGCCAGTAATATCACTTTTATGATAGATTATGATTGAATCCGCGGGCCCGTAGTTCACTTGGGAGAACGTTTGACTGGCAGTCAAAAGGTAGGGGGTTCGAATCCCCCCGGGTCCACCAAGTAGCTTTAATAGGCTAATTCCATTCAAATTCCAGTAAATATGCGGTGTCTATGTCTTCCTGGAAAACTTATGTATCATCCTGGTTTTTCGCGTAGCAAAGAGAGGGGTGTCCTTGATAGCACCCATGACTTCGGCAACATAGATGTTACCTCGTGAGTCTACCGCGATGGAATGAAGGGTAACGAAAAGGGGGTCCTCCTTGGTTCGGCCTTCATTACCCCAGCGTGCCAGCAGCTTACCATCAATATCGAATATGCTCACCCCCGGACGCATTAGTTCGGAGACATACACTACTTGACTAGTGTCAATGAAAATAGCCGTCGGAAAGATAAGGTCGCCCCATTCGGTAAGATATTTCCCTTGGGCATTAAAAATCTGGATTCGGTTATTGTGCCGGTCAGCCACCAACACTCGCCCCCGTTTATCTACCGCGAGTCCATGGGGCACAACGAACTGTCCGGGACCTTTACCCGGCTCACCCCAGGATAAAAGCAGCTTGCCGTCAGGGGAGAATTTATGCACCCGTGCATTGCCGTAACCATCGGATACATAGATTTCACCCGTCGCGGAGAGAGCGACACCAGTCGGGGCATTGAAAGGCGGTCCGCCTCGTTTTACTGTCGCTAAAGCTTCGAAAAAGTTTAGCTTTTTCCCGCCTTCGCCTTCAAAGGTAAAACCAGTATCCGAAGGCTGACCTTTTTTACCCAGCGTGAGGAGCAGCTTGCCTTCAGGGGTAAATTTGTTCACAGTGTGGTTGCCATCGTCCGCGCAATAAACCGAATCGTCGGGACCAATGAAGGCGCCGTGACTGTGCGCAAAGGAATCTTTCCCCCAGGTGTTCAGCAAGTTCCCGTCACGGTCAAAGACTGTTACCGGGTATTCACCGGTGTTGAACGCGTATAGCCTGTCCTGCGAATCAACGGCTATAGTATTTACCTCGGTAGGCTGCCACCCTCCGGGAAACTTAGCCTGCCAATTAGCCAATTCATATGTGTATTTGCCTGCGCCATATAACATATTTTGTCTATATCCTTTCTTTCCAAACAGATAAACCTAAATTGCGATAATTGTATCATTAAAAAAAGAGCGGTTCAAGTTCAAGTTTACCCATCGATGCGGTACTTATTGCCAGTCTCCTCGTCGTTTAACCGACTGATTATGGAAACGTTCAGGAAGCCTAATTGATAATATAAAGCAAATAATCTATAATCAACAACGTTTAGATTATTCGGCAAGAAAAGCGATGAAAGCGAAGATATTCCTCACTATATGTCTATTGCTTTTGGTAGTATTTGCTGGTTGCCAGAAAACCCACATTCCCAAACCAGCGCCAATACCTATCCCACCCCATGCCACACTCGTCTGCTTATTTTTTGATGATGCCTTTACCAATCAGTACGATGTTGCTCTGCCAGTTCTGCTCGAATATAACTTTAAGGCAACTTTCGGCGTCATTACCGACCATATTAATAAGGGGCACGATATAATGGAGTATATGAGTGCCAACCAGTTAAGAGACCTGGCGAATTACGGCATGGACATTGCCAGTCACACGAAAACTCACGTTCATTTAAGGAGTCTCTCGGACGAGCAGCTACGCAATGAATTGGCTGAATCCAAGAAAGACCTTGAGAACCTCGGCTTTGAAGTCAGCACCCTGATTTATCCCTTTTACGAATGGGATGATAGGATTATCGAGCAAGCTATCGCGGCTAATTATACCTGCGCCCGGGGCGGCTGGACTCAAGAGCGTGTTTATAGCACCAACACGACTGACCCGAAAGCTAGATATCGTGTTGCCGCCTGGCAGATAACCAATCAAGATATGAATAGCTTTAAGTCCATCGTTGAGCAGGCGGGCCCTAATACCGCAGTATGCCTGGTGTACCATCTTATCTCTGATGATGGACCCGAAGCAACCTCCACCCCGGTAGCTAACTTCAAGGAGCAGATGGCTTATCTAAAAAATGCCGGCTTTACCGTCATTCCTTTACCCGATATCTTCAGGCAGTAGCAGACTCTAAATATTTAGAAACAAAAAGCCCTCAAGTTGATTATTGTTTAAGGGCTTTTTCTTTTTTAGCTCACAGATGGTGCTAGATATGCCAGTTATCCGTATTTCTCCCAAAAAACAATCTTGCTCATATCTTTTCTGGGTCTGGGTTTGGGGTCTTCATCCGCATAGCCGAGCGGCAATAGAGAATGCACGAAGATATTATCCGGCAGATTCAGGGCTTGATGAGCTTCTTTGGGGGTAATAGCTCCCACCCAGCAGGTGGCTAGCCCCTGGTTCACCGCTTCTAAAGTCATATAGGCAACGGCAATCATCAGCTGCTCACCAGCTTTGATAGTCATGAACGCATCTCCCCGCAGGTAAGGCGCGAATACGTCGCTTTGTAAAACGATGTTCTTTAGATCTTCGGTCATCGCTCCCACCGGTATGAGGCTCGATAGGGCTTCTCCATGTCCTTTTTTTGTAAAGTCATCAGTAGTGGCGCAGCAGACAATCAAGACAGGAGCGCCGCCGGCTTGAGGCTGACCGCCGCCAGCTTTAGCGATTCCGGCGATTTTAGCTTTATCCTGAACCACAATGAAACGCCATGGTTGGGTATTTCCCCATGACGGCGCTCGCCGGCCGGCTTCCAACACCTTTTCTATCTTGGCTTTTTCCACTGGCGTTGCTTTGAACCTTCTTATACTGCACCTTTTCTGAATAGCAGCTGTTACATCCATTAGAACTCTCCTTTATATTATTCCTCTTATCATTTTAGTCACCGTGACTAATTTGTCAATGTTGACCGACTTATTAGTCTAAAGCGCTATTTCCTTGATGTCCTTAGCCGGTATAAGTCTAGCCTCGGTAAGGTTTTGCACCTCGGGAACCGTCCAGCCGGGCGCTATCTCTTTAAGAACCAGCCCCTCCTTGGTTACCTCGATGACTGCCAGATCAGTAATGACGATGCTCACGCACTGTCTGGCAGTTAGAGGATAGGTGCACTCTTTAACGATGCGCGGCTCGCCCTCTTTCGTCGTGTGCAGCATCGTAACGATAACCTTTTTGGCGCCAGAGGCGAGGTCCATGCCCCCTCCCATGCCCGTCGCCGGCCGTCCCGGACGCCCCCAGTTAGCCAGGTCGCCTTTTTCCGAAACCTGGTAAGCCCCCAGGACAACGACATCAATATGGCCGCCCCGTATCATGTCGAACGATGCCGCACTATCGAAGAAGCACAGGCCGGGCATCGGGGTAACCGGCTGGTCCGAGGCATTAATCATTTCATAGTCTTTTTCGGCATCACTAGCTAAACTGCCATAACCTAACATGCCGTTCTCGCTTTGAAAGAAAACGGTTCTTCCCTCGGGGATAAAATTAGCGCACAGGCCGGGCATGCCATAACCCAGATTAACCACCGAGCCATCGGCAAACTCCCGCGTTGCCCGCAGGGTAATCGTCTGCTCATCAAGGCGACTCTTCATCCCGCCACCTCCACGATACGGTGTACATAGACATGAGGCGTAACGATAACCTCTGGGTCCAGCTCCCCGACCGGCACTAGTTTATCCACTTCTACGATTGTCGTTCTGGCGGCTGTTGCCATAACCGGATTAAAACATCTGGCGGTTTTGCGGTAGACGAGGTTTCCCATGGTATCTGCCTTATGCGCCTTAATAAGAGCGAAGTCGGCGACCAAGGGCAGCTCCAGAATATACTCTTTGCCGTTAATGACCTTTTTCTCCTTCCCTTTTTCAACGACGGTGCCTACGCCTACCCTGGTATAGAAGCCTCCCAATCCACCCGCGCCGCATCTTATCCTTTCGGCCATGGTGCCCTGGGGCACAACCTCAATTTCCACTTTACCCTCACGATGCGACCTTTCCAGGGGCGATGTGGGCGGCATGCCTCCCAGGGCAGGCACGGAACCGATGAATTTTTTTACCTGGCCATTTTCGAACAATAATCCCAGGTCAGGGTAGCCACCCGGTTTCAGGCGCTGGCTTAGCTCAAAACCCACCCCGCCCATATTGGCGATAACGGTAAGGTTTTTGGCTCCCTGCCGGGAAAGAGCGACGATAAGGTTAACCGGCAAGCCGGCGAAAGAGCCGAAGCCGCCTACCATAACCGTAGCACCATCGAAAACATCGGCGACGGCTGCATCACAGCTGCTTAATACCTTGTTTACAGTCACAGCATCTCCCTAAAGTTATACCGGGTGAATTATGCGTGATTTGAATGGAGTGTAATCTTTTTGTAAGAATATGTCAATTTAATTTCGAGGTACACCGTCTATAATACTCAAGATAGGAAAATATACGGCTATTGACAATAACTGATGAAGTGAGATATATTAAAGAAACGGTAAGGTATTTCCGTATCGCTATTTTTTATGAGTACTGATTCACCAGCTATCGAACGAAAAGTATTATCCATATTAAAAATATTGGCTTCCTTACAGCAAGCGCAAGGGGCGCGCGTGATCGCCAGATACCTGAAAGACTTCGGTATTGAGCTAACGGAGCGCGCGGTAAGGTATCACCTTAAATTGACCGATGAAAGAGGTCTGACCAAACTGGTAGGCAGGCGGGACGGCAGGATAATCACCGAGCTTGGTCAGACGGAGCTCAAGAAAGCTCTCGTTAGGGATAAGGTGGGGTTTGCTTTCGCCAGGATAGAATCCCTTGCCTTCCGCACTAATTTCGATTTTAAAACCCGCACCGGTCTGATACCAATTAATATTTCTATGTTTACCGAGAAAAATTTCTCTAAAGCTCTGAAAATAATGAGGGGTATCTTTAAGGCAGGACTATGCGTCAGTGACCTGGTTGCTATCGTCCATGGAGGAAATATCGTCGGCGATATCATCGTGCCGGAAGGCAAGGTAGCGCTGGCTACAGTCTGTAGTATCGTGGTGAACGGCGCCCTGCTTAAAGCCGGTGTACCGGTGGATTCCAAGTTCGGGGGGATACTACAAATACAAAACCGTCACCCTCTCCGCTTTACGGAACTGATTAACTATGCCGGCAGCTCGCTGGACCCATCGGAGATATTTATCCGGGCCAATATGACCTCCGTGACGCAAGCGGCGGAAAAAGGCAACGGCGATATTCTGGCGAACTTCCGCGAAATACCGGCCGTCTGCCGGCCTACCGCTGAGGAAGTGGTCGCCAAGCTCAAAGATGTTGGCATCAATGGGCTACTGCTGCTGGGCAACGTCAGCGAGCCGGTTTGCGAGGTAGCGATCGATCTAAACCGGGTGGGGGTGATTCTCCTCGGGGGATTAAATCCGGTGGCAGCCGCCTACGAAGCAGGTATCGAGAGCGAAAACTACGCAATGAGCTCGCTGATGGAATACGAAAAACTGGTAAGGATAGATGAGATTGTATGAAAACAATAAAAATTATACCCTGCCTCGATAATAAAGAGAGGAGAGAGGAGGCATCGCCGATTTAGAGACTCGCCACGCTATCTGCTTCTTAGGAAGAAACAGCATAGTACAACAAACAAAAGGGAAAGGAAAGAAAAATGAACCTACAAAGACCCAACTCTGATGATGCGACCAGGACAGCCAACCGTTCGCGGAACGTCGCGCCGTCGAGCGGAATTTGCTCCCGCTGTATCGATGGTTGCACCGGCAACTGCGAGGTGTTCAAAGCCACTTTTCGCAGTCGTGAGCTGATTTACCCCGGTCCATTCGGGGAAATTACCGCCGGCGCCGATAAGGACTACCCTATCGATTACTCGCACCTCAATATCCAGGGATATGCCCTCGGCGCCAATGGATTACCCAAAGGCGTTAAAGGCGACCCGGATACCGCCACATTCCCCTCGGTTAACACCGAAACAGCATATGGCTGGGACAAGAAAGTTAAAATGAGAATGCCTATTTTCACCGGCGCGCTGGGCTCGACGGAAATAGCCCGCAAGAACTGGGATCATTTCGCCGTCGGCGCGGCCTTAAGCGGCGTTACCCTCGTCTGCGGTGAAAATGTCTGCGGTATTGACCCGCAGCTGCAGCTGGATAAAAACGGCAAGATTACATCGGCGCCGGATATGGACCGCCGTATCGAAATCTACAAACGCTATCAAAAAGACTACGGCGAAATTCTAGTGCAAATGAACGTTGAAGATACCCGCTTGGGCGTCGCCGAATACGTAAGCAAAAAGCATGGACTGGACACTATCGAGCTTAAGTGGGGGCAGGGCGCCAAGTGTATCGGTGGTGAAATAAAGGTCGGTAGCCTGGAACGCGCCCTTGAGCTCCAGAAACGCGGCTATATCGTCACCCCTGACCCCTCAAATCCGTTAAGCCAGGCGGCTTTCAAGGACGGCTCTTTGAAAGAGTTCGAACGCCATAGCCGTCTCGGTTTTATCGATGAAGACGGGTTTTATGCGGAAGTAAAAAGACTCCGCGGACTGGGCTTCAAACGCATCACTCTTAAAACCGGCTCCTATGGTCTACGCGAGCTGGCGATGGCGATTAAATGGGGTTCTAAAGCCAAAATCGACCTGCTTACCATCGATGGCTCCGGTGGTGGCACAGGCATGAGCCCCTGGCGTATGATGGAAGAATGGGGTATGCCCAGCCTTTATCTCCATTCTGCCGCCTACGAGTTCTGCCAGCGGCTAGCCGATAAAGGCGAACGGGTGCCCGATATCGCTTTCGCCGGCGGCTTTAGCAGTGAAGACGGTGTATTTAAAGCGCTGGCGCTCGGTGCACCCTTCGTAAAAGCGGTCTGTATGGGCCGGGCATTAATGATTCCGGGTATGGTCGGCAAGAACATCGGCCTGTGGATTAAAGAGGGAAAATTACCCAATACCGTCAGCCAGTTCGGCACCACGCCGGAAGAGATATTCGTCTGTTATGAAGAGGTTAAAAATATGGTTGGCGCCAAAGAAATGCAGAACCTCCCCCTCGGTGCCCTAGGCGTCTACAGCTACGCCGAAAAGATAAGGGTGGGACTCCAGCAGCTCATGGCGGGCGCCAGATGCTTCAGCCTACCGGTCATTAGCCGCCAAGAATTGATGTCTTTGACCGAGGAATGCGCCAAAGTAACCGGTATTCCTTACCTGATGAACGCTTACCGCGATGAAGCGATGAAAATCCTCAATAGCCGCTAAAGCTCGCGGAAATACACGAGAAGTAAAACGATAGTAAACAAAACGGGGGCTCTATTATGGAGCCCCCATCAGTTTAAGTAGATAGATATTCTCTTAGCGTAGTAAATGTTATAAAACCTGTCCTCTTGTTGCCGCCCCAACTCTCTGAGCGCTGGTCCACTTAAGCTTCCTGCCGCGAACGAGGACATCAATCAAACTCTTAATCATGATAAAATCACATATCTGCTTGTATCCCAGGATTAGAAACGGCGCATATAGCGCCAGCTTTTTATCTTCTCCATCCAGCTGAATAGCCATGATACACAGCAGCAGCTGGAGAAAGCAGAAGAAGCCGAAGGCTGGCACAAGTATAAAGCCATCGCCATTCAGGACCATCTGGACAGATGAGACAATATTAACCAAACCGGCAATTGGTAAAAAAACCATGGATATAACCATGTGCGGGAAAGATAGTCTCTGTAAAAAGCCGAATCTGGGATTAAAGATGGCGTCACGGTGCTTCCACATAGCCTGGAAATTGCCGCGATACCACCTTAGTCTTTGCTTAAAAAAGTCTTTTAAGGTGTGGGGAGCTTCGGTATAAGAGACAGCCGAAGTGCTTGCCTGGACGATTAGGCCTGTTTTGAGGGCTTTTACAGTGACATCAAAATCTTCGACCAGCGTATCCGGGTCGTAGAAGCCGCCGCTTTGCATTACCTCGCGGCGATAAGCGCCCAGGGCACCGGGGACCACGGTGACACTACCGAATACATCCAGCGCCCGGCGGTATATATTAATGCTGGCGATATATTCCAGAGCCTGGCACTTGGTCAGTATATTACGGCGGTTAAGTACCTTGATATTGCCGGCGATGGCCGCCACCTCTGGATTGCGGAAGGGTTTAACCAGCTCTATCAGGGTGTTTTTGCTAATCTGGCTATCAGCATCGACGACGGTGATAATTTCGCCTTTAGCGAAGAGCAATCCATGATTCAGAGCTGTAGCTTTACCGCCGTTAGGGCGGTGAATCACCTTCACGCCTCGATTGCTATAGTCCATGGCTATGCGGTAAGTCTGGTCCTTAGAGCCATCATCAATCACGATTACCTCTTTATCGGGATACGACGCCTCGAGGACAGTCTCAATAGTACGGCCTAAAACCTTTTCCTCGTTGTAGGCTGGGATAAGGATAGTCAGCGACGGAAAATACCCTGGAGACTCCAGCTGCTTGAGCTCGCGCTGTTTCTGGTAAATAGCTAAGGGTACGTTGAGGAAATTGTAATACATCGTCAGGGTAAGACTGATGAGTAAAACCCAGGTAGCTACAGAAAAAACTCCCCAGAACTGCAAAGCCGCGGCAAAGACGATAGGGAGGAGGATGAAAAAACTCGATAGACTTAATGCCGGCACCCAGAACGCAGCACGCTCAATATGCTTTTTCCTGGTCGAGGCGGAGGCAATAAAATTCACGAGGATGACTAAAGCTATAGCGGTACCAAGACCAAATGAGAGATATGACTGCTGGGAGGGCATGATGATAACGAAAGAGACCAGCAAGCACAGTATAATAACAGCGATGATGGAGCTTTTAACCATTTTACCTCATCAGTCTATTGATTGTTGATTAATTTAATACGGTTACATCACGGGCAACAATATCAGTCTGGCTGGAGCAACCAATAAGGTCTTTAGCCTCGATAACCTTAATACGCTGGTATTCGGCAAACTGCCTGGCTTCCTTGCTTATCGTAGGAACGCTGAAGAGGATTTTATCACGGATACCGGCGTCATATACTGCCGTATCGAACTGCATTACTTCATTAACATCACTGTTAAAGACATCTGCATCCGTGATGACACAAGCAGCGAGCTTATGGTTGATGATGCCGTCATCTTTCTGCGCGTAAAGGTCGAGAAAATGCTCTGTGCCGGAGCGGCCTGCCACCTTAAGCTTTTCCTCAACATGATAGCCCCGCCCCTCGAGCAGCCACCTTAGCCAAGCCTTGGGACCTATCTTGGTGATATCCAGCTTAACGGCTGATTCTAAAAGCCGTTCATTACTAATGGTAGTATTTTGCGTCAACAGGTCTTTTTGAGATAATAAAGCTCTTAGTTCTTCCAGATTGTATACCCTGATACCCTGCCTTTCAGCGAATTTCATAGCTTCCGGAGTGAATCTAGGAACAGCGATAACCATCTTGCTATCGATGCCGGCATCGTATATCTTGCTATCGAAGTTAAAAAGCGGGTCGATAGATACTTCGGCATCTTCTTGGGACGCTGCCAGTATCCCGATGGCGACGGTATGCCTGGTTATAAGGTCATCCATGCTGGCCAGGATATCAATTTTATGATTGGCACCGGAGCGACCTTGAACCTGAACTGATTCCTGAACATCATAGCCCAAATGAATCATGTAATCGATGAGCTGCTTTTTCGGTTCCAGTTCGAACTCCAGCTGCTTCCGGCACGCCTCGTTCAGGGAATACGAATAGAGCAAGACATAGTGCAGGTCTTCAAGGCGATACATATCACCCGTTTTCAAGTCGCGGCTTTTAACCACCGGTGAGGGGAATATCCCATGACAGCTGCTGCAAACATAGCGTATCCCCGGTTTCCGATAGTCAGTGCCGATAAGCTTAAGCTCCCGACGGCATTTAGGGCAGACCTGGTTCAATCCATGCATGAACTCTTCTTCAAGCCCGATATGCCCGCAGGCAAAGTGCTCAATTAGCTGCCCTCTGGTCAGCTCCGAGGAGTCACAGGCGGGGCATCTTTCCACGGGTAGCAATTGAACCGAACCATTGGGACTGACGAGGATTTTTTCGAAATCCCGCTTGATTAAAAACCCTTGTTTAGCCAGTGATTCCAAAATCAGGGCGGTTTCTTTGCTCGTAGTTCCCATGATATTTTCCGCTTCATGATATGAAAAGCCATCGCCGAGGCCTAAATTGACTTCCGGAGACAGCTGTTTGATTTTCCCTTTTAAGAGACTGCTCATCAAGTTGGCGACTTTAGTGTCATGCCATATGTTAGGGGTATTATCCATTGCCACTGGCAATTCAGGGCTGGCTTGACGGGCGATATTATCGGTCTTTTCGCTGACCGGCATTGTTTTCGCCCAGCTTTTCTTGACGACATCAATCTCCATATCGGCTGCCGCCCCAGTCAACCCGGCGGGGCCAGGTTCCGGGAATACGGAGTTTGCCTTAGATTCGGCTTGATCCACGGCGCTCTGAATCTGGTCGGCAAGCTCACGAGGGTGCATGGGTTTTTTATAATAGTGATCAAAGCCGATTTCTTTACACCTGTCCCACATTTCGTTGGGAGGCATGCTACCGAGAAGAATAATCGTTGCTTTTGAGGAGCAACGTAGCTGGTAGCAGGTTTCATAAAGGTTAACGCCACGCAGGGTATCATCAATAACGATAACATCATAATCCAGCTTACCGGTTTTTATTAAATGTTCGTTATATAAGGAATACCTGTTCAGCGTTGTTAACTGCAGACCAGCCTTGGCTAAGTCTTTTTCCTCTCTCTTTGATAAAAGCGGTATATCCGAGAGCATTAAGACCTTACCCATAATACCTTCCTTCAAAATACAAATTGTCACTTTATTTTTACTACTCCAAACGTATATTAAGCATAAAAACACGTTTAAAACATATAAACAAACTGTAAATGTCTTTAAGATGTTGCCGGAAGGACGTTATGTTGTTCTAAACCAGAATCATTTTAGCTCTCCTGCCTCACACTATTAACCATACTCAATGGTGCTCACAAATATATCACTAATCGTTAATTAACCCTTACAAAAACATCACACAGCTATTAAATTAGATACGTTCAACGTCAACGTAGAATAGAGGTGATATATCACCGCAAGGAAAGAGGGGGTTGAAAAACAAGAGGGTTAAACCATATGATAGAAAAAAGGGGCGCGTAATGATTATCGGCTATTTAGCTTTCATGTTATTTATGGCCGTTATCCTGGCACTCTGGGAAATCCAGATTGAAGGCAAGGATGGCTGGGCAGCTAAACTACCTGGCTGGCACACCGAAAAAGGATGGGTTCTTAAATTCACGGGCGGACGCCCCCTGACGGGATACCACTTACTTATGACGGCTTTCATGCTCGGGTTAATCCACCTGCCTTTGTTCTTCACCCCCTGGAGCTGGCAATTGGAGCTATTACTCCTCGGGTTTTATATGGGGATGCTCTTGATAGAGGATTTTTTATGGTTCGTTTTTAACCCGCATTACGGTATTAAAAATTTCCGTAAGGGTAAAATCTGGTGGCATAAAACATGGTGGGGTCCGGTGCCGTCTCTCTATTGGATTATGCTGGCTGCCACTATACTATTAATTTACTTTGGTAAAGACGCTATCCTATAACTTTTTGAACGTGTACTCTACGGAATCAGCAACTTCGTTATATCCTATTTTCTTATAGATAGAGTTTGAAGTGGGATTCGCCAGGTCGGTATAAAGCGTGCAGAACTTCTTACCGCTTTGCAGGATATTCCGTGATAATTCCGCTACGCAGGATGTGGCATAGCCTTTGCCCCTTAACTCCGGCGGCGTGTAGACTCCGCCCACCGACATACCATTATCGGTAGCACGGGTCTTTAACGCCATAGATACCGGCTTCCCATCTACCCATAAAAACACCCGGCGCAGCTTAAGCGCTGGAATAATGTCAGCTTCCGGTTCGTTCCTTGCCTGGCCACCGATATCTACATGAAAAGCATGTGCCCATTTTTGTAGCAGCTCTTTTTCCGCCATGGTCGCGACACGGAACCTGCCGGGCGCTAAAGGGACGTTATTGACCTTTACCAGTCGGTAAATACACTGCGCCATAGTACTTTGGATTGTTACATCGTTTTTCCCACACCAGTGTTTAACAAATATGTCCGCCAGTTCTTTGTCACCCACTACTCCCGGAATATCTGGATATTTCTTAGAAATGGCCGTCGCCAATTCTTCTGCAATAGCCTCGACATCACCTGAAAAACAAGCCATTATAGCCATATGCGGAGGAGTTCTCATCACCACAGCATTTATCTTCGTTTCTGTACCGATAGAGCAAAACCACGGGTCTTCCTGCCCAAAACGGTGCGGAACACGAACCAGCGCGTTAGCTATTCCCAAAATCAACCCATAACGGGTTTCGTCTTGAGTGAGGAATTTGCGGACATGTTTAAGAAAAACCGCGGCATCTTGGTAATATTTTATGTCCACCTGTTTCCCCTTTCTTCGTCTTAATAGCAATAAAAACCCTATTATAAACTAAAATTTTTATTTTGTGAAGGGGGCTAAAACTGGAACGTTACGATGAATCCTGCGCAACTCGATAAGCCGTCGACTTTTTTGGCTTGCTATTGTACGCATACCAATATATAATGAGGTGAATTTTCCGCGTCTTGAAAAACACGGCCCAAAACAAAAAACAAATAAGAAAACAAATCAGCTACGGCTTTTGGATAGCCTGAAGCTAAGACCCGCGAAAAAAATAGTTAAAAAATCAAAAACAAATCAGGAGGTCAAGCATGGCGACACTGGAAGAACTGCAAAAGAGGATACAGAAACTGGAAGATATCAAGCAGGTAGAAAAACTGCAGCGAATCTACGGCTACTACCGCGACTACGAGGACTGGGAAAAAGTGGTCGACCTTTTCAGCGATAACGCGGAGTCAGTGGAGGAGTGCGACTACGGCGTCTATAAAGGCAAGGCAGGGGTCAAGCGTTATTACATCGACCTGCTTAAAGGCGGCAAGGACGCCAAGCCCCGCCCCGGCTATATGTCCATCGGCATGCAAATCCAGGGCGTGGTGACGGTCGACCCCGATGGTAAAAACGCTAAGGGACGCTGGTACGGTTTCTTCGTAGAAGCCCGCCCCACCCTTACTTTGCACGACGGCGAGCTGCGGCAGCTCTGGGCGCACGGCATCTATGAGAACGAGTACGTTAAAGAAAACGGCAAGTGGCTGATTAAAAAGCTCTATTTCTTCCTGAACTTCCGTACGCCTTATGAGGACGGCTGGCTCAAGACCCCGGTGGTCGGGCATAGCGGGCCGAGCATGGAAATAAAGCCGGATGCCCCACCCACCACCTGGCGACCCTATCCTTTCGGCTACCACTTCCCCGTTCATTTCAAGCACCCTATTACCGGCAAATAAGAGAGAAAGCGCATCATGAATCTGGAAGAGTTGGAAAAACAGATAACCCTGCAGGAAGATATCCAGGAAATAGAAAACCTGCAAAAAATGTACGGCTATTACTTCGATAACGCGATGTACCGGGAGGTAATGGACCTTTTCTCCGAGAATGTGGAGTCGGTAGAGATTACCGACCACGGCGTGTTCCGGGGGAAAGACGCGGTCAGCCGGATGTACGGCGGTATGGTGGGCGTGCCTCGCCCCGGCTGGATGTTCTTCGAGGTCATGCAGTCGCAGGGCGTTATCGAGGTCGCCCCAGACGGCAAAACCGCAACAGGACGCTGGTATACGCCCTCGTTCGAGTGCCGGCCCTTCGGCGGGATAAAGAAGCAGACCTGGCAGTTCGGCGTTTACGATAACGTTTATGTAAAGGAAAACGGACACTGGTATTTCAAGAAGCTGCACTGGAACATTACCTACTGGACGTCTTTCGAGAGAGGCTTTTTGAAGGTGCCCAAGCTTTCCGATACGCCCTTCCCTAACGCCGATGCCCCCGCCACCGCTTACCACCCCTACCCTTCTGGCTATCATGTCCCTTATCCCTTTAAGCACCCGGTTACCGGTAAATAATGAAAAAGGCGGTGTAAAATGAATCTGGAAGAGTTAGAAAAGCAGGTGCAGCTGCAGGAGGACATCCAGGAGATAGAGAACCTGCAGAAAAAATACGGCTACTACTTCGATAATAATATGTGGTCGGAAATCGTCGACCTTTTTTCAGAAGAAAATTCGGAGTCCGTGGAGATAGCCGACCATGGTGTTTTTTACGGCAAGAAAGGCGTACGGCGGATTTACTGGGAGATGTTTGCGGGTGGGGGCAAACCGAGACAGTCACCGCCCTGGATGCAGTTCATCGTGATGCAAATCGGCGGGGTGGTGGATGTGGCGCCGGACGGTAAGACGGCTAAAGGGAGATGGCAAACATGGCTTTTCGAAGCTAAACCCTACGGCGCTTATCCAAGACAGGAATACCTCCACGGCTACTACGAGAATAAGTACGTAAAGGAAAACGGTAAATGGCTTTTCAGCAAGCTCCACTGGAACAACACCTTCTGCTCGCCGGTGGAGGACGGCTGGCTGAACCTGCCGCTGATGGGGTGGATGGGCTTACCGGACGCTGATGAGCCACCCTCCGCTTTCCACCCCTACCCCCACCAACGCGGCAACGTGCCATATCATTTTAAGCACCCGATAACAGAGAAATGATACTAACGTCATTACGAGTCCTCACGCTTCGCTCAGGATAAACTTCGCGTGGCAATCCCTTAATACTCAACATGTCATTCTGGCGTAGGCTTCAGCCCGAGTTCAGCCCGAGGGCCAGAATCCATCAAGGACTTTCAAGTATGGCTGAATACAAAAGTGGATTCCAGCCTTCGCTGGAATGACAATATGGTAATCTAGGACTGTCTCGCAATGACAAATTCTCGTTATAACCTACTGTTAACTGTAAACTATTTATCCAAAGCCAACCTGATATAAGCTGCCGCGACAATGGCCGCTGTAGCCACACGCAAAACGGTATCGCCTAAAGAAATGGGTATAAAACCGTTATGTAAAGCAAACTCCACTTCTGCCGGCGTAAAATCACCCTCGGGACCAATCAGCACGATGATGTTTTTATAGCCTTTTTTAGATAAGACATCTTTAATTAGCTGCCGCTCGCCGGAAAGGTGCGGTATAAGCTTAAGATCGAAACTTCGAGAATCCACAATCACCTTCTTAATATCGGTTAACGGCGCGATTATAGGTATTTCATTTCTCTGGCACTGCTGGGCGGCGCTCTGCGCGATTTTCTGCCAGCGTTTCAATCTGGTTTCTGATTTAGCAGCATCCAGCTTAACCACCACCCGCTCCGTCCGCATGGGGATGATACGTGCCACCCCTAGCTGCGTCAAGCAGTCGATGATATCGTCCATATGGCTGCCTTTAGGAATAGCGCAGGCGATGGTGAGAGCGGCTCTACTGTTTCGCTGTTTTTGCAACGGTGTTACCTTTAATGCTACCTGCTTTTTATTAATGCTCGTAATTATGCCAGTAAATTCGTGTCCCGCGCCATCAAAGACAATGACTTTATTGTTAATCTTTAAGCGCAGCACATCCCTGATATGATGCAGTTGGGCGACATCGGTTAGAACAGCTGTATTGCCCTGTATGCGGTCGACTAAAAAGCGGTGCATATTTTTGATAATAGCTCTAACAACCAGCAGCGTCAACATTTACCGAGATATTTGACAATACTTAAAACGCAATGACATAATGATGAAAATCGTTTTATGTTTCCGCCGCAGCATTGTTCCACAAAATTAGCCGAAAGAGAGTCCGTTTATGGCTGAAAAAGACCTGACCAAGGGCAGCATCATCAGTAACCTCTGGACTCTTTCCTGGCCGATGACTATCAGCACCACCATCATGATGCTGGGGCCCATTATCGATATGGTTTGGATCGGCAAGCTGGGTTCGGCGGATATGGCTGGTGTAGGGATTTCCGGCATCGTCGTCTCGTTAATTAACTCCCTAATCATGGGGCTGTTCACCGGTCTGCGGGCGATGGTTGCGCGCTTCGTAGGCGCCGGTGATAAAGAGCAAGCCAACCGTGTTGCCCAGCAGGCTTTCGTCATCGGCGCGGCGCTGTCGTTGGTCATGGCAGCCATTGGCCAGCTATTTGCCACCTCGATAATGAAGCTCTGGCAGTTGGAGCCGGACGTGATTGCCGCTGGCGCTACTTACATGCGCATCGAGCTTATCGGCATGTTCACGATGTCCTTTGGGATGCTGGCGCAGAGCATCATGCAGGCTTCCGGTGACGCCCAGACGCCGATGAAGATAAGCATCGGCACCAGGATTTTCCATATAGCTCTCTGTCCTTTCCTGATATTCGGTTGGTGGATTTTCCCGCAACTCGGCGTTAGCGGCGCCGCCTTGACCGGCGTGATATCCCAGGGTATCGGCGGTGCCATCGGTCTATGGGTGCTTTTCAGCGGGAGGACGAAACTGAATATTACCCTACGTAATTTCAAGTTCGACGGTAATATTATCTGGCGCATGGTGAAAATCGGCATCCCATCCTCACTGGGCGGCATCCATTTGAATATCGGCAACATCGTCTTCATGTGGTTTATCGCGCCCTTCGGCACGCTAGCGGTCGCCGGTCATAACCTAGTGTCACGGGTGGATATGTTCGTGCTAATGCCCGCCATCGGGCTGGGTTCAGCGGCGGGGATACTCGCGGCGCAAAATCTAGGCGCCAAGCAGCCGGGACGTTCCTCGAAAACAGCCTGGATAGCCATCGGCTGGTTTACCGGCTTGATGTTCGTTTTTTCAATAATCATCTGGTTCTTCGCCGATAGCGTGGTCCGTATTTTCAATCCCGAACCAGGGCTAATCGACCTCGCCAGTACCTTCCTCAGGATACAAACGGTCAGCTATATGTGCAACGGGCTGATGATGGTGATGATGAGTATCATGAACACGGTCGGCGATACGCTGATAGCCTTTATCATCGACCTGGTGACGATGTGGGGGATAAGAGTGCCGCTGGCCATAATATTACCGAAGATTGCCAACCTGGGGGTTTACGGCGTGCGCTGGGCGCTGGTGGCGGATACCGTCTCCTCGGCGATTATTTTCATCATCTACTTCCAGTCCGGCCGGTGGAAGAGGAGGAAGATATAATTTCACTTGTTGTTAAATTTAGCCCCTGATATAATCAAGTTCGGAAAAGGAGGCAGCTATGAGCGTAAAAAAACTGGACTATTCTATATTCGATAGGTTCAATTTCAAGTATAAACCCGTGGGCGTTAAGTACTCCATAGAAAAGCCCGAAGGCATTAAACCTACGTCGAAGAGTCTGGCTCTCTGCGAGCTATTCAAAGAAGCGCAAACCAACCAGCCGTTTTATATCACTAAAGAAAACGTGCAGTGCGGCGAGCAGGTGCTGGGCATCGTGGACTACCCGCCTATCATGTACAGCGGACAGCTTGGACCGATGTTTTCCATGTTTAAAAACCCCGGCGCTAACCGCAGGATTTACGACTACGTACCGCATTTGCCTAAGGACTCGGTTAAATATATCACCCACGCCGCCATCGATAAAATGACCTTCGACCCCGATTTACTTATTTTTACCACAAACCCCAGCCAGGCGGAAATCCTGCTCCGAGCCAGCAGCTTCTCCGACGGCAAGATGTGGCAAGCTAAAGGCACCACCTGCCTCGCCTGTGCCTGGATTTACGCTCACCCGTATTTAAGCGGCGAGATGAACTATACCATCAGCGGGCTGGGCTTCAGCATGAAGGCAAGGGGGGTTTTACCGGATGGTTTGATTATCATTACCTTCCCCTTCGATACTATTTCGTCACTGATTGAAAACCTTAAAGAGATGGAATGGGAGCCTTACTGGTTCAAGCTGGGGAGAGAAGGCTTCGTTAAAGAGGTTAAAAAGAGGAGCGGAGAGCTGGCGAAAAAGCTGGCAGAAGCGTAACTTAGCTAATCCAATGTCGCCTGGATTCCCAATCAAAGCTTGCCCCGTACCATGATACGGGGTTGGGAATGACGTGTCTCTTATACTCTTAATTAGCCGTCATTCCGGTGCAAACCGGAATCCAGCTTATTCCGATGTCAACTAGATGCCGACTTTCGTCGGCATGGTTTTGGTTTGTGGTACGCTGTTAGTCAAAAGCGTACAGCTTGCCATCTTCCGAACCAACATAAACCATGCCATTATCTACAGCGGGTGAAGAGGTAATCTGATCTCCCGTAGCGTAATCCCAGAGCTTTACGCCAGTTGCCCTATCAACAGCATAAAAATGTTTGTCCTGGCTGCCGATATAAATAACGTTACCCGCCACTGCCGGTGAAGAAACAACGTCATCCCCCGTAGAAAATGTCCACTGGACTTTTTGAGCTTTTAAGTCTATCGAGACCAGATTTTCGCCCGAGCCCACATAAGCATAGTCGCCGACTATAGATGGTGAAGAAACAGCCCTTGCGTTCTGCTTGAGTAAAATAGCCCAGAGAAAACCGGAGGGAGGGGAAGGTTTGGGCATTAAACCATAAGCATAAAGCGTGTTCCAATATTCCCGGAGTTTATTTTCCTCCCACCAGTTTTTTGCCGTGATATCCATGGCGATAAAAAATCCCCAGCTACCGGTAAAATAGGCAATGCCATCTTTAATTGCCGCCGACGAATAAACAGGAACCTTGGCATCAAACTGTATACGCGCGTTGCCGTTTTTAGCGTTGAAGGAGTAAAACATATTGCCAACCGAGCCAACGATGACAATACCTTTGGCGATGGCGGGCGATGCATATATCGTACCTCCAGTGTCACCATGCCAGAGCTCCGCACCGGTTGCCGCGTCCACAGCGTAGAGCTTATAGTCTTCACAGCCAACATAAACCACACCATCAGCCACAGCCGGAGACGACCGTACAACCAGATGCATGTCGTGTGACCAGAGTTTTTCACCTGTTTTGGCATCCAGCGCATAAAGGTTGCCATCGTTAGAGCCGCAGTAAACTACGCCACCAACGACGGCCGGTGACGATTCCACCCAGCTTCCTGTCTGAAATGACCAGAGTTTCTCGCCGGTGGCGGCATCCAGCGCATAGATACATCCATCTCTGGAGCCAAAATATATAGTCCCGTCGACAACAGCCGGCGATGAATGTATCGGTCCGCCAGTAGGAAACGTCCATTTCAGCGTACCTTGAGGCAGGGTGATGTTGTCGCCGGCGTTACCGGTATGTGCCAGGTCGCGGCGGAACATCGCCCATTCGTTAGGCTGCGGGGACGACTGAACATCTTCAGAGACTTTGATAATTAAATCAGTACACTGGAACAAAGACAGTAAGGCAATTACCAGGCAGAAAACCCCCAGGACACTGAAAACTATAATTAGCCGGCGTTTTAAGAAGGTTTTTCTTCTTGACTCTAGTACCTCACGCTTTTCGACCATGCCTTACTCCAAGAAAATAATAATCTGTGCTGTAAGTCTTTGAAATTTTCAGAGCGCTGTTACATCCAGATTGTGTTCCCAGGGACTGCGGGAGACATGCATGACGACAAAGGTGCTGGTCCTGGTGATATCTGGAATGCTAGCGATAACATTCTTGACAAATTCATCGAACTCATGCGGGGTGTGAAACAGGAAGATTCCGATAATATCAAAATTGCCGGTACACCCACAAAGGTAATAGACATTAGGACTTTTTATTAAAAGCTGTTCCACCTTTTCCGCGGCACCCACCTTAACCTCGATACACATGATGCACATGAAATTCAATCCCAACCGTTCCGGGTTGGGAACGGCGCTTATTTTCATGGTGGTATCGTGTACCAGACTTTTTACTCTGTTACGCACCGTACCTTCGGAAACCTTGAGTTTACGGCCTATTTCGCGGAAACTCTGCCGGGCATCTTCCTGAAGCTCATTAATTATTTTCTGTCCAAGTTCATCCAGCATATAATACCTCCATTAGCCCCTGTATCCTAATCAATGATACTATACGCAATTTTATAATAGAATGCAAGTTTGGAAATTGGATGCGTAGGGAGTTGATTAAAAAATTAAGATTGTGCCCGATTTTGCGCACATTAACTGAATATACACTTTTTATACGCCTATCAGGACTTTATCATTACCAGCATCATTTTAAAACGGCTCAATGCCTTTAGGGCATGAGGCTGGTTAGCCGGCATGATGACCAATTCTCCCTGTTTGAGCGTCAATGGCTTGCCGGAGATAGTTACCTCGGCCTCACCATCGAAAATATAAACCACAGCATCGTAAGGGGCGGTGTGCTCGCTTAATCCCTGCCCCTTATCGAAAGCGAATAGCGTTAAAGTGCCGGTCGGTTTATCGATTATCGTCCGACTCACGATGGAACCCGGCTGGTATGCCACCAGGTTTACCATCTCCATTACCTGCCCTGATATATTTTCCGATTTCATATTTTTCCCTCTTTTTCCTCTTCATTTTATTATACTCTAGCATTGACCGCGAATTTGGAATAGGATTATAATCACATATTCCCTCATGTTAGTAATTAAGAAGGAGTCGATATGCCGGAAAGGAAATACGCCAAATATGTTATCACCGAAGATATACGCCCCCAGCAGCCCCCGCCCCCTGGATTTTTGAAAAGACTGGAAGACCAGCGAAAAGCCGGCAATTACACCGATTCCGCCCATGTTCTCTCCTTGAACGATACCATAGCTAAGGGAGCACTCTACTTCGATGCCGTCTGGATGGTCGCTAAACACGGGGAAGCTCCTACTAATATTGAAATTGCACACCGCCATGACTTCGATGAAATATTGGGTTTCTTCGGGAACTATCAGGGCAATGCTCGCGAGCTCGGCGGAGAGGTAGAAATCTGGCTGGAAGACGAGCAGTATGTCCTGACTAAAAGCACCATTATCTTCGCGCCGCGAGGGCTTTCGCACGGTCCAATATCATTCCGGCGGATTGAGAGCCCTATCCTCTTCTTTACCAGCGGGAATGGGACAGCCTACACGCGGGCGACCGGCAGGGAGGATTAACATGGAAAAGAGACGGCTGGGCAAGACGGGGCAAATGAGCAGCATTCTGATTTTCGGGAGCTTTGCTTTGTTCCGCATTAAGCAGAAAGATGCGGATGTGGCTATAGAAATGGCGCTGGAAAACGGCATCAACCAGGTAGATGTCTCGCCGCTTTACGGTGACGCGGAAAAACACCTAGGCTCGTGGTTTAAAAGGAACGGTAAAAAGTTTTTCTTAAGCTGCAAAACCGCCGAGCGTACGAAAAAAGGCGCCTGGGAAAGCTTAAAAAGGTCGCTGGAAACACTGCATATCGACCATTTTGATATTTTCCAGCTTCACGGCGTCGATGACATCAATGTGTTAAAAACCGCCCTCGGACCCGGCGGCGCCATGGAAGCTATCCTGGAGGCGAAAGCACAGGGACTGGTACGCTTTATCGGCATCACCGGGCATAATCCACCCGTACAGAACCAGGCTTTACAACTTTTTAACTTCGATACCGTGATGTTCCCTCTAAACCGGGTGCACGCCGCCCATCCTACCGACTGGAACGATTTTAAGCCGCTCCTTAAGACGGCCCGGCAAAAGGATGTGGGCGTGATGGCTATCAAGTCCGTAGCCAAGCGTGCCTGGGAAGGTGCCCAAGCGAAGGTGCACCACAACACCTGGTATGAGCCATTCGAAGACGCTGCAGAGATAGAGAAAAGCCTGCGCTATACCTTAAGCCAGAATATTACCGCCGCCGTGCTGCCAGGGGAGCTTAAGCTTTGGCCGATGATTATCGACGCGGCGCAAAGATTCAAGCCCTTGACCGCTCAAGAGCAGCAGGACGTGATGGCAGGCGTAAAGCAATATCAGCCGCTGGTAGGACCGCAAATGGATTAGTTTGAAGCTAAAATTTACTCGCTTAGCTTTTCCATCTATTCGTTCTGGCGAAGGTAAGTTTTTTCCACACCAACCCGCCGATGATAATGATGTTTATGGATATCAGTACATAAATATACGGCATCAATATCGCCCTTTTGTCCGCCGGGTATACCTGCCCGCCGATGGCTGCGGGAGTGGTTGTTGTTGTGGGCTCCGGCTCCGGTAAATTGTTCCCGGAATAGCCAATCGCATAGTTCGAACCTGACGTACCGTTGTACCACATTTTGAGATGTACTGACTCGCCTGCCCCGCTAAAGTTGGCGGAGTCATATAACACCCTGGGGGTATACGTCCTATCCGTCCGCCAGGAGACGCTATCGCTGATATGCATGATAGGATTGCTGGTATACTTTGTCCAGGTAATGCCATCGAGCGATTGGGCGTAACCGATGCCTTCATGGCTGGTGCTTTGACCACCGGAGTACCACATATGGTAAAGACCGTTGATTTTCTGAACCGAGCACATGGTGGCATAATTACTATCCCAGGTGCTGCCCCCTCCGTGGAGTAGAACTGGCGCCGCGCCGTTATTATAACCCTGCCAAGTTATGCCGTCGGCGCTGACCGCGATACCGATATCCTCAAAACTGCCTGTCGTCCCGTCATAGTACATGACGAACTTATTTTGCCATACGGTGGGAGCGCTTATCGGCGGTACGATTGCCCCGGAGCCGGCCGGATTATAAAAAACTTCGCACGGTCCGTATGAACCATTATTCCAGTAAGGGCCTGGACCCGCTATCACCGTTGCGCCGCCAGTTTGTGCAATAACTCTATCCGAATTCCAGGTTATTCCATCAGGTGATACCGCCGTCCTGATATCATTAATTGAATAGTATAAATTGCCGCCGGAGTCCCAATACCAGATTCTATAACCGCTGCCGACCCACTTAACGACAGGGTGGCGGGCATTGGTCAAGCCGGTACATATGGCGCCACTAACCCAAGATATGCCATCTACCGAGGTAGTGTATCGGATTCCGCCGCCGTCATCATACCACATATAGTAGGTAGAACCGCTAAAAATAATGCTGGGATAGTAAGCACTTTCGGGAGGGTCGAAAACAGGGTTAGAAGGATACTCTGTCCAGGTAACATATTCCGGACTGAAAGCTAATACCGCCATCGGACTAACAAATAAAAAAACGGCTATCAGCATTGTTACTGCCAGTAAAACAAATCCGATTTTCAAAGATTTGTTTCGTAAACTTCTTGCTTCCATGTATTTTAATCTCCAACCCTAAAATAACAGACAATTTCGACTTACTATTATTAATGATAGCAAATAATATCGATACTCCTCAAAAAAATTTATAGATTGATTCAAAGTAATTTATAATATTTTCATAAAGAATATTAAGAAACGACCAATTTTACGCCTAAGGCTATGTAATATATTGCAGGCTGGAAACAATGGAAAAGTGTCAATGATAAACAGGTCTGATTATCGAGAAGCTATTTCTGCTATCTGGCGGAGAGGAATGTATCTACTTTCTTGATGTACTCCAGCGGGTGAGTTTTATAACCCTGGCTATGGTTGGCGGAACTAACCTCCCACTTTATTAGCCAATTTAACCTTCTTTTTCCCTAGCGATATCTAAAAATCGGCCTCGCCCTTTTCACCCATGAATTGCAGAATAACCTGCCGGCTTCTGGCGCGGTTATCGAATTCGATAAGGATTATCTGCTGGTATTGCCCCAGCGTCAACCTTTTATTGACCAGCGGAACTACCAGAGATGCGCCCATTAACGTAGCCCGCACGTGAGAGTAGGCGTTATTTTCCTCCCAGAGGAATTTGTGGTCATAGGCAATATCTTTAGGAACAACACGCGCCCACATCTTTTTAAAGTCGGCGAGTAAGCCTGCCTCGTATTCAATAGTACCGATGGATGACGTCGTGCCGGGGATAAATAGCGTCAATATCCCGTTAGTGACATACGATGCAAGCGCTTGCTCCTGTATTTTCGGGGTAATGTTATAGACAGCAACAAATCCCTCGGCGGCGTTAGCGTTCGTGTCTACGTTTATTTTCCTGGTGAGGATAATCATTTTCACCTCCATAAAAGTGTAAAATTATCAATACCAGTATTCACTTATGAAACACATTTGTATTAGTCCGGCTTTTTCCACATCGGCGGCATCTGTTTGAGCTGTCCCGGCGGAGGAGGCATCTGACCGGGCGGAGGCGAGGGTGGTCCCTGCTTGGTCTGAAGGGGCTTACAAATAATCTCGGTAATATGCAGGTCAGCCAGATGTGTTGAAGTTGAGGCGATAGCGACGACGGCGGTATCCGCCCCCCTCCCCGAACCACTCACTACCACGACCTGCTCCCCGATATCCACCAAACCAGCGTCGGCCGCCATCAAAAGAATTTCTACGCAGACCTTCATTCCCTGGCAAAAAGTGCGGAGCAAGTTTGCCATAATCGTGGGCGTATCGACGCCATAAAAACGGTCGGTATGAAAGAGCATCGTGCCAAAGTGGACGATATGCCCCTGATTTTCCAGCTCTTTAATCAGCTCCGGCGGAAACGTCATGCCCGCAAAGCCGAACTGGTGCGGTATAACGATGATTTTAATGCCGCTTTTCGTCCAGAGCGCCGCAGCTTTATGCGCCGTATCACCCCTTGTTGAGGCAAGCACGATTTTCTTAATGCCGCGCGCTTTGGCGCGCTCCAGGGCTAACTTCAGAGTTGTCTCGGTATTTTCAGCGCCGCCCGGCTGCTCGTAATAGACGATTTTTTCTTCCATTTTTACTCCTTTTTGTATAAGGACTATGTTTTCCTTTATGATACCATATTTAACGCAAAAACAGGCATAATCCTTTCAAAATCCATCCCCCTACCCCCTTCCTTTGGCAAAGGAAGGGGGAAATAAGCGAGAGGGGCTAGCGCCCCTCTCGGCGGGCTACTCCCTTTTCCCCTCTGCTGAAAACTGTTAATTAACAACTATCAACTAATTACTTGATAACTGTATAATAAAAATCGACAAGCCAATACAAGGATACGCTATGTTGAATATATCCAACGTATCAAAATCATACAATGCGGCGTACCTCTTTACCGGCGTTACCTTCAATGTCGGCATGGGGGACCGCATCGCTGTCATTGGGGCGAACGGCTCGGGGAAAACCACACTATTCGAAATCATCGCTGGCAATATCAACCCGGACTCCGGCAATGTCGCCGTACGCCGCGGCACTACTATCGGCTACCTGCGGCAGGATATCCAGCATGCTTCCAACCGCAAGCTGTTGGAAGAGGTTGTCCAGTCCGCCGACAACATCAGCAAGCTGGCACATAAAGTACAGATGCTCCAACAAGAGCTAGCCGAAGAAAAGGACGAAGAAGAGATAGCCGCGCTGATGCGCGAACTGGGCAATGTCCAGCATGAGTTCGAGTCGTCTGGGGGCTATAGCGCCGAGCACGAGGCGGAGATAATCCTCGCCGGGCTGGGCTTTCTCCCTTCCGATTTCAACCGGAAGCTGGTGGAGTTCAGCGGCGGCTGGTTGACGCGCGTCGAGCTCGCCAAGCTCCTTTTTCTCAATCCCGACCTGCTGATACTGGATGAGCCGACCAACCACCTCGACCTGGAAACGACTCGCTGGTTTGAAGGCTATCTTAAGAACTACTATGGCGCCGTCCTGGTTACCTCCCACGACCGCGCGTTTTTAAACAACGTGACGAAAAAAGTAATCTCCATCGAACAGAATGAGGTCGTTTTCTTCCATGGCAACTATGACGGCTATGTGATGGCCCGCGAAAAGGAGATGGAAACCCGGCAGGCGGCTGCCCGGCGGCAGGAGCAGAAAATACAGAAGGAGACGCGCTTTATCGAGCGATTCCGCGCGAAAAATACCAAAGCCACCCAGGTGCAGAGTCGGATAAAAAAGCTGGATAAGATCGAGCGTATCGTGGTGCCGCGGCAGACCAAAAAGATAAAGTTCGCCTTTCCGGAGCCGGCACGCAGTGGGCATGTGGTAATCACGCTCAAGAATATCGATAAGTCCTATGATTCAAAGACTGTCTACCGCAACCTCAACCTGGAGCTTAATCGGGGCGACCGCGTGGCGCTGGTAGGGCCCAACGGCGCCGGCAAGACCACGCTGCTTAAGATACTGGCGGGCGTGCTGCCCTTTGAAAAGGGCGAGCGGCTGCTGGGGCATAACGTCACCACCGCCTACTTCGCCCAGTATTATATCGAGCTGCTCAATCCTAAAAACTCCGTTATCGACGAGTTGCGGCAGGTAGCCCCGGAGGAAACAGACCAGCGACTACGGGGATTGCTGGGGGCGTTTTTATTCAGCGGGGAGGATGTGCTGAAAGAAATATCCGTCCTTTCCGGCGGGGAAAAGACCCGCCTTGCCATCGCCAAGATGCTGATGCGGCCCGCCAACTTTTTGCTGCTGGACGAGCCTACGAACCATCTGGATATACCATCGCGGGAAATATTGACGGACGCTTTAGATGCCTATACCGGTACGATATGTTTTATCACCCACGATAGGACGCTAATCCGGGAAATCGCCAATAAAATTATCGAGATTAGAGAGGGCAAGCTGCGGATTTTCACGGGTAACTACGATGATTACCTTGAAAAACAGGAGCCTAAAGTAGACGCTGTGCCGGAGACGCTTAGAGCGATTAGAGAACACACCCCTGCCGGCGCCAGACAAAAAGAGCAGCAGCGACAGCGTAAGACCATCGAAGCAAACTTAAGAAATGAGTTTTACCGCAAGGCAGCGCCGGTAAAAAAACATATCACAGAAATTGAACAGAAAATCGCCGGGCTTACGGCGCGCCTTGAGGAAATCGAGGCTTCGTTCCAGGACCCCGACCACTATAAAGACGGCTATCAAGTGGCGGAGGTCAACCGGGAATACATCAAAGCCAAAGAGTCCATCCGCTCGCTGACGACGGAGTGGGATAAGCTTACCGCGGAAGCAGAAAGACTGGCACAGGAACACGAGGAGATGAAGAAAAAACTTTAGATTATGTAATAGTGTAGCTTGGTTTTATAGGTAGATATCACTATAGTACATTAAATACATTAGTAAAATTGGATGGGGTAAGAAGTAATTACCAATTGGGATGATGCCCTGCATATTTAACTATTACTCGATTTCTTTTTCTGTCTACACGATACCATATCCTAGCATCATCCTTTGTAATATCATATTGTAATATTCCCTTATATTTTCCTTTAAGTTTTTTAAGTTTACCAACAGCCTGATTTCTGTCTTCTGGATTACTTTTTAAGAATTCTTTGCACTCAGTAACTTTATCGGAGAATTTTTTTTCTAAGGCAATCCAATCTTTTTCAACCCTACTACTTTGGAAGACTATATTATATCTAGTCTTTGATGTTGACATATTTTGATGGGTCTTCTTTGGCTAATAATGCCTTCGCAATCTTGGGTTTGCTATTAGTCTCAGCTGTAGCTTTCCAATCTTCAATCAAGTTTTCCATAGATAACCATTCATCCGTTGTGATGGCAATCATAATATTAACGAGAAGTTCATCACGGAACTCTAATTTTCCCTCATTATTTAGGAATTCAACCCAAGGGAAGGTATCGCTTTTTTTCTTTTTTTCTATTTCTTGGCAATATTTGATTACTAATTCCGAATAATGTTTTTGTGCAAATAATTTACTAACACGCTCACGGTCAATAAGCGCAAGTTTCTTATGACCGTTGGCTATCGTAATTACATTTTCTGTAGCCCTATCTAACCAATGTTTTTGCTTTGTTCTTAATTCAGTAGGGGTTATTACTATATCAGATAAAAAAGTGGTAACCATACTTCATATTCTCCAACTTTCATATTGTTACATAATATTGTACTTTATTTTGTACATTATTATGTTATACTATACTATATTATATTATATTACGTACTTTGTCAAGGGGTCAAAGATGCATTTAGTAATGTATAAAAAGCACTTTCAATTTTGCCATCTCACAACATATCACTAGATTTCATTTATATTCATATTATTTCTCTGACAATTTTTTCAGTTCAGTTTTATCGTTGGATCTTCGGTCACTTTTAAACGATTTTTCTTCTTGACCGTCAATTATTTAGTAAACGTATACTTCCTGCTTGTGATATGGCCAAAAAATCAAATTATACCACTAACTTAATTTTTTTCCTCATTGAGATTAATCTCAATGACCACTAAATTACCTCGAACCAGTAGGCGTGGTAACTAATACTGTCTTTAATCCAATGATAGAGAATGCTGCGGACTTTATCCGTGCAATGACACTCTGTTCTATTTTCTACTTAACTCGTCTTTTATAACGTGCTCCTCAACTATCCACATCTTGGGCGGGCTCATGTCCGCTATTTTTGCCCAGTCCTCGAGCAGCGGCCTGGATTCTTTGTTTTTACTAAACTCCATCGACTTCAGGTAGCTTTCTACAGAGTCGTACCAAGTCTCGATAATGCCGTCCCCTTCATACTCATACCCCGGCACTTCTATAAAGTGGTTCTGGATGTATTTCCTCAAACCAGGGATATGTTTGGCAACCAGCGGCCCGTGCACTTCCTTCCAGTACTTATAAAACTCCTCCCGGCTGATGCCCGGTTTCCTTTTAACGACTACTATTACTTTAATCATTTCGTTTTCTCCTTGAGTGAATAATATTCACCGCATTATCTTAATGTCAAATTGCTTCCTGCCTCCACTTCACAGTAAAATGTAGCAACCCTGTAATTCTAATACTAGAAGGAAATCCTTTTGAACACTTTAGAGCCCCACAAAGTCAGACCCTTCGCCTTCGGATTAAAAATTTTAAGCTCGCTGCAAAATCCCTCCTACCGCATTTATCTAGCGGGGACGATTGCCCACTTCGCGGCAATGAGCATGGGGATGGTCTCCAGTCCTCTGTTAATCTACCGTCTTACCGGGTCGGCAGCGCTGCTGGGAACGATGGCGCTGGTAAGCTCGGCTCGGCTGATTTTTGGTATGGAGGAGTTAATAATATGCAGATAACAGGAATGTTTATATTTCTATTAGTCTGGCTTATAATTCTATGGATAGGCTCCATTGCCCTGGAAGCAACCGGCATGGAACGACCGAAGGCGCGCTTTCAGGCGCTTTCCGCACTTAGCGGTACTGGTTTCACCACGCGGGAAGCCGAATCGATAGTCGACCACCCCAGGCGCCGCAGGATAGTATCCTGGTTGATTTTCTTTGGCAGCGTGGGGATTACGGCTTTCATCTTTTTCATGATTCTCTACGTGCGGGCCGGAATAGTAGCACCAACGCCACTCCATATCGGTATTATTGTCGCATCAATCGTTATCTTTCTTTTGCTTATCTGGACTGGTATTATCAACAAATTGACTAACGCTATTCTCAAATTGTTCCATAAAACCGCCGTTCGCGGTGAAATACTGCACCAAACAGGGGAATATGGAATAATTCGATTTAGAATAACCAAGATAGATGGGGCAAGCGGCTTGACGATAAACAATGTCAAAATCAAGGAACACAACATAACCGTTTTAGCCATTGAAAGAGGCGATAAGGTGCTATCTCTGCCCAAGGATGAAGAGCCGGTACTGGCGGGTGATAACCTGTTGTGTTATGGAAAAGTAACAGAGTTTAATGAATTAGGTAAATAAATAAAAACCAAACCTACTTTTTTTACTTGAACACATCTGCGCTGATTGTACCATTAGGACCCAGGCCCTTGAATGTGAACTCCTTGCCGTTCATCGTCTTGGTAAATACGGGGGTCTGCAAAAGAGCCGTGAAAAGGACAGGCTTGTTCAAGACGCGGAAATTGAGCGGGCAGTGGGTCATGTTAGGCGGAATATAAACAATGGTAGGCTTATCGATGAGATATTTTTCCATCTCTTCGCCGAGGAACAAATCAATCTCCGCGTCGAAGCTACTAAACAAATCGGCAGTATCGTGGCCTAAGAAAATGAGATATTCGTGAGCGTCATGGGTGTGAGGCTCCTTTTCCAGCAGAATCGGCTTAATAAATAGCTGCCAGCCCATGTTGATGTTAGCGCCGGGTATTTGATTCTCCCCCCTGAAGTAAGCCTGGGGCTTGGCGATGAAGGGTAAATCCATATTCTCTTTGAATCCGGAAAACACTAATTGCTCATACTTTTTCTTAGCCATTGACTACTCCTTACTTAACAAAACAAAATACTATTAGTCTTGCTAACGATTTTACTTTCAGATAGCGATATTAGTCAAATATGGAACATTTTCTGCTTCTCGTTAGCGTTAGGCGCGGTAATAAAAGAGAAAAAACAAGAGTTTTATTAGACGAGTTTTAGCTGTAAATACCCAGTAGACGAAATATAGATATGGTGTTATAATTTTGCCATCATTGATAATGAGGGTAAAACAATGCTACGAACATTCAGGGCAACATCAGCCATAATTATCCTCTTGATTCTCATATGCCTAACGACATCATGTACTCCTGCAGCTGACACTAACCTTACATCAAGCGACAATATTAACGCTTTCTGTGCTACGTTAGAAAAGAACGGATTTACGTTGAAACAAGCACCGTTTTTACCTGTGGATCTATTAAAATTATATGAAGCCGGGAGATTGAGCTCTTGCGCCGGTAATAATTTCGGCGCACCATATAAAGCGCTATTTGGGGCTCTTCCAGAGAACATGGAAATCAAAGACGAGAGTCAGTTGAATAATGCTCAAGAACAAATTCAAAATTGGTTATATAGTTCTCAAGGACTGATTAAGGGATGGCAGATGAACCCTGATGAGGCAGTTGTGCTTATCATAAAAACCCCTCCGGAATGCGCTTACTTCAGCTACTGTGGATTCATCTTCTATAAATACTATGAAAAAGATAAACAGAGTAAATGGGTCTGGACTAGCTTTAACGATCCTTTAAATAACCTCACCATTAAAACCTCCGGCACACCAAACGGAGTTAAGGGTAATCCATACAATCAGGATACCGTCATAATCTTCACCGCTGATAAAAATACCGACCAGCATATACGCAGTGCTCTTATATCAACAGGGTATTCAGCAGACATCATCAACACGTACGTAATACCAAGTTCTATGGTCAAATTAGGCATAGGCCCTGAGTTTGACACGATTGTCGTTGGACACCGTGCGGCTCTCTTTGCTGATGAAAAAACAGGCCAGGAATATGTAAATAAAGTATCACTAGCTTTCCGGGTAACTCCAACGTCACAGGGAGAGTTTGACCCATTTCCGGCACCTGAATTGCGTGTTAGGGGTACCGGTAAAACAGAAGTAGATTTTCAACCTGTACTTGATGAGTTACGCCAAGCAATTCTGACAAAGTACAGTGAGCTTTATGCAGATGAACTCGGGACATCAGTCTGGCTTTCTGAATCTTACGATGCAGTCCAAAGGGGTGTCTTTGTGGGCGGAGAAAGCCGTGATACAGTTTATCTACGCAGTGATACCTTTACTCTGGGTGATGACCCCAATGAGTGTATTATTGTCTATGGTGTCAACCATGCTCTTAGCGGTAAGGCTACCTACGCAAATTGTTCCTTTTACGGTGAAGCTGTCTGGAATGGAGTGGCTGGTATCTACAATATCGATTACGCAGGCAGTGCTGAGCCATTTCTACCAAATAATCCATTAGCTAAATATCTATATGTCTGCAAGTTTGTACGTATTAGTAGTTCTGAAAAGACCTGCGTAGTGGTACCGACCGGTCCCGGGGTGCAAGAAGTTGGGCTTGATGAGCTTGCGTTTATTGGGTTCAGGGCATACCTCGAACCCTCTACTAAGGTAGGGCCAAACAGTATAGAACTACTTTACGACCGGGTGATAAAGTTCAGCCCCGAGAAATAATATTAAACAATCATTCAAAAACAGTTTACATCAACGGAAAAAAGATAGGATGGTTAGAAAACTACCCGTGGCAATAACCATGGAACGGAATCTGTGAAGACTTTATTGGATAGCATCGTTCACGTTTTGGAGTTCCAGATGATATTGCCTCGTTAGTAGAGACGACAGTATGAATCCAAAAGAATTGGTGGTAGCGGGTGGATTTGAACCGCCGACCAAGGGCTTATGAGTCCCCTGCTCTACCACTGAGCTACGCTACCAGCCAAGGAAAAATATATCATTTCACTGATTGGACTGTCAATGTCGCGCGAGGACATGGATACTGACGGCTTTGACCATCGCCACCACCTCCATACCCTCCCGCAACCCCATTTCTTCCGCCGATTTTCTGGTTATCAACGCCGTAAGATGAAATCCGCAGTTAATGGTAACCCTCACTTGAGAACCCGTGCGAAACAACTTAACTACCTTGCCGGGGAAACGATTGCGCGCACTGGTGGTAATAGTATCAGTTGGCGGCAGGTTGATGGTAACATCATCATAAGGTATTAACAAAATTACCCGGCTCCCGGCAGGAAGCTCGGAGCAGACCTCGATTTGCCTTTCGCCGACGCGCACCAAAGCCAGACCCTCACTCTGCGTCTCCACCACCCCGTGTACGATATTGCCCGCTTCGATAAAGTTAGCGATTTCCTCATTCGCCGGGGAAGAAAATACCTCCGCCGGTGTACCTAGCTGCACGATATTGCCCCCTATAATTACCCCCACCCGGTCCGTTAACGCCAGCGCTTCATTGCGGTCGTGAGTGACGATGACCGTGGTTATCCTTGTTTCCCCCAGCACTGACTTAAAGTCCTCCAGCAGTTCCTGCCGTGTCGGCCCGTCCAGCGCGGTAAATGGTTCGTCCAGGAACAGAACTTCCGGCTGAAGAGCGAAAGCCCTGGCCAGACTGGTGCGTTTAGCCTCGCCGCTGGAAAGTGTCCGCGCCTGTCTTTTCACCAGCGCCGCAATGCCGAACCTCTCCAGCCATTTTTCTGCCCTTGCCTTGATTTCTTTGGGCTTTACTTTCCTTAGTTTCAAGCCGATAACCACATTATCCCAAACGCTGTTATTAAGCAGCAGCGATTCCTGAAAAACCACGGCAATCTGCCGGTGCAGCTGCAACACAGCTTTTCCATCCAGGATAGAGGTACCATGATAGGAGACAATGCCTGTTTGCGGCTTAATCAGACGCGTCAGGCAAAGAAGTAGCGTGGTTTTACCCGAGCCATTTGGGCCAATGATGCCCAGCACCTCGTTCTGGAATACCTGAATGGAAGGCAGATCCAGCACCTTTTGCCCGCTGTAGGCAACAATAAGGTCTTTAGCCTCCATCAATGGCGCAGTGTCTGTTTGCGGCTGGTTCACCGTACTTTAGACCTCTGCTGCACCATGGTAAGAATAAAATTGACCGCGTAAACTAACACCATGAGGATGACGCTTAAAGCGATGGCATAGGCAAATTCACCCTTGCTGTTTTCACCCACGATATCCGTGGTCAATACCCTGGTTTGTCCAAAAATATTACCACCGACCATCATCGAAGCGCCGACCTCGGAGATAATCGCCCCGAATCCCGCCATAATAGCCGCCAGCAGGGGCAGCCGCGCTTCTTTTAAGAGTATCCATCCCAGTTGCACCCGCGAGGCTCCCAATGATGTTATTTGAAGTCGCAATTTCGGGTCGAGCGATTGTGTTGCCGCCATAGTAAAACCCACCACAATAGGTAAAGCAATAATGAACTGGGCAATAACCATCGCATAAGGCGTGTACATGATATGCAGTATTCCCAATGGCCCGTTACGCCACAGGAACATGCTCACGATGAGCCCCACGACTACCGGCGGCAGACCCATACCGGTATTTACCAGACTGACAACGAACCGCCTCCCTGGGAAACGTGTTAACCCCAGCACAGCGCCCAGTGGTATGCCTATGGAAAGACTTATTAAAGTGGCGGAGCCAGAGATAAGCAAAGAAAGCCAGGCTATCTGTAATACCTGCGGGTCACCGTGAATCAGAAGCAGGAAGGCTTGTTTTATTCCATCCCAAATCATGTCCATAGGCAGATATCAAGGCTCCCCGCATTAGCCGCGGGGAACCTTGCCATATTACTATATTTTTGCCACCAAATACAATCGACTATTGGCTGCCAAGTTCGGCTTCGGTATTGCCGGCATCCGGGAAGAATAGCGGCTGACCATATTTGTCTACGCCGTAATTTTTAATAACTTCCTGTGTAGCGTCGGACACCATGAAGTCGGAAAAAGCCTTGGCGCCCTCGGCGTTGACCTTAGGGAACATAGCCGGGTTGACCTGGATAACATGATAGATGTTCAGTAAAGCCGGGTCGCCCTGCACCATGATATCTAACGCCACTACAGCCTTACTGGCGAGATAGGTTGCCCGGTCGGTAATGGTATAGCCGTTCTTTTCCGAGGCGATGCGTAACAAGTCAAGCATGCCGGTGCCCGTGCCACCCTCGATATACCACTTCGGATTCGAGCTAGAATTATCCGCCACCGTGATGCCTATCTTCTTCCAGAGTGCCTTCTCCAATGCATCGGTGCCGGAGTTATCACCGCGACTGTAAAAATTAATCCCGGAGGTAGATATCTTTTTCAAAGCGTCGGTCGCGGAGGTTATGCCTTTAATGCCGGCGGGGTCGGACGTCGGCCCGACGATAATAAAATCATTATGCATTATTAGAAGTCGGTTGATGCCGAAATTACCGCTCATAAACTTCACCTCGGCGGCGGGTGAGTGCACCAGTAAAACATCGGCATTACCCTGCTGTCCCATCGATATCGCCGCCCCGGAACCCACGTAGACGGGTTTAATTTTATAGCCGGTCTGCTGCTCAAAAATAGGGATTAAAACGTCCATCAGCCCGGAGTCACGGGTAGAAGTGGTGCTGGCCATGATTAGCTCTGGATTAGCCGGTGGCGTGACCGTTGCGGTGCCACCACAACCCGCCGTAAAGGAAATCAGCCCCGCCAGCACTACCAGTATCAAGCACACGCTTAAGATTTTACCTGTATTTCTCATGATAACCTCCTATATAATTTAAATACGGCAGTTAGCATTATATCATCTATAATATATCATTTGCAATATTACAAGTAGTACATTACATATAACGTTGGCATTTGGTTTTGACACGCTGGAGGCCCTATGTTACAATTTTTGATAGAGTTATCTTTTATTTGCCCTATCTTGAATTTTTTAAGATTGGGAGGGTGATATGAGCGTAAAAGATAAAGTGGCTCTGGTTACAGGTGGTTCGGGTGGATTGGGCGGCGTGCACTGTATCTTTCTGGCTGCTGCTGGCTTTAAAGTGGTGGTGGCTGCTCATACTCAATTTGAAAAAGCCAAGGTTGTAGTTGAGAAAATTAAAGCCATGGGTAGACAGGCGATGGCGGTTAAGATGGATGTGGCGAATATTGAGGAGGTAGAGGAAACCGTTAGTAAAGTAGAAAAAACACTGGGTCCCGTTGATGTTCTCATTAATAACGCCGCCACTGGCATCGTGCGCGCCGCTACCATCACAAAAACCAAAATTCAGGATTGGGCGGGCGATTTAGCTGTGAATCTGACCGGCCCCTTCAATACCATCAAGCGCTGCTTGCCGGGCATGATGGAGCGGGGCTGGGGGCGCATTATTAATATCTCTTCTATCGCCGGCACGATGGGCGGAGCTGGACAATGCAGTTACGCCACCACCAAAGCCGGGCTTATCGGTCTGACCAAGACTGTCGCCCTGGAAGCTTCACGTAAAGGCGTGACCTGCAACGCTCTCGTCCTCGGCGTGATGGATGCCGGGGCTTTCCATGAAGTGGCACCAGAATTTCAGGAACGCATTATTAAGACCACAGCGATGCGGCGGGCAGGCACTCCTGAAGAGCTTAGCCATGTCGTCGTCTTCTTGGCTTCCGAGGAATCCAGCTATATCACCGGTGAAGCTATTGAAATCAGCGGCGGCGCCGGATTGTTCACCTTCTAGCGAACAAAAATCGGGCTCCAAGAAAATATCCCGATTATTAAAATATGTCAAAAAAAGGAGAAATGGATGAGCGAAGCTGTAATTGTTAGTGGCGTGAGAACGGCAATAGGTAACTTTGGAGGGGCGTTACAGGATGTCCCGGCGGTAAAGCTGGGCAGCATCGTAATTCAGGGCGCCATGAAAAAAGCCGGATTGAAACCGAAGGGAGATACCAGCTACGCGCCTGAATCACTGAAGAACGAGGGGCAAATCGAGCTGGAGAAGAAATATGATAATTGGGATAGCTCCCTCCAGGGCGTACAGGTAGACGAGGTTATCATGGGTAACGTCATCCAGGCGGGGCAGGGTCAGAATCCCGCCCGCCAGGCTGCCATCTATGCCGGCGTTCCTAAAGAAGTTAACGCTTTTACCGTAAATAAAATCTGCGCCTCCGGCATGAAAGCCGTCGCTCTAGCCGCCCAGTCTATCAAAGCCGGTGACGCTGATGTTGTCATCGCCGGTGGCATCGAAAACATGAGCTCCGTCCCCTACTATCTACCCAAAGCCCGCTGGGGAGTCAGAATGTTCAACGCCGAGCTCGTCGACGGCATGGTGCATGATGGACTCTGGGAAATATTTTATAACTATCATATGGGCGTGACTTCGGAAAATATCGCCATTAAATATGGCATCAGTCGCAAAGAGCAGGATGAGTTCGCTCTGGAAAGCAACAATCGCGCCCTGGCGGCTATCAAGAACGGCACTTTCAAGGACGAGATAGTGCCGGTGGAAATAAAGGTCAAGAAAGAGACCAAATCTTATGATGTGGATGAGCACCCACGCGAGACCTCGATGGAGCTGCTGGGCAAGCTGCCTACCGTCTTCAAGGCTGATGGCGGCGTGACAGCCGGTAACGCTTCGGCCATCACTGACGCCGGCGCGGCGCTGGTTATCATGTCTGCCCAAAAAGCCAAAGAGGTTGGCGTGAAACCTATCGTTTCCATCCGCGCCTATGCTACAGGCGGTGTCGACCCCGCCTATATGGGACTTGGCGTGATCCCCGCCACCCGTAAAGCCCTCAAACTGGCTGGACTCACTTTGAAGGACATCGATTGCATCGAGCTTAATGAGGCATTCGCCTCGCAGTCCATCGGCTGCATCCGCGAGCTTAACATCGATATGAGCAAGACCAACCTGCATGGCGGCGGTATTTCCCTGGGTCACCCCATTGGCTGCACCGGCGCCAGGATTATCGTTACCCTGATGCATGAGATGAAACGACGTAACCTTCAACTAGGCCTGGCGACCCTCTGCATTGGCGGCGGCCAGGGTATGGCTATTATCATCGAAAGAAAATAAAAATCCCCATTTTAAGCCAATAAACCGTTAACGGGGCATACCATAAAAGTATGCCCCGCACTTTTCATCGCTGATATTCTTCAGTCGCTTTATATATCGTGCCTAAAAATTTTTGGTAAGTATCCCTTCGTGACACGTATACTCATTTTTTATCACCTTTATAATATTTATCAATAGCCTCTATGACTTTTGGTAATAATAGTTTTCTACGATTATTAGTTTCTTCTATCTTAATTTCAGCATCCAAATCAAAAATTTTGGGTACTATATTTTTTATCGGTGTTTTGCTATCCTGAAAACTTAGTATTGGCGTCCAAGTTCCGATTATTTGCGATGTATAAATGAAATCAAATATAGATTGCTGTATTTCGGAAGTAGGTATATTTATTCTATTAAGTTGTTTCTCTAATTTGTCATATCTCTTATCATTTTTTAATGCTTGTTTAAGTCCAATTTTTTCAAATATAAAACGATGGGTTCGCCATACAGCATACGCATCTGATTTATCTCGCTCAGCAGCATCTGCTCCCAATTTTATCATATCAGGTGCAACTTCTTTAAGAGAATCCATATCTTTAACTGTTGATTGGAACGCTTGAAGTTTGTTTATATCAACACTAGTAAGTGAAAGAAATGCATTAATGTCATCTTGTGATAAATTGTCTACACTTAAACTAGATGATAATATCATTACTCTTTCATGCATTTTTTTTAGTAAAATAGGTATTGCTTTTAGTGGTTTTCTTAAACTAGCCCAGATAAGAATAATGACACATATTACAAACACACAACCACATATAATAACAGTAATTCTTTCTCCATCACTTAGAGCGTGCCATACTGCATTTATTGCTATTATCATAGCGACAACCACTGGAATACTGGTAAATAATTGGAGCGGATTAAGTTTAGAAAATAATATTTGCCAAAAAGTTGACATATCATCCATGTGATTGCACTCCTAGTTTTAGTGCTAAGAGTATAGATGAAATCGCTGCATTGATGCAAGTGGCAATAATTGTCAAAAGTCCATGTTTTACAAGAGTACGTGTTGTCAAGGGATAGTTGCCAAATTTTTTATCAGATTTAGTACTAAATAATGACTTGAAAATGTTGTGCCATCGGGGGCTATTTGTGCTAGAATAAGTAAAATAATCCAGACTTAAGAGGTTAAAGTCATGGTACATATATCAGACCGGAATAAGGTAACTGATAAAAAAGGAGAAACCTCCGCGGCACAGTCTCCTGAAAAACCCCTAAACATCGAGGCGATTACCTGGGGAGATTTAACCTGGATTAATATTGAATCGGCCACGGAGCGGGAGATAAATTGGCTGGCAGAAACATATAGCTTTCACCCTCTCGCCCTGGATGACTGCCTTAGCCGCAAGCAAATTTCCAAACTCGATGTATATCCCGGATATCTTTTCTTCGTTTTTCATTATCCCCTTTATCATAAAGAAACACGTATTGCTACCAAGCAGCAATGGTCGGCATTTATTGGAGAAAATTACCTGATTACAGTTAATAGTGTCGAGATTAAGACGCTCATCGCCCTCTTCCGCGACTGTATGGCTAATGAAGATGCTCGCCAGGAATACATGCAGCAAGGCCCCGGTTTTTTGCTTTATCGTATCCTCGACCGAGCGATAGATTCTTTTTTCCCTGTTCTGGATAAAATACTTAGTCTGATCGAGAATGTGGAAGACGCCGTCTTCGACGAAGACGTTGAGGCAGCTAAAGAGTTAAGCATTCTGCGGCGGGATATCATCACCCAGCGTTCGGTTATGTTTCCTACTCGCACCTTGTTTGTGGAAATGGAAAATAAGCTCAAGCGTTTCAGCAAAACAGATGTAACCGCTTATTATAACGACCTCATGGACCATATGAACAAGATTTGCGATACTTTAGATGAGTGCAAAGAGATTATCGAAGTATTCAAGGATACCGATTATGTATTAGGCACTGACCGCCTTAATCGGGTAATGCGCGTCCTCACGATTTTTTCTACCATTCTTTTGCCATTCATCACGATTTCCAGCATCTTCGGGATGAATGTCTTCGCCCCGGGAGGTATCGAACAAGGCGAGTTAACCACTTTCATTGTATTGATGGTCGTCATGGCTGGGATAGCCATCAGCATGCTTATTTTCTTCCGCCGTAAGCGCTGGATTTAATACATGAAAATATCTTATCGACTGGCGATAATCACGGCCGTTTTTGTTACTTGCCTTATCACCGCTAATATTATCGCTGTAAAAGTAATCAGTCTTGGACCATTCACCTTACCCGCAGCTATCTTTGTTTTCCCGATTAGCTATATTTTCGGCGATGTTCTCACCGAAGTTTACGGCTACCGTGCCGCCAGAAGAGTTATCTGGCTGGGCTTTATCTGTAACCTTATTTTTGTTTTCTTCGCCTTGATAGGTCAGATACTGCCGCCGGCTTCTTTTTGGGGCGACCAGTCAGCCTATGTGAGTATCTTAGGTTTAGCGCCTCGTATCCTGGCTGCCTCTTTCTGCGGCTATCTGGTCGGGGAATTCGTGAACTCGTACGTGCTATCCAGGATGAAAATCTTTACCAAAGGCCGCTGGCTGTGGAGTCGGACCATCGGCTCGACGATATTCGGCGAGGGATTTGATACCGCCATTTTTATCACACTGGCTTATATCGGGACAGGAGCCACCGTGCCGACGATGATTTTAACCCACTGGATTGCCAAAGTCCTCATCGAAACTATCTTTACACCAGCCACTTATGCTATTGTTAACTGGCTGAAACACAAAGAGGGCATCGATACTTATGATTATCATACAAAATATAATCCTTTTACCATATCGGAAAGGGAGAAAGCCTGATGAAAATACGTATTCTTGGCGCCCATAATATCGAGTCATCGAAAACCAGCTTTGCCAGCTTTCTCATCGATGGCGTCTTGGCAGTTGATGCAAGTGCCCTGACTTCCAATCTTTCTTTTACCGAGCAACAAAAACTGAAGGCTGTTTTGCTGACCCACCAGCACTTTGACCATATTAAAGATATACCATCGCTGGGTATGAATTTCTTACTTTTGGAAAAGGCAATAGAAATATATGCCACCAAGACCGTCTATGAAGCCATAACGGCATACCTACTTAATGATGCCCTCTATCCAGATTTAACCAAAATGCCGCCGGAAAATCCGCCATTGCACTTTAATATTGTAGAGTCTGGCAAGGCAGTATCAATCGCCGGTTATAGCGTGCTCCCTGTAAGAGTCAATCACTCGGCACCAAGCGTGGGTTATCAGGTTACCTCAGCAGATGGGAAAAAGGTGTTCATTACATCAGATACCGGCCCGGGCCTCGAAGCTTGCTGGCAGCAAATTTCTCCAAACCTGCTGTTTATCGAGGCCACCGTGCCTAATAAAGATGAGCAATTTGCCCTTCAGGCCGGGCACCTTACACCCAAACTCCTCCTTAAAGAACTGGAGTCTTTCCGCAAGATAAAAGGCCACCTCCCTCAAGTTGTCCTCGTGCATTTGAACCCCCTTATCGAAAAAAGCATCAGAGCTGAAATCCACGAGGTGGAAAAGGCTTTAAACATAAAAATACGGTTCAGCTACGAGGGCATGAGGCTAAATATCTAGGCAGGGGAAGCCTATTAGCGAACTAAGCTTTATCGTCGACGAGAATGTGGGTAAACTGGCGCGGTGGCTGCGGATGCTGGGATACGATAGCCTGTTCTTCAGCGGCGAAGACGACTCTCAAATGGTCAGGCAAGCCCTCGCTGAAGGCAGGGTTTTATTGACGCGGGACACCGGAATCATGAGAAGGCGGGTTATTACCAGCGGACGACTTAAGGCGATACTGTTCGAGAGCGAAGAACCGGAGCAACAGATGCAGCAGCTTGCGTCTACCTTAAATGTTAAGAGCCAAGCGCATCCTTTTACCATTTGTCTGGAATGTAACCGGCAGCTTATCGATAAAAGTCTAGCCGAGGTTAAAGATAGAGTGCCCCCTTATGTTTACCGGACGCAGACCCAGTATATGGAATGCCCTGCATGCCGCCGTATCTACTGGCGGGGAACTCACTGGAAAGCCATGCTGAACAAGCTGGAGAAAACAGTCGGTATTGGAAATCAGGAGGTGATGTGATGAAGGTTTACGAAGCGATATTGCAACGTCGGGCGATAAGGCGATTCAAGAATAAAGCAGTGCCTTATGAAGCGTTAGAAAAATGCATCGATGCGGCGAGATTGGCGCCGAGCGGTCGCAACCAGCAGCTTGGTGAATACATCGTGATTAACGATGCTAAAGTGCTGCCCGGGATATTCGAGAACATCGGAGGGTCAGCCAAACTGCCGCCGGATAAAGGCGGCCCTAAACCGGAGCAGACGCCGCAAGCTTATACCATCGTCCTGATTAATAAGACGTTTGAGGGCGACCCCAATCGGCGGCGGGTAACGCTCATCGACGTAGGGCTGGCGGCGGAGAACATCATGTTGACGGCTCTGGAGCAAGGCATCGGTAGTTGCCCGATATTGATGTTCAACGAGGTTGATTTGAAGCTGCTGCTTAATATTCCGGAGGGGTACGACATCGCCCTGGTAATCGCCATGGGTCATCCGGATGAAAGCCCGGTGGCGGAGGTGGCTAAAGACTCGCTGAATATCTGGGTGGACGATAAAGGCGTGCGGCACGTGCCAAAGCGGAAGCTGGCAGATATTATCCATCATGATAGGTTTTAGGGAGTAAAATCAAATCTCACCCTTCGACAAGCTCAGGGCAAGCAAATTTCAAAGACAAAGATAAAAAGTAATAGATAACCTTAATCCTTGAGCACTTTTTAAAATACTCATCATGAGCTTCTCTCCCCTAGTGGGAGAGATTGAGTGAGGGAGATAGGGATTTCACCCTCACCCTGCCCTCTCCCTTCAGGGTGAACCTTCAGGATGAACCCATCAAAGGAGAGGAGTATTTTTCTGGATTCCCGATCAGGTCGGGAATGACGGGTGGTTATGAAAGAGCAAGACTATTATTCCGAGCCCCCAGCACCCGACGAGCTGCGGCTGCGCTACCTCACTGTAGACGAGGCATTACCCAAGGTGGAGAAATTTTTACACGACGCTTATATTGCGGGATTCCAACAAATTAAGATAATCCACGGCAAAGGGTCGGGCACACTGCGGCTATTGGTGCGGCGGGAGCTGGGGCGGCACTCGCTGGTGAAGAGCTTTAGGGCGGGGGAGAAATGGGAGGGGGGTGAAGGGGTTACCATCGTGGAGTTCAGCGAGAAGTGACTGGGTATATATCACCTCTAGATAGGCAAGCAGTCGACTATTCCATACAATGAGATTGCCACGCCTCACAACTGCGGTCGTGATGGCTCGCAATGACAGATACGCTGATTGAAGCTAACCTATTTTTCCGCTATAATTATAGGGTTCTTATGGTGAGTGTAGCCCAGGGGACTAAGGCGTCAGGTTGTGGCCCTGAAGATCGAGGGTTCAAATCCCTCCACTCACCCCATAATTTTCTAAACCACCCCACCATTTACACTATCTAAGCGCCTTCGGGTATTTTAAAATCCGAGCAAAGCTTACCACTAACCGCCCAACAGCTTTTAGGGTTTTCTCTCATAATAATATTGATATTATCCGGAGAAATACCGAGCTTCACGAAGGCTTTCGTAATATCTTTAGCCAACTGCCTTCTCTGGTCAATAGTATAATTTTCCCACATTTCTATAGTGACAACGGTCATAATAGCCTCCTTTAATATTGCCATGAATCAACACTCTGCCAAATAACATAATAGAATTTTAATGTGGTGGGGAGGAGAGTGTAAGCGACTTTTATCACTTGATTGGAGAGTAGTTGCCTAAAAGACTATCATAAGGTAAGATTTAAATTGTGTTTATGCGCCTGTAGCTCAGCGGACCAGAGCATCGGTCTTCGGATTTTTCAGGAAGTGTGAAAAAAGGTCATTTTAGCTTCAAAATAGTAAAAATTGGTTATAAGTGGTTAGACTATTTTGAAGCTAAAATCTTTTTTAGGTTTAACCTATTAGTAGCAAATTTTTCACGTTATTTAACATTCAAATTGATAATCTTTTTGACTGTCATATTTTGGCTTCAGTGACTGTCATGACTGTCAATTTGACAGTCGAGAAATAGGCTCGTTCGAGACTAAATTTTGAAAGTCAATTTTTAAAAGCATTCAAAAAGAGGTAATCTTGTCTGTAAAAAGGTCAATTATCAACAATAATTCCAATAATGCCACTTACAATTGTCACATTGTACCCACTAAGTGTAAATACTGTTTAGACCTAAGCTTTTGAAACGCGTCCTCAATAGCCTCTAGCCTTATCATACGCTTACCTTTGGTATCTACCGGCGTGTTTAAAGCCGCAATTTCGAGAGTATTGAGGGCCATACGTGCGTTGCTGTTAGACATTTTTATCAGTTGCTCTAGGGCGTTTTGTTGCAACTCAACTTTAAGGTCGCCGATGCCTTGCAAGATATCCGTGGTCGCCCGGGAAATGAGTATCCTTATTTCTTCCTCGGTTAATGGCTTGAGCGGTATAACGCGCATTCGTGAAAGTAACGGCGACGTTACCTCGAAGAATGGGTTTTCTGTCGTCGCACCGATGAGAATGATAATACCATTGTTGATGAAGAGCAGTACAACATCCTGCTGGGTTTCACTAAATAGGTGGATATCATCGATAAAGAGAATCGTTCGTCGTGAGCTGATTTGGTAGCGTTCTTTAGCCTCAACTGCGATTTTCCGAAGGTCGGCGACTCTGACGCTTACAGCATTAATGGGCGCGAAATACGCTCCGACGCTAAAAGCAATAACATTTGCTAGTGAAGTTTTGCCACTGCCTGGCGGCCCCCAGAATATCATCGGAGGAATATGGTCGCTTTCGATAGCACGCTGCAATACTCGCCCCTTCGCCAGAAGATGCTTCTGTCCTATGAACCCATATAAAGTTTTAGGTCTCATCCGCGTCGCTAGGGGCGCTTGCTGCAACTGCTGCTGTTTAGCATACTTTCCGAACATTTCCATGTTCATTTTTACCACACTGGGCATTACTGACAAGTAACTTAAAGTATATAATTTCAAGGTCGTCTTCATCAAGTTTTTAATTTAACCGCTGTGGATAATACGGTCGGCTTCGTAAATTTTCTAGGCGAGGATGTTGGACGGTTTTAAGGAGGTGAAAAACTTTGATAACGAGGTAAGATCTGGAACCACTATTTGGACTAGATCAGTTTGAAGCTAATTTTATCTAAAGAAAAATAGCTTTCGAGGAAGAGAAGCTTTTGAAATATTATTTGCGTCAATCATATGAACGAGTATGATACCTAATGTATTTAGTTTAAGTTGTGATATAATAGGGCAAGCAAACTCATCAGGATATAGGCTTTTTTTAAAGGTGAATAAAGTTGCAGGGATGCTAAGTGATGCAATACTAGCGGCTCAACCACTTTTCGCGATAGGTATATATCTCACATTTCTAATAGGAAATCCCCCTTTATGGATAAGCTGGTGTATTGCGCTCATCCCCTGGGTACTTCGTTTCTGGCATACCAAAAAACTGACAGAACGCACCCCTTTTGATATACCTATCCTTATCTTTACCATCGGGATAATCATCGGTTTCTTTGTCTCCCCAAACAAAGATATAAGCTGGCAGGGACTGCATACATATATAGCCAGCATCTTAGTTTATTATGGAATAATCAATAACCGTAATGCCAAAGCAAATTACTGGCTAGCAATAGGCGGGGTGATATGCTTTATTTTCATTGGTCTGACTATATTTACATTCTCACAAGGAGATAACAGGCTTTATTTTTTCAACGAATGGATTTATAATTTACCAAAAATATTCCCGAAAATCGATGATTTATTGCCTTCATATAATACTACCGGAGCTTTTTTAGGTACAGCTATTCCTTTTCTATTAGCCCTGGTTCTTTTCCAAAAGCACTCACGGCTACGGGTGTGGGCAATAACGATTTTTATTCTCTTTTCAATACTATTATTCCTTATTGGCAGCGGTGGCGGTTGGTTATCTGCTATCATCGGTACAATATTTATTCTCTCATGTTGGAAAATATGGACCTTGTTTATAACCTTACCGGCTTTCGGGGTCAGTAGTTGGGTGGTGATAACCTCATTGAATAAAGCTTCAACGCTAGCTAGCACCTGGGTTGCTACAATGTTCCCTTTATCAGATGTAGAATCCAGAATAAGATTCTGGAGGGAGACAGGCAACCTTCTTAAAGACCATCTCTTCTCCGGATTGGGCATAGGTAGTTGGCATGATTTATATGCTGCCCAAGTTGGACATGCGTTAGTTAATCCACATAACACTTATCTCCAACTTTATTCTGATACAGGGTTATTGGGTGGTTTAGCTGTTATCATTGCCGCGGTGGTTTTTATTTATATATGCTGGAATACCTTACATTCATCCATTAAAAGAGATTGGGATGGAATAGCAATTGGTGTAATTGGAGTTATAATAGCCGGCATGATTAATGCCGTTTTTGAAGTCAATATCTCAGTGCCCCTATTTAAGGGCGCCACCATCACTGGCTATATTGCGTCACCCTTCTTATGGGTCTGGGCTGCTTTCCTGGTTGTGGCATATTATCGTCTTCATCCTGAATATTATAAAATACCAATAAAAGCTGGATAAATAAAAGTTCAGAATGACACTAGATATTATGCCTCGGTATAATCCTATTTCTTTGCAACTTATAGCGATAACTCAAACAATCGTGATAAGAAAACGGTTATATTGCCATATAGTTAATATATAACTCATTACTTTTAAATTTATCACCGGTATAAATTTAAACAGCATCGCGATTTTCGAAGTCTTTTGCAAATCTGTGAAAACTCTTCCCTATTAAATTCACTAAAAAGTCTTCTCTGTATAATGGTCTTAAAACACAAAAGTCGCTTTAATTCAGTTTATATGTTATTATATGATATTAAATAATCCTCCTGCCTGAAAATATGATATTCGCCCCAAGATGTGGCGAGAGTCATCAGATCTTAGAATTATATAAATACACATGATAATACCTATTTTTTATCTCTTTGCTATTGCCGGGGCAGAGCTCGTAACCGCCTTGGTGAACCCTCTCGGGGGCATCGCCATGCACATCGTCATTATGCTCGCCCTAATAATTCACGCATCGTTTATAACCAGAGACCTAAGACGTGAACTTTATCTAACTATGGCATTGGCACCGATGATTCGACTGCTTAGTCTTTCTATGCCGTTGGGTAATTTCCCTCAGATCTACTGGTATGCTATTATCGCCGTACCATTATTCCTAGCGATCTATGTGGTGGCACGTAGATTGGGTTATACCCGCTGGGAAATCGGGCTTAATCTGAATAAATGGCTACTTCAGATTTTTATAGCATTGACTGGCATCCCCTTAGGGATAGTCGAATATTACATACTAAAACCGAGCCCACTGATATCTAGCTTTACATGGCAAGGGCTACTTCTTCCGGCTTTTATACTGATTGTAGGCACGGGATTTGTTGAGGAATTATGTTTCCGGGGGGTGATACAGCACTCGGCTGAGGCAGCAATAGGGCGATGGGGATGGATATATGTAGCAGTACTTTTTAGTATTATGCACATCGGCTACTTATCAATCTTGGACTTAGCTTTTGTGTTCGGAGTGGGGCTTTTCTTCGGTATAATGGTAGATAAAACGAGGTCGATCTTAGGTGTAACCCTGTCACATGGAATTGCGAATGTTGTCCTTTATCTGATAGCGCCTTTCTTTTTCTAAGAAAGGATGCCCCAGACTCTGGTACAAATGATAGAAAGAAACACTAAAAGCAAAGGTAAAATGGTGATTTCGAGATTACGCCCCAGTATCCTGAATCCCGTCTTCTGACCAGTAGATAGCTCTTTGATAACCAACCCAGCAATAAGTGTCAGCACAGCAGCTATACCTATCGATAAGCCCAAGCCTATCATACTTACACTACTTACAATCGTACTGACTGTAGTCGTTACGCTTGATATCATTTATTAACTCCTTGTAGCCAACTTATAGGCTAGCACTAAAAGTTACTTTTGTCAAGTGTATATACTCGTTTATTGAGATAATTTACACTCGATATCGAAATATTTAATGGATTTCTTTCGAATGATAATGACTATACCGGCATTTTCAAGTCTTCAATCATAACTTCCCATGAGTAGATTTAAACACAGCAAGGTCTACATGAGGGTTAATTTATCCTAATCAGATAATAGTTTACACAACAACTTAAAAAGAGCCTCCCCAAAGGAGGCTCTTTTTTTAGCATTTCACGTTACGAATTATTTTTTTGATTTTTATGTGATGGTTTCTGTTTTCAATGTGACAGCTATGTGAGTTGCCACTCATAGACTTACATTAAGGGTTTTAAATGAACATAAAAGTAGCTATGCCAATTAGCAATATTACCGAAACGTTTATTTTTTTTATTTTTTTCTTTATCGGTTGTTTACCTAATCTTCAATACATTTACTCTTGGGAACTAGTTTCACCTAAAGCAATAAATCAAAGTGGAAAGGCAAGTCAATAGAATGCAACTCCAAAGAGTTAAGCTTCTAGTTCTATTGATAACATTAGTGGCGTTATTTACGATGATAACACCAGCTTCTGCTGCTGCGTCCGAAGCAGATTCCCAATCGACCAGCTCTGTTGATAAAAATTTGCCAGAGAAAGGTATAAATTATCTGTCGCAATGGCATTGGTATAACCCCACATACACTACAGATGAGATTTTACAGAGGGACTTCTCTCGTTTTAAAAATGATGGCATAAAATACATCAGAATCCCTCTTTATTGGTATCGATTAGAAGGCAATACAAAGGGGGACTTCACGAGTTCAATTTGGTATGGTAATGCGTTCCTTGACAATATTAAGAGGGTTATTAATACTGCGAATAAGTATGGAATTGAGACTATGGTGGATATCCATACTCTATGGGGTTCAGATAGCCTCTGGTGCACCCCGGATTATGTAATTGACCCGGTAACTGGTTCAAATGATGGATTGGCTGTAGTAAGAAGCCAAGAAATGCAAAATGCTTTCATTGATATGTTTTCCCATACTGTAGAATACTTGAAAGGAACTCCTGGTATCTGGTGTTGGGCACTTAATGAGCCGTGGTATTCACCAGATACTCTTCCAGCCCCATTTGATAAAATAGACCAGAAGGAAAATTTCATCACCTTGTTTCAACGAATGGAGAAAATCGTCAAATCTTCAGATGGAAAACCTTTCACTGTTTGCTTCCCGAGCGTCCATAGCGAGTCTCAATACGTAACAGACATTTTTGCTGACAATTGGAACTGGGATGAACGAATCTTTGAAATACTGGACTTCGTAACGTTCACCACTTATCTTCCTGACAATCCATCGCTTCTTAAGGATTGGCAAACCATTATGGGTAAGAACATATTAGGTTGTAACCAGAAAGGCACGAAGGTCTGGATAGCAGAATTTGGTAGCAAAGATGCCGATGGTAATCAAGGTGTGGAAGCCTATAAAATTATGCTTGACTACTTATTAACCCTGCCCGTTGAAGGAATTCTCCCCTGGATGTGGAGAAGTGATACATCTATTAATAATCCAGAAACGCCAGGTACTGGGTATAATATATGCGCAAATGTAACTACAGGAATAGGTGACAAACGTTACTCAATGTTTCTTGATGAGATGGCGGGACATCAAAGTGTCCCTTAGGCAATCCCCAGAAATAAAACACACCCCCCGGACTAGTAAAAGCATAACAGCAAGCCTAGTATTGGATAACTGGAAAAAGGATATAGAGAAGATATTTGCCTTCATGTTTGACTAAAATAGTATCTAGTGAAATACGATTGTTACTTCATCTACGACCATCCTTCTATCTTATGAAAATATAGAAAACATTTGTTTAAACAACAACTTTAACCATTTTTGATTGAATATAATCCAAGTTGCCGCTATGGTCTGACCTATTAACCATCCAATACCAGCCCCGATTAATCCCCAAGCCGGCATTAACAAATAAGCTATTATCAAAGTAATAGCCATAACAAAAAGACTAAGAAAAACATATGGCATTAGTTTATTTCTAACCCTGAGAGTGCTGATATAAATCTGGTTGACCGCCATTGGAAATAAGGTTATTGTCATAATATCTAATAATCCGGAAGCATTAGTCGCATAGTCAGTGCCGAACAATTGTAATAATTTTCCGCCGAAAATAAGAACGACGACAGTAATAGGTAATAAAACGAGAAAAATCATACTTAGGCTTTTAATCGTCTTAGTGTCCATATCAGCTTCTTCGTTAGAACCTTCTGCAAAGAGTGACATGGAAACAGAATTAGCAATTAAAGAAATGGTCGTAGCTATTGTCCACGCAATGTAAAAATATGCATTATTTGCGGCTCCCAATATATCAACTACTATAATTGGTAATATGCGTGCAGGAATATCCCATAAAAGGACTGCAATATTATTGACTATAGAATATTTTATGAGGATGAAAGATTCATGTAAATCGAATCTCGGCCACGGGAAATAATTATGTTGAGTTCTAGGGATTAAGATAAATACAGTCATCAGAAAAGTCATTATTAACCCGATACCCCATGAGCTTAATATTCCATAAGACTTTAAGACACCGGCTAAAAGTACCACAAGAATAACTTTAATTAAATTGAATGCAATTGTTCGAATTGTAGTATATTCAGAGAGCCGCTTAGCAATTAATGTATTGTCTCCAATATTGTTTAAGGCTGTGGCAGTTGTAAATGCTACAAAGCCAACAAAATAATAAATATTATGTTTAATAAAAAGCAGATCCGGCGACCATATATTCAAACCTAGCACAAAAATAATAGAGATGATTATTGAGGAAATTGTCGAAATAGTGAAGCTGGAGTTAATCATCGGTGTAGCTTGTTTACCTGCACCTGGAAGGAATCTGACGATGCCTATACCCATCCCCAAGTGGGAAATAGTACCCATTAATACCATGGCAGCAATAGTCGCAGAGGCTAACCCCACTTGTTCGGTAGTATAAAACCTAGCTGCTAATATCCAAAAAGCAAAACCTAAAAACGCGCCGATAACATTACCGACAATCAGGTAAATGGCATTACGATAAAGCGATACACTCCAAATTGTTTTGAGTTTATCGAGATGAAATTTTGAACCTGATCTCAGGATTTTGGGTATCTTCATTTTTTATCTTGTTACAATTAATATATTCAACATTAGCACTTTGCGATAGATTTGAAAAGTAGAATTAATAGAAATAAATATAAGGATAAGTTAATGAACATAAAGCAATTAATTTGTGCTATAATCTAGAGAATAAATAATTCAAATTGGATATTAATAAATTGCGAAATAGGCCTGGAATTGATTTATTAGTAGTTGTTGGAGTTACACTCCTGCTGATTCTAGTGGTGATATTCTCACCTTCTAACATTCCTCGCGTAGTTCTGGGGCTACCGTTTATCCTTTTTCTGCCTGGATATACTTTAATTTCTGCTTTATTTCCCTCGAGAAGCCAGCTGAGCACCATTGAGCGTGTAGCTTACAGTCTAGCACTTTCGATAGCCATTGTGGCACTTATCGGCCTTTTGCTCAATTATGTTTGGTATATTGGTATCTACCCCTTACTTATTAGTGTTTCATTGATTACTCTGGTATTAGCGGTTATCGCTTGGCTCCGGCGTAGAAACTTACCTGAAAACCAAAAAGACTTTTTGAGATTTAAAATCAACTTTAACTGGAATAAAATCGCAACTTTCGATAAAATTTTATACTGCGTCCTAATTTTGGTTGTAATCGGAGCAGTAGTCGTATCAATTCATGCATACAACAAAAATCAAGAAGAATTCACTGAGTTTTATCTTCTGGGACCGAGTGGTAAAGCCGAAGACTACCCACAGAATCTTGATATCAACCAACAAGGCGAGTTAACCTTAATAGTAGCCAACCACGAAAACAAAGATACCAACTATACTATTAAGGTTATACCAGAAGACTGCACCGTTTGGATAAATGGGGTCGAACAATACGAACTGAATTTATCTCTGGCAAACAATCAGCAGTTATCGTATAACGTGACGTTTGTCTTTAATAAAGCGGGTAACGGCAAGAAGCTTGAATTTGATTTGTACAATGGTAGCGGAAAGACCGTGTACCTTAACACATATGTCAGAGTAAAGGTGACCGTAAAATAATAGCCAACTGGCGGGATAATTGAGGGTTAAAAATATTACACATGGTAGAACAAGGAATTAATAGGTGGATTATTAAACGTCATCAAGTATCCCTTTTATTGACCATTTTATCTATAGTTTTTTGGTCAGTAAGTTTAATACAAGCGAAGCTAAATTTCGGCTTCTATGGTCTAATAAGTAGCTATTCAATCAACTATTTTATCGCTTTGGGATTGTTAACAATCGCATCTTTCCTTTTATGGGTATCTAAAGAGGCACAAGGAAAATTACTATTATTACAATTGCTTATTTTAATTACGATGTTGTGGTTAACGCCAGTTTTAATTGGTAGTAACCCATTATTTACGAATATTGTTTATAGAGATATAGTTCATACGAGTTATCTCACGGAGAACGGGCATCTAAATCCAGCTATTCTTTTTTATCATAATTGGCCTAGTCTCTTTATCTTCGAATCGGGCTTAATTCAGATTACCGGCGCAACCGGAATTCCCAATATATTAATTTTATTAAGTGCATATTTTTTACAATTCTTGATTTTATTACCGCTATATATATTTTTTAGAAACACTATTGAGACTCCGAATCTCCGGTGGCTAGCGATCTGGCTTTTTTATCTCGCTAATTGGACCGGACAGATTTACATGGAACCACAAGGCATTGCTTTCTTTTTCTTAATTATATTGTTAGCTGTACTAACGAGCGTTAATATCCAACAAAGAAATATCTTGGCACCACGATATTCGACAATTATTATTATAGTTCTAGCTGCCTTGGTAACAATTCATCTATTAACTTCAATTGTTGCTATACTACTAGTTTTCGTATTCTGGATGCGTAAAACATTAAAGTTCAATTTTGTTATACTTATATTTGTATTTGTTGCTGCCTGGACGATATACGGAGCGACTTATCAATTCAACCACAATTTGAATAGTTTTATTCAACACGCTTTCAATATAGACGTATTATTTTCTCAACTGACAACACCATTAGGAGTGTCAAGTACGTCTCACTCGGCTATCAATGAATTACGAATTGCATACAGTGGTTTTTTTATTATTATTGGAATAATCGGAATTTTAATCTCTCGGAAACACCGTAGTGAAGCAGATGTGGTTAGTTTTTGGCTGTTAATATCTTCATTTTTAATTCTTTTTACGGTTCTGTACGATAAAGAGCAGTTAATGCGTTTTTATCTTTTTGCATTAATACCACTAACATATTTCGCCTACAAATTATTCAAAAATAAGATAGCACAAATAGTATTATTGGTACTGTTTATGCTCGTGTTGCCTTTAAATATTATTACACACTATGGAAACACATTTATTGATTATTTCCCACCAAGCGAAGTAGCTTATACCAATTTTATGCGTACCTTCTCAGCCTTAAATAACGATGTCTTTGGAGGTCAAAATTTATTTCTGCCTGGAGGCCATTATTATTCTCTCGATAGTAGTTCTGTTTTAAATGGCGAAATAACTACTAAAGATTATGTTTATTCCGGTGGTTCACAATATGTTCACATCGGCACAAGGGATCAAAATACCGAGATATTCACTAATAATGATGATACGCTCGTTCCTAAACTTGACGAATCACTAAAAAAATCAACCGATTATGGCATTATCTATAATAATCCTACAATTAGTGTCTACTATAAATCAGTAGGGAACTAAATATAAAAAGAGGTCCTATTTAAACGTTATTTTGTTAACGCATACAATTTTAGAAAGTCCTTGGATATGTATAATGCAACAATAGAATAAATTGAAGAATGAAAGCGAAAATGAAACCAATAATAAGTGCTGTAAAATCAAATTATAATAATGTCTATCAAAATATCACTAAAGGGCTTAATCTCATTGGAGAACCTAAATTAAAAAATGGTGATACGGTCATTATTAAAATCAATCTTTGTGCGGCAAGGACAGCCGATACCGGCGCAATTACACACCCCCAATTTTTGAATGGCGTTTTGCAATATTTAAGGGAAAACTATGATAACTTGAATATTTACGTTGTAGAAAGTGATGCAACTGTTGTAATAGCAGATAAATTTGTAAAATGGCTTGGATTCCAACCTGTTATTGATAAATGGGAAGCTAAGTTTGTTAATCTATCCAAAATTAATATAATACCGAAAACTTTTAAAACTCGATATTTTAAGGAAGTTCCAGTCCCTGAAATATTTGAAAAATGTGATTACTTTATTAACATGCCAAAACCCAAAACCAATCCCATGTCAACTATTACATGTGGCCTTAAAAATATTTTTGGTTGTCTGCCTAATGTTGATAAGAGCATTTATCATCCTCGTTTAGACGATGTCATTTCCGATATCAATGTAGCCATTCATACTGATCTAGTTTTGGTTGATGGTATTATAGCAATGGGAGGTTCCCAGGGACCGAGTTATGGTGTTCCTATACCGTTAAATACCATCATCTGTGGCACTGATGTAGTAGCTGTCGATTCATATTGCGCTCGAATCATGGGTTTTAATCCTTATTTTATAGGGCATATACGGAAAAGTGCTTCCTCGGGCGTGGGCTTTATGAAATATTCTTTAGTCGGAGATAAAATAGAAAAAGTGAATTTTGAAACTAATAAATTAGAAATGCAACTTCTCAAGTTTGGCGGTAGTTTAGGAAGGCGAGCTCAAAATCAATTAAGAACCTCATGGAGAAAATAAAATTGAGAGTTGGCATTGTTGGAACCGGAGCTATCTCCCGCAGAGCTCATTTGCCTGCATATCGCACTATCTCTAATATCTCTGTAGCAGGTATTGCTGATACCGATAAAGATACAGCAATTCGGACAGCCAAAGAATTCGGTATTCCTAGGATTTGTAGTAACGTACAAGAGTTACTTGAAGATGATACCATTGATATGATTGATGTATGCACTCCCACGCCTACACATGCTCAGATAATTGAGATTGCTGCTAAAAAAGGAAAACATATACTGGTAGAAAAACCTCTTGCTATAACTCTTTCAGATTGTATTAAGATACAAAAGCTCGTTGTTGAAAATGGCATTAAGCTTTGTGTTGTACAGAACTGGCGTTATTTCTCTGCGGTCACAGAAGTAAAAGAAAGAGTTCTTAATGGTTTCATAGGTAATACCGTTTCTATACATGGCATTGGATTGGTAACTTTCCCTTCTAATTGGACTTTAGGGACATGGCCATACCATAAAGGTGGGGTCCTTTACGATTTCGCCCCGCATCTTATTGATTCTATACTCTATATCAAAAACTTTAGCCCGGTGAAAAAAGTATATGCATCCGGGGGTGATTTCAGCGGAGGCAATATGGATTTCATCAATTATACGGTTATGAATATAGAATTTGCTGACGGTAGTGTTGCTACCGCCGATACTTCCTGGCTGACATCAACAGCTCCCAAATTCACAATAGATATTTATGGCACAGCTGGAAATATCTTTCTTGATGTAAGAAATAACATTTTCTATGAAACTCACGGCTTCCCTACTCCGATTGATGATATAAAATATTTTATAAAAAAGACTGCACGAACCGGCATTGGAGTAATAACTGGTAATTATTTTAAGAGAATTAATGCCAATTTAAAGCCAATAATTCTTGATTTTATGAATGCAATTAATGGCTCTGGTGAAATTCCGGTACCAGTAGAACATGCCATATCTACTGTAGCCATCTTGGAAGCAGCAACATTGAGTATAGAGAGCAAAGCACCTGTTACAATAGAAGAGATAATGAAACAAACGCGCTAACATAAAAAGCATAGATTGTGAATATAAAGATAATTGGAGAAGTATATTATTTAGGAGACTAATGTCCGGTATTTTAGAAGCAATTTCGAGTTTTATTATCGTATTTTTTACTATTCTCTTTTTGCCTATTTCTAAAACAGTCCGTAGAAATAAGAATATGTGGATTTTTGGATCCTTAGGTGGTAAGGATTTTATGGAAAATTCAAAACATTTATTTTTGTATATTAATAAATATCACAAAGAAATCAGAGCAATATGGTTGAGCAGAAATAAAAAAATCATTCTTGAACTAGAAAGGAATGGATTCGAGTCTTATTATATTTATAGCCTTCGAGGATTTTATTATTCACTCACTGCAAAATATTTTATTTATTCGAATTTTATGTTATATGACCTAAATTATATTCCGAGTGTCGGAGGTACGAGGATAAATCTTTGGCATGGCATTCCCCTAAAAAAAATCGGTGAGGATGCAAATATGAGTACTTCTGGTAGTATTACCAAGCTAAATACATTCAACAGGTTAAATACCGGGATATATAGAATAGTGTTTCATTTTTTACATAAGACAACCAACTATTTTATTGCATGCTCCGAAGAGCATCGAAGGAAAATGTGTTCTGCTTTTGGGAAAGTAAATAGTTCTGTTCCTATTACAGGCTATCCAAGAAATGATGCCATGTTTTTACCGGTTTCATCTTGGCAAAATGATAATATGTTTTGGGATTTTATTAGTAATATGATCAAGTTTAAATATTTATTGTTTTATCTACCGACTTTTCGTGATTCAAAAAGAGCTGGGTATGACTTGTTTACTCCATATAGTTTTAATGCTGATGAAGCTCAAAAAACATTAGAAAAATTAGATGCGGTTATGATTATTAAGGCACATGACGTAGGGAAAATGAAAATTATACAGCAATCATCTTCCCCTCGGATTATTTTTGCATCTAACAACCAACTACCAGACATATATCCATTATTAAACAAAACTAATATACTTTTAACAGATTACTCGAGTGTCTATTTTGATTTTTTATTATTAGACAGGCCCATTATCTTCACTCCATTTGATTTGGGAAAATACATAAATAATGACAGGCAACTATATTATGACTACGATGAGGTCACACCAGGCCCTAAAGCTAGGAATTGGCCTGAGGTGTTCAAACTGATGGAACATGTGATTGAACGAGATGAATGGAAAGCCCAGAGGGAATTGGTTCGTAATCGGTTCCATAAATACATTGATGGCAACAGTTCCGAAAGGGTTTTTCAGATGATAAAAGGTTTGCACACTCACGCTAAATAATGGTGATACTTTAAAATTATTTTTCTATCAGATTAAATTGACTATTTCCCCAATATTATTAACAATCAGCAGAGGCCAATAATTAGATTTTTCTATATCCTCACGTCTCGTTTCACCACTCAGAACGCAAATAAAGTCACAATTGATTCGTTTTGCTAACTCCATATCCGTATATAAACGGTCAGCGATTATTACCACATCTTTAGGTGTAACATCATGATTCCTGAGAACTTTTACTACCATTTCTATATTAGGTTTACCAAATATCTTATCAGGAATCTTCCCCGTAGCTGCTTTTAATAAAGCCAAAAAAGAACCTATATCAGGAATTGGTCCTTGCGGGGTAGGGCAAACCATATCGCAATGAGTCGCAAAAAATTTAATATCTTGCTGTAATAATAACGCTGTTTCAATTAATTTATGATAAGTTAATTCGGTATCATATCCCAGTATTACACATTGCGGTTTGGTAGAACTAATATTGAAGCCAGCCTCTTTAAACAGGAGTTTCATTGAATTAGTTCCTAAAACATACACATTTTTATAACCGCCATTTAAAAGATAATCAATCACTCCATCGGTTGATAATATTATCTCTTTCTCGGACACTTTGATATCCATAAATTTTAATTTTCTCACATAATCCTTCTTGGATTTCGACGAATTGTTGGACATAAAGTAAAAATGTTTTTTATATCGCTTTAAAGTTGAAATGAAATCAGAAGCACCAGGAATAACTTGATCACCTATATAAACCGTGCCATCTAAATCTATTAAAAACAATTTTTTATGCTTTAATGATAATAAGGAACTAAACACTTTATCCGCTTTAAGAAGATCATCTATATTGTCTATCTCAACCCAAGGTCTTTGTGATATATCAAAAGGTCTCATTTTTAATTGTCCATTATCCAACAAACGATCTAATCCAACCTCAACCCAGCTGTTGATGTTATTTTCCACCTCAATTATCTTTGTGATCTCATTAAAAAAAACCTCTGAAGAAATATTCGAAAATTTGTATAAATCTATTGAATTACCAAAAGCTGAAGCTGGCATTATTTTTTTACTGATTTTCTTTATAAAACCTTTTTCGTTTACCATTATTTTCATTGCTTCTTCGTCATAAGAGCCTTTATCGCAGGCTATCCTATCGGATGGGATATTATTGACGATATCATTTATTATAGTATCGTCAAATACAACGTCACCGTTACTCAATATAAATTCTTTGCCAAATAAAAATTTCTTGGTTAAATAAAGTGAATACATGTTATTGGTAATTTCGTAATCCAGATTAAACACAATATTAATTTTAGATTCATTAAATGATTTTAAGTAAGCTAATACAATATCATTTCTATATCCTATGATCACATTAATTTTGTCAATACCAGCATCTAAATATGCTTTTATTTGGTGTTCAATAATCGGAATCCCTGAAACTTTTACCATACATTTGGGTTTAGTTTCAGTGATGGATCTTAATCTTGACCCCATCCCGGCTGCTAATATTACTGCTTCCATCTTCACTTCCTTCTTTATTCACTGATAAGCCATACAATGAACTGGTGTCTTAGATAGACTTAAGTCCCGTATGCTTAGGTAGGTTCAATGTATACATAAATCGAGTTTGTTGGCGAGGCTAATAATAGATAAAGCGTATTTTCAACCCAATCAAGCCCCTCCATCTCATTACATCCAAAACCTATTAAACCTTGATATACCCCGGTTTCACTTACTTTTAATATACTATACATTTTTTGTGAGCTAAAATAGAAATAATGGTTTTTTAACGTTATACCTTGTACTTGAGTTATGGGTGAAGAAAGCGAGAGCGTCCCATTATAACTAAAGTCGTTAAGTTTATATTTATACAATAGAGGGCCATCTCCATCAAAACGGGCGACATAGATAATCCCTGCCGAACTATCTATACATAATGCTGAAGCATCTATTTGCTGTGCGGAAATATCATAAGAACCCACAAAAGATAAATCAGACGTGTTCCACACACCTATATGAGCTTTATAGGTGGTAGGAGTGCCAGGATAATCGTTAACAGCAACATATAACTTCCCATTATAAACTTTTCCGTCTCCGAGATGATTTTCCCTACAATCGCTAGTTGCGGCCTTATCACGAGATGCAAGTAAATTCCAATCAGAGTCAAATTTGTTGATTTTGTTTGTACTTATTAAGTAATAATTAGTGCCGTCGTAGGCGAATCCTTGTGTTGCGTCTCTTCCTGATATATTGGTTTGGTATTGTAATGCTTCTGTATTCAAAATATCACTACTAAAATTAGTGCAGCTAATTGTGATATTGCCCGAAGCAATATGCCTCATTGTTGCATCTGAATTTGACTCAACTACTATTCTATTATCCGATGAGTCTCCGATTGAAATGAAATTGTTTGTGATTAACAAATCATCACTTAACTTTATTTTCGTAGAAGGAATTGCCTTACCATGTATAAATAAGTTTCTAATAGTTCCCGGAGAAACGAAACCATTACTTATTATATGCGATGTACCGTTAAGTTCAACATTATAATAATGTTGGCCGCCTCCGTTAAAATTACCTGTTCCAGTCACTTTGATAGTAGATTTTCCAAAGTCTGATATTAGTTTATTACTATAACTCAAAGTCCAATTCGTGCAGTTAATAACAGAGGAACCGAAATAATAATAAGAACGCTGAAGACCGTTGATATTGGTAGAAGTTCCGCATGTGATAGTGTGGCTATTAGTATTGATAGTTCCGAATCTCCATGTTAATTTATTTGAACCGATATCTATATCTGAATATAGAGTGATATTCGCAGTTGAAGCACTGCTACTTCCTAAATACAGTGCACCTGATAAAGGTACTGATATCGAAATGTCTACCATCCCGCTTGTGGCATTTATATAAGTCGCACCCGTGTTCGTAACTTTAATGCCAGGAATGATAGTTATATTATCCCCAAAACATAAAAGATCATGATTTCCCGCAATCGTTGGATTATTGACACATCCGGTAAAATCAAGTCCCTTCACATTTGCTTGTTCATCTAACGTCACTATTCCAGTTCCAGACTGAAACGATTTACTATCAAAATGAACATTGTTATAGGTTGTTGGAACGGCATGTCCCCCTACCCCGCCGGATGAAGTTGACCAATGGTTAATGTCTGACCAATTGCCAGTTCCAGACCCCCCAACTTCAACCCAAAATAAATCTACTGAATCGGTTTTAACTGCTGTAGGGATTAAAACAAAGATAATAATGAGTTCAGCCACTAAACCAAGTATGAGGATCGTCCTCTTTAAGGGCTCTTTAATTTCTATCATTGTATTTCCGCCCCGGGACCAAGGACATCGCGTATAGGACTGACACGGCTATTTATAGGGTATCATTATACCCATTCGGGTGTTTTTTATGCCATTGCCAAGCGCTCTCAATAATCTCTTTAATACCAGTGTAACTGGGACGCCATCCCAACCGTTCCTTTGCCAACGTGGAGTCGGCTATCAGCACTGGTGGGTCACCGGGGCGTCTACCCTTATATGTTACTGAAATATTGCGGCCGCTGATACTCTTTATCGAATTATAAATTTGTAGGACGGAATACCCTTGCCCATTTCCCAAATTAAAGGTATAGCAACCCGGGTTGCTGGATAAATAGTCCAAAGCGAGAAGATGGGCTGAGGCAATATCAACTACGTGGACGTAATCCCGGATACAGGTGCCATCAGGTGTTGGATAGTCATTCCCGAAAACCGCAACATTTTTACTATTGCCCAGCGCTACCTGGAGCAATAGTGGTATTAAATGGGTTTCTGGGGAGTGGTCTTCACCGCGGCGTCCGTTAGCCCCGGCGGCATTAAAGTAACGCAGAGAAACAGAATCAAATTTATAGGCGCCTGCATACCAGTGTAAAATACGCTCGAGCATTAATTTTGCCTCTCCGTAGGGATTAACAGGGTTTTTAAGAATATCTTCTTTAATCGGTACTTTATCGGGATAGCCATAAACAGCGCAGCTTGAGGAAAAGATGAGTTTGGTAACGCGGTATTCTACCATTTTATCAAGCAGGTTCAGACTGTTGGCAATATTGTTCTGAAAGTATCGGGCAGGGTCAGCCACCGATTGGGAGACAATAGTAGAAGCCGCAATATGCATAACCGCGTCAAACATGTATTTGCGGAAAAGAATGTCTAATAAATCCTTGTCCCCAAAATTCCCTTTGATAAGAAGGGCTCCCCCAGGAACTGCCTGCTGGTGCCCGAGAGAAAGGTCATCCAAGGCGATGATACTGTGTCCGTTTTTTACTGCTTCTTCGGCGACAACACTGCCTACATAACCGGCAGCGCCAGTAATTAGAATATTCATCTTTTAGTTAGTATATCATATAATTTTGCTAAGTATCTTAAACGATTCTTCGGCATGTTTTTCTTTGGAAACGCCGATGGCAACTCCTGTCAACTGTGGCAGGCTATTAAGATAATTGACAGCATCTAGTAAAGTTAGATATCCCGATGCCAAGACGCCGTAAGCGATAAACTCCGTTTCGGGAATATCCTTCAAAACAACTTCGCATTCCTCTCTTGATGGCGTCATCCCGAAGCCCAGAGAGTTAAACTGAGTGGTCAGCGTAATCTTACCCGTGTCAATCCCCCATTTTCTAAACTTTTTTACTAGGGAGGGCAGATTGTGAGTGTGGATACCGGGTTTTATACCGAGTTTTTGCATCAGTTCAATATGGGTCCTAAAAAGCCACTCCATATCCAGGGAGATAGCCATATCGGTAAGCACTTCATGGAGAAAGATGCACGATATTTCACCGGCTTTACCTGCTGCTCTTCTTATTCTTGTCTCTTCGTAGAGTAGGTAGGCTTTTAGCAGACTACTCGGGTCGTTAGTAATTACCCCTTTCATTCCGTGAGAAACAGCCCTGATGTTTACGGAGGTGATAATATCCGCGCCTACTTTTTTTACCAACCCGAGTATACCACCTTCGGTTACCGCCATACGGACGAACTCGAAAACATACGGGACAATGGCATAAAGCCTGATACTGCCGGGCTTCCTACCTCGGCAAGCCGATTTGAGAATTGAAAGGGTGGTATTGCTGACGGAGAACATAAAACCCCCGGCCCCATTATCCAGGGCGATGTTCACTAGACCTGCCGCATACGCCGGGTCGGTCAGATTCTTGCCCCGAGCGATAGCCCTTTCCTGGGAAAGATGGCTGATCCCATGAAATGGGTTGTCACCCACCAAGAGAAGTCTTTTATTAGTCATTGTGCCGCTCCTTTGGCTAACTGATTAGCCGCGTCAACCAGTTGATTCACCTTGGCGGCGGTAAGGAAATCCGGATAGGCTTTTTGCCCTTCTCTTATCGCCCGGATAAACATCTCTCCCTGACGCTGGTATTCCGAGCCGCCGATAAAGAAAGGAACGGTATCGTTTAGGTCGTGTTTGTACCAGACGGTTGATTTCCCGTCATTCAACTCAAGCTGAACTCTATCCTCGTTTACAGTTAGGATGCCTTTTTCAGCGGTAATGGACAGGCAAATATCCGGCAGGCGATAGCCTTCTTTACACCATGAAGAGTTCAATTCACCTTTTATCCCTTTGTTGGTTATTACCAGTATCGATGCCTCGTCTTCCGATCCTGAACCGAGAAGCGACTTTACGCTGGCTTTAATCGGTTTCATATCGCCCAGCATCCAAAGAGCAATGTCAATAACATGGCAGCCAGAATCTTCGATAACGCCACCCCTGCCGATAGCCTGCTTTGTTGTTTTCGCCCCTAGAAAATCGGCCGAATAGGCGTGCCCTTGAAAAGAAATGGGGTTACCGATATCTCCGGATTCTAGTATTTGTTTCGCCTTCTTGAAGGTAACCGAAAAACGGCGTTGATAGCCGACCATGTTCACTCCACCGTTTTTTTCTGCTAGACCAATGAGCTCTTTTGCCTGTTGGTAGTTAATCGCCAGTGGTTTCTCGGTAAACACATGCCGGGCAACTACTTTCTCGTATATTGTTTTGATAATCGGGTAGTGGGAAGCAGGCGGGGTGGTGATTAAGATCGCATCGAGGCCCATCCCCCGGAACCCATCAAGATTTTCCAATATTTTAATATGTGGGATTACTTTTTCCCCGAATCTGCGGATTAAACCGTTCTTCTCACAGATCGCTGTAATTTCGACGTCGTTCATCATTCCCATGATGCTAGCATGCATCAATCCCATTTTCCCTAGCCCAACGATCGCGATTTTAGTTTTCATCTACAGCTTTAACTCTTATATTGCTGCCTTCCTAACAGATAACCGATGGTAATAAGGGACAGATTAATCATAATCACACCAATTTGAAAAAGTGACCTTATGGTGTAAAACCTAACTAGTTTGGCCGGTATTGATTTGTAGAGCAACTGGCGTAGGAATAGTCTTTCAGCTGACAGCGGCTTATTCTTGTACCGTGAAACGATTTTCTTTATCATAGCCCTAGTAATGCCTTCCCTAAAGGAATAGCTGAATACGTATTTCAACGTAGCACGCTGAAGAGCTATTTTGTGATGTATCACCGCCTCTGGCCTGAAAAGGATGATTCCATCCGGGAAATTAGCCTTGATTCTGAGGCATAATTCCGCTTCCTCTCCGCCTGAAGGATTGAATTTAACATTGCCCGTTTCGTTCCTCCCCAATTTGGTGTCCCAGCCTCCGATTCTTTCGAAGACTTCCTTTCGGAATGCCATATTACTCCCGGTTACATTTCTTATCGTGCCGCTGGGTTCCATGATGAGACGTTTATGGTTCGTACACCCTATTATGAAATCAAAATCCATAGGAAACCAAAAGGGAAGCACACCATTCGGCCAGCGCGGCAAAGCCTCACCGCCTACAGCCAGGACTTTAGGTTCTTCGAAGACCGAAACGAGCTTTTCAAGCCAATCTCTTTCAGCAACGGCATCATCGTCAAGGAAGGCGATTATTTCGCCACTCGCAGCGTTAATACCGACATTCCGGGCTCCAGATAACCCGGGATCTCCTTCACTTAGAAACAGTTTGATATTGGGTGAAAGTTGAGTCTTGAGTGCATTTAACAGTTCCAAATTATGATCGACAACAACTATTATCTCATGGGGTTTCTTCGTTTGGGAACTGATTGAATCTATCGCCTCGATGGTATCACGAAAACGTTCTAGAGAATAGCAGCATACGATAACGGATACCTTCTTTGTTTCATTCATTTCCATCTGTTTAGCAATCACGATTTTTAAAGGTAAGGTTGTAATAAGAACCTATTTCCAGATAAAAACTTACCTCTAAAATATCACACAGTCAGCGCTTGCTTTATAGCAGACAACAGTATTTAAAGTAACGAATATCGGTGTAATAGAAACCTAACTATAATTTACAGAAAATTTATGGTAACGGATTCTCCCGGCAACGATTATTTTCAATATCTTCCAGCCGTCTTTTATACTCCTAAGTTTGCCTTTCCCATAAATTCTTTTATTTTCGAAGCTGGGAATTTCCTTGATCTTCAATCCTGCTTTTTTAGCTTTTAAATACAGCTCCGAATCTATTTCAAAACCATCTGACTCTAACTCTAACTTTTCAAGAGCCTCCCTTTTAAAGGCATGGAAGCCATAAACTAGGTCAGTGTATTTTGTGCCATAGAGTATATTCGCTACTATTGTAAGAACTCGGTTTCCAAATCGCCTATGCCAAGGCATATCTATAGTAGCACCGCCGCGGAGAAAACGAGAACCTTTAACTAGATCGCAACCATTAAGTAGCGAATTAACATAGCTTGGTATTTCATCAGAGTCGAATGATCCATCAGCATCAAAGGTAACAATAATATCTCCTTTGGCATGTTTGAAACCATAACGCATCGCATCACCCTTACCTCTTCCTGGTTGCCATAAGATGCGTATATCGGGACGAAGCTCTTTAGCGAGTTCTAAGGTCCTATCGCTTGAGTGCCCGTCCACCATGATAACCTCATAATCATTTGGAATTCTGGGAAGGACATGAGGTAGATTCTGCTCCTCGTTGATAGCTGGAATAATGATCGAGACACTAGTTTTTTTGTAGAGAAGATTAATGTCATCAATTACGACAGGTAAAGGTTTATACTCCTTTGGTTTACCCGGATAGTAAATACCATTGGCTTTGGAACTATCTCGATTTACAATAATTGTTTTGGTCGTTTTTTCAGAATTAGTAGTCATAATACTATCTCCAGTGAATTGTCTTAAACAGCGATGATCGCTATAGAATTAGTACAACTTTCTTTTTTAATGAAGATATCCTTTAATTTAGAGCAGATGGGTGTTAATACCCACTACTAAAGTCATAGTACCATACATAATATACAAGAAATAATGCAAATGTCAAGTATTATCAAAAACTATGTAATCGTTTAATCTGTTCAACCTATGTTAAGTTTGTTCAACCTATGTTAAGAAGGGAGTTATTGTATTAAGACCTACCCTTACTAATCAAATATTTTGGTTTTCTGGCATGATAATGGTAAATAGCGATATAAATTCGAAAAATATTGTCTATATCTCTTTATTTTATTTACCCAGTACCAAATAATGGTGTTACTTAAAAACTAAATCAGTATTAAAGCCAAATCGTCTGACCCGTCCCCCGAATATAAAGCCAGTTTCATGTTGGACCGGAGTTTGAACAAAGGAAGAAGCTATGAACCTTATTAAATTAAACACAATAAACGTATTTCAGGTGGAGTTGGACTTTACCCCGTCTCCACTACAAAGCGACACTTTATGGTATTTAAATACTCGTGATAGCAAGTAATAATAAATCCCCGATCTTGGAACTCATTATAGGTACCTGTTCTAAATTCTTTCGTAGAACTATCTTCTAATCCCGGTGCAAGTACCAAGTGGCCTCTTTGATGGAGAGCAAGTGACAGGTTCTAGCTTTCGAAGTCGTATTTCTATTTGGTCTGTTTTGTTAACAAACTCATTTTTTAACTTGCTCAGTCGTTCGTCCAATTGCTTATCCAATCGTTGATCCACTTGCTCGAGTAACTCACGATGTTCACTATCATAGCTATATTTGCCATGAGAATGCTGATGTTGATGAGTGTGATCAGGCACTTGGTCACCTCTAAGTTGAAACACTTCAGCTAACTCAATAGCCCGCTCAGCAATACTGGTCGTTTGTTCAACTTTAGTCTCCAGCTGCTCCACTTTACTGGCCACCTGCTCGAGTTTACTCGACAGTTGCTCGGTCGTAGTACTGAGTAGCTGCTGAGTTGCTGGCTTCCTAGTATAACTGATTCTATCACCGTGTACGAAATTCTTGTGGCCCCTTAAACCCTGAGTGTTTTTGAATTCTTTACCACAGATATCGCAAGATACCATTGTTATAGTCCTCCATTATTTTATGTTGGGATTATTTTAGGTGATTGATATTAGCTGTGCTGAAACTGTCCGGAACTAGTGACAATTCGAAAAATGTCTTGATTTTCGGTTTTAAAATAGGGTCGCTAGACCCGATAAAAGCGCTGCGCTGGGGTAGTTACGATAGACATTTCCAGCCCCTTTTATCATACCTTAGTGCTAGCGCTGGCAAGATACCTTTCTAGAGCTGCTATTGGAATCAACACTCTATGCCCTATCCTAATAACCGGGATTTCACCTCTTTTGATTGCTTGATAAAGAGATGGTCGAGAAACACCGAGTTTGATAGCGGCATCTGATACGTTCAATGTTAATTTTTCCATAAATTTTCCTCCATTTCTGCTTTTTATCACTTGACAGAACTATATTAACAGATTATAATATGTGCGTACAAGGATAGAATAAATCTACTAGGACGGAATAAAAATGAATGATAACAGAATAAAACGATTAGCCCGAATAAAACCATTAATAAGACAGCTTATTGCTTCGCAGGCAATAAGATATCCATATAAACCACGCATTGTTCTTGCTAGTGATTTGAAATACAGCATTGAGCGCATAGGAGAAATACCACCAAGCGAAGAAACACTAATAAAGATGATTTCCAATGCTCGTAATCAAGAAACTAGCCCACTTGATAATCCCTGGCATTTAGGCACTTTATTTCAAGACGAAAAAGGATTGCCCTCCGATACCTTGGAACAAAAATATACACTTTCTTCCGAAGCAATCCCTTATATCCTTAAAGCCTTATGGTGGGGGTTAGAGTATTTTGAGGATCTGGAATTCACTATTCGACAGGCCAAATGGGCGGCTCGCCTTAATGGGTTTGAGTCCCTCAACAAACCAGGATGCTTATATCTGGCATCATTTTGGTATGCACATTATGAAAAAATCTGTGGTTTGTCAAAAGCTGATTTTGATACGAGATGGTTCGATGATGCCTTAGATGATTTCCAGAAGTTACAAAAAGAGGCAGCAGCATATAACTATGGAGTACCTGAAAAGATGTTCAAGGCAGGTATCGAAAATTCGCCCACACCAGTACCACACAAAAGCCGTGTAATAACTATTTGAAAGAGGCAGACAATGAGGGGGCATATTGTACAACGAAGTAAATACAAGGGCACATGGTCAATTAAAATCGCCACCGGCAAGGACCCCGCCACAGGAAAATATAAATACCAGTGGTTTACGGTTCAAGGTAATAAAAAGGACGCGGAGAAGCGTTTAAGTGAATTACTACACCAATTCGACACCGGCGCTCTAATGCAACCGGGGAAAACTACCGTTGCCGATTATCTCAATAGATGGCTGGAAGATTATGCTAGGCCCAATTTATCGCCTAAATCATTTGAAGGGTATGAATATATCTTGACCAGGTACTTTATACCGGCATTGGGGACAATGCTGCTTAGCCAACTTAAACCCGAGCATCTTCAAAAATATTATGCTGAAAAACAAAGAGGTGGCCTCAGCGATCAGACGGTCCGTCATCATCACACCGTATTACATAAAGCTTTAAAGACTGCAATGGAATGGGGACTAACAAACCGTAACGTAGCTGATTCCGTAAGCTGTCCTCGTGCACAACCAGTTGAAATGCAGACGTGGAACGAACAGGAGGTTAACAAATTCCTTGAGGTAGCTAAAACTACCCCCTACTACGCTTTATTCTACCTTGCTTTATTTACAGGTATGAGACGGTCAGAACTGCTTGCCTTACGATGGCAGGACATTGATTTCATAGTCAGCGAAATCTATGTTAATCGTAGCCTGCATGTTCTTAAAGGCGGTAAGGTTATTTTACGAAGTCCAAAGACAAAAGCAGGTAAGCGTACAGTCGCCCTACCACCATCTGCGTTTTTAGTTCTTAATGAACACCGGAAAGCGCAGGAAGCGAATTTCTTATTGCTTGATAAGGTACTTTCGGATACCGATTATGTATTCAATAACCTCGGAGAGCCATTATTACCCAATACGGTATCTCATGCCTGGATTAAAACCGTCAAGCGTAACGGAATCAAATATATCCGGTTCCATGATGCCCGTCATACTCATGCAAGTCTTATGCTTAAACAGGGAATACACCCTAAAATAGTTCAAGAGAGACTCGGCCATTCCAGTATCTCAATTACTCTCGATACCTATAGCCATGTAGCTCCAGGTCTTCAAGAGGCTGCGGCAAAAAGGTTTGACGAGGCTATGATAATCAAGCATAATGAGGTTGTTCTTGAAAAGCAAGATTAGCAATAATAAAATGTCAACTAGTAGCAAATTAGTAGCAAATTATAGTTATGTCTAGTAGAAAAACCTCAATTTAGCTTCGGGCGCCTGTAGCTCAGCGGACCAGAGCATCGGTCTTCGGAACCGGGGGTCGTGGGTTCGAATCCCTCCAGGCGCGTATCTAACTCGTCAGAAACGCAAAAAATAGATAGAAATATTTTAAGATATCGCGGTTATCAGCTTTTCCGCTATGTCTTTATTATTGGCTATTTGGTTTAAAAGGATGCTGTGCATGATATCACAGGCTTCGACGATTTTAGGGTCGACCAGGCTGTAAATCATGCTCGTCCCCCTGCGCCGCGCCTTCACGACGCCGCGCTCACGCAGTAATGCCAGGTGCCGCGAGACGACCGGTTGCGGTATGTCCAGCGCCTGCTGGATGCGACCTACCACTTTCTCGCCCGACCGCAGCTCATTGATTATCATCAGCCGGGTGGGGTCAGCGCAGGTCTTACATAGCCGGGATTTTAGCTTATACAGCTCCATATTATATTGAGTGGACATTATAGCACCCCTTAACCATTAATATGTCTATATATACTATATGTATATTATATCATATACTATATGATATAATATATAGATAAAATAGTAGAGGGGGGAGAAATGATGAATTTTTATCAGAACTTGAAGGCCAAACACCACGGGTAAAGTGGATTGGGGAATACAGGAGAGGTTAATTACTACGGGCGCGGGAGAATTTAAAGCTAAAAAGCTCTGCAATACCTTAATGGCGTGAGGCTTTCCTTATTAAATGGCACTAATTTGGCACTAATTTACCTATATACAATATCTATTGATTTTAAATAAAAAGACTGGAAATTCGAGTCCTTGAGGCTCTAGCTTTACTGCTATGCAATTTTCATTTCACTTTTATTTCACAAAAGTTTACAATTAGTCCCGTATAGAAAGCTAAGAAGTACTAATAAATCAAGGAAAATGAATAGTATGAAGACAGTGTATATTTTCGGTGCGGGAGCTTCCTACGCTTACGATCAATCCCCTACGGGTGTCTGTCCACCGCTTGCTCGTGGATTTTTTCAGGCATACAAAGACCTTCCCATTTCAGAGGACTTAGAAGTTAGAGTAGGAGAATTAATCAATCATGTAAGAGATACCTATGGGTTGTCCTACGAAAAATTTAACAGCTTCGATCAAGATATCGAAAAATTCATGACGCACTTAGATATCCAATTGAGGCAAATGGCTTTGATGCGTCCAAAAAATAAAAAGACTGATACACCTGACTCATTTATTCGTTTCTGGCAATCGGTAAGGGTTTATGATGAAATGCTTTTCTTAATTGCTCACGTTTTGAATGAGATACAAAACGGTCCTGTTTCAAGCTTGTATTCAGCAATAGTAAATACTTCTGGGCCTCAGGACATTTTCATAACCTTCAATTGGGATACTTTGATAGATAGAAGCTTAATGTCTTTAGGTAATTGGAGTCCTGATGACGGATATGGAGTGCCCTTCCTAAAAATATACGATAATGGCTGGAAAGTTCCTAAACCAAATGCTGTTAAACCCAGACTGCTAAAGCTGCATGGCTCCACGAATTGGCTGGTTCCTTATCTTACTTGGCGACTAGACACTGGTGAACGTTGTATTCTTTCTCCTAATGATCCAAAGGGTGCCACAACGTTAGGCATAGATTATCAATATGATCCAGTTGCTCCAGGTGCTGGAATAAAACTACATATTGGCAATCAACCTTGGATTGCCAAACAACTTCCCAAGCCTCCAGATCGACTGGCATATCCTATTTGTATGGTTAATTCAAGTGTTTACTATTCAAGTTATAAAGACAGGTGGCGTACTGGCTATAACCCTTTCTCTTACTTTTTCCCCCCAGACCATCCAGAGACTAACGTTCCTTTGATGCCGTTGATTGTGGCTCCAGTATTATTCAAGATGTATGATGAATTCGCCTATGTTCTAGACAATTTATGGAAGACATCAGAACAGGAGCTTAAGCTTGCCGATAAGATCACGATTATCGGTTATTCATTCCCCAAAACCGATAATCGCACTGTAGATTTACTACGCGTGGCTGCTTCGAGAAAAGAACAACCTCTTGTTGAGGTAGTTAATCCCAACCCAGAGAATGTTGCGAATCTTTTGGTATCTCTAGTTGGCTTCGATGAGACTAGAATAAAGCAAATTCCAACCGATTTCGCGAAATATATCCAAGAGATATTCAAAGGAACTACCATTCATGTAAATCATGAAGATGATGGAAATAAACCACGATTAGATGAACATCATCCTATTCCAATTATCAAAGGTCGATTCGAATCTTTCCCACTTGCAGCAGGTTTCGAACGTTTCATAATTAGTGATGAAAAAGAATGGTATGAGTACCCAGTAAAGAATTCACTAGGTGTATTGTGCAAGGATAGAATTGATAACGATTGGGCATATGCAATATTAACTCAATCTGATGATGGCCTATATAGTTGGAACGATGGAGAGGTTAGCCTACATAGTCGAGCTGATGCAAGAAAAAAATTATTAGATAAAATGGAAAAATAGAATGTTATATCAGCTAAAAACTACTTGGTTTTCTTTATGTAGCTTAGATTCCCTATTCATAATTTCGTCAAAGCTCCTGGCAGTTGCTTCTTGAAGCCCAGGCGACACATGGCTGTAAGTATCAAGGGTAATTTGTATATTGACACTTAACTCGCCAAAACAAATGCCCCCTTCCTTATTAGGGAGAGGGGGCATCTTAATCTATCGTAAAATTTAAGCTACTTCATATTCCCAAAAACCTTGCGCACTTTGGCGTTTAAGCCGCTGCCGATTTTCTCAATGGCTTCGTAGCGGATTTTGTTGAGCTCTTTTTGCTTTTGCTCGAACTCGGCGGCGGAGTAAAGCCTTTCCGGGTGCACCAGGATATCATCCACGGCGCGGATAGCCGCCGGCACCTTAAAGCCGGAGGGGGAGTCCACCCAGTCCTCCAGACCACCCCGCAGGAGGGAATCCAGGATGCTCATCGTATGGCCCACGTCGATGTCCTTAAAATGGTAGCCCTCCCCTACCGACCCCGTATTCATCAAATAGTAGTTCATGTGGGGGAGGTTTTGGAGGATATCGTAAAAGCGGTTGGCATGCTGCGCCCTATCGCCGGCCACAAAGGGGTCGTAGAAAAACTCCGTCCTTATTTTACCCGCCTGGGTGGGGTCGCCGGCGGAGGACTCCATCGCCTGCCCCAGCACCATCAGAGCGGCAGCCTGCTGTAGACTCAACTTACAGATTGCGGGAATGGTGGGACCCCTGGTAATAAGCACGATATTATCAATGGATTCGACATCGATATGCGGGCTGGCGTGCATAAAGTCCCGCCTTAAGACCACCGCCCGGCCGTTGGATGTCCGCTCGAAGTTCTCGAAGTCAAAATCGCCATCGGCTTTAACGCAGACGTTCTCGCAGACGGTTTCAGCCTTCAGCAAACCGTAAAAAATCTCCACCTGCTCGCCCGGATTAACGCCCTCTGTTTTGACGAACACGCCGCCGGCCTCAAAGCCATGGAAAGAGCCGTCCGGCATCAGCGTGCCGCCGTCGTCCTGGATAAGCCAGGAGCGCTCCATACCCTTACGCGCCAGGATTTTGCAGGTGGTAGTGGTCTTGCCATTAGCGCTCAAGGCGATGAGCAAAGTGCGCACCGGTCTATAAGCGCCGTGGGTTGTTTGGAGATAGTCCTCACGGCAGCCGGCATGGAGGAAGATGCCGCCGCGGCGGGTTTTAGCCACCCAGTCCTCCGAGGCAAAAACGCCCTTCTTATATTCGCCGATATAGTTGCTGTTGCGTATGATTTTCACCACCCGGCCGTCATCGAGGTAAGCCAGGCGGATGGTGATGTCCTTCTGGGGGAGGGGCTTGGACTTATTGGTCTGCCAGGCGGCATCGCCGAAAAAGACGATTTGATAGTCCGGTTTTTTCACCGCTTTGTGCAACGGCGCGAAGAGGTTCTTGCCGCCGTAAGCCACATGGGCGAACTTGGTGGGGACGATGAGCCGGACGACCGTATCGCTATCAGGGTTGCCGACGGTGCGGTCGATGGAAATCAGCTTTTCATTAGCCAGGGCTTTTTCGCAGTTCTTTAGGAGCTTTAGCTCATCCTCACCGAAATCGTCATCGACGCTGTTTTTGGTGAACATCTGCGAGCGGGAGGTCGGCTCACTCTCCGCCACGAAGTTATTATAAATAGTTTTAACGACGGTTTCCTCTTTAGCCACTAAGGCGCGCAGGACTTCTTCCGAGGGGTTATCCAGCAAGCGGCTCTCCGCTTTGGCTTTTTCCCTGATTCTTTCCGCCGTCTTAGCAAACTCTTTTAAATTCATCTTCGTAGCCATTTTAGACCTCCATGTATCCTTATTTAGCGTAACACAAAAACACTTTCACCCTCAACAAGAATAGAAATGAAAAAACGGGCAGGATATTTGCCCTTAAGAAGATAAACCGAACTATATAAAAATTATAGCATAAACATTATGCGAAAAACCAATAACCAAGATATAATAACCAATTACCAAATAAAAACAAAAAAAGAGGGGTAAAAGGGCTGGATTCCCGATCGGGTCGGGAATGACGTGGTTTTTAGGCATTTTTTACCGTCATTCCCGTGCAAACGGGAATCCAGGGGAGGGGAAGACTCTGGATTCCGGCTTCCGCCGGGATGGTTTTTATTGATGTTTTTATTTTTCAACCTCCCCCCACACCCCCTCCCGATAAGGTTTAACCAGTTTTACGGGAGTAATCAGGTTAGTCAATGCCTTGCTGCTTCTGGCGTATACCTTGATATAGTTGCCGGTGAGGCCGGACCAAATACCACCGGACTGCTGCTCCCAGAGGACATCCATAGTTTTGCCAATAAAGCGCTGCTGAAAAGCTTTGACGCTTTCTTTCGAGAGGGCGAGCATCTGACTACTGCGTTCTTTCTTGAGCGCGTCCGAAATCTGCTGCGGCATAGTGGCGGCAGCCGTGCCGGGGCGGGGGGAAAAGGGGAACACATGAATACGAGCGAATTGTATCTCCCGGCAAAAGTTATAAGTCTCCTTAAATTCTGCATTAGTCTCACCGGGGAAACCCACAATAACGTCCGTGGTAATCGCCACATCCGGCACGACATCACGGATAAGCTTAACGACGTTTCGGTAGTCGGCGATAGTGTAGCGGCGCTTCATCCTTTTAAGAACGTCATCGCTGCCGCTCTGAAGTGAGAGATGAAAATGGGGACACAAGCGGGCATCCCGCCAGAGCTCGATAAGTTCGGGAGAAATCTGGTGGGGCTGCAGGGAGGATAGTCTTAAGCGCGGCAGGGGTGTTTCCGCAAGTATCCGCCTGATAAGCCCAGACAGATTGACATCATTACTTTTATACGCGCCGATTTCCGTGCCGGTCAGGACCACCTCACGATAGCTGTTAGCCACAAAACCCTTGATTTGAGCTAAAATGCTATCCACCGCCACGTTTTGCTCCCTTCGGCGTACATAAGGCACGATACAGTAGGCACAGAAATTCTTGCAGCCGTCCTGGATTTTCAGGAAGGCGCGGGTTCGGCGGACGGCATTGGGTCCGGACGGAGGCGTAGGCGCCTGACGCTGGCTACCGGAGTCCATTAATAAATTAAGAAGATTCATTTTACGGTCGTTGCCGAGAACCAGCTCCACCCCTTCAATCTCGGCTAGCTCTTCGGGGGCGCGGTGGGCATAACAGCCGATGGCGATAAGGCGGGCGGCAGGATTGCGGCGGCGTGCCAGCCTCAAGAGATGGCGCGATTTACGGTCGGCGACATGCGTGACCGAGCAGGTGTTAAGAACATAAATATCCGCCTTAGCGTCAGCTTCCACCAGCCGATAGCCCGCGGCTTCTAACTGGCGGGCAAGCGACTGAATTTCCGCCTGGTTCAATTTACAGCCGAGGCTTTCTAGAGCAACCGTGGGACGTCGTGTTTTTTCATTCATAGTAGTAGGGGGATATATAAAAATTATACTGTTACGGCTGGAGGGTGGTCAAAGGGCGGAAAAAGGGAAGGGTCATTGCGAGTCCTCACGCTTCGCTCAGGATAAACTTCGCGTGGCAATCTCTATGACAGATTTAATCCAATGATGGGGATTGACACGTCGCTATGGTTCGACAGACTCACCACGAACGGCTTCGGAGGGCAAGCAAGATAAAAGGTTAAAGAGAGGGGAAGGGGGACGGGTAAAGATGGCTGGATTCCCAATCAAGTTGGGAATGACGTGTTTCTTACGCTTTATTTAGCCGTCATTCCCGTGAAAACGGGAATCTAGAGGGATGGCGAGGAAGGAGTAACCCAACCTTTTACCCCACAATGACAGTGATACGATAACAAAAAGGGCAGTTCAACTTGAAAATAAGCGTAAAATATGTTAAAAATAAGTGTAATCCCCCTATCGATTAAGTCTCACCCCCGCAGCACGACAAGGAGGTCTCTACCATTAACGATACCAACCGAGTTGTAGTCACCGGCATTGGCGCGATTACGCCGTTGGGTTTAGATATGCCGACAACGTGGGAAGCGCTTATCGCCGGAAAATCCGGCATCGACTATATAACGCTATTCGACGCCTCCAATCTGGAGGTCAAGTTCGCCGGCGAGGTAAAAGGGTTCGACCCCAGCGCCTATATTAGCCACAAGGACATGCGGCGCATGGACCGCTTCGCGCAACTGGCCGTGGTGGCCGGTTACCAGGCAGTTAAAGACGCCAACCTGAAAATCGATGCCACCAACGAAAACGATATCGGCGTCTTTATCGGGAGCGGCATCGGCGGGCTAACGACACTGTTCGAACAAGCCAAGGTGCTGGTGGAAAAGGGAGCGGACCGGGTCAGCCCTTTCCTGGCGCCGATGATGATTGCGGATATCGCCGCCGCTCAAATATCTATCGCGCTGGGGGTTAAGGGGCCTAACATGTGTATGACATCCGCCTGCTCCAGCGGGTCGGACGCTATAGGTTTAGCGGCGGAATATATTAAGTTCGGCAACGCGGAGGTAATGATTGCTGGCGGCGCCGAAGCGATTATCAATCCCCTGGGCATGACCGCCTTCAGCCAGCTGAAAGCTCTTTCTACCAGGAACGATGCCCCGCAAAAAGCCTCGCGTCCCTTCGATAGAGACCGAGACGGCTTTATCCTCTCCGAGGGAGCGGTCGTCCTCATCCTGGAAAGTCTGGAACATGCCAGGCAGCGCGGCGCCAATATCCTGGCGGAAATCGTCGGCTACGGAGCCACCGCGGATTCATTTCATGTTACACAACCGCTGGAAAGCGGCGACGGCGCCGCCAAGGCAATGCAGATGGCGATGAAAAGGGGCAATATCAAGCCTGAAGAAATCGACTATATCAACGCCCACGGCACGTCCACGCAGCTGAACGACGCCATGGAAACCAAAGCCATCAAGACAGCCTTCGGCGATTACGCCTATAAAGTGCCCATCAGCTCTACAAAGTCAATGACGGGGCACCTCATCGGTTGCGCCGGAGCGCTGGAGCCGGCTATCTGTATCATGACGATTCTCAAGGGAATCATCCCGCCGACGATTAACTATGAAAACCCCGACCCCGCCTGCGACCTGGATTACGTGCCTAACATCGCCCGCAAGAAAGAGGTCAAAATGGCGCTGACCAGCTCGTTCGGATTCGGGGGACATAATTCGGTCATTATATTAAAAAAATACACCGAGGCTTAATTTTGAGTCATTGCCGCTGGAATTTGCTGCCACCGGTAACCGTCCTGCCAAAGAAGGACAGCGCTTCCAGCTATTCACCTCTATTAATACAGTTGCTGTATAACCGTGGTATTTCCCGTCCGGAGGATTTCCCGGCTTTTCTCGCCAGCGACCGTAGTCTGATGGCCGACCCCTTTCTGTTTGCCGACATGCAAAAAGCCGTGGGCAGATTATACCAGGCGCTAATGAAAGGTGAGGTCATCGGCATTTATGGCGACTTCGACGCTGACGGCATCACCGCTACCGCCGTTCTCGTCCAGGGACTGGGTCTCCTACAGGGAAAAACAATTCCCTATATACCCCACCGCCAAACCGAGGGTCACGGACTGACCACCCAGGTATTGAAAAATCTGTATGAGCAGGGGGTGAGCCTCGTTATTTCCGTCGACTGCGGTATTACCGACGTGGCGGAAGTAAAAAGGGCGAAGAGTATGGGACTGGACATCATCATCACCGACCACCATAGTCCCTTAGATGAAATACCAGAGGCTTTCGCTGTAATTAATCCTAAGGTAAATGGAGCGCGATACCCCTTTACCAATCTGGCGGGGGTGGGGGTGGCTTTTAAGCTGCTGCAGGGACTCTTCCGAAATCTGGGTAAAGAGGAGCAAATAGACGTCGTCATGGACCTGGTAGCCATCGGGACCATCGCCGATATGTCACCGCCGCTGGGGGAAAACCGGTTCCTGATTAAAGAGGGACTTAAAAATATCAATACCAGTCCCCGACCCGGCATCCGGGAACTGATAAACCAGACGCGACTGGAAGCCGGCAACCTCGATGCGGATAGGATTTCCTGGGTTATCGCGCCGTGCCTCAATGCCGCGGGCCGACTTGCTGATGGACTCACCGGTTATAATCTGCTGATAACGGAATCGGATAAAGAGGCACAGGAGTTGGCTTTATGGCTCGCCAGAAAAAACGAGGAAAGGCAAAGACTGACCACGACCACCCTGGTTAGGGCACGGGAGCAGGTTATCGCCCTGGGACTGCCGCCGCTGCTGATAACTGCCGACCGGGAATACCCGATGGGCATCGCCGGTCTGGTGGCCAGCCGACTCACGGAGGAGTTTTACCGTCCGTCCGTGGTCATCCATATGGCGGACACAATCTGCCACGGGAGCTGCCGCAGCATACCGGAGTTCGATATTATCGCCGCCCTGAATAAATTCAGCGGCTATTTTTCACGTTACGGCGGACATGCCGCCGCTGCTGGCTTTACCATGCCGATCAAGAACTTGCCGCAGCTGGAGAACGAGCTATCCGCCATGGTAGCGGAAAAATTGACGGGTGTAGAGCTGCGACCGCACCTGAATATCGACGCCGAAGTCAAGCTTAGCGACCTCGGTGGGGACACCTATCCGACCACCCAGATGCTGGCGCCCTTCGGGCATGGCAATCCAGTGCCTTCATTCTTGAGTCGGGGGGTAGAGATGCTGGAAAGGCGTACGATGGGTAGCGGCAATGAGCACCTGCGTATGAAGCTGCGACAGGCAGGCTCGGTTTTTGATGGCGTGGCTTTCCGGCTGGGCAACCATCAAGGGGAATTTGCCTCACGCATCGATATCGTCTATAACCTGGAGGTGGATAACTGGGGGGGTAAAAAACAGCTACGGCTGAACATTCTGGACTTTAAAAAAAGCGGGTAACAGGAGCAGATAAAATGAAAAATCCTAATGGTCCTTACCCGGGCAGGCAGCTATTCTTGGGGCTGACCAAAGAGGAAAAACCGGCTTTTGCCTACCTGGTTACCGGGCGCTCATCGCAGAGCAGGGAGAGAAGAGCGACGCAAAAAGAAAACACCATCATCATGGGTCCCATCGGCGATATGCCTTATGACCCATTGCGACATTATACGGCCGTTAAATACGATAACAGCACCGGGCTACTGGCGGTGAGCAACGGCATCCAGACCGAGGCTATTTTCGAGATGTATAAACTCCTCTATAATGTAAATTCTAAACCGACCGGCAGCTACTTGAAGAAAATTATGGACGGCGCCAATTACGAGGCGGATAGTTTAAAAACGCCGCGAATCGGCGGGGTGATAACCAACCGAGGGGATAATAATAAACCCATGTATATCGTCAGTATCAAGACAGCGGGCAAACCGGCTTACACGTGGGAAATAAAGCCAAAACCAGGCGTACTGAATGGTGTAGCAGTTTATAACGGGAATATGGAAAACCCAGGACCTTTTAAGGCAGATAAAGGCCCAGTGGAACTGAACTTTAGCGCCGTCACGCCGCAGGAAATAGCCGATTTTATTTACGAAATATCCGCAGCAACGCACCAGGGGGATGATATCCGGGTCTGCGCTATCGGGGGAGTGAGAACAGATAACGTCTGGAAGGTTGCGCTTATCAACCGGCACAAGGGATAGAAAGTGTCATTCTGGCGCAGGCTTCAGCCCGAGTTCAGCCCGAGGGCCAGAATCTACACTATGGATACCCTAAATTACTGCCATTATAAATGGATTCCCGCTTTCGCGGGAATGACGGGGTTGGTCCAGGCTAGTCCGCTACTTTATCAGAGCTAACTGTTGCCTCCCCTTTTTTTACCCAGCGTGTACGCCAGGCAAGCAACACAATGCAGATAATCAGGACGATGACGCCGATAAACTGCGCCTGATGCAAGCCGAAGAGAAAGTCCGTACCCTCGCGGAGAAAGTCGCTGCCAATGCGCCACATGGAATATAAAGCCAGATAGACGACGAACAACGAACCATCCGGCTTAAGTTTTTTCCGTAGCAACATTAGAACTCCAAAGATGACAAGAAGATACAGTATTTCGTACGTGACAACCGGGTGGGTGGGAGTATCCATTTGAGGGTATTTCTGAAAACTCGGGCTTTCGGGGCTGGTATAAACGAATCCCCAGGGTAGAGAGGTGGGTAAGCCGGTATCGTCGCCGAGGATAGTGCAGCCCACCCTGCCTATCGCCTGCGCCAGGATGATGCCGGGCGCCAGAACATCCGCCATATGAGCGAAGGAATGCTTGGAGAAGTGATTGTAAAGCCAGATGCCCAACGCCGCTCCCAGTACCGCCCCCCAGATAGTTAGACCCGACCCGCCGATTATTTGCCCAGGGTTATGGAAGTAGTAATCCCACTGGTCGATAACATGGAGGAGACGCGAGAAAATAACACCAGAGGGGATACCGACCAGTGCGGCATTGATAGCCATATTAGTCGTAATACGCGGGTCTTTTTTCACCGAGAGTAGTAACCAGATAACTAATGCTACTACCCCCAGCGCCACCATAATGCCGTACCAGCCGATAGGTTTGGAGCCGATATAAAATGCTATAGGGTCGATATTAACGTAAATCATTTTGCCTCTTTACAGGACTATACTAAACTTTTTACCCCACCCCCCAACTGAATTCCAGCTGGAGTTTACCTTGAGCGAAGCGTGAGGGCTGGAATGACATTAAAGGGAGTTTATGCAGTCAATGCCTCAACAAAGTCTGCCGCATTAAAGATTACCATATCTTCCAGTCCCTCGCCAATGCCGATAAGCTTGATGGGGACTTTCAGCTCGTCACAAATGGCCAGGACGATGCCTCCTTTAGCCGTGCCGTCCAGCTTGGCGATAAAGATGCCGGTAACGCCGACCGCCTCGGTGAAGTAGCGCGCCTGGGTGAGTCCGTTCTGACCGGTGGTGGCATCCAGCACCAGAATAACCTGATGCGGAGCTGTGGCGTCAAGTTTGGCAGTAACGCGCCTCACCTTCTTTAACTCTTCCATAAGGTTGTACTTGGTATGCAGGCGTCCGGCGGTATCGATAATGAGGATATCCACTCCGCGGCTCTTCGCCGCCTGCCAGGCGTCGTAGACGACGGCTCCGGGATCGGCGCCGGGCTGGTGGGCGATAACGTCCACCCCCGCTCTCTCCCCCTGTTTCTTAATCTGGTCGATGGCGGCGGCGCGGAAGGTATCCGCCGCCGCGAGGAGCACTTCCTTGCCTTCCTTTTTATATGTATAGGCTAGCTTGGCGATGGAGGTAGTCTTGCCACTGCCGTTAACGCCGACAACGAGTATAACCTCCGGGGGCGTGATAGTTGCGGCGGGTGCACCCGAAGGAACGGATAGGATTTTAACCATTTCCTCTTTGAGAAGGGTGCGCACATGAGAGCCATCCAGCTTTTCTGCGGCGGCGCGCTCTTTAACGGCAGCGATGAGTTTTTCCGCAGTGCTGACACCGACGTCGGCGGAGATGAGCAGCTCTTCCAGCTCCTCCCAGACCTCCTTGCCGATAGAGGCGCGGTCGAAGAGGCTCATGGCTTTGCCGAACCAGGTATCACGGGTGTTTTGAAGGGCTTTCTGGAAGATGTTGATGGAATGGCTCCTTTTGAGTTTTCAGTTATCAGCTTACAGTTAACAGTATATAAGAGATGGGGGGTAAAGGGGAAGTGCGAAAAGAAAAATCAAGCTAGCTTTAAAAATGTCATAAATCTGTAACACTTTCGCATTGGATTTTGTAACTAATACACCATGATAATCATATGATAGACTTAGAAAATTATTAGCATGGAGGTACCGAAATGTTTAAACGTCTTCTTGTTCCATTGGATGGTTCCACGCTGGCAGAAATTGCCTTGCCCTATGCCGAAGAGATAGCCAGGCACTTCGGCTCGGAAATTATTTTAGTAAATGTGAGGACACCTACCGAGAACCTGGATAAGCCAGAACATAGAACGTATCTTACTAGAATGGCAGCAGAGGTAGAGCAGAACATAAAAAAATCTAAGGATATACCCGCAGGAGAAAAGGTGAAGGTGACATCTGCTATCGTCGGTTCGCCGGGCATGTTGACCCACCCTGCCGAACATATTTTGGATTATGCCGAGCAAGAAAATATCAACTTGATTGTGATGTCTACCCATGGGAGAACCGGAATCAGGAGGTGGACGCTGGGAAGCACCGCCAATCAAGTGGCGAGGGCTTTTCAATGTCCGTTGCTGTTAATCAGAGCCAGCGCCGGTATCCCCAAGAACGTCCATTTTGGTAATATACTGGTGCCAATCGACGGATCTATACAAAGCGAGGTGGTGCTGCCATATATCGAATTTTTTGCCTCCAAACTCAAGACCAAGATAAATCTCCTGAATGTCGTGGAGCTTCAGTATCATCTTTACCCTTATTCAGAACCAATAGCTTACTATGGCGCTGCAGGTGTTGTAAAAGTGCCATATACCGAAGACGAGATGAAGCCGATGAAAGAAGTGGCGGAAGAATACACCAAAAGCGTGAATGATAAACTGACCAAAGCAAGTGTCAAGACGAGTTACGAAGTGAAAATAGGTTCCCCCGGCGAGGAGATTATTAAAACCGAGGAGAAGATGCATCCCGACGTTGTGGCGATGTCAACGCACGGGCATTCGGGATTCGGGCGGTTCGACCACGGCAGCGTTACCGATAAAGTATTGCACGCCGGAATCACACCGCTGCTGCTGGTGAGACCAAAGAAAGAGGATTAAGTTATCAGTTTACAGTTAACAGTTGACAGTTTACGGTGGGAGATAAGGGGGTTACAAAATCCCTCTCAATCTCCCTTTTACAAAGGGAGAGGCGGTTGTGCCCCTCATTTACCCCCTATCCAGTTTCCCTCTTTGTAAAAGAGGGACTAAGGGAGATTTTGCCCGTCATTCCAGCCCCGACTATGTCGGGGTAAATTACAACGGGAATCCAGAGGGGCGCCGTTAAAATCCTCCTTAATCCTCCTTTACAAAAGGAGGACAAGAAAATGAAAGTTGTAAGGAAATAACTTCGTCTCCCTTTTCTAAAGGGAGAGTGAGAAGGATTTTTACCCGTCATTCCCGTGCAAACGGGAATCCAGATGCACTTTACAATTGAAACGCTCGGGACTATAATAATTTCACACAAATAATGAGGGGCTAATTATGGATAAAATACCTATATGGATGGACTTAATAGCAGGTATTTTTTTAGCACTTGATCTTTTCCGAAACTATAAAATCCCATCAAAAATATATGACCAAATAAAGAAATTTGTGAAAAAGATCGATACTAATAATTTTACTAGTTTTAAATCGATAATATTTACTTTTACTTTAAGTCTCTTTGTTTTTATAATATTACTTTTATGGGTTTATTACACCAACAGAACTAATCTTGATTATAACGTTTGGGGAGAAATCGGGTGGTTTACTTTAGGCATTGTTATCGCCTGGGGTGTAATTACATTATTAGCATTTATATTAAAAAGGAAAGGTGCCAGGGTTATATTTGCTATAGGATCAATTTTGACTGTTCTATCTTTGTTTTTATTTCTACTTCACCCTACAAATGAATGGGCTGCAACAATTACTTCTTTTGCCTATATTTGCTTCTTATATCCATTTGGAATGATTATTGCAGAAACTGTAAAAAAATTTTTATTACATGATGAAAAAAGACCATTCTATATGTTTGCAGTAATAGGTTTGATATTGTTTGTAATAAGTAAGAGATTTGAGTTAAATGGGTAAAGCCTAAATAATATTAGGAAGTGTTACCCTCCCTGTAGCTCCTCCAATATCACGCGCGCCGCTGCTTTATCTAAAGGCTTATTATTGTTGCCGCACTTGGGGCTTTGCACACAGCTCGGGCAGCTGTCTTCGCAGGGGCATTCCGCAATTACCCGTAAAGTAGCCTGCCATAGCTCCTCTATCATGTCGTAGCCTTTTTCCGCGATGCCGATGCCGCCGGGGTAAGCGTCGTAGATAAAGACCTGCGCGCGGCCGGTATCCGGGTGTAAAGGGGTGGATACGCCGCCGATGTCATTACGGTCGCACAAGGCAAAGAGGGGCAATATGCCAATGGCGGCATGTTCCGTAGCGTGTAATCCGCCGGCAAAGTCCTGTCCCTTTTCCGCAATGCGGGCGATGGCGCGAGGGGGGATATCGAACCACAAGGCCACCGTATTGAACCGGATAGTGGGGAGGTCTAAAGGTTCGTCCCCTATTTGCTCCTCGGAGAACTGGCGGTACTTCTTGAAACCGACGACGTCGATAGTCACTTCAACATCCCCGACGCTTACGTTAGCGGGACCGACCGATTTTGTGTGTCTTACCTGGAGCACATGCAGGTCGTGGATTTCTTTCGTCTCCGTATAATAGTTAGCGCGGGTAGGCTCGGCGTAAGCGACGTGGTTGGTCAAGTCTAATTTAGTGATAAGGTACGAATCCCCCTGATGTAAATAGATAGCGCCGGGGTGCACCTGGAAAAAAGCGACGGAGCTTTCCACCGTTTCCATCAGCGAGCCGGTGGACATATCCACGACGGCGTAGTCCTCCCCGGAGGAGGAGCGGATGTTAATCTTGGGCGCGGGGGCGGTAAGGGAGGGGGCGAGATACCATTTGTTGCGTCGCTCGCGGAGTTGTGCCTCCTCGACTAAAGCGTCCCGCTCTTTAGCAAAGTCCAAGCCGAAGATAGTTTCATCTGTGCTATCCAGCGGACGTTCCCAGGCGGCGCAGAGGAGGTGGGCTTTTAAGATATAAGGGTTAGCGGGATTGACCAGGACATGCTCGAAGCCCTTTTTAAAAAAGTCGGAGGGGTGGCGCATAAAATACTGGTCGAGGGGATTATCCCAGGCTACCAGAAAACTTAAGGACTCGCCCTGGCTCCGTCCGCTCCGGCCCGCCTGTTGCCAGGTGGAGGAGATGCTGCCCGGATAACCATCTAATATGGTAGCTTCCAGGCCGCCGCTGTCGATGCCCAACTCCAAAGCATTGGTAGCCACCACCCCCAGCAGCTTCCCCCCGAAAAGCTCCTGCTCGATACGGCGGCGGTCCTCCGGCATATAGCCGCCGCGGTAAGGCATGACTAATTGAGAAAGCTCGTAGCTCTCTTCCTTCAGGCGGTCGCGGGCGTAGATATAGATAAGCTCCGTGAGACGGCGGGTGCGGGTAAAGGTTAAAGTGCGGGAGCCTTGCAGCATCAGCTCGGTAAATATGTTCGTCGCTTCCCAGTGAGCACTGCGGCGGGCGGTCTTCTTCTCGTCCATGAGCGGCGGATTCCAGAAAACAAAGTCCTTCCAACCGCGCGGGGAGCCATCATTAGCCACCACCTCGCAGGGGAGGCCGGTCAGGGCTAAAGCGTGCTCGCCTGGGTTGGCGACCGTAGCGGTACAGAGGATAAACTGCGGCGAAGAGCCGTAAAGTCGGCAAAGACGTCGTAAGCGGCGTAAAACACAGGCGACGTGCGAGCCGAAAACGCCGCGATAGATATGCGCTTCATCGACGACCACGTACTTTAGATGACGCAAAAGGGTAGCCCACTGCTGGTGATTGGGCATGATGCCAACATGCAGCATGTCCGGGTTCGTCAGGATAATCCGTCCGTGTCTCCTGATATCCGCCCGTTCTGAACGGGGCGTATCGCCATCGAAAGTGGCGAGCGATTCGGGGGGTAAAAGGGCGGGGGAGAAAAGCTCGTTCAGCTTACGCAGCTGGTCCTGGGCGAGGGCTTTGGTGGGGAAAAGATAGAGGGCGCGGGCGGCGGGCTCGGTAAGCATCGCCTGCATCACGGCAATGTTATAAACCAGACTCTTCCCACTGGCGCTGGTGGTGGCGATGATAACATTCTTGCCGGCGCGGACGTGGTTCACCGCTGACGCCTGATGAGAGTAAAGGCGCGAGAAACCGTGTTTATCCAGGCAGTCCTGTAACGCGGGGTCTAAAGGCTCGTCGAGCTTAGCGTAGGCGGCGCGGCGGGGATTTATATGCTCGATATGGGCAATCTGATTTTCATAGTTTTTCAGGGAGCGGATATGGTTGAGAAAAGCCTGGATTTCCATGAATAGCTACCTTAAACATCTATTATTTCGATGGAATAGTCGAGGAACTCAACGTCGAAACGACCTGTTTCGATAAAGTGCACCACCTTGGATAGTACCTCGTTGCTGTGGCGTTTATCATTGCTGATGCAGCAAATGCCGATAGTCGCTGCCTGCCAGCTATCGTTATCGTCCACCTCCGCCACGGCGACATCGAAACGCGACTTAACACGCCCGATGATGGACTTGATGACCATGCGCTTGCCTTTAAGGTCCATGTTTTCCGGGATACGCAAGCTAACACGAGCGACGCCGACATTCATTGGTTTTAATCTACCATCCGCATGGAGGAGTGTCAAACAAGGGAGGGAGTAAACAGTTAACAGTTTACAGTTTGGGGTAAAGGGGTGGAGAACTGTTAACTATCTACTGTTTACTGTATACTGATAACTTTAAATTCTGTTGCTGTGCCGATTACCATATGTTAATATACAAATATATAACAATCGTCAATTGTGCCGGTTTGGGAGGTGGTGCTAATGCCTAACAAGATATACCTTATCGACGTTACCAACCGTGACGGCGTGCAGACCGCCAAGCTGGGACTATCCAAGCTGGAAAAGACCATGATTAACATCTACCTGAACGAAATGGGTATCTTCCAGTCGGAGTTCGGCTTCCCCACCACCAGGCACGAAAGGAATTACCTATTAGCTAACCTGGAGTTGGCGAAGATGGGCGCGCTTAAACCTATCCGTCTGGGGGGGTGGATAAGGGCGGTGGTCGAGGACGTAGAGACCACTTTCGATAGAGTGCCGAATATCAAACACCTCAACCTTTCTATATCGACATCCGACCAGATGATAAACTTCAAGTTCCGCGGCAAAAAGAGTAAAAGTAGCATAATTAAAGATATGGTCGCAGCGGTCAAACTCGCCCGCAGGCACGGCGCGGAGTCTATCGGTGCTAATGCCGAGGACGCCTCCCGCACGGATATCGACTATTTAATCGAGTTCGGTCTGGCGGCAAAGGGGCATGGGGCTGACCGCTTTCGCTACTGCGATACCCTGGGCTACGATAATCCCTTCACGATTTACGAGACCGTGAAAACGCTGGCGGAGAAAATCCGGCTGCCCATCGAGCTGCACTGCCACGGCGACCTGGGAATGGCCGTCGCCAACTCTATCGCCGGCGCCAAGGGGGTTATTGACGGTGGGCAGGACGCTTATATCAACACCACCATTAATGGTATCGGGGAGCGGGCAGGTAACGCTGACCTTATAGCGGTAATCCTCGCTTTGACAAAGTCGAAGGGCTTTGGGGAGAAATACAAGCTAGCTGGAGACATCAAACTAAAATTAGCCTCAAAGATTGCCAAGTTCACCAGCTATGCCTTCGACGTGCCCATACCGTTAAACCAACCGGGGGTGGGGGCTAATGCCTTCGCCCATGCTTCCGGTATCCATGCCGACGGAGTTCTGAAAGACCCCGGCAACTATGAGCTCTACAACTTTGAAGAGCTAGGACGCGGCGAGCCGATATCCGTAGAAACGGGACGGGAGATTATTACCGGACAGTATAGCGGTATCTCCGGGTTCAGTCATGTGATGGGCAAACTGGATGTATCGTTTAAAAATAAAAGTCGGGCGGAGGCGGACGAGATACTGGAACTGGTCAGATACGCCAATGTGGAGTCGCACAAGCCGCTGGTAGAGGACGAGCTTAAGTTTATCGCCAAATACCCGGAGATAGCGAAAAAGCTCCTGACGATGTCACCGCTGGAATAGAAAAACATCTGGAGAAAATGAAAGAATTACCCAGCGTAACTTTTAAATCTATCGGCATCGTCCGCAGCGAGCTGAAAAAACGAGAGCACCGCGACGTAAGGAATATTGTTTCCGAAATAATACTCGACCCAGCGTTGACCGAAGGGCTGGATAACCTTGACGAATTCTCGCACATTATCGTTATCTACTGGCTACACCAATCGCGTCAGCCGTTCCCACTAAAAGTCCACCCCAGGTACAGGAAGGAACTCACGCCGGTGGGTGTTTTTGCCAGCCGCTCTCCGGACCGCCCTAACCCGCTGGCGAAAACGACAGTTAAACTGCTGGCACGCCGTGATAATGTCCTGAAGGTGCAAGGGCTGGATGCTATCGATGGGAGCCCGGTTATCGATATCAAACCGTATATACCGGAAATAGATTCCGCTAAAGACGCTAGAGTGCCGCCATGGATGACCAAAAGCTGAAGCGGACTCTACTTCATATTTATCAGCGCCTATTTGCCAAATACGGTCCCCAGCACTGGTGGCCAGCCGAAGAACCATTTGAGGTAATTGTCGGCGCGATACTAACGCAGTCCGCCGCCTGGACGAATGTAGAAAAAGCCATTAAAAACCTCAAGCAAGCCGGAAAGCTTAAACCACGAGCCCTACGCCAACTGCCCCTGGACGAACTGGCGAGGCTGATTCACTCCTGCGGCTACTACAACGTCAAGGCCCGCAAGCTTAAAGCCTTCGCGGATTGGTTCGAGGAGAGATATAACGACAACCTCCGGAGGCTTTTCGCCCAAGATACCAGCGAACTGCGCAAGGAGCTTCTCGATATTTTCGGCATTGGCGAGGAAACCGCCGATTCTATAATATTGTATGCCGCTAACCAGCCTATCTTCGTCATCGATGCTTATACCCGCCGTATCATGGGGCGACTGGGGCTGACGCCTCACAGCAACAGCTACGAAGCCTGGCAAACGCTTTTCATGGCCAACCTGCCGGCTGATACCGTCCTCTTCAATGAATACCACGCCCTTCTAGTACGCGTGGCTAAAGAGGTCTGCCTCACACGCCCTTTATGCCGGCAGTGCTGCCTGAATACATCAGCTAAAGCATCTAGTAAGCAATTTCCTTGTAGAAATGCCTTAAAATAATCGTAGTAATCGTTATTTCTTATATATATCCACCCTATATCGTTGCGTTCCAATTTTTCTATAATTCCTACGTAGACTTGCCATAACTGTAATGAAATATTTATATGCCAGCCCATGATTTTTATGTGTTAGTTACTGCCCTACTGGTATTCTAAAGACGTTACTGAGTGAAAAGGAAGCAAAATAAAAAGAAGAAGATAATCACTGCACGAGCAGTGATCTCACTCTTTATACAGAGGAGGTAGTTAATATGTGGAAGATGTTTGGGAAGAAATTTAAGGGAGGCCAGAAAGGCATCACCGGTCTTGAAACTGCCATCATCCTGATAGCCTTCGTCATCGTGGCTTCGGTGTTCGCCTACGTGGTACTATCCGCAGGTCTGTTTTCTTCACAAAAAGCGAAGGAAGCTATTACCAGCGGTCTAGGGTCAACCATGAGTGTCTTGCAGTTGAAAGGTGATGTCATTGCTCAAATGAATGGCGGCAATATGACGCAGCTCCAGATAACAGTAGGTATCCCTTCCGCCGGCAGTCCAGTTGACTTTAGCACGACGCAAAATGGCACGAAAATGGTGATTGTATCCTACACCGATGACTCGGTTATTATACCTTCATGTAACTGGACACTGGTCAAATTGAGCTCTCTCAACGGCGATGATTTACTGGACCCGAACGAGCTGTTCCAGATCCAGGTAGATCTGTCCACTTCTGGTAACGGGTCTGTATCTATCGGGCCTTATCACCGGTTTACTGTCGAAATTAAGCCGCCGGATGGTCCAGTTCTAAGCATCGAGCGTACCCTTCCTGCCAGGGTAAGTCAATTTGTGAACCTGCATTGAGGACAACTTCAGGAAAAGCAAACAAAGCGAATTTGAACCGATAGTAACCAGATAAACTTGATTAAAGGTTGAATATAGGGGGTGACGCAGCCAGCGTCACCTCTTTATTTTTATAGCCCACAATGACCGTAGAATACGGCGCTTATAATCCAAAGGCAGCGGCAGACTCCGCTCAAAAAGGTCGATATCTTCCACGGTAACGCCAGCCAAAAAAGCCAATCTCTGGCGGGTTATATGCCCGGCGAGACGCAACTTACGGGCTTTGAAGCCCAGCGATGTTTGGCGAGTTAATGTTAAAACTGCCGTCATAACGTACTCTCTTGTGTATTAAGATAGCCTCCTTTAAAACACCCTGCCAGCAGGTTTACACTAGAAATCACTAAGGGATTCCACCCATTTATAGTTTTTGCATTTGTAGCGCTTGCATCAAGCTAAATAGTCTGCTAAGCTTTTTGACAGAATCTAAAACAGGCAAGGAGTGTAAAGTGTCTCCAAATCTAAAAGTGCAGCTAGCCAAAGGACTGCAACTGGAAAATCCTGTGATGACATCCTCCGGCACCTTCGGCTACGGTATAGAATACAGCGAGCTTTTCGATATCCAGAGGCTGGGAGCCATCATATGCAAAGGTACCACCCTGAAACCGCGTGAAGGGAACAAACAGCCGCGCCTGGTAGAAACCGCCTCGGGCGTTATCAACTCCATTGGACTGCAAAATATCGGGGTGAAGGCAGTTATCAAGGAAAAGGCGCCTATCTGGGCGGGATGGCGGGTGCCGGTTATCGTGAACATCGCCGGGGATACGGTAGAAGAATACGCCGAGCTAGCCCGAGAGCTGGATGGTATTAAGGGCGTCAGCGGCATCGAGGTAAATATCAGCTGCCCTAATGTTAACGCCGGAGGCGCCGCTTTCGGGGCAATCCCGGATTGCGCTGCGGAGGTAGTAAAAGCAACCAGAGCGGCGACATCTTTACCGCTAATGGTTAAGCTCACACCTAATGCCGCGGATATTGTGGCGGTGGCTAAAGCGGTGGAGGCTGCGGGTGCCGACGCTGTATCGCTGGTTAACTGCTACAAAGGCATGGTGATAGATATTAACCAGAGAAAACCAGTAATAGCCAATGGCACCGGCGGACTATCAGGTCCGGCCATCAAACCACTGGCGCTGGCGCTGGTTTACCAGGTGGCGGGGGCGGTTAAGGTGCCGGTGGTGGGGTGCGGGGGGATTGCGGCGGGGGAGGACGCGCTGGAGTATATTATGGCAGGGGCGAGCGCGGTGATGGTAGGTTCGGCGACATTCAGCAATCCACGGGCGGCGCTAGACGTGGCAGAGGGGATAGGTCGGTTCATGGAAAAAGAGGGGATAAAGAGTCTTAATGAGATAATCGGGGCAGCGAGGAAGAAATAAAAAGGGGAAAACTTGGATTCTTTAAGTCTGATAATGGGGATTGTGGTGACGGTGATGGGGATATTATACCTCTACATGGGACTGAAGGGGAAATGGATTGTGCTTAAAAGGGCCGATGAAGCAAGACCAGAAGAAGAAAGATTAAAAAAGATACGGCAGATAAGACGCACCTATACAATATTAGGAGCCGTCGCGGTAATATTGGGCATCATAGGAATTATAACAGCGATGGTATGGACGTCATAGAAGGACACGAGAATCATTAATGTCGGGGGTGGCGATATTTTGCAATCCGCGGGTGGCGAGGAAATAATAACCAATAACCAAGACCTGTCCCGAGCGAAGCCGAAGGATACAAATTCCAAACGTTTGGTTTTTATATCTTGTATTTTGTATCTTCTCCTCACTGCATTGAGCATCTTCCCCAGTTAATATATAATTAATTGTTGAATCATTCCTTTTTCCCGTTTGCGTGGAGGGGTCGCATAGTGGTCTAGTGCGGTCGCCTGCTAAGCGATTTCCCTGGGAAACTGGGGACGAGGGTTCGAATCCCTCCCCCTCCGCTTTACCCTGAGCGAGCATAGCGAGTCGAAGGGCTTAGCCTACATTACTTTTCTTCAAGGATTTACTTATGCTAACCTACCATATCTGGACCATCGGCTGCCAGATGAATAAGGCAGAATCAGAGCGTATCGCCGCCCGCTTCGAGGAGCTGGGATATCGGGCGGCGCCAAGTATTAACGATGCCGACCTGATTGTGCTGAACAGCTGCGTGGTACGGCAGAGTGCCGAGGACAAAGTCATCAATAAGTTGCGCGAACTCAAGCACCTGAAAAAAGAAAAACCGCAAACTCTTTTAGCGCTCACCGGCTGCCTGGTGGATTCCGATACCAGTGGCTTACGTCAGAGCTATCCTTTTATCGACCAGTTTTTTAAAGCAGGGGAGTATCCACCGTGGCTGGAAAAAGCGGAGTCGCCGTCTCTGCCGGCACGTCCTGCACCCAGCGTTTACGTGCCCATCAGCCAGGGATGCGATAACTTCTGCTCTTACTGCATCGTCCCCTATCGGCGCGGACGAGAGCGCAGCAAGCCTTTCGAGGAAATCGTCTGTGAGGTAGTGGAGCTGGTGCGGCGGGGGGCTAAGGAGGTCATTCTGCTGGGACAGAATGTGGACTCCTACGGGCACGACCTGAAAGACAAGCCTGACCTCGCTGACCTGCTTCAAGAGATGAATAAAGTCGAAGGGCTGGCACGGCTCCGTTTCCTCACCAACCATCCTAAAGACATGAGCCAAAAGCTTATCGATGCTATCGCCGAACTGGATAAGGTCTGCGAGCAGCTAAGCCTGCCAGTACAGGCAGGCAGCGATACCATCCTTAAAGTCATGAAGCGTGGCTACACCGTGGCACGATATCGACGGCTCGTAAAAAGAATAAGAGACAAGATACCTGATATCGCCATCAGCACCGATGTTATCGTGGGGTTTCCGGGAGAGAGCGAAGCCCAGTTCCGGCAAACGCTAGACTTGCTCTCCGAGATAAAGTTTGCTACAGTTCATGTAGCGGCTTATTCACCGAGGGAGGGTACTACTGCCGCGCGCGAGCTGGAAGATAATGTACCGTCTGACGAGAAAAAGGCAAGACTCAATAGAATAGAGCTTTTACAAGAGAAGATACAGACCGAAGGCAACGCCCGCCTCAAGGGCAAGAACGTTGAAATACTGGTGGAGGGCAAGAATAAAGGCAAATGGTACGGCCGCACCCGTACCGATAAACTGGTATTTTTCAGCAGCGGCAGGGATTACCTCGGGCAAATAGTAAAAATAAAAGTCGAAAAGACCAGCCCGTGGTCGCTGCAGGGTAAAATAGAGTAAGCTAACGTAAATTTGGAGGAATAATGAATAATATCTGGAAAATAGGTCTCATCGCAGGACTGCTCATCGCGGTTCTGATATTAAGCGGGGGCTGTCTCGCCACGACGCCCGCCTCCGTAACCAGTGCTAATGCTACAACTACTGGCGGAGAACAAAGCGCCTTCGAAGGTATATGGCCAATGCTCGTCTTTCTGGTGGTGATTTTCGCGATGTTTTACTTCTTGATGATAAGACCACAGCGCAAGCGCCAGAAGGCACAGGAGACGATGATGCAGGGGCTGCAAAAGGGTGATAGAGTCGTCACCGCCGGCGGAATCTATGGAACGATTGAAAGCGTTAGTGATGACAGCGTCGTTATCAAGGTTGAGTCCGGCACCACTTTGAGGGTCAATAAAGGCAGCGTAGCCTTACGACGCGATGAAACAAGAAAATGAATGTAAGCCAGCTTACGGAAAAACAGATTGATACGATTATCGACATCGCTCTGGACGAAGATATCAGTCGGGGCGATGTCACCAGCGAGGCGCTAATATCGCCCGACCTGACAGGCAAGGCGACGCTACTGGCGAAAGAAAAGGGCGTTCTGGCTGGCATCGAAGTCGCCCAACGCGTCTTCCAGCGCGTCGACCCGGCAACCAAGTTCGATATCTTTTCTAAAGACGGAACGGTTATAAAACCTGGTGATAAGCTAGCTATTATCACCGGCAGCGTTATCAGCATCCTCAAAGCGGAACGCACCGCGCTTAATTTTCTGCAACGGCTTAGCGGTATCGCCACGCTGACAGCAAGGTATGTGGCGGAAGTAAAAGGCACCAACGCTAAAATTTACGATACCCGCAAGACTACCCCGGGACTACGCCTGCTGGAGAAGTACGCAGTGAGGATGGGTGGGGGACAGAACCACCGCTTGAATCTGGGAGAGGCGGTACTTATTAAGGATAACCATATCGCCGCGCTGCGAGCTATAGGCATGAGCCTGAAAGATGTTATCGCGAAAGCCCGAAAAAACGCCCCTGCAGGCGTAACTATCGAGGTGGAAGTAACGAATACCCATGAAGCAACGGAGGCACTAAAAGCCGATGCAGATATCATCATGCTGGATAATATGAACATCAATGAAATGCGGCAGGTGGTAAAGAGCACCGCCGGTAAAGCCACCCTGGAAGCCTCGGGACAGATTACACTGGCTAACGTCCATGAGACAGCGAAAACAGGTGTGGATATTATTTCCATCGGGGCTTTAACCCACTCCTATAAAGCCCTGGACATCAGCCTCGAGATGGAGCCCCAGACGCTCAAGCTGATTTAGTCAACCGGCTGTGTTTTAGCTTTGGGCATAACCCTGGTTTTAATTTCGGCAACCAGCACCATGATTCCCCAAACTACGGTTACAGCGGCGGCCATCGCCACGCCTACCGTCGCCATCTCACGCAGCATCACGGCAGTATCTGCCGGATTTTGCAGCGCCGTGAAAAATGGGGGACGGGCAATAATTTCTCCGTTTAAAATATGATCTATTACCAGCATTAAGGTACCGCCCCATAACATTTTGTTCAGCCAGCTTAGCCGCTTGCTCCACTTAATACTAATATTCCCGGATTTCTGCTCTTTCTTTTCCACCACCTTCTGCACGACAGTGGTCACGATAGCCTCTCCCATAGGAACCAGGAAACATGCCATAGCTTTTACCTCCTTGCGTTATTGCAATTAGTTGCAACTAAAAAGATAAAAAAATAATATCCCCCCATCCCTTAACCTTCGATTCATTATAATATCAAGCGGATGCAATTGCAAATGGTGGTAAAAATAGACGAATAAACATATGGTTATCAATAGTGAGAAAAACACTAAGCACGAAGCTCTAAATACTAAACAAAGGCGGAAGTAATTAGTTTACAGTGAGAGAAAGGGGTAAGAGACGGCTGGATTCCCAATCAAGTTGGGAATGACGGTTAATTAAAAAGCCTAAAACCTACGTCATTCCCGCGAAAGCGGGAATCCAGCCACCCCACCTCCTGGATTCCGTATCAAGTACGGAATGACAGTCTAAATAAATAGTGGGGAAAATGTAACTCATAACAACAACTAAATGAGGTGGCTAGCCATGATATAATACTTTAGCCCAGCTTATCACGACTATCCAACATAATAGTGACTGGCCCGTCATTATGAATTGCAACCTGCATATGCTGCTGGAAACGGCCGGTGGCAACCTTGAGTCCGCTTTCACGGGCCAAGCCGACCGCGTAATTGAACAAAGCTTCCGCCTGCTCTGGCGGGGCAGCATCAACGAAGCTGGGACGGCGCCCATGGCGGGCATCGGCGAGCAGGGTGAATTGACTTACGAAAAGGAGCTCGCCTTTAACGTCAAGGAGAGACAGGTTAAATTTATCCTGGGCATCGGTGAAAATGCGCAGGTTGATAATTTTCGGTATCAGATATTGCGCGTTTTTTTCCGTATCGCCGCTAGCCACTCCCAGCAATACCACCAGCCCCTGCCCTATTCTCCCTACCTCCTCGCCGGCGACGCTGACAGATGCCTGGCTAACCCGCTGCAGCAGCGCTTTCAATCTTTACTCTTCTTTGTTTCCGATTTTTCTTTAGTAGATTCTGGTACTGGTTTGCTCGTTGAAGAATCCGCGTGTTTACGGTGGTCGGTTACATAAAACCCGCTGCCTTTAAAGATAATCGGAGCGGGATGGAAAACGCGCTTGGCTTTCTTTTTACACTGTGGGCATTCAGCCTGGGGCTTATCGTGAAAGCTCTGTTTTAACTCGAAACGATGACCGCAGTGAATACATTCGTATTCGTAGACTGGCATATTATGTCACCTCATGCAAAATCAACCGCTATATAGTATTTTAGCATTTGATAGCTAGGCAGACAAGCTGGAAATAGCCAGTCAGTTTAACCATAATATTGTCCGGCCGAGGCGTTTTCTGCTATACTGGACGGGTACGCCCCCATCGTCTAGTGGCCTAGGACAGCGGCCTTTCAAGCCGTCAACATGGATTCGAATTCCATTGGGGGCACTTGAGTATCCATCACCCTCAAGGCATTCTTCCCTTTAAAATAAAAGCGTAATGCCCGCATCTATCCCGCGGGCGATGTTGTGTCTCCCGAATTATCAGGTTTACTCCCCGTCCGCAGGCTTAAAAGTTTTTTAAGCAGGTCGAACCAAAAGGGGGCTCCCATAGTCAACGCAAAAACCGTTATCAGTATCCCGAATACTTTCGCAAACCATCCCCATAAATTATCAGGTTTTTGGTTAGGGTTATTTTCTGTGTTCCAACTGAGGTGCAGATCGATGCCGGACATATCCTCGCTAAGCTGGGCATAGGTTGGCAGATTAGAATTATTAGAAACCGATTCGTTGACTGTAGTTTCGGCGGCGGCGACAACAACGGAACGCAACGCGGGGTCTCTATATAGGCTGTTGGCAATACCGACGGTATCGACGTTCATGCCAAAACAAATCAACAACGCCAGGCATAAGACAATGACCTGTGTTTTACGTTTATACCACCCTGTTACCCGCTTCATTGAATTGTCGAACCAATTTTCTAAATAAGTCTGAAACCCCTTTATAACACCATCCGGAGTGGTTGACGCGGTTTTAGCCGCAGAAAGGAACGGACTAAACACGCCTTTTGTTTTATCAGGGAGTGACTCTATACTGTCTCCCAGGCTCTTAACCACTTGTTGGTTGCCTTTGTTCAGAACATTTTTATCCTTAATCAGGGTATCTATAACAATCTGGGAAAAAGCTGATGGCGGGATTTCCGAAGGGCCATATTCAGTTTTTGTAAAAAGTTGCCATGTTTTTCCTATCTTGATATTGTCCCACCAATGCTTCTTGGCAGTTTTGGCAGATAGCGCTCGAAAAAGTGGGTGTCGAATTATCTTTTCTTTTAACCCTTTGTCATCGTTAATCAGGGTATATATACCATCTTTGAGGGTTCTAGCACGCAAGGCAAATAACCGCGCTATCCATTCAGTAACCCCGGAACATATCATGCTCATGACCAAATAGACCATAACCAAGCCAATGGCAACTTCTAAAATATTCGACCCAAACATTTTATCCTCCTGCTTAAGGCTATTTCAGCCAAGATTTAACGCTTGCCAAACGTATGCCGTAAATACGGCAGAAGTCACGGACTAGAGCCATTATACACCTGCGTACGGTTTTGTCAACTGTCTCACATATTGGTACTTTTTGGACAATTCAATAACTATTTACAGAGCAAACCGTATGACTTTAAAGTGTATTTAGTCCAATGCCCGCATTATTATCGGCTCTGTTTGCATTGCATCCCCGAATAGCTTAGAATTTGCCTAAATATCGAGCAAGGAGGATTTTCTTGTGTTCGAGACCAAATACGGAGATCTAGTTAGAACATTAAAATATATCAAAGGGCGGGGCGGCGCTAACGCCAAGGAAATGACGTTCGTGGGTGGCGACCAGATTCAGGGATTCAATCTCAATTTCGTCATCGGGGTTTACGACCAGACCGGCGATTGGGCGCCCGACATGGGAGCGCATGTACACCCCTTTGACGAGTGCCTGGTCTTTTTCGGGTACGACGATGATGATATGAACATACTGGGGTCGGATATGTCTCTATCGATGGGCAAAGAGTACGAAACACATAAGTTCAGCGTGCCGACCGTCGCCGCGGCTCCAGCGAACCTGCCGCACTGTCCGCTGATTACGGAAAAAGTCTATAGGCCCTTCGGGCATTTCCACCTGGCTTTAAGCGGTAAATACTCGGGCACCAGGGTCGAACAGGAAGGCGCCACTAACGGTAAAAAATACAGCTACCTCTTTAAGACACTAAAAGTGAAAAAGGGACCGGGCGGCGCTAATGCCATCCAGCAGTTCTCCGCGGTGGGGAAAGACCTGGGCGGTATGCCTATCAATTTCACTATGGGACTGCATAGTAAAACCGGCGAGTGGTATCCTGGTAAGGGTTCCTGTTTATACTCTTATGATTCATGCCTAGTATTCTTCGGGCATAACACGGATAACTTGAGCTATTTGGGCGCGGAGATTACCATCGCCATCGGCAAGGAGCAGGAAAAACATTCCTTTAACGTGCCGACCGTGGTGGCGTTGCCTAAAGGAACGCCATACGCGCCGATAACCTGTAGTAAGATAGAAAGACCTTACAGCGTCATGCAGGTGGGGTTAAGCGCTAAATATGATTGCGCCTGGGTGTAGTTAGGGGGTTAAGAGAGGAATTTCTTCAACTCGAAGAGGGCGCTATAAGCAATCCTGTTACCAAGCTGCGTAAGCCTTCCGGGATAGCTTAGCACCAAGGACTGCCCGGACTTAGGGCCGGCGATGGCGATAAAGACTTTAGCCGTGGGGTTATCATCCGCCTTTTCTATATAGCCCTCGATGCCGATGCCGATACCAGCCTGCATTTTATCTCGCACCAGCTTCGCCATAGCGCTGGCTGTTTTCGCCGTATTGCCGGCGCCCCAGACCAAACCGATGGAAATTTTAGCCTGATCGGAGGCGGTATAAAATCCCCCTTTGAAGAAACTGTCGCTTTCCGGAGCGCGCGCCAGTATCTGTATCAGCGAGCCGCTGGTGAAAGATTCCGCCACCGCCAGGGTCAATCCTTTGGAAATAAGCATCTGCCCCACCATTGTTTCCAGCACATCATCGTCCGCGCCCCAGATATGTTCACTCACAATGTCTCTGACGGCTTTTTCGTGAGGGGTTATTATTTTCCTGGCTTCTTCCAGGTTTTTGGCTTTCGCCGTTATCCGCAGGTGGATGCCGTCCTGTTTAGCATAAATCGCCAGGGTAGGATTGATCGACTTAAGTAAAGGAGATAGCTGTTCATCCACCGAGCCTTCAGGAAGTCCAAATATCTTAAGCGTTCGCGAAAGGATAACGCCCCCCGACCGACTCTGCAGCGCCGGGGCAATGTGCTTCTGCCACATGGTCTGCATCTCGGCGGGGGGACCGGGCATGGCGATAATTATCTTGCCGTTTTTTTCCGCCCACCAGCCGGGTGCCGTGCCCCGCGAGTTGGGAATGGCTTGCGCTGAAGGAATCAACATCGCCTGTTTGAGATTGTTATCGCTCATCGCGATGGACCGCTCGGCGAAGAATTTCTCCAGGACTACTTTCAATCCCAGGTCTAGCTCCATCTTCTCGCCGAGCAGACCGGCGATAGCATCACGGGTAATATCGCCCTGGGTGGGACCAAGACCACCGGTCATGAGAATAAGGTTCGACCTCCGCCAGGCGAGTTTTAAACACCCCAATAACCTATCGTAGTTATCGCCGACGGTTGACGCGTAATAGAGGTCGATACCCAGTATAGCCAGCTGCTCCGCCAGAAATGCAGTGTTGGTATCCGCTATATTGCCGAGGAGAAGCTCGGTACCGGTAGAGATGATTTCCGCTTTCATTGATTTTCTCTAAGATTGTACCGTTAAAGCAGTCTCCAAAGCAAGGCAAGGGAGAGCACAGTCCCGCCCTCCCTTGTGGATAGCATTATATCCAGTAAAACTAATACGTACCGTACTCGATAGCGGCTTCCATAAATACTTTAAGGTTCCGGGGATTTTTAACTTCCGTAGCCGAGGCACCGCCGGCAAGCGTATAGCCGCCGCCGGGCGCGCAGGTCTCGATAAGCCGGCGGCAATTATCTTTCACCTGCTCCGGCGTGCCGGTAATCACGAGCGAGGATGGCACATTGCCGGAGATGTGGCACCTGCTGCCTATCATTTTCTTAACTTTAGCCATATCCGTCTGGTCGAACGACCACGATACCCAGCCCTTGGGGAAATCGCCGATATACTCCAGCCGTTCGTTATATTTACCCTCGGCGAAAAGCGAGACCTGTACACCCTCGGCGATTAGGGCATCAATATACTTTTTCAGGCTAGGCCAGTAGAACTTTTCGAACTGTGCACGGGACATAAAAGCGTCATCACCGCGGTGCAAAGGAAAACCGACGGAAAAGCCGCCGGAGTCATTGATGTTACTTATCATGCGCGGTACAATAATGTTATAAATCATGTCGATACATTCCAGGAGCTGCTGTGGCTTGCGGAACATGTCGATGGCGATGCCCTGCGTGCCCCGCAGGAAGTCCCCGATGACATCGAATGGTGCAATGCCCAGGCCTCCCCTGCCCGCCGGAAAGCCGGCTTCAACAGCCTCATCGCTAGCATCCGCCAGCTCCTGCTGCCACTGCTCCATTGCTTCGCCGGCGGCGATGAGCTTTTTAAAGCTTTCCCTGACCTCTTTGCGGGCGAAGGGATAAGCCATGACCATCGGGGTGCCCAGCATTGTGTTTAGGGGCGGAAAATACTGCAGTCCGGCGGCAGCGCCCATGGTGCGGGGCGTTAAAATCCTGAAACCATAGTCCGAGGGGTCTTTCATCAACAGGTCATACTCATCGCCCTTCATATACTGGGCTTCGATAAACTGGAAAGTGCTGACATTATCGCCCAAGCCATGCCCCGGCCAGGAATAGTTCTTAAAATCGCATATGTCCATGACCTTACCAGAAAAGGTGAAACCCGGACCCATGAAGGAGTCCATATCCTCATAAAAATCCTCCATGAATTTTCTCCAGGCGGTCTTTAGTGCTTTAGCGTCATACATCACCTTTTTAAAGTTATATCCCGCATAGTAAGCTGGATAGTTACCTGTGGGCAGCATCACCGGCACGCGGTCCGGCTCTTCGCAGCGAGAGACTTTCATCATACGGGTAACGCGCTCTTGATAGAGCTTTTTGGCTTTAGCATCGCGGAACTTGATGCCGGTGCCTTCAAGATAGTCCTTCATTCTTTTATCGCGTTTTTCTTCTTTGGTCATCTGCGACCATTCCTTTTCCATGGCTATTCTCTCCTTTGATATAATTCTGTGAATGTATACCAGTTATCCCAAAATGCCAGGGGTTTTAATGATTTTACTCTTAAAAGTATAAGTCTGGCAACATTTCAATTTTAAGGTATTAATTGCATCTGGTTGGATAAATACTCACCCCCTTGTTCCCTTCAGGGTGAACCTTCAGTGTGAACCCCCTCTCAAACTGGCTTATTTCCCGTGCCCGATTTTTTATATGTTTGAGAGGGGTCAGGGGTGAGGTATAATTTAAACTAAATGCAAACAGAGCCAATTTTGACGTAACAATGCCGCTTCTGATAAGTTTATTATTAGTAGTAACCAGGCATCTAGTATAATAGAAACAGGAGAAAAACAGGATGGAAGCGCTTAATATATTGGTGGTCACACCCTCATTCGATAAAGGGCTGCCGCGAGCCGATGAAGAAATTTTACGCCGTATCCGTGCCGTCAGCCCGAAGATAAAGGTACACGACGCCTCCAACCTGCTCATGGCAGAATTCCAGGGGGACAGCTCGAAAAAAGTGGAGCTAGACAACCTGCTGGCAAATGCGGATATCCTCTTCGGGTTCGTGCCGCCTAAAAATGTCATAGCGCGGGCGCCGCGACTAAAATGGATGCAGGTAACCTCCGCCGGCGTAGACCGCCATCAGGGCACAGAAATCTGGCGGAGCAAGGTAATCCTTACGGGCGTTAGCGGCATCCACGCTACCCCCATCAGTGAGTTTGTTTTAGGTTTGATGTTGATGTTCGCCAAGAATACGCCGCTTAGCTTTAAAATGAAGCAGACCCGCCAATGGCAGCGGTATATGTCGGGTACGCTGTGCGGCAAGACGGTAGGTATCGTGGGATTGGGGCATATCGGTGGGGAAGTGGCGCGGCTGGCCAAATCCTTCGGCATGAAAGTCATCGCCACACGTAGGTCAGCTAAAACAGCGGGGAAAGCTAAAAACACCGATGTGCTACTGCCGCGCGACCGGTTGAAGGAGCTGCTCGCCCAGAGCGACTACGTCGTCCTGACTTTATCCTTAACTCCGGAAACCCGCCACATTATCGGGGAGGCGGAGTTTAAAGCAATGAAACCGACTGCCTATATTATCAACATCGGGCGGGGGAGCCTTATCGACCAAGAGGCATTACTGCACGCTCTCGACGAAAAACTGATTGCCGGGGCGGGGCTGGATGTTACCGTTCCCGAACCTCTCCCTAAAGAGAATCGACTCTGGGATTTCGATAACGTTATACTAAGTCCTCATATCTCCGGCGGTATGGAAGACTACATGATGCGCGCCACCGAGCTATTCTGCGAGAACCTTAAGCGCTATCTCGAGGGGAAGAAACTGCTTAATGTAATAGACCGGAAGAAGGGCTATTAAGGAGGTAAAAATGGCGATGACCATGGCGGAACTGGAAGCGGAGGTCAAACGTTTAAAGGAACAGGTCGCCGAGGGCGCCTGGGCTAAAGACTACATTGAAATCTGGAAATTACAATCGCTCTACGCGCACCTCTACCACATCGGTAAAAGGAAAGAAGTGGCGAAACTCTTCGCGCAAAAAACGCCGGGTGTGAACATGGAGATAGAGGACAGCGGCGTTTACGAGGGCATCGAAAGCATTACCCGGTTCTGGACTACTGTTTTCGCCGAAAAAAGGATGATGACGGCCGGCTTCCTCGCCCTGCATATGACCGTCAACCCGGTGATTGAAATTAATAAAGCGCGCACCCGGGCTAAAGGATTATGGCATTCCCACGGTTTTGCCTCGATGGGAGGGGGCGGTTATCTAAAGCAGTTTTTATGTCTGGGTAAATATGACATGGAGTATGTGAAAGAAGACGGAAACTGGAAATTCTTTAAATTCGCCTACCGCCTTACCTTTATGTGCCCTTATGAAAAAGGGTGGGTGGAAGAGCCGGTGGGAGCCAGTATCGCCGGGTCGCCGGAGAATATCCCGGACAAACCCACCACCTATTTTATGCCCTACAGCCGGCACCGGATAAACATTATGCAGCCGCCACCGCCCGAACCCTATAATGACTGAAAAACCAATGATTCCACGATAGCTACGGGGCTACCTGCACCACTGTGCCATCAGCAGCAAAGGAATAAAGGCAGCCGGAATCCAGCTTAACACCGTCTAGATATTCGGATAAAACCAGCGGGCATATATCCCTGGTGCAAACCTGACTCATATCCGAGGTAGAACCGACGGGCTCCAATGTGCCGCAGATACTGTCGTGAAGCATTTCTTTCACCGCCGTCTGGACTGTATATAACTCGATGGTTCTATCTTTAGCCTCACTCTTGGCAATCATCTGGCCCACATGAGGCACAGCGATGACCGAAAGAAAGCCTAATACTACGATAAATACGAAGCTAATCAAGCAAAATCCAGCTGTCTGTTTTACCTGCATCCCTTAAAACCTACATATCCAAGGTGTTTAGTTTCCCTGGCATGTCCTAGTACTAATGTAATAGGTGTTCAGAACGCAGACATCAATACAAATCGCCATTTTTTATGGGTGCTACCTCCCAATTGTTGAAAAAACCCATATATTGGTAGCTAACCCTCAAAGAAAATAGATGCTTTATTGGTGTTCAGGGATAGAGGTGATGTATTAGATTAAAGTTACCAAGATGAAGAAGCGAATCCTATTTATTAACCATTGTACCGCTACGTCAATAGTGCCCGAGATTGTTGCCCAGGCAGGCTATAGCGTTGATATCGCATTAAAAGCGGAGGCAGCTTTAAGTAGACTGGTCACGACAATCTATGACCTGATTATCCTCTTGGAAAACTCTTATGCTGAAAGCTGGTTGGTTTGTGAAAACATCCGTAAATCAACCTCTATGCCTCTAATCGTTATCAGCGCTGATGCTAGTCCGGAAACCTGCGTCAAAGCCATCGGCGCGGGGGCTGACTACTTTATAAGAAAGCCCTTTGGTCCGATGGAGCTGCTTGCCAGAGTCAATTCTCTCTTACAGCGTATTCCTTCCCATGTGCTGATGCCGCTAACCTCTTAACTTTTCCGCCGAGAAAAATCGACCGCGAAGCCTACAAACAACCTCTTCACCTCACTATTTCACTCCCCCTGGCTATTTTGGAATTACCGCCCCATTAAAGTAAAATATAGCCAGGGCAATGGACGAAAAACCAATTATTAAAAGACTGGTAGTGGGGTCGCTATCTGCCAACTGCTTTATCGTTGGCAGGGAATCCACGGGGGAGGGGATGGTCATCGACCCCGGGGGCAACAGCGAAGAAATCTACCGTGCCATCACTGATACCGGCCTCGATATCCAGATTATCGTGCTGACGCACGGTCACTCCGACCATATCGCCGCTTTGCGTGATATCCAGGATAGAACCGACGCCCAGGTGGCGATTCACATCGCCGATGCCGATTTTTTGGAAGGTCGCGGCTCTTTTAGCTCACAGTTCGGTATTTCTTACCGGACCCCCCACCCGCCGGAAAGGCTGCTGCGCGAAGGCGACAAAATAGACATCAGCGGGATGAGCTTTATCGTAATTCACACCCCGGGACATACGCCGGGCAGCATCTGCCTGCTTACTGATTTCGGGGTGTTCACCGGCGATACTCTTTTCCGGCGCGGCATCGGCACCACTCTAATGCCGGGGAGCAGCCGTCCCCAGCTATTAGATAGCATCCGCAAAAAGCTCATGGTGCTGCCGGACGATACGGTAATCTATCCGGGCCACGGCCGGGAGACGACTATCGGCGCCGAGCGGCGCGACAACCCTTATGTAACCGGCAAACACGAAAATAGCTACTGGTAATCCTTATCTAATCAGCTATAAATCCAACAATTCCTATCGTCTGCTTCTCTTTTTTATATTTTCCCATCGATCGCAAATCTCCTAAATTGTGACTTTTTTGTGATGTTAACATCGTTTATTGTGAGAGTACTGTTAACTTGAGATATTAAATTAACACTAGAACTATTGTTAATTAGGTTAATCCTGTGAGAAGCGTCAACAATAAGATTAATTTAATATTCGTTAATCGGCGACAAAACAGGTCATCTATAACACAAAGATGCCAGAGCTTAGGAGGAAAATTTGGATACTAAAAGAGAGAACGCCTACCCCCAATACCTAACCACGGGCGCAGTCGCCAGAAACTGCGGCGTGAGCAAAGTGACTGTTTTGAGATGGATAGAAAAAGGCAATCTGGTTGCCTTCCGGCTTCCGAGCGGACAGAACCGGATACATCGGGATGATTTCTTTGCCTTCGCGGCAAAACACCACATACCCTTGACAAAAGATATCGGGTAATACCAGGCAAAAAGCAATAGCATACTTTTGTTATCTATAGCTGTACCTTTTGATTACAAATATGCGTGGCGACAATAATATATCTTCTCTGAAAAGAAAAACTTCTTGTGATTATCCTGTGATAAACGTGAACGATCTTGTGACCCTGTTGTGACAAACCTTTCATATACTCCAAATATCACAAGCATCGCTAGCATCAAATATATTAACAGTTTCACTTGGTCGAAAAAACCCGATTAATCGTAATGATGCGGAATGAGAGGCAACTTTGCTAAGAACGACCGAGGAGTTAAATCCGGAATATATCTCGGTTGGCTTTATCGCCAAGCATTGCGGCGTGAGTAACACTACCGTTCTGCGGTGGATAGAGGCCGGCCAACTGCCTGCCTTCCGGCTTCCCGGCGGGCATCACCGGATAGGCAGAGAGGACCTTAATAAATTCCTTAATAAATACCACATGCCCATAGGAAACGAAAAATCAAAAAACTATTTATAGTTAAGCATCTTCAATAAAAAAATGGAAAGGAGTTAAATGAACAACTATCAACACAATAGTAAAAAAGGAGGTAGCATCATGCGTCGGTATTTTAAGAAACTCAATCAAATGAAAGGCTTTACCCTGGTGGAACTGCTCATCGTTGTGGCCATACTTGGGGTACTGTCCGCGGTAGTCCTGCCTAACGTCATCGGATTATCCAATCAGGGGCAAGTCGAGGCTGCCAAGGCAGAACTGGTAACCGTGCAGACAGCCATGGATACCATGATGGCGAAGACCCATATAACCACCGTCACCGTGACCGCAGCGACCAATAACATGTCCTCCTTCCCTACCGGTAATGTTTTATATCCGACCTACTTGAGGACATCCTTAACCAAGGGTACTTATTCCTGTGACGCTACTGGTCTAGTAAGCCAGGCAAGCACCGGCTACTAGATGGTGGGAAAATCGGTTATAAAAATACTAGGTAATCACCATTTATTGTCTTAAGCAGAGTTTTCTAGGGGGCGTTTGTTTAGCCTGGCAAACGCCGAAAGAAGGAATATGATGCATATCACGATATTAAGAATGCAGCAATTGAAAAAGAAAATATCCAAGGTGAACAAAACATTCATCGATTGGTTATTGGGAGCCCGTGCCGGCGCGGAGCCACAGCAGCGCCGGCGGCTCCAATTACTTTCGGCATTCATGATATTGATGGCTTTTAATGCGCTGTTAAATACGCTCGCCACAAGAGATTTCGGCGGTAATACCTGGATGGTTACGCTATCTACCTCTATTTTCTTTTTCATCGGTTACATCATCAGCCGTAGCAGGTATCATCGTGTAGCGATAATAGTGGCCATAACCATCCCGCTCATATCTCCCCTGGCTACAGTTATTTTTCAATTCCGCCAGATAATCATGATGGGTGATTTAATGTGGCTGGCCCTGCCCATGTTAGTTGCCAGCCTGATGTTATCAGCCAAGAAAACTACCTACGTAGTGTTCTTCTATATCACCTTCAATATATTATTGGCATGTTTCGGCTCACTGGGTTTTCAAATGCTCCCGCCATTGATAATATACCTGCTGATTATCGCTTTTTTCATAGTCACCATCACTGCTATGCACGAGAAAAACCAGGCGGAAATCGAGAACCAGTTAAAAAAACTGCAACAAAAGGAAAAGGCTTTACGAGAATCAGAGGATAAGTTCAGGAACCTGTTCGAGCACGCCAAAGATGCCATTCTTCTTACCGATACAGAAACCGGAATAATACTAGATGTAAACACGGCCGGGTGCAGTTTGCTGGGTCTGCCAAAGAAAAAAATAATAGGTAAACACCAATCTGAACTACACCCCCCGGAACTGGTTAAAAAGTATAAGCAACTCTTTCAGAAACATATCCAAAAAGGAATTGTTATCAGCGATGGCATTATCGTCCAGAGAGCTGATGGCACAAAGATACCTGTAGATATATCCGCTAGCGTTGTTAAATTGCGGGGTAAAACAATCCTCCAGGGGATTTTCCATGATATTACCGAGCGTAAGCGGGCAGAGGAGAAGTTAAAACTCGCATTAACCAGCCTCGAGCACTCAACGGCTCAATTGCAGGTGACGAATAAGGAGCTGGAGAGCTTCAGCTATTCCGTATCACATGACTTGCGTTCACCGCTAAGGAGTATCGACGGTTTCAGTCAGGCTTTGCTGGAGGATTATGCGAATACGCTTGATGAAAAAGGCCAGGACTATTTTAAACGCTTGCGCGGCGCCAGCCAAAAAATGGGTGAGCTGATCGACGGACTGTTGAAGCTGTCTCGCGTGACCAGAAGCGAAATGCATCAAGAAAAAATAGATTTAGGTACACTGGCAAAAGATATTATCGGCAGACTCAAGGAAACAGACCCAAAGCGTCACGTTAAAGTAACCATTGGCGACGACCTAGTGACTAACGGCGACTCCCAGATGATGAGGGTACTGCTGGAAAACCTGCTCGGCAACGCCTGGAAATTTACCGCGAAAACCCAGCACGCCAGGATAGAGTTGGGCAGGGGTGTGAATGGCGATAAAAATACCTTCTTTATCAAAGATAATGGCGCCGGCTTTGATATGGCTTTTAAAGATAAACTCTTCGGCGCTTTTCAGCGTTTTCACGATACTACCGAGTTCCCCGGAACAGGCATAGGCCTGGCGACAGTACAGCGGATTATCAACCGGCATGGCGGTAGCATCCGCGCCGAAGCCGAGGTCGGCAAAGGAGCTACCTTTTATTTTACTTTTAACGAGGGGGCATAGCGATGGTTACTAAAGATGAAACAATCTTGCTCGTCGAGGATAACCCTGATGATATTGAGCTGGCGATGCGGGCATTCCAAAAAAACCATATCGCCAACAAATTCATCGTCACCCATGATGGCATCGAGGCTCTGGACTATCTCTTTTGCCGCGGGGCTTATGCCGGCCGCGATATTACCGATAAGCCGAGATTAATCCTGCTGGATCTAAAATTGCCCAAGATAGATGGACTGCAAGTGCTGGAAAGATTACGCGCCGAAGAATCTACTAAATACCTACCGGTGGTTATACTAACCTCCTCGAAAGAGGAGCATGACCTGGTACAAGGCTACCGGTGCGGCGCCAACAGCTACGTCCGTAAGCCGATAGATTTTAATGCGTTTGTTGAAGCGGTGCGGAATATCGGGCTTTATTGGCTGCTGATAAATGAGCCGCCGCCCGATAACACCTAATAAGTTATTTTTCCATGAATGATAAGGACGAGCGATATGGAAAATAGAACAATTAAAGTATTATTAATTGAAGATAGTGTTGACGACGCCGAGCTGATTAAACGGAAACTGGAAAAATTAGTACGTTCTAAATTCCAGGTGTCGGTTGCCCAAAAGCTCAATGATGGGCTGGAACAGGCGGAAAAGAATCCGCCAGACCTGATTCTTTCCGACCTCGGCTTGCCGGATAGTCATGGCATCGATACAGTAACGAAGATTCTGCTGGCGGTGCCGCATATTCCGCTGGTGGTGTTGAGCGGTTTTGATGATGAAGATATCGCTATCAAAGCCGTGCAGTCCGGCGCGCAGGACTACCTCGTTAAAGGACAAATCGAAAACTTCCAGTTGGAACGTTCGATCTATTATTCCATTGAACGGGCACGGTTGCACGATGAACTGGAACAAAACGCACACGAAATTTCTAAGCTCCACGCTAATTTACTTAAAATCCTGGAAAATAATGCCGATGCCATCGTTGTCGTCGGCCAGGAAAATCGTATCTTATTTACCAATCCTGCCGTAGAGTCTTTATTCGGACGGAAGCCAAAAGAGCTTTTACATCTGCCATTCCAGTATCCATTGAATGCAGGCAAGACATCCGAGGTTGAAATCCATCGAGCCGATGAGAAAATAACCATCGCCGAAATGAGCGTGGTGAACATATCCTGGGAGGGCAAACCTGCCTACCTGGTTTCAATGCACGATATAACCAAGCGCAAGCAAATGGAAAACGCCTTAAGAGAATCAGAGGAGAAATTTTCTAAGGCTTTTATGCATAGCCCGCAGGCTATCGTGATAACCAGCCTGGATCAAGGTATAATACTGGAAGCCAACGACACATTCCTACAACTTACCGACTACAGCCGTGAAGAGCTTATCGGCAAAAAAGCCATCGAGCTTGACCTCTGGAACTCCCCCCAGGAGCGTACAGAAGTAATAAAGACCTTAAACGAACAGGGCATCGTGAAAAACCTGGAACGCCAGTTCAGTAAGAAGTCCGGAGAAATACACACCTGGCTCTTCTCCGCCGAAAATATCACTATCGATAACAAGCCCTGCATGCTATCCGTTACCGTCGATATTACCGAGCGTAAAAAGACCGAGGAGCTGCTACGTTTTTCTGATATCGCCATTAAATCTATCCACGAAGGGATTTTGACCTTCGATAATAATTCTATCATCACCCGCTGGAATAAAACCTGCGAGCAGATAATCGGTATAAAAGCGTCCGAGGCGATAGGCAAACCTATAGATGACATTATCCACTTGGTTGAGGAGTATCCAGGGCAAAACGATGAACGTCTAAAATTACTCCAAGAAAAGGGCGTTAACAGGGAAGAACAGATTTACCGAACACCCCGCGGCAATATCTGGGTTGAGGTGCAAGCGCAGGCGATGGAAGACAACGGTAAGCGCACCGGGTGGGTGACGCTAATAATAGATATAACAGCCAGGAAAAAAACCGAAGAAGCCCTGAAACAGAGCGAAGAGAAGTATCGGGAGCTGATCAATACTTCCACAGATTCCATTATCTCCAGTGACTCACAGATGAATATTACAATTTTTAATCACGGGGCGGAAAGGATATTCGGATATACAGAAAAAGAGATACTGGGACAATCGATAATGACCATTTTCCCGAAATCACTTCATCGATATATCGCCAGAGAAATTATCAACATAAAAAATACTGGCACGGCTAAATATGTCAACAGGATATTTGAAACTTACGGTTTAAAAAAAGACTGTACTACGATACCCATCGAGGTCTCCCTCTCGACCAGAAAGACGGAGAATAACTATATAATTACTTCCATAATAAGAGATATTTCTATCCGCAGAGAAGCACAAAAAAAGTTGCGAGAAAGCGAGGAACGCTACCGCGACCTGTTTGAGAATGCCACCGACTTTATTCAGAGCTGCAACGCCAAAGGAAAATTCGTCTATGTAAATAGAGCGTGGCGTAACGCCCTCGGATATAGTGAAATTGAAATCGCTAATCTTAAATTTTCAGATATCGTTCACCCCGATTATCTTGAACACTGCAGCCAAACTCTTAAAAAAGTTATGTCGGGTGAAACGGTGAATAACGTTGAAACCGGCTTCATCTCTAAAGATAAAAGATTAATACTGGTTGAAGGAAACGTCAATCCCGTTAGCGAAGAGGGGAAAGTAGTTGCCACCAGGGCTATTTTCCGCGATATCACGATGCGTAAAGAAGCAGAGGAGAAGCTGCGGAAAGTCGACCAGATGAAGTCCGAATTCCTCTCTAATGTGTCTCACGAGCTGCGTACGCCTTTGCAGTCCATCAGCGGCTTCACCAAACTGATTTTAACCAATAAGGTGCCTGACCCCGCCATCCAGCAGGAGTTCCTCCAGATTGTCGATAGAGAAACCGTACACCTGGGCAATCTTATCAACAGTCTGCTGGATATGTCGCGCCTCGAAAGCGGTCGATTTCAGATTTACAAGAAAATAGCATCGCTGTCTGATATCTTCACCGATTCTATCAAGATGTTTCATAGCCTCGCGAGAGAGAAGGATATCACCTTTAATGAGATAATCCCCGCGAAGCTGCCGAAGATAGAGGTGGATATCGAACGTATGCGCCAGGTGATTATCAACCTGCTTAGCAACGCCATCAAATTCAGCGACCCCGGCAGTGTTGTCAACGTCAAAGTAGCCGTGCGAGACGGCGAGCTATTGTTCCAGGTCACCGACAATGGTATCGGAATAAGGGACGAAACTATGGTGCATCTCTTCGAACGATTTTACCGCGTCGAGGGTGAGACGGTCCGGGGAGGCACTGGGTTGGGACTATATATATCTAAACAGATTATCGATGCCCATGGCGGGCGAATCTGGGCAGAAAGCAAATTCGGCCAGGGCAGCACTTTCAGCTTTACGCTGCCCCTTAATAATAGAGAAGGAGGTAAGAAAAATGACCAAGAAGATTCTGGTAGTCGAAGACGATCCAGCGACGCTAAGACTGGTCGATTACTCGCTAAAGCAAGAGGGATACCAGGTAATCACAGCTTCTAACGGACTGGATGGGATAAGAAAAGCCATCGGAGAATCGCCTGACCTGCTTATTCTGGATGTCATGCTGCCGGGGATGGATGGATTCGAAATATGTTACCGATTAAAGTCGGACCCCTCTACCGCCAAGTTGCCCATCCTGATGTTCTCCGCCAAAGCGCAGGAAATAGATAAAGATACAGGTATCAGAGTAGGCGCCGACGATTACCTGACCAAACCTATCGCCCCGTCGGAAATAGTAAGCCATGTTGAGAAGCTATTGGCTAAAAAGAAGGGGACCATAACAGCTCGGGAGAAAATAAGTGGATAAAAAAAATCCAGACACATCTGTGGACAAGGTTATAAAAAAGAACCTTGGCGAGATGCTAGTCGAGGAAAAGCTTATCACACCGGAGCAGCTGGAAAGTGCGCTGGATATACAGCGGCAAAAGGGCGGCAAGCTTAGCGATATATTGCTGCAAAAGGGACTGATTAAAGCCGAGGAGCTGGCGGTTATCCTTAGCATTCAGCTAAACCTGCCGCTTATCGACCTTAAAAGGCATACGATACAGCCGCAGGCGCTTCGTCTAATCCCGGAAGAGATGGCTCGTAAGCATATGTTCATTCCCATGGATATCGTCAACGACTCCTTGATCGTCGTTATGGCCGACCCTGAAGATATCCGCACTATCGAGGACATCAAAGTCCAGGCTAAGATGAGAGTGGAGGTAGCGATCGGCGTCCGCCTCGATATCGAGCGAGCGTTAAATATTTATTATCGCTCGAGCAGCGCGATTGAAAAACAGGTAAGCCAGCTGGCACCGGAGCCGGAAGAAAGAACAGATAACGCCTCTATTTTAACAACACAAACACCGATCGCCGAAACGCTCGATCTGCTAATAACGCAAGCAGTTAAGGACCGGGCATCGGATATTCACCTCGAGCCGCAGGAAGAAAGATTGCGTATACGATATCGTATTGATGGCATCCTGCATGATATGTTCTCTTTCCCGCTCAATATCCATTCACCGCTAATATCACGGGTTAAAATCCTTTCGGAGATGGATATTTCGGAGCAGCGGCGACCGCAGGACGGACAATTTTCTATTAAAATAGCCGGCAATGAGGTTGATATCCGCTCCGCAACGATGGAAACACCTTATGGTGAGCGGGTTACACTGCGGATTCTGGATAAATCGCTGGCGCTTTTCGCCCTGACTGAACTCGGTTTTCAATCCGATGTTCTTAAGAAGTACCAGGCAATGCTAAAGAGTCCTCTTGGCATGATACTAGCTGGCGGCCCGACGGGCTCCGGCAAAACGACCACTCTTTATGCATCTATTAACGAGCTGGATAAAAACGAGCTCAATATTATGACAATCGAGGACCCGATAGAATATAATTTTACGAATGTTAACCAGACCCAGGTTAATGTTAAAGCCGGCATTACCTTTGGCAACGGTCTGCGAGCTATCATGCGACATGACCCGGATGTCATACTCGTCGGGGAGATACGGGATAAAGATACCGTAAATACTGCCATCCAGGCCGCTCTTACCGGCCACCTGGTGCTATCTTCAATCCATGCCAATGATGCTGTCGGGGTGCTTTTCCGTTTGATGGATCTGGATGGCGAACCGGCTTCCATTTCCACGACGCTTATCGGTATCGTCTCGCAGCGTATGGTCCGCCGTATATGCCCTAACTGCCGTACCTCCTACCAACCGTCCGAGGAGGAGCTAGCCGCTTTTAAGAAAGAAATGGGCGATGAACCTGCCACATTTTATCATGGCGTAGGATGTAACTTATGCGTTAATACCGGCTATCGGGGGCGTATAGGAATTTTCGAGTTTTTAGTTATGCGCGAATCCATCAGGAACCTGCTGCGGAATCACGCCGGGGCTAATGAGATTAAGGCGCAGGCCATCACCGAGGGGATGTCAACGATGAAACAGGACGGCATGAAAAAGGTCAAGGAAGGGATTACCTCAATCAGTGAGGTAATGCGCAGCGTGTTTTCTATTAGCTGACGAGGGAAGTATGACTTATAGATATATCGCCTATTCCGCTGAAAAAAAGCTCGTTGAAGGCAAGATTGACGTCGCCTCGGAAAACCTTGCCGAAACCGCCCTCTATCGTGCCGGATTCGAGAATATCATTAGTCTTGAAGAGGTGGCGCCGGGGACGAGCATCGAAAAGCTGATGCCGACGTTTTTCAGCGTCAAACCGCGCGAGGTGATTGATTTTTCCAACCAGCTAGCCACGCTCATTCAGGCAGGTATCACGCTATCATCAGCTTTAAAACTGCTCGAAGGACAGGTTACCAGGAAAGCTTTAAAAAAGATCTTTAGCGGGCTAATCGAGGAAATCCAGGCTGGCAATTCGCTGTCCCAGGCACTGACACAATACCCCAAAATTTTTCCCAATACCTATTGCCAGATAATAAAAGCCAGCGAACAGGCGGGAACGATGGAAATCGGCCTCAAACAGGCAGCTAAATACCTGGAAAAGCAGGCTTCTGCGAACCAAAAAATTATACGCGCGATGCTTTATCCATCCTTTGTTTTAATACTGGCTGTCTTTGTCGCTATCCTGTTGATTACCGTGGCTTTGCCGCCATTGATAAGCCTATTTAATTCGCTTGACGTTCAGTTGCCCTGGATGACCCAACTACTGCTTAATATATCTAATTTATTAACAGCTCATAGTTTACCTATGCTCGCAGGATTGGTCGCTCTCATTATATTAATATTGGTTTTACTAAGGTTACCTTCTGTGAAGTTAGCCAGAGATAGATTGTATTTGAAAATACCTTTAATAGGTAAAATTTATATTGAACGTAATATGCAGTTATTCTGCCGGACAGCCTCGATGCTTTTGCAGGCAGGCTTACGGCTGCCACAGATAATCGATATCGTTATTCAGACCAATCGTAACCAGGTTATACGCAACGCTTTTAATAATGTGAGGGAAAGGCTGGTACAGGGGGAGGGACTATCCCAGCCGATGGCAAATAATAAACTGTTCCCACCACTGCTAGTGGAGATGGCAACGGTTGGTGAAAAGACCGGCACAATGGATGCTACCCTGGGAACCCTGGCGGATTTTTACGAAAGCGAAATCGACCGTAAAATCGACTCTTTAATATCCATGATCGAACCTGCTTTAACGTTGGTTATCGGAGGGGTGGTTATTTTCCTCGCTCTTTCGATGATTACGCCACTCTACTCCATTCTTAAATCCGTGCATTAAAAAATAAGGAAAGATATGTTGAAATCAATAGGCGTAAAGATGCAGCTAAATAGTCAAAAGGGCATCGGTTTGGTGGAAACGCTAATTGCCGTGGCGATTCTAGGAACCTCGGTAGTGGCTTTTATCGTTGCCCTTTCGGTTGGTTCTTTGACGGCAAACGAGCAAAACAAAGAGACCATCGCGCAGGGTTTGGCACAAACGCAGATGGAATATACCAAAAACTATACTTATAACCCCGGCGCGACTACTTATCCCATTTTAGCTGTGCCAAATACATATAGTGTTACCGTCGTAGTTACTACTGTGCCCAGCACCGATACCAATATGCAGAAGATAACGGCAACCGTCCTAAAAAATGGCGTAAACATTCTTACCGTGTCCGACTATAAGGTGAACCGATGAAAAGACAGGAAGGCATGACCATGGTGGAGCTGATTACCGCCGTTGCCATTACCGGCATTATCGTCGTTTTCCTGGGGACGGCTGTTTACCATATTATTACAGTCTCCGAGTACGGCAATGACGAGTTCACCGCCTCACATGAAGTGCAAAATGTTGCCTACTGGTTTATCAAAGACGGGCAGGAAGCGAAAACAGCCGTCGGCGGTAGTCAGCTGATATTGACGTTAGCCGATAACTCTACCGTCACTTATGCTTTGGTAGGCACCAACCTGCGGCGTACCACCGGTAGTCTTCAGACGACGCTGGCACGTAATATCAGCAGCGTCACTTTTTCGGTCAATAGCCGCCTAGCAACGATGTACCTGACTTCAGCCCCCGTGGGGAGAAATAATGTGAGCGAAAACGGAACGTATATGGTCTATTTAAGGCCGGTAGAGGTGGCTCAATGAACGGTGAAAAGGGACAAGCCTTGCCTTTAGCTATTTTAGCGTTGACGATAGGCATGCTGCTCATCGCGCCTTTCCTCGGGCACGCCAGTGCCAGCGTGATAGGCTCTAGGACATATGCCGATGCCATTTTCTATCGCAACGCTTGCGATGCTGGTGTGGAACACGCTATCTGGAGGCTGGTGTACGGCGGATTGCAAACCTCGCTACCTAACCCCGGCGACCACATCACCTATCAACTCCCCGAAGCAATAAATGGCGTTACTCCTTCGGTCACCATAACCGCCAACGCCACCGGCGGCGGAGGAGCAACCGGAAACATCACGAAAACAGTAATCGATACTCTTGATTTCGATACCGGGGGCGGCTATACACCAGATATTATCAAGGTTTCAAACAACGTCTGCGCTATTGTGTATCGCGGCGGAAGCAATAAAGGCTATCTCAAGACGTTATCTGTTTCCACCAGCGGCGATATCGGAAGCTCGGCAATCTCTACACTGGCTTTGGATACGTCTCAATGCTATGAACCTAATATTATCCATGTCACAGGCAACATTTATGCTATCGCTTATCGCGCCGCAAGCAACTGGGGCTATCTTAAAACAGTATCTATCGATACCAATGGTATTATCGGCGGTTCGGTAATCAGTACACTTATTTTTGATACCTCCGCATGCTATAAGCCAAGTACCGTCCAGGTAACCACCAACATATTCGCCATCGCCTATCGGGGCTCCAGCAACCGGGGCTACCTAAAAACAGTATCCATTAATTCCAGTGGTATTATCGGCGGTTCTGTTATTAGTACACTTATTTTTGATACCTCCGCATGCTATGAGCCAAGTATCGTCCAGGTAGCTGGCAACATATTCGCCATCGCCTATCGGGGTTCCAGCAACCGGGGTTACCTTAAAACAGTATCCATCAATTCTAGTGGTATTATCGGTAGTTCGGTAATCAGCACACTTATTTTTGATACCTCCGCATGCTATGAGCCAAGTACCGTCCAGGTAGCCAGTAGCATATTCGCCATCGCTTATCGGGGCTCCAGCAACCGGGGCTACCTTAAAACAGTATCCATCAATTCCAGTGGTATTATCGGCACCTCTGCTATCAGCACGCTGATATTTGAGACTACCACCTGTTATGAGCCAGATATTATCCCTATCGCTGGCGATGTCTATGCTATTACTTATCGTAACTCAACCAATAAGGGATATTTAAAAACAGTATCCATCGCATCAGACGGAACCATTACTCAGACAGCAATTGACACTTTCAATTTTGAAACTTCCAGTTGCACAACCCCTCGCATTATCAATATTTATAATAATATTTACACGGTAGCCTACCTTGGAGCAGGTAATGATGGCTATCTGGAAACCATAGGTATCGCCAGCGGCACCGGCGTAAACGTTTATAAAATCGACGCCAGCGCCGGTGATACCTCTATCCAGGCTTATGTGAGTACCAGCGACACAACAGCGTCTATATTATCCTGGCAAATAAAATAATAAAGGGGGATAAAATGGTAACTTTCGAGTCAACAACGGTAAGTAATATCTTCCTCGCTTGCATCGCTCTCACTAATCTTGTGATAGTGGCGATGCTATACGAGCGTTTCGGTAAAAAAAGAGTAATTATCATCAAGAATAGGAAAGACAAGAAAGAGCTTTAATGAAAATTCGTAACCTGCTCATCATCATACTCATCGTTGTCTTAGTGGTGGTCTATTCTCTTGTCGTGACGGACTACCTGAAGCAGCAGAATCAGAAGGCAACGCTCGAATCTCAAGTTGCCGAAGCGACTGCGTCGCTGGCTCTGATTCCCAATCCGCCCGCCGACCTTGAGGAGCAGCTAGCCGCCGCCCAGAAGGGCTTTGAGTCGGCTAAAGACGCTTTCGCTATTGATACGAATGATACCCACATCGTCAACAGGATTCTTGAAATCGCCAAAGAGAACGGGGTCAAGGCGATACCGCTGGCAACACAACCCTGGGTATTAGAAAGCGTCCTAAATCAAAATTACTCTGTTTTTCGTACCGATATTGCTGCTACCGGAAGCTATCCACAGTTGGTTAGCTTCCTGAACCAGCTGGAAAACAGCGAGCCAAAGACTCTTGTTATTGAGTATCTAACGGTTGATGCAGCGCCAGGTTCTTCACTGCTGGATAGTGCAACTAGAAATGCCCAATTGTTGAACGCTGATATCAAACTAGCTATTTATGCTCCTCCCATCACAACCAGTTTATGAGGAAAGGCTTAAGGAATAAATGTATACCGCCCTCAATATAAGCAGTCGCAATATTAAGGTCCTGTCGCTCAAAGGCAGACGGGTAAATAGCTGGGCAAGCGTTGACCTTGCCCCCGGGCTGGTGCGTGACGGACTGATTTTACAGCCTCAAGCCGTTGGAGAGGCAATAGATTCCCTGTTTAAAACATCTGGCATATCAAGAGCTAATGTCATCGTCGGCGTGGCTGGACTCCCCTTTACCTACCGGTTTATCAACCTGCCCCGACTAAAGCCCAGTCTCATGGAAGAGGCTATCTTGCGCACCGCTAAAAAAGAAATTTCTCTGCCTTTGAATGAGCTTTACGTTTCCTGGCAAGCAGTCCCGGGCAAGGGGGAGGAGCAAAGATATTTCGTCCTCGGCGTGCCGCGTAATCCGGTTGATACGTTACTCCAGACCTTAAAAATAGCTAACGTGGAACCGTATCTCGTAGAGCTGCCGCCGTTAGCTCTGGCACGGGCGGCTAACCGGAGCGATGCCATCATCGCCAACATGGAGCCGGACTATTTCGATATCGTTTTAGTGACCAACGGCCTGCCCGCGGTGATACATACCATCAGCTCCATGAGTGAGGGGGCTACCCTGGAAGATAACATACGTCGCCTGGCGGAAGAATTGATTAAGATAATCGCTTTCAACCAAAGCAGTAACCCGGATATTCATATCAGCTCGTCAACCCCCCTGCTGCTGACCGGTGAATCGGCGGCGGACCCCATGACCAGCAAATTGCTGCAATCCGAGGTCGAATACCCACTAGAACCGCTGGTTCCTCCGGTAGAATTCCCTGATAATCTGCCTATAGCCTCCTATACCACCAGTATCGGGCTGGCGCTCAAGAAAACGGCGATAAAAACATCCGTCGGAGGGGAAGATTCTTCTTTTTCCGATATCAATATCAATATCTTAGCCGATAAATACGTCAAGCCTAAAACCAAACCTACAGCCATGAGGAACCTGTTACTGGCGGCTTTCCTCATAGTTGCCGTTGGCGTCATTTTCCCGCTGTACCAGGTACGCGACCAGGTCATCACGGATAACAAGGCGCTGGAAGCAGATTTAAATAATGTTAACCGGGAAATCGAGCTGGCAAAACTGGTGAACGAGGAAACATTATCAACCGAGGCGACGATTAATGAAATTACTGCCATCACTAAAGCCCTGGAAGCCGCTAATGAAAACGTCCTCGGCGCCCGAGGCTATTTCAATACTGGACTACAGCGGATTGTCAGAATAATGGCAGCTAAAACCTATTTTACCTCAATAGAAATTAAAAAAGACGCTATTACGATTCGAGGAGAGTCGGATGATGTATTTACGGTTATTAAATACGCTACCGCTCTCGAAGCTGAAGGGGTATTCACTGAAGTACGCATCACCCAGCTGGATGATGTTATGGTTAACGTGCTTACCGCCGGAGAGAACGATTCTGCTTCATCACCAGTTAGTGTTATCACATTCGAAATCCTCTGTAAAAACTGACATCACGCATAAAAAGGAGATAACCAGATGCATATTGACGAACTGTTGAGAACGGCTATTTCCCGGAACGCCTCCGACCTGCATTTAAAGGTATTCAATTATCCCGTTTTACGTATTAACGGAGAGCTCACAGTACAGGAGAATTCCGCCGTAATCACGCCGGAAGATATGGATATCATCTTCAAAGAAGTAACTACCGAACTGCAGAGAGAAACATTCGCCAAAGAGCTGGAGGCGGATTTCGCTTACCAGGCTCAAGACATTGGCCGCTTCCGTATCAATATCTTCCAGCAGGAAGGTACGATAGGTCTGGCTTGCCGGCCGATAAGGTCAGGAACACCGACCATAGAAGAGTTGGGACTGCCTGAAATATGTAAGACCCTCGCCTTGAAAAAGAGCGGTCTGGTAATAGTTACAGGACCTACCGGCTGCGGCAAATCGACGACGCTCGCCGCCATGATTAACTATCTTAACCATAATGTCAACCGTAAGATTATCACTATCAAAGACCCTATCGAATATTTACACAATGATATTAAATGTATAATATCCCAGCGGGAAATCGGCCGAGATACCCGGTCTTTTACCAATGCTTTAAAACACGCCATGCGTCAGGACCCTGATGTAATCATGGTAGGCGAGATGAGAGACCTGGAGACAATGGCGGCGGTGCTCACGGCGGCGGAGACGGGCCACCTAGTATTGACCACTCTCCATACAATGGGGGCAGCGGAGGCGATTGACCGCTTTATCGATGTTTTCCCGCCACACCAGCAGCAACAGGTGCGTTTCCAGCTATCTATCGTACTGGAAGGAGTTATTTACCAAGTTTTGATACCTCGCTCTGATAAATCAGGGCGGATAGCCGCTATTGAAGTAATGCTGGCAACACCTGCTATCAGGAATCTCATACGCGAAGGTAAAACATACCAGATGGGAAATACGATACAAACAAGCACGCATAACGGTATGCAGACCTTGAACCAATCGCTGGCCGAGCTTTGCGAGAAAAGGATAATCACCCGCGAACAAGCCCTCGCCTACAGTATCAATGCGGAGGAATTATCCGAGATGCTGGGCGTCCATAAATAGCATCATTAATACCTTGATTGTAAGTTCACATCCTAGATTCCAAGAGAAAACCTCCCGTTTTAACAAACCAAAATATCCTTGGTGTTCGGTTAAATCATTTAAAATGATAAAAATGTATAAAACGTCTCCGTTTAAAAATGAATCTATTTGACTTATAATCGGATTGATTTATAATAATAGAACCAAGAATATCTTCTGACAGAAAGCGAGGCAGTCGATATGCCTAAAAAGAGAGCTTTAGTACTGGTAGTCGATGATGATATTCGCATGTTGCGCATGATGAAGCGTATGCTAGAGTTAGAAGATTTTGATGTTCTTACCGCCAATTGTGGTGAAGCTGCTTTAAAATCATTTGATAAAGATACCCCCAACCTGGTGCTGCTCGACATTATGATGCCAGATATGGATGGATATGAGGTATGCCGGCGTATTCGAGAGTTCTCCCAGGTTCCCATTATCATGGTCACCGCCAAAGGAGATGACAAGGAAAAAGTAGAGGGACTTAACACCGGTGCGGACGACTATGTGACCAAACCATTTGCTGCCAGCGAGCTGGCAGCCCGGGTCCGGGCGGTGCTGCGGCGTACCAGTGATCAGACTAAACCCCAAGAAGTAGTCTTCCGCTATAAAAATTTGGTAATCGATTTTACGTCACGCCGCGTTATTGTCAATGAGCAGGAGCTAAAGTTAACTTCAACGGAATATAAAATGCTTTCCTACATCTGCCTCAATGCCGGCCGTGTAGTAACTCCGGACCAGCTGCTAAATAACGTCTGGGGCGAAGAGTATATCGGCGCGGCGCATCTGCTGCAAGTGAATATCGCCCGACTTAGGAAAAAGCTGGGGGATAACGCTAAAAATCCCGAATATATTCTTACGCGACCTGGAATAGGCTATATTATAACCAAGCCATTCTAACAACAGCTGGCTTTCCCAAGTAATAACACACAAAATCAACCAAGTCTCCTCATAAAAATGGGGGAGGCTTTTTTGTTTTTAGCCGTAATTTGTGATTTTTGATTACTCTGTGATGTCACAATTGCTGCTTGTGACGTCACCGTGAGCCGCTTTCTCTAGACTAAAAATGGATTCGATAGAGAGCGGCTTCGATGAAAAAAGTAATTACCTTCATTCTAATTACGTTAAGCGTGCTGACGGTGGGTTCATGGGTAACATCCACCGCCTATGGCCACACCAACAACATAGCCGGTCTGGCAGGTGCCGGTTCCAATAGTGAAATAAGCATTGAAGCCGCTTCTCCGGAAGCAGCACCTGCCGTGAACTTCTTCGGCAACTATATCGGCAGCGTTGAGCCCGGCGACCTTTTCTATATCAATGCCACTGACAGCCAGCCAGACATATCCATCAACCTCTACATCACAAACCCCGACGAGCTCGTCAAATCCTTAAGATATCTCATTATTAAGGTGGCGATATATGTGGAAGACGGCAACGGGCAGTGGCAACTAGTCACATCACAAAACGGCACCAATCGACCCGATACCTACATCACACTGGAAAACCCCCAGGTGAACTTCACGCTGCCCGGTATGGCACATTATAAAGTCACGGTTGAGTCCGGCAGTTATAAAAGCTATCCAAACCCCAAGGGCCGTGATATCTCACCTGAATTCTACCTTAATGCGGAACACGTTTAATATCACAGCTATGTGATGTTTTTGTGAGAATGACCTAATGCTTGGTGATTAAAATGTGAGCACCATTTAGTACTGTTACTAATGTAAGGCTGGGAGAACAAAAATGATTCTGGTATGGAACAATATAAACTCCTTTAACCGACACCTCAAAGATATGAGAGTATTCTGCCAGGCACATAAAAATGGGCAGAAATGGGAGCCGAAAATAACCGAGGATGTAAAAACGCTCAAGGATATGGGATTACTCTTTGATGTTCAGCCGCCTCACGAGAAAGGTTTAATCAGAAGCATTACCGATGCCAGGGGTAAAATAGTCTTCGTACCTATATGGGAAATGATATTACCCAGGGGTTCACAAAACTAAAGAAATGGAGAAAAATTGAAAACTATAAATGATACAAAAGAACACGAGCGTATCCTGGTGATGGATAACAACCAGGATATGTTGAAGTTATTGAATCGTACGCTTGAGTTGGAAGGCTACGATACTGTGGTTGTGGCTGATTACGATGAAGCATTGCGTCTTTTCGAAAAACTGCACCCTGATATGGTAATCATGGATACCTTCACACCGGATGATGAAAGCCTGCGTACAATCGATAAGATGCGGGAACACTCTGATGTGCCGATAATCGTCATTGCCACCAATAACGAACTAGAGACACTCAAGACGATGCTGGCGCACGGCGCCGATGACTTCATTCGTAAGCCTTTCGCGGTAAAGCCATTCATCGCCAGAATAAAGGCTAAATTAAGACGCTATCACCACCAGGTCCTTCAGCCATCTAGCTAAGCTGCCTCTTCCACCAAAACAAACCGATATTCCGGCAATAAATTTTCCCCGTAAACTTTTATTTTCGTGGCTTGATTTTTTCTTTTAGATAGGGTATAGTTATAGCACAATTGAATAAGCGAACAGGGGTGCCCGAGCGTGAGCGAGGGACTAACTGGATAGCAAGTCGGTGAGAGTCCGACGCGGCCGCGCCGCTGTATTTGGCTACCAATAAGGGCCATCAGTCAGAACGCCAACCTCTGTAATGCCTACATTACTCCGCGGGGGAGTGGTAGGACTTTTTATTGAGTCGTTATCACCCCTTAGCTGTAAAAAGGCAAGGGGTGATTTTTTATAAAGGAGATAGATGAAAAGCACTATTAAAAAAATCGGACTAATATTATTGGGGGTAGCATTATTCGCAGGAATTTTTACATCATGCGCCCCAACGGCAACGCCAACGCCGTCATCCTTTACCATTACGGACTCTTACGGGAGACAAATCACCATCAATAACAGTCACCCACAGAGAATAATATCGCTGGCACCTAGCAATACAGAAATCCTGTTCGCGCTGGGGCTAGGCGACCGCATCGCCGGCGTTACGGACTACTGCGATTACCCGCCTGAGGCGAAAACGAAACCGAGCATTGGCGCTTATAACAATCCTAATATCGAAGAGATTATCGCCAAGGAGCCGGACCTGGTGCTGGCGACGGATGCCCAATCGGAAAGTACCTACCAGCAACTGGAGAGTCACGGGTTGACCGTCGTCGCTTTAGTTCCCCATAGTATGGACGAGGTTTTAAGTTCGATTACGCTGGTGGGGAAAATCACGGGGCAGGATGAAGTAGCCGCCAAGCTGGTGGCTGACATGCAAAAACGGATTAACGCCGTAACCGCAAAGACAAGCAAACTCACCCAGGCGCAGAAGCCGCATGTTTTCTATATCTTCTGGCAAGACCCCATCTGGACAGCCGGCGCAGAAACCTTCGAAGATGCCCTCATCGAGATAGCTGGCGGCATTAACATCGCTCACGGATTGAATGGCCATGCAAGTATGAGCCTGGAGGCGATTATCGACGCTAACCCGCAGGTCTATATCGCTGGGATAGGGATGGGGACAGGGGAGGATTTGCCGTTCCAATACATAAAAACAGAAGAGCGACTGAAGGATACCGAAGGTCGCCAGAACAATAGGATATATAGTGTGGATATGGATATTATCGGCCGGCCGGGTCCAAGGATAGTGGATGCATTGGAGGAGTTTTTCCGGATGATACATCCGGAGCTGGAGTAAAAGGGAAGGAAAAATGCGCTATCATTGCGAGGGCGAAGCCCGTGGCAATCTCTATCATTGGACTAATATATCATCGAGATTGCCACGCCCTCGGACTGAACTCGGGCTGAAGCCTCCCGATTCGCAGGGGGATTCCAGGCTCATCGGGATGGCTCGCAATGAAAATATAGAAATAAAGGTTGTTAAATGGCATCTAAACCGAGAGAAAAAATAAAAGACACAGCTTATCTTGCCGGCAGGCGCCGGCGGATTATCAGTCTGGTGGGGCTTGGCGTGGCGTTGATAATCATTATAGCGCTGGCGACGAGCATCGGCAGCGTGCCTGTGCCCCTGGGGACGACCTTCAGCATCCTGGCGGATAAGCTGCCCTTTATTAATATCGACCAGACATGGTCGAACACAACAGCGACCATTGTCCTGGATATACGCTTGCCCCGCATCCTCCTAGCGGGGCTGGTAGGCTCCGCCCTGGCGATAGCTGGAGCAACCTATCAAGGGTTGTTCCGCAACCCCCTCGCCGACCCTTACCTCATCGGGGTGGCGCAGGGGGCTTCGCTGGGGGCGGTTATCGGTTTTTTACTGCCGGCTGCCTGGAACCTCACGGGAATTGGCGTGATACCAATGTTCGCCTTCATCGGGGCTATCGTCGCCACGATAATCGTTTACCTCCTAGCTCGGAGGGGCAAATCGCTGCCGGTGAGCACGCTGATTCTGGCCGGGGTAGCTCTAAGCGCGTTGCTTAGCTCCATCGTTTCTTACCTTATCATCTCCAGTGGAAACAAACTACACAATATTATCTTCTGGATGATGGGGAGCTTCAGCTCGAGCAACTGGTCACAGGTATTAATCGTCCTGCCTTATGTTGCCATCGGGACAGCGGTTATCGTCATTTTCGCCCGATTGCTCAACGTTATGCAGCTCGATGAGGAGCAGGCGCAGCAACTGGGTGTTAATGTGGAGAGCTTAAAGCTGATACTGCTGGCAGCCGCCACTTTAATAACGGCCGCCAGCGTTTCTTTCGTGGGGACGATTGGGTTCGTGGGCATCATCATCCCCCATGCCGTCCGCCTGATTTGGGGCGCCGACCACCGCTTCCTGCTGCCGCTGGCGATACTGACTGGAGCGATTTTCATGATTCTCACCGACCTGATTTCCCGCACCGTGCTGGCGCCTACGGAGATACCCATCGGCGTAATTACGGCCATCTGCGGTGCGCCGTTCTTCCTTTACCTCCTGCGGCGGCGGAAAAAGGCGATTTTTTAAAAATCTCCCTTCATCCCTTCAGGGAGAACCTTCAGGGTGAACCCTCTTTACGAAAGAGGGACAATCGATAATAAAAAAATAAGATATTGTATAAAAATGCTAATTTCGTCTCCCTTTGTAAAAGGGAGACGAGAGAAGGATTTAAAAATTCAGGCAGCAGTTATGATAGAACTGGAAATGTGTAACGTAAAGCTGGGCTATGGTCGCCATCCGGTGATGGAGGACGTAACCCTTAAAGCATCACCTGGGGAAATGGTGGGGCTGATAGGGCCTAATGGCTCCGGCAAGTCCACGATTATCCGAGCGTTAAGTCACCTCATCCAGCCAAAAGCGGGGAAGATATTGGTGGGGGGAAGGGATATAAGAAAGATACCGCGGCGGGAACTTGCCTGCCTGGTGGGCGTGGTACCGCAGCTGCCGCTGCTGCCCAGCACCTTTACCGCTTTCGAGATTGTGCTGATGGGACGGAATCCGCATCTAGGATTATTCCAGTCCGAAAACTGGCAGGACTGGGATATGACCCGGCAAGCCATGGAAAAGACCGGCACCACGAAGCTGGCGAACCGCTATGTTAACGAGCTTTCCGGCGGCGAGATACAATGCCTGCTGATTGCACGTGTATTGGTTCAGGATACCAAGGCGATTCTGATGGACGAACCGACCGCCAACCTGGATATCGGTCGACAGGGGGATGTACTGGACCTCATGAAAAATCTCTGTCGGGAGAACGGCCTGCCCATTTTGGCAGCTATCCACGACCTCAACCTAGCGGCACAGTACTGCGACCGCCTGATACTGATTCACGAAGGGCGTATACACAGTCAGGGCAAACCGGCAGAGGTCATCACCGATAAGAACATCAAGCAGGTCTACGGAGCAGAGAACTGCGTCTATACCCACCCTCTTAACGGTCTGCCGACAGTGCTGCTAAGCGCTCATGCGAATCATCTACGGCAAAATGGCGTTTAATATGGAAATACTATGGATTCTCGCGCTGGCTTTCTGCATCGACCTAGTATTAGGCGACCCGCCGGATATTATTCATCCGGTGGCTTGGATGGGTAAAGCTATTTCCCTCCTGGAGAGGGGCGGATTAAGACTGCGCCCCATCTGGCAGTTTGTTTATGGTATGATGATGACCTTGTTGACTGCAGCGCTTTTCGTAACACCAGTTTATTTTCTATTGAATTATTTACAGGGTTGGAATCAAATAGCCTATATCATCGTTAGCGGGGTTTTGCTTAAGCTGATGTTCTCTATTCGGGGACTGTGGCATAGTGCTGTAAAAATTAAACAGCTATTAAAAGAAGATAACCTGGAAAAAACACGCTTCGAGCTGCGAGCCTTGGTCAACCGTGATACGCGCAACCTGGATAAATCCCTGATGGCTTCAGCGGCGACGGAATCGGTGGCTGAAGGCGTCGGCGATAGTGTTATCGCGCCGCTCTTCTATTTTCTGTTGCTCGGCGTACCGGGGGCTATCGGCTACCGGGTAGTGAACACGCTTGATTCCATGTTAGGCTATCACGGCAAGTATGAATACCTGGGCAAGTTTTGCGCTCGATTTGACGATGTGCTTAACTTCATTCCTGCGCGGCTGGCGGCGCTGGTAATATTAATCGCCGCTGCAATGAAAAAAAGAGGGCGGAGTACCTGGAGTACAGCCATGCGGGAACACGTTAAAACGGAAAGTCCTAACGCCGGCTGGCCCATGGCGGCGATAGCTGGCGCGCTCGACGTGCGACTGGAAAAACCGGGACACTATGTGCTGGGTGAAGGCAACCCGGCGCCGTCGTTGGAGACTATCGGGAGAGCGTTAAATATATTCTTAATTGCCGTGGCGACGTGGATAGTGATTTGTTTTATCGCAGGGGGTATCAGAATTGCCGTTACAGCCTAAAAGAGAGATAGCCAAACTAAAAAGCGGCGTCCACGGAGGTATCGACTTCGCCGAGTTGGAAGCCAGTGGTATCGATGCGAAGAGCATCATCGATTTTAGCGTTTCCACCAACCCGTATATGCCTCCTCCCGGGACAAAAGAGGCGCTGGCTGCCACGCCGGTCGAGTGCTATCCCGATTCACAGTCGACTGCCCTACGCTGGAGGCTGGCGGAAAAACTGGGGGTAGACGCCGCCAATATTCTGGTAGGGAGCGGTACTACCGAGCTGATTCGCCTCATCGCACTGGTCTATTTCCGTCGGGTCGACCGTATCGTTATCCCGGAGCCTACCTACGGCGAATATGAAATTGCCTGCCGACTTGTTGGCGTCCGTCCGACAAAATATCGCACTAAGGAAAATGAAGGTTTTTCCCCACGCATCGAAGAGGTGGTCGACCTCATCCGTCAAAAGCAGTCCCGAGGTATCTTCATCTGCAATCCTAACAACCCCACCGGTTTATACCTCTCAAGTAAAGATATTGAAAAAGTGATGGAGGCGATGAAAGACGGACTCCTGATACTCGACGAGGCGTACCTGCCCTTTGTGGCAGAAAGCTGGAACTCGCTAAACCTGATAAAAAATGGCAATACCATCATTTTGCGTTCCATGACCAAAGACTACGGACTGCCCGGATTGCGATTGGGCTACGCCGTCGCCTGCCGCGAGATAATCGATAGTTTGCGTATCGCCCTGCCGCCCTGGAACGTCAACGCCGTCGCCCAAAGCGTAGGTCTCGCGGTTCTGGAAAAAGAGGAGTACCTCAAAGACAGTCTTAAGAAAACGCGGGAAGCCAGGGATTTTTTGGTCAGTGAAATAAAGCGACTCGGCTTCAAGTTATTGAGTTCCGATGCCCATTTCTTCCTCGTAAAGGTCGGAAACGCTACGGCGTGCCGCCGGGCTCTCCTGACTAAAGGCATCCTGGTGCGGGACTGCTCGTCTTTCGGGCTGAAGCAGTATATCCGTATCGCCCCCCGCCCCCTGCCGGAATGCCGTAAACTGATAGCGGCGTTTAGCGATATTTTAAAGACAGGCGGTGATGCTGTTTCATAACAGTTGGGTAAACGTATATAATGGTGTCAAAATATACGTTGAAGAGGATTAAAACACAATGGCTAACAAGAAAACGGCGACAATAGATATTCGCGTACAAGAAGTACTGGCGAAACTGGATGTAGATATGGTGGGCGTGGCGCGTATCAATGAATTGAACGATAAAAAACTCAAAGCAGCGGCGCAAAAGTTATTGCCGTCGGTAAAATCAATCGTCGTTCTGGGGATGGAGGTTTTTCCGGAGTTCCTCGATTTAACCAAGCCGGCTAGGGAGATGGGCACGCCCAATTTAAACGAGCTGCTGACCCGCCACGTGGACTATCTACGCGGTCGACTGCTCAAAGCGGCTTACGATGTGGCAGCCGCCTCACATCGGGCGGGACTTAAGGCACTGCCGCTTCCGGCACAGGGTCCGGCGGTGGATGGGAGGTTTTTAGAGTCGGTCATTTCCTACAAACACGCCGCGGAGGCGGCAGGGCTGGGGAACATCGGGATGTGCAGCCTGCTGGTGACCGAAAAGTACGGTCCCAGGGTACAGCTAACCGTCTGCCTGACCGAAGCGGCGCTGCAATCCACATCTGGCGAGGTACAAAAGAACTGCCGCTACTGCAATATCTGCGTCCTTAAGTGCCCGGCACAGGCAATAGGACGGCCCAAGGCAGGCGAAGCCTATATGCTTAATAAATTTGCTTGCCGGACCTATGTTGAAGCCTCCGGCGGCTGCTCCGAATGTATGCGGGTGTGCCCGGTGGCTTCGCCGATATATAAGTAAACAGTAAACAGTAGACAGTTAACAGTTTGGGGGGAAGGGGGTACTGTAAACTGTGAACTTATAACTGTAAACTAAAAAGGAGAATTCATGGATTTACTGACCAGGACAATTGAGAAAATTAAGCCACTGGATGAAAAGGCAATGGCTCAAGCCCGTAAGCGCCAGGATGAGTTGACCAAACCAGCGGGCAGCCTGGGAAGACTGGAGGAGCTATCAATAAAAATAGCCGGTATCCAGAGGAAGGCAAAACCAGAGATTAAAAACAAAGCGATGATTACCATGGCGGGCGACCACGGCGTGGTGGATGAGAAGATAGGTAACTGGCCGCGGGAGGTTACCGCCCAGATGGTGGAGAATTTTTTAAGGGGAGGGGCGGGGATTAACGTGCTGGCGCGGCAGGCGGGCGCGAGAATAGTCTTCGTGGATATGGGCGTAGCTAGCGACCTTAAGCCGAACAAGCAACTCATTGTGAAAAAGGTGGACTACGGCACGAAGAACATGTGTCAAGGTCCGGCGATGACTGGCGAACAGGCGATAGCCGCCATCGAAGCCGGCATTGAAATCGTTACCGGGGAGGCGAAGCGGGGTCTGGATATCGTCGGCACGGGCGATATGGGCATCGGGAACACCACAGCCAGCAGCGCCGTTTTCGCCGTTCTATCCGGCAAGACTGTCGAAGCGACGACCGGGCGTGGCACCGGACTAAGCGATGAGCAACTCGCCCATAAGATAGACGTTATCAAGCGCGCCCTGGCGGTCAACAAACCCAATCCCGCCAAACCGCTGGAGATTTTAGCGAAGGTGGGGGGATTTGAAATCGGGGGGCTAGCGGGCGTCATGCTGGGAGCGGCGGCACAGCGTATACCGGTGGTCATCGATGGTTTTATCTCCGGGGCGGCGGCTTCAATCGCTATTGCCCTGGCGCCGCAGCTTAAGGACTATCTAATCGCAGCGCATGTATCGGCGGAAGCCGGGCATGCCGCGATGCTGCAGTACCTGGGACTCAAACCGCTATTGAATCTGGAAATGAGATTGGGCGAGGGCACCGGCGCCGCATTGGGGATTATTATCGCTGAAGCGGCCGTGAGGACGCTCAATGAAATGGCAACCTTCGCCGAAGCTGGCGTGTCGGAAGGAGAGTAGGGATATCATAAGCTTTTTAGCCGCTTTTCAGTTTTTAACGAGCATCCCCATATCTCTCAAACGGGAGCTTAACTCGAAGCAACTGGGAAATGCTATCATATGCTTTCCGCTGGTGGGGCTGGTTATCGGGGGGATACTGGCGGGAGTGAACTGGTTGCTTAATTGCATATTACCAGCGTCCGTGGTCAATGTTCTGCTTATCGTGGCATTGGTGATACTTACCGGCGCGATGCATCTGGACGGTCTCTCCGACACCTGCGACGGTATCGCCGGACACAAGACAATTGAGGAGAGATGGAAAGTGATGCACGACAGTCGGGTGGGGGCTTTCGGGGTAGTGGGAGTCGTCCTGATACTGCTGGTGCAATATATCTGCCTGAACAATGTGCCGTCGGACAAGATGACCGCCGTATTGCTTTTTATGCCGGTGATCAGTCGCTGGGCGATGGTCTATGCCATCTTCGCCTACCCTTACGCTCGCCCATCAGGACTGGGTAAAGCCTATAAAGAAGCGACCGACTGGCGGCATTTCATTATCGCCACTATCATCACGCTGGGTATTGCCGGCGGGCTTTTACCGCTATTTTACGTAACCGGATTCCTGCTGGTCGGCGGCATCTTGATTATCACGACCGCTTTTGCCTTTTATTTAAGATATAAGTTTGCCGGGCTGACCGGCGATACCTACGGTGCTATCAACGAGGTAGCAGAGGTGACAGCGCTGTTGCTGGTGATAATTATCGTTAAAGTTGGACCGGGTTTAATAGGATGAAAAAAGCCAAAACCATCATGATACAGGGCACGGCGTCGGCGGTGGGGAAAAGCATTATCGTCACTGCCCTATGCCATATCTTTATGCAGGACGGCCATAAAGTAGCGCCGTTCAAGGCACAGAATATCGCTCTCAACTCCTTCGTGACGGCGGGGGGAGGGGAAATAGGGCGGGCGCAGGCGGTGCAGGCAGAAGCTGCCGGTATCGCACCAACTGTAGACATGAACCCGGTGCTGCTTAAACCTACTGCCAACTCCGGCTGCCAGGTTATCGTGCTGGGGAAAGTAGACCGGTCGATATCCGCCCAGGACTATACTAATTATGCCCCTGCCCTGCTGCCAATTGTTACGGAAGCACTGGAACGTCTACGGGCGGAATATGATATCGTCGTTATTGAAGGCGCAGGGAGTACGGCGGAGATTAACCTCAAAGACCGGGAAATCGTTAACATGCGTATCGCTAAAGCGGCAGGTTCGCCCGTGCTGCTCGTCGGCGATATCGATAAAGGCGGCGTTTTTGCCTCGCTCGTCGGCACACTGGAACTGCTGGACAAAAAAGAACAACATTATGTCAAGGGGATGATTATCAATAAATTCCGCGGCGATATCGCCCTGTTAAAGCCGGCTATCGACTTCGTCGAGAAAAAGACAGGGTTGCCGATGCTCGGCATTATCCCCTATTTTAAAGATATACGTATCGCCCAGGAGGACTCGGTCTATCTCGACGAACGGAAAGCAGGTATATCTTCGGGCGGACTTAATATAGGCGTCATTCGTCTGCCGCATATATCCAACTATGACGATTTCGACCCCTTAGAAGAAGACGGCTGCACCGTGAGCTATATCAACAAGCCATTTGAGCTAGTGAATCCCCACCTCATTATCCTCCCCGGCACCAAAAGCACGATTAACGACCTACAATACCTGCACCAGTCCGGTTTAGCAGATGTGATTCTGGAAAAAGCCAAAGCCGGCATACCCGTGGTGGGCATTTGCGGCGGCTACCAGATGCTCGGCAAGAAAATCCTCGACCCACAAAGGGTGGAGTCGGAAAAAACGGAAGTAGCAGGACTGGGACTGCTTGATGTTGTCACCGAGTTTGCCGCGGAAAAGTCCACCACCCAGGTCAAAGCAAAAACTGTGTCTCAAAAAGGGCTCCTGGCAGGAACAAAAGGTATGGAAATAAACGGCTACGAAATTCATATGGGTCAGACCCGCAGCGAAGAAAAAAGTAACGCTTTTAAAGTTATCGAGACGCCGCAAGGCAGAACTGACTATCTCGACGGCGCGCTGGATGCCACGGGAATGATACTGGGAACATACATGCATGGTCTCTTCCATAATGATAGTTTCCGGCAAGTATTTTTAAATAACTTACGGCGGCGGTGGGGATTAGTAGAAAATAGCACTGGCGTTGGCACAGAAAAAGACCGCCAGTACGATAAGCTGGCGGAGCTGGTGCGACAAAACATCGATATGGCGCGAATATACAGGATAATAGAGGCAGGGATTTGAAAAGTATTCTTTTAACCGGTGGCGCCCGCAGCGGAAAAAGTCAAATGGCGCTAGAGTTGGCGACTAAAGCCGGCGGACAGGTACTTTTCGTGGCGACCGCCGAGGCAGGTGACGAAGAGATGCGGCAGCGCATCGAGATGCATCGTAAGTCGCGACCAAAGGACTGGAAAACGCTGGAAACAGTGACACATATCGGCAGCGAGATTACAAAAAATATCAGCGGCGTAAAAACAGTAATCGTCGATTGTATTACCCTACTTATCAGCAATATCCTGCAGCAGTACGATGAAAACACCGATGCCGCGGTGCTTGAGAAGGCGGTCATAGCAGAAATAGATGAGCTATTGAACTGTATCAGCCGTTCCCGAGCGGATTTCATCATCGTGACCAATGAGGTGGGGATGGGTATCGTGCCGGGCGATAAGGTCAGCCGTTTATACCGCGACCTGCTGGGTAAAGCCAACCAGATGCTGGCGCAAAGTGTTGACGAGGTGTATTTGATGGTTGCTGGCATACCTATCCAGGTAAAATAGGCCTTAATGGTAGATTTAGCCATTGAATAATTATAACTCTTGTGATATTATGTTCATTGTGGACGTAAAGTTAGCTTTATTGGCCGATTACGCGAATATAACACGTGAAGGTAAACTAAATGTAATGGGGATTTTTGCCGATATAAACGCCCCGATTCTACCGTGGATCCATCCTCAATTACAGATAGTTTTACAGCTAGAAGCGAGTGCCGCTGAATGGGATACGGAAAAAAATATTGAAATTAAGCTTCTAGATAAAGATGCAAAACAGATCATTTGTATTAGTGGGAATCTTAAAATACCAAGAGGTCAGCCAGGCAGGCGAGTGAATATCAATTCACAAATGGTTTTTAATAATTTGAAGTTTGAGACAACAGGGGATTATGTTTTTGCGGTACTTATAGGCGGAGAAACTAAACAAGAGATTCCTTTAAAAGTTAACTATGTACCACAACCTCAGCAGCCACCTCCTTCTCCACACGACTAGCGGTGACGTACATGTCATCCATTGAACGTTTATTAGAGAGGATGCGTCGTAGCAAAACCGGATGGACCTGCGAGGACTTAGAAAAATTGTACCTCGGTTTGGGATTTGAAAAACAAGAAGGCGGAAAACACACGATATATGTCCACCCAAAATTCTCCGAACTACGAGCTACTATTACGCGCTCTCGTTCTTTAGCTATAGGATATATTATCCATGCTATTCGGCTTGCCGATATGCTCAAAGAAAAGGAGTCTAAAAATGAATAGGAGACAGCAGGAATATCAAGATCTGCCTTATTCCAATATTATCGTTCCAGACGTAACCACAAACAACGAGCCTTGTTATATGGCATATCATCCTGAACTTGAAGGGTGTATGAGTCATGGGAGTACACAAGAAGAAGCTTTGAAAAACCTTAAAGAAGTTACAGAACTTTATATTTCAACGTTAATCAATAAAGGCTTAGATGTTCCAGTTCCCCAAGGGGGAGGAATAATTTGGGACATCGTGATCCCAACAATTGAACCGGAAGCCCAAAGAGTTCCTTCAATAACACAGCCTGTTTTTGAGTTCGTGTCTTAACTACCCAAGGTAGTACAACTTTTCGTTATTGGCTTATGAGTACACTTGCATATCTATTTTCATTCTAAAACAGCTCTCATGTAGTGACCGATGTTACTAAGAAATCGATTTAACCAATAATAATTGACAGTTTGTATCTAGTAGTGTAAGATAATCTAATCGGACGCCCTAAACAGATAACGATAGGGCTATTTTTTTTGAGAGGTGATTAATATGCCGTACTATATGATGCTGACCAAGCTAACCGACCACGGAAGAAAGACGATGATGCAAAATCCCGGCAGACTCTGGGAGGTCAACAAAGAGGTGGAGGGCATGGGGGCTAAAATAATCAGCCAGTATGCGCTGTTGGGTGAGTGGGACTTCGTCAATATGCTAGAAGCTCCCAATAATACCGTCATCGCCAGGGTCGCCTCGGCGCTGGGCTCGAGGGGAACTTTGGAGCCGCTGACCTGTGCCGCCATCACGGTTGAAGACCTGATTAAAGAAATCCAGATGGCGAAAGCCCTGACCGATAAATAGTTGGCTACATAAAGCTATTACCGAGTAAACACACCACACCCGCGGGGAAACATCTTTAAGTTAAGCTCCCGGGTGTGGTATTGTTTATGGGCGAGGCGAAGTTATGCCGGTGAGATCTTTGAAATGGTACCGCCAGCTGGCTGATAAAAATGGCAGGCTTGAAACCGGTTTATTCCTCGTCGAGGGAGAAAAAGCCATCCGCCAGATAGTCGATGGCCACCCGGATGCGATAACCGATATTTTGTCGGTGGCAGAATATCCACCGCTTTTCTCCAGTTATCCAACGCGTATTATTACCGCCAGCCAGTTTCGCTATATCAGCAGCGTGCAAACGCCGCAGGGGATAATGGCGGTAGTTAAAACCCCCACCGATATCTACTCCCCCAGGCTGCCCAAAGATACAGGCAGGCATATTCTACTGCTGGAGGATATACAAGACCCCGGCAACGTAGGGACGCTTATCCGCACTGCCGCCGCTCTGGATTATAACGGCGTGATTCTTACAGAAAGCTGCGCCGACCCGCTAGCCCCGAAGTGCGTGCAGGCGAGCGCCGGAACAGTGCTATCCGTCTGGCTACGCAGGACAGAGCAATATCTGGAAATCGTCCAATCGCTAAAACGGGATGGCTATACGTTAGTCGCCGCCGACGTTCGAGGCACCGATGAACCGTCGATATTAGCAGGGCAGAAAAAACTGGTGTTAGCGCTGGGCAACGAAGCCGCCGGTCTATCTAAAGAGCTGTCAACAATCGCCGACCATCGTGTGCGGATACCCACCGTAAAGGAAAAAGCGGAAAGCCTGAACGTCGCCGCCTGTGGGGCGATATTGATGTATTTGAGCTCGAGCTAAAGCCTTACTTATCCATGCCGCGTTTGAGTCCACGAATATAAGACATCTCGCCGGTATGCTGGGCAGCGTGGCTGACAAGTATCGTAAATACTACCGCCATCGGCAGAGGTCCAAAACGCATCTTGATTTGTTTATCGAAATCCGCTGGTTTCAAGGTGTCTAGATAAGCTAAAGTGGCTTTATGGACGGCGGCGCTATATTCAAGGATAGCCTTGAGCTTGGGCACCTTAAAAGCATCAACCTGTTCTACCGTATAATGGGCGCTGGCTTCGGTAACCGGGAGGTCAAGTTTCTCATACCATTTTTCCGTCTCCCAGAGCTCTTTCTTTTCCTGGAGATTGGTCTGGATAAACGAGTCCTCGACCTTATATATGTGAAAGAGAATCAGCCCGATAGGGTTGCAGCCGCTTTTAGGCTGCCAGGCTATTTCTTCCTGCGTTAAGGTATCGATTGCCCGTTTGATAGCCTGGTCGGCGCCGTCAAGCTGCCCGCGTATAAACTCTTTAAGTTCCATTTTTAAGCTCCTCCTGAAATACTATTAATAATGTCGTTTTTTGTATTATAGTTAGGTAGGCGAGGATAGTCAATTTGGGGCAGCGTTTGCTTAAAAAAATACTCACCCCCTTAGTCCCCCTCTCAAATTGGATTATTTACCCTGCTCGATTTTTTATATGTTTGAGAGGGGGAAGTGAGTTCAGAGAGGGGTCAGGGGTGAGGTATAAAATTAAAACCAAATGCAAATAATACCTATCGTTGAACAAATGGGCATTAAGGTAATAGAATACATTGAGAATATATTAGAGGATAGAATATGAAGTACAATTTCGATCAGGTACATTCCAGGCGGAACACGAACTGCGCCAAATGGGACGCCGTTAAAGCCATCTTCGGGAGTGAGGATGTAATTCCCATGTGGGTAGCGGATATGGATTTTCCCACCGCCCAGCCCATCGTCGAGGCGCTGAAAAAGCGCGCCGAGCATCCATTCTACGGCTATACCCAGGCGGGGTCAAACACTATTAAGGCAGTCGTTGACCGCATGAAGCGAAAATTCAACTGGAAAATCAAGCCGGAATGGGTGGTCTTTACGTCGGGTGTTATCCCCGCTATAAACGCCGCTATCAAAAGCCTGACCCACCCCGGCGACGAGATAATACTGCAGGAGCCGGTCTACTATCCGTTTTTTTCCTCGGTTAAGTCGAACGGCTGCCAGATTGTCACCAACCAGCTTAAACTCCATAACGGACAATACGAGATGGACTTCGCCGACCTGGAAAGTAAGTTCTCGCCGCCAGGCGGCATGCACTTTGGAAGCAGCCGCATCAGGGCTATCGTCCTGTGCAATCCCCATAACCCCATCGGGCGGGTGTGGGGACGGGAGGACTTAGTTAAATTAGGTAAAATCATCATCGGGCACGGGGCGGTCGTCATCTCCGACGAGATTCACTGCGAACTGCTATTCAAGGGCAATAAACATACACCCTTCGCCTCTATATCCAAAGAGTTCGAGCAGAACAGCATCGTGTGTATGGCGCCGAGCAAGACCTTCAACCTGGCGGGGTTGAGCGCTTCTTCCATTATTATCCCAAATAAAAAGCTGCGCGACGGATTCCGCGAGGCAGGCGTAGGGCATGGCATCAACCTCTTCGGGTTTACTGCGTTAGAAGCCGCCTATCGCTACGGCGACGAATGGCTGGAGCAGATCCTCGACTACCTGCAGGGAAACCTGGATTTTACCATTAAGTATTTCAAAGAAAGAATCCCTAAAATCAACGTCGTCAAGCCGCAGGGGACTTACCTGCTCTGGCTGGACTGCAGCGCGCTGGGTATGGACGATAAAACTCTAAGCAACTTCATGAAAGAGAAGGCTAAAGTAGGGCTGGATGACGGCTTTATGTTCGGCGCCGGGGGCTCGGGGTTCGAGAGGATGAACATCGCCTGCCCGCGCTCGATACTTAAAGAAGCCCTGCAGCGCATCGAAAAAGCGGTTGCCGGGATTTAAATTCTCCTGTTTTTCCAGCGTCCCATTTTAAAATATACCGTATAAATGGCGGCTCTCATGACGATACCAATCACCACCGCCCACCGTATCCCGTATACCCCGAGGTCGGTGTACCGGGACAGGAAATAAGCCAAAAGCAGCTGCACGAACACCATCGTTAACAGATTGGTGAGCATCTGCACCATGGTATCACCCACCCCATTTAACACCAGGCTCAAAGAGACCACCAATCCCCAGACCAGGTAACTGACAATCGAGATGCGGAGGAAATTGGCGGCTATATCTATTACTTCGGAATCCTGCGTGAAAATACTCAAAATAGGGTTAATCCAAAACCATATCACGATAATACAAACGAACGAAACAGCCGTAGCGAGAATCACGGCTAGCCAGCCGGTTCTGGCTGCTCTATCGGGTCGACCGGCACCCATATTTTGCGCCGCCAGTATGCCCGCCGCATTACCAAGACCGCCGGAGAGGTTCTGTAAAAACTGGTCGACCCTCTGGGACACGGACTGCGCGGCTACTGCCAGAGTGCCGAAAGGCGTGATAAACCACATCAGTATTAGCTCGGCGATGCTTCTCTGCATAAAAGAAAATGATGCCGGGATGCCTATTTTCACCGTCCGCCAAATCATTTTGCCGTCAAAGCGGAAATTCCTTAAGGTTAACGTGATGCGCGTCCTCCCGGAGAAAAGGATGAACAGCGCCAGTGCAGCTCCCAACCCCTGGGTAATAACGTTGCTTAAGGACGCCCCACTGACCTCAAGTCTGGGGAGGAATCCCCAACCGAAAACCAGCGCCGGACAAAGTACCACCTGCAGCAGACGGTAACCAACGCTAATCATCAAAGGCTGGACGGCATCTCCCGAAGCCTGTATAATGCTCTGGGCAGCCTGCAGGATAGTCATCGTGACGATGCCAATAAGCTGAATTCGTAAATAGGTAGCACCCTCGTCTACCACAGCGGGGTCGACACCGAGCGACCTTAAAAACGGTACAGATAAAAAGACGCCAATAAGCGCAATGAATATGGAGAAAGCCAGACCGATAATAAAAGCCTGCTGGGCGGCGCGGTTAGCGCCCTGTTCATCTTTAGCGCCGATGTGCCAGGCTACTAACGCAATAGTGCCGGTGAAAAGTCCTGCAATTAGTGAGTTTATCACCATAACGGCGAGACCGGAGATACCGACGCCGGCGATAGCCGAAGCACCTAATTTACCGACCCATATCATGTCAATAGTAGGGCCCAGGGCGTTGAGGGTATTATTAATCAACATGGGCCAGGAGAGTACCCAGAGGTTGCGAATAGTGCTCCCCTCGGTCAAGTCGCGAGGCGCCAAATTCGATTTAGCCGGGGAACTAGGTGGTTCTCTCATAAAAAATTAGCGCACTGCAAAAAGGCTATTTTATAAATAGTATTCCAAGTAGCGGCTTGTAGTAAAGGGCTATCAAATGATAAAGCCGTAAAAACGTTATAGGAAAGGATAAACCATGACCACATTACGCTACACCAAGAACATCGTAACTGATACTAGGGAATACACTCCGGAAGAAATAGCCCAAATACAGGAGATGATGAAGAAAAGCCCTATTAAGTCGACCGTGGAGCTGATACGGCTGCTCTGGATGGACGATACCAAGGTAAAAGGCGCCATGTTTTACATGGAGTGCATCTGGCTATGGGGCGGCAAGACCACCTCCGGCACGACGGAAGAGCCGCATGTCCACCCCTTCGATGAGGTCATTGGCTTCATCAGCAGCGACCCGGAAAACCCCCGCGAGCTGGATGCGAGGATGGAGATAATCCTCGGCGATGAGATGCACTTCCTGACCAAGAGCTGCCTGGTGCACGTGCCGGCAGGGATGAAACACTGCCCGCTCACCTTCCGCGAGGTGAACCGACCGGTCTTCTTCTTCACGCTGGCGCCCATCAGCCGGTACGGGCGTAAATCAGAGTCCATGAACCATAAGAACGCGCCCCCCATTAAAATACCAGAATTCAAGGCGCCGCCAAAGGACGCGTCGGGCTCGCGGTACGGAAGGTATATCATCACCGAGCCGAAGCGTCACGGGCCGCCGCCGGATAAGAGCAAACCGCTGCCTCCGCCTAAAGCCAAGACCACGCAGATAGTATCACTGGATAGTACAGTTTCACCGGGAGCTTTTTACGTCGATTTCGTCTGGATATGGAGCGGGGATATGACCATGGCGCCGCAGCCACACGCTCACGACTTCGATGAAATGATAGGGCTGGTGGGTTGGGCAGATAAAGCTAATCCCCGCGCTATTGACGATGAAGTGTCCATCAAGCTCGGCGATGAGGAGCACAAAATTAAGCAGAGTTCGCTCATCTACGTACCGAAGGGACTGACTCACTGCCCCATCGAGTTCAAGAGCATCAAGCGGCCGGTGCTCTGCTTCACCATCGGCAACACGACGAGCTGGAGTCAGACGGGGAAAAAGTAGAACGCTGCACTATGTGACGTTTGAAGGTTTGTATTCACCCACAAGCGATCAAATTCATATTATCGTTCCTATTTGTATTAGTGTCATCAATATAATATATTATTGAAATATGGCGATGACAGAAAGCGATAAATGGGTAGCAGCCATCAGAAAAGATTTTCCAGCGCTGCAAAATAGGCGTAACGGTAAACCACCTATCTACCTCGATAGCGCCTGTACCACTCTGGTACCGCAGTCAGTCATTCAAGCTATAAACGATTATTATACCGGATTTCCCGGTTGTGGAGGAGCAAGAAGTCGTCACTGGTTCGCCGAGGAAGTTAATAACCGTATTGAAGGCAACCACGAGAAAGGCATCAAAGGTTCTCGGGAAATAATCAAGGAGTTCATCAACGCAAAGTCGGAGAAAGAGATTATCTTTACGCAGAACACGAGCCACGCTATCAACATCGTGGCGCTCGGTTTTAAATTTCAGCCCGGGGATACCGTCCTGCTGACCGATAAAGAGCATAACTCTAACCTCCTTCCCTGGCTACGCTTACAAAAAAAGGGGCTCATCAAGGTCGAGCATATCCCCGCGAATGAAGACGAGACGATTAACCTCGGTATATTGGAAGAAGCGCTGAAAAAAAACCGAGTTACTCTGGTAAGCATGGCTTATACATCAAATTTAACCGGCTATACGATACCCGCCGATGCCATTATTAAGCTGGCTCATGCTCACGGAGCAAAGGTACTTCTTGACGCGGCACAGACAGCGTCGCACCATAAAATAGACGTCCAAAAGCTGGATGTCGATTTCTTGGCTTTTTCCATACACAAAATGTGCGGGCCGAGGGGAGTGGGGGTTCTTTACGGCAAGCAGGAGCTTTTAGGGCGGGCTCTTCACGAGGAGGATGACCCTGCCGAAGCCATCAAGCCCTGTATGCTGGGCGGCGGTACGGTGGGTGATACTACTTATAATAACTATTCTTTACTAGAGCCGCCGGAGCGTTTCGAGGTGGGCATTCAGAACTATCCCGGGCAAATAGCGGCGGGCACGGCGGTGCAATACCTGCAAGAAATCGGTATGGAGAAAATAAACAGCCAGATGAACTACCTGAACCAGTATCTAACAGAGCAGCTCCTAAAAAAGTATGGCGACACAAGCTGGTTCAGCGTCCTTGGTCCGGCTGATGCCAATAAACGGGGAGGGATATTGACCTTCGAGGTCAGGCGCCCTAATGCCGTAGGTATCGCCGAGGAGCTTAGCGAGCGGAATAATATCATGATACGCGACGGTGTTTTTTGCGTCCACTCTTATCTAAACTATAAGTTCGGGCAGGGTTGGATGCGCCCTCGCTTGCCCTCGGAACATAGAATGACTTACCGTGTATCACTCTATTTCTATAACACTATAGAGGAATGTAATATTTTCCTGGATACGCTGCACGCTATCTTTGAAGAACGCAGCTATCTATAACTACGAAAAGACATTATTTAAATGGATGAATTGGTTGTTAAATATTACCGCCGTTTATGCAAAATGGGGTTCGAACACGCCGGCGAACTGGAAAATCCCTCGATATTCCTGGATACCGTCGGTGAAAAAATAAGGATTTGCTCGCATGTCAGCCATGCTTACATCAACATCTATATCAACGTCCGCCACGGCATTATCGATGACATCAAGTATCTGTGTACCTGCGACCCCACCGCTAATGTCGTCGTCGAGATTTTATGCTCTTTAACTAAAGGCAAAACCATCAAAGAGGCAGAGGCTCTGACCGAAGAGTCCTTTTCCCAGGCACTGGGAAGCACCGGTGAAGAGTTCCTAAAAAAATCCAGGGGCATCATCGAGCTGTTGCATCGGGGCATCACTCGCTATCAAGCGGGCATTAAAAAGTCATAATGGTATTTTCGTTATTGACAAATTAATATAATAATGATACTTTATTTACAATGTATGGTTTAATGTAGTACAAAAAACTACTATTTCTCCCTTACTTGCCATCAGGTATCTAAATAAGTCAAAGAAAAAGAAACATGAAAGGGAAGCAATCAGATGCAAAACGTAACCTTAACGGTGAACGGAGCCAAACGCAAAGTTGAAGTCAGCCCGGATCTGGTACTGCTCGACCTGCTGCGTGAGCAGCTCAATCTCACCGGTACCAAGCAGTCCTGCGACCGCAAAGGTCAGTGCGGTGCCTGCACGGTAATCGTCGATGGCAAAGCTACCCGCTCCTGCCTGAAAAAGGTGGTCGACCTCGAGGGGGCGGATGTCATTTCCGTGGAAGGGCTGGGCACGCCGGAAAATCCGCATCTCATCCAGGAAGCCTATGTGCTCTCCGGTGCCATCCAGTGCGGTTATTGCACGCCGGGCATGATAATGGCCACCAAAGCCTTACTCGACCAGAACCCGAATCCGGACATTGCAGCGATTAAAAAAGCTTTAGCCAGAAATTTATGCCGCTGTACCGGATACGTAAAAATAATTGACGCCGTCAAGCTGGCTGGTAAATTCCTGCGCAATGAGACCACGCCGGCGAAGGTCCGTGCTTCTCTCAATAAAAAGAAAATGATTGGAGAATCACACCCGCGACCTTCCGCCATGCTCAAGGCCTGCGGATTGGCTAAGTTCGGCGGAGATTATAAGATGGACGGCATGTTGGAAATCGCCGCGGTGCATAGTACCGAGTTCCACGCTATTATCAAGTCCATCGATGCCTCCGCTGCCAAGAAGATGCCGGGCGTTGTTGGCGTGATGACGGCAGATGATATTAAAGGCACCAACCGCATCCGTGTTATCGCTCCCGACCAGCCACTACTCTGCGAGGATAAGGTCAGGGCATACGGCGACCCGGTGGCTATCGTCGCTGCCGAAACGAGAGCGCAGGCGCGAGCCGCTGCCGCCGCCGTTATAGTTACTTACGAGAAACTACCGGTGATGAAGACGCCGCAAGAAGCCCTGGCGCCCGGTGCCGTCCAGATTCACCCGCACTCGCCTAACCTCTGCTTCCAGCAGCCGCAGATAAAAGGCGATGCCGCCAAGGCATTGAAGGAAGCAGCTTATGTTATCGAGGGCGATTTCTCAACCCAGATGAACCACCAGGCAGCACTGGAACCGGAAGCCTGCTTCTGCTATTTTGACGGCGATGAGCTGGTGGTTATTGGGCGGAGCATCATGATTCACGCCCATGCCGCTATTATTCAAGAAGCCGTCGGAGCACAAAAAGTCCGCTATATCGAACCTTACTCCGGAGGGCAGTTCGGCATCAAAGCCTCAATTTCGTCCGAAGGCATCGCTGCCGCCGCCGCCATGCACTTCAAACGGCCTATCCGCTATATCCCCACCCTAGAGGAATCGTTCCTTATTACCTCCAAGCGTCATCCCTTTGACATGAAGACGAAGCTGGCTGCCGATAAAAATGGCAACATCACCGCTTACTTTAACGAATTCATCATGAACAAAGGCGCTTACTTCCTGCTCGGCCCCATTATGCCGGGACGCGCCCTCCACATGTTGAACGGCTCGTATAATATACCTAACGTCTCCGCTTTGGTTAAGCTAGTTTATACCAATAACGGCTCCGGCGGCGCTGCTCGGGGGGCAGGACCACCCCAGGTAATGTTCGCCCTGGAGTCGCTCATGGACATGATGGCCGAGAAAATAGGCATCGACTCGCTGGAGTTCCGCAAGAGGAATGCGTTGAAACCAGGGCAGACCCGCTCCACCGGCGCCCTTATCGAACAGACCAGTTTCCCGGAACTCTGTGATGATATTAAACCGGCATATGAAAAGGCCAAGAAAGCTGCCGCCGAGTTCAATAAAAAGGGCGGTAAGATAAAGCGCGGCGTGGGTATCGCCTGTATGTCCTTCGGCATCGCCGAAGCTGGCGACCAGGCGTCGAATGCCGTGGAGATAAACCCGGATGACACCGTCACTATCTATGCCGCCATCGCCGACCCCGGTGAGGGCAATGATTCTATGCTTTCCCAGCTGGCGGCGCAAGTGCTCGACCTACCGCTGGAAAAGATAAAGCTTTATACCCGCGATACGGATAAGACCGTAGCGTCCGGTCCTTCCGCCGGTAGCCGCCAGACCTATATGGGCGGCGGTGCGCTGGTTAACGGACTGGAGAAAATGGCGAAAGCCATGAAAGAAGCCGGCAGCAAGACATACGCCGGACTCAAGAAAGCCGGTAAACCGACCCGCTACGAAGGTGAGAAAAAGATTGCCGGGGCTGACCAGCTCGACCCCAAGACCGGCCAGGGCAGCTCCTTCGATTCCCAGGTGCATAACATCCAGATGGCAGAGGTAGAGGTCAATATCGAAACCGGCGAGGTGAAAGTGCTGAAAATGACCACTGCCGTTGACGCCGGACCCATCATCCACCCGCAGAACCTGGAGGGCCAACTGGAAGGTGGTATGGACCAGGGTATCGGCTATGCGTTGAGGGAAGAGTTCGTCCTCGGCAAGACCAAGGACTGGATAACCTTTAAGTTCCCCACCATCAACGAATCTTTTGAGGTGGAGTTTATCAAACGCGAAACGCCGCGTATCCGGGGTACGCTGGGCTCGACCGGCATCGGCGAGATGACTATGGTCTCTACCGCACCAGCCGTGACCAACGCTATCTATAACGCCTGCGGCGCCAGAATTTACCACCTCCCAGCCACGCCGGATAAGGTCAAAGCCACGCTTAAAAAATAGATAAGAACAAGAATCGGCAGGCTCAGGGGAAAAGGGTCTGCCGATTCAGTTTTTAGAATAAATCATCAACTCGAGATCTTACGATGAACGAGAATGAATACCTCGCCAAAACTATCCATGAGAAGCTTGAATCTGGCTCCCCACTCATCCTCATATCCATCATGAGTCTGGAGGGGTCGACCCCGCGGCACGACGGCACGAAAATGCTGGTAGGCGCCGACGGGAAAAGCTACGGCACCATCGGCGGGAGCCTGATAGAAGCCGCCGCTATCCAGGAAGCCAAAAAGGTTTTAGCCACCGGCCAATCTAAAATACTATCCTACGAGCTTACCGGCAAGGATGCCACCGCCCCCGGCATGATTTGCGGCGGTAAAGCCGAAATACTGTTGGACTATCTTCCAGCCACGAAAGAAAATCGGCAATTCTCGAAACAATGGCACGAAGCGATTTTACAAGGCAAAGACTTTTGCGTTTTAACATATCTGAAAGACAGCGGTGACGTTATTGAAGTAACCGGTCACGCCATCCTCCATGCCGATGGTAAAATCACCGGCAACACTTCACTAAAAGAGCCCGATATTGCCAAACTTAAAACCGAGCTGCATAATATCTCCACTACGGCAGTTATATCGCTGGAAGATACCCGCGTTATGGTCGACCGCATACGCAAGCTGAAAACCATGTACTGCTTCGGGGCGGGGCACGTGGCGGTGCCCACGGCTCACCTGGCGGCGCTGGTGGGCTTCCGCGTGGTGGTATTGGATGACCGGCTGGAGTTCGCCAATGCGGAACGTTTCCCGGAGGCATATAAAATACGTGTAATAGCGGATTATGATAACGCTTTCGACGGACTGGAAATAGATGCCGATTCTTTCATCGTTATCGTGACCCGCGGGCACCAGTATGATCGGATGGTATTGGAACAAGCCCTGAAGACCAAGGCAGGTTATATCGGTATGATTAGCAGTCGTAAGAAACGGGCCGCTATTTTCGAAGCGCTGCTGGCGCAGGGCGTTAAAAAGGAGCAGTTGGAGCAGGTACATTCCCCCATCGGCATCGATATCGGCGGCGAAACACCGGAAGAAATCGCCGTCAGCATCGTAGCGGAACTAATCAGCCAGCGGAGCAGGCAAGCGACGTGAAGAAGCGTTACGCAGCCATCGTCCTTGCCGCCGGGCTTTCCACCCGCATGAAACAGTTCAAACCCCTCCTCCCGCTGGGTAAAGCCACGATAACCGACCACGTTATCGCCACTTTTTTAAACGCCGGGGTCGACGTATTGCTGGTGGCGGGCTACCGGCATGACGATATAACCGCGGGCATCAAAAAGCGGAATATCACCATCGTCTACAACCCCGACTACGAACAAGGTATGTTCACCTCGATTCAAGCCGGGGTAAGGCGTCTGCAACCAGCCCATCAAGCGTTTTTCATTAACCCGGTGGATATACCTCTGGTAAGACCGGCTACTATCAAGCGGCTGTTGGAAGCAGCAGTAGAAAATCCTGAAAAGATTATTTACCCGGTATTCGGGAGGAAAAGGGGTCATCCGCCGCTTATCCCCACCACACTAATCCCCGCCATTATGGGGTGGGATAAAAAAGGTGGTCTTAAAGCCGTGCTCGATTCTCAAGAAAAGCTGGCTCTGGAAGTGCCGGTTCCGGATAGTTTTATTCTCTACGATATCGATAGACCGGAAGATTACGCCGACCTATTAGAGCGCTACCGGCACTATGAAGTGCCCACCGATGAAGAATGCGACGTGATACTTAAAGATATCTGCCGAGTTCCTCCGGATAAAATAAAACATAGCCTTAAAGTGGCGGAGGTGGCTTTTGCTATCGCGCGGGCACTGGATGCCGCCGGCCATAATGTCGATGTAGAGATGGTCCGTATTGCCGCCAAACTGCACGATATCGCCAAAGGGCAAAAGAAACACGATATCGCCGGCGGCAAGATACTGCAGGAACTCGGTTTCGGTAAAGTGGGCGATATCGTTGGCGTCCATTCCAATCTGGCAGAGGGTGATTTATCACTACCTTTAGAGGCTAAAATAGTCTACCTGGCGGATAAACTCGTTGAAGGCGAAAGGCTGGTCTCTCTCGAAGAACGTTATAGTTCAACCAACCACCGCTTCGGGCTGACGGATGAAACCAAAGCTATCATTGCCGAACGCCTCAAGGTAGCTCAAGGTGTGAAAAAAGAGTTGGAAGGCTTGCTTGGCGACCGTAGTCTTGAGGCGATTATTTCCTGATAATGTCTAAGAGATAAACGTCGTGGTGCCGGTCTGGGAAGTATCGTAGCCGCCTACCTTATCCACGATTTTCTTGAACGCATCGCTGCCGATTATCTCCAACATCGGCGCAAAGCGGGGGCTACGATAGTTCGCCAGCGGTATAACGAGGTCGTACCGCTCCCGGAACATCGGCATAAAATCCAGTCCGCAGCTTAAAGCCGCCGCCTCAATTCCCAGGCCAACGTCGGCGCTGCCGCGGGAGATGTGCGAGGCGACCTCAAGGTGAGTGTTATATTCAATGCCATATCCTTTAATATCATCCGGTGATATCCCCTGGCGCTTCAACTGCAGGTCAAGCAGTACCCGTGTGCCGGACCCCTTCTGACGGTTGACGAAGGTTATATCCGGTCGCTTTAAGTCATCCAACCCTTTTATTTTCTTCGGATTTCCTTTAGCGAACATCAAGCCCTGAATACGGAAGGAAAGATTGACGATGGCGAGCTCTCTGCCCGTTAGGATTCTTTTTACGTAAGGGTAGTTATACTCACCGGTCTCCTCATCCAACAGATGGGTGCCGGCAAGGTCAGCCCTTTCTTCCTGTAGCGCGATAAGACCACCCAGACTGCCGGCATGGGTCACATCCGTCTGGAGACCTTCTACCCGCTGTCGCAGCAGGTCCAGAAGTATATTCAACGCCAGGTCGTGGCTGCCGACGATGCGGATAATATTGCTTTTCTCGCGGGACGAGGCTGCCTCGGAAGGTTGCTTGACCTCGGCTTGTCTTTCCTCGCGCCACCTTTCCAGACTCAAGTAAAAAGCTGCTTCGAGGTCTTCGGGACTATACCCCTGGCTTAATGACTTAACGATGTCATCATTCATGTTTTCTAAGAGTTTTTTCTGCCGGTTGGAACGGATATCTGTTGTAATATCCTGGGATTTTACGCTGGTACCAGCGCCGCGCCGCGAAATTAAAATCTGCTCCTGCTCCAGCTTCAGGTAAGCCCGGCATACGGTATTGGGGTTGATATTAAGCGCTTGTGATAGATTCCGGATGGATGGCAAGCGGTCGCCGGGTTTTATTTGTTCTGTAGCGATGAGTTGACGTAGCTGCTCGGCTATCTGCTGGTAAATCGGTGTTGCGGAGTGATTATCCAGCTTAATATCTTTTACATCCATCTTTTTCCAACTACCCCTGATAATAGGATACGGCAAGTATATCAGATTACCGCTTTGAAGTAAACGCTCCAAGTTTTACATCCAGAAGCCGTTTATAAGATAATGATAACACGGTAAGTTAGCCAATAGCTACCAATGAAATGACAGATAGCTTTGGTACCCTTGATAACGGCGAAACCATAAGGGGGCATGATGCAAAAAATTACGGATAACGTTTACGGAGGGATGAATTTCCGGGGATGCAATTCCAGCTTCGTGGTCACTACCGATGGCGTGGTGATGATTGATACGCCTATGGTGCCGGCGGAAGCTAAAAAGTGGCGTGAAGAGGTGCAGCAATACGGCGAGCTACGCTATGTAATCAACGGCGAGCCCCATAACGACCATGTTGCCGGGAACTGCTGGATGGGAGCGACACTAGTAGCCCATGAAGGCACCCGCGAGGCGATAAAGCATAATAGTAAGGAAGCCCTTGAAGGGCAGATGAAGTGGATGGCGCCGGATGCCCTCCCGCTGGACAAAGACTTCCGCTACCGCCTGCCGGATATTACCTTCTCCCAAGAGATGAAACTTTACCTGGGGAAACATACTTTTCATCTCCTCCTTGTGCCGGGACATACACCTTCCGAGACGGCGGTATACGTACCGGAGGAAAGAGTAGTTTTCACCTCGGATAACGTCGTCATGGGCATGCCCATCATGGTAGATGCCGTGCCTGAAGAATGGCTGAAATCTTTAAAAAAGCTTCAGACGCTGGATATAGATAAGGTCATCCCCGGGCATGGTCCCGTATGCGATAAGGCACAAATACAGGTTATGTACGATAATGTAAAGTACTGCATGGATGAAGTCAAAGCCGCCGTGGCTAAGGGGTGGAGCTTGAAAGAAATACAGGAGAAAGTCACCTTTGCTGACCGGTTCCCGCCGATGGGTCCGCCTGGCGGCGGTGATGTTATGGCGCCGATACGGCATGAAAGTATCGCCCATCTTTACGAAGTGTTGAAAAAATAAGATAAAATAATGGGTGAGGGTAATTCCGTCCCCTCGCCACACCCTCAATCAATTAGTCAGACACTTCAGCTCTGCTGACCCGCAACTATCTATTATCAAATCCCACTAAGTAATCCGTAACAGGACTTGACAATAGAACAATTGTTCTATATAATAGATACTTGCCGAGGTCGATATGAGAATACTTTGTTTACTACTACCCCACTTCCCCTGGCAGTGCGAGGTTCGGAGGCATCCGGCTATCGCCAACCGTCCGGCGGTGGTGGTTCAGTCTAAAGATACCGTCAGCTCGCAGAAGATAGTCGTAGACTGGTCTCCTGAACTCGAAGGTCTAGCGCACGATATGCCCCTCCAGCAGGCGCTCGCCCGCCATGATGATGCGGAGCTAATCCCGGCTGATATTCCCCATTATCGCGCTGTATTTAGTCAAATACTGGATAAACTGGAGCAGGTAAGCCCGCTGGTGGAAGGCGCTGACCTGGGCTGCATTTACATCGGTGTGGATGGACTGCAGCTTATTTACCCGAATGATAGCACTCTTATCAATGCTATAAGAGAAGTTGCGGCGGATTTTATGCCGCAGATGGGGATAGCAGGAAACAAGTTTTTAGCTTCCTTGGCAGCGCAGCAAAGCCAGCCGAACGACTGTAAGATTTTATGGGGCGATATCGCTTCTTTCCTGAAGGAGCTTTCCTGCAATGTGCTTCCCATATCCGTGAAAAGCAAAAGCAAGCTGCGCGACTTCGGCATCCGCACATTGGGGCAGGTAGCCGCCATGTTGCCCGGTCCATTGCAGTCGCAGTTCGGTCCCGAGGGTAGGCGCATCTGGGAGCTGGCGCAGGGCATTGACGCTACCCCCCTTTACCCCCGCTTCATGGAGGAGGTCATCGAAGAGAGCGTCACGCTGCCTTCGGTCACCGTCTCCATGGACGCCATCATAACGTCGGCGGAATCGCTATTGCTACAGGTCTTGCCGGGCATTGTCCGCAGGGGGCTGGGCATACGCAATCTCACCTTGTGGACGCGCACCTGGAACGCCGAGCACTGGGAGCGGGATATTAATTTCAAAGAGCCGGCGATGGATATAAAAAGTGTCGTCTCTCGACTCAAGCGCGTCCTGGAGGACTACCCCCAGCCCGGGCCCGTCGAGCAGGTAGGTATAAGGGTTAACCGCCTGGGCTATCCGCTGGGACGGCAGAGAAGCCTTTTCTCCGATATCCGGGCTCAAGAGCATCTGACGGACGACATCAAACAACTGGAGCTTAAGCTGGGCAATCCGCAGATATATAAGGTAAAGGAAATCGAACCATGGTCGAGAATACCGGAAAGACGCTACGCGCTGACGCCTACAAGCCGGTAAACACGCCGACAGCGCTGCAGGTAGAAGAAGACGCCTCCGGCTTCCCTTTGGCGGTTAAGGGGAAGCGGCGGCTGTCCATCACCTCTATCGAGGATAGGTGGCGACTCGATGATGAATGGTGGCGCGCCGAACCTGTTTCGCGACTCTACTACAATGTCCTGCTCGCCTCCGGTCAGCGTCTGGTGCTCTATAAAGACCTCGTTAGCGGGGTATGGTATGAACAGGAGTATTAGGGAGAAAGTTTTCAGTTAACAGTAGACAGTAAACAGTGGGGGTAAAGGGGTGGGGCGACTGATAACTAAAAACTGTAAACTGTGAACTCTTATCATGAACTACGCCGAGCTTCATTGTCACAGCTACTACTCCTTCCACGACGGCGCATCGTCGCTGGAAGAGTTGATGGTGCGCTCTAAAGACCTCGGCTACCGCGCCCTGGCAATTACCGACCATGATAACCTGTGCGGCGCGATGTGCTTTGCCCAGCTTGCCAAATCACTAGAGATGCACGGTATCATTGGCGTTGAGATAACCGTCGCCCCCACCCCGAGATCCTTCGGTCGTAATGACAGGTCAGGACTCCCTCAGGATGACAGCCTGAAGGGCGGTCACTTAACCCTGCTGGCTAAGAATGGACAGGGCTATAAAAACCTCTGCCGCCTGATTACCGCCGCCCAGAACTCCGGCGAGCGCAACGACCCCTCCCTACCCCCTGAATTACTCGCCGAACATGCCGCCGGACTGATTGCCCTCTCTGGCTGTCCGCAGGGAGAACTGGCGCAGTTGGTAAATAAATCCCGCCTGGTCGAGGCAAAAAGCTTGGTAAAACAATACCTCGACTGGTTCGGTTTAGAAAACTACTATATCGAGCTGCAGCAGAACCTCGCCTTCGGCGATACGGCGCGCAACATCACCCTGCTTAAGCTGGCGCAAGAAACCGGCGCGAACGTAGTAGCTGCTGGCAACGTCCACTACCATGTGCGTGAAAGGCACCAGCTGCAGGACTGCCTGGTAGCCATTAAAAACTGCAAGAGCCTGGAGGAGACCCACCGGGAGAGAAGTCCCAATTCCGAGTATTATTTGAGGTCGACGGAAGAACTGGAATCCCTTTTCCACGACTGCCCGGAAGCTCTGGAAAACACCATTGAAATCGCCGAGCGCTGCACGCTGGATTTATCCAAAGACCTTGGCTATATCTTCCCGGACTACCCCACCCCACCAGGCTACACACCGCAGACCTACCTGGAAAAGCTCTGCCACGAGGCGGCGATACGGCGCTACGGCGCTATCACACCCGCGGTGCAAAAGAGGCTGGACGAAGAGTTCACTCTGATTAAAAAGTACAGTCTGGCTGGCTTCCTCTTAATGTACCACGAGGTTATCAAGCTGGGGCGGGAGGTAATGATAGACCTGGGCTTGAGCGACCCGTCCCTGACGCTGGAGGAAAACCCGCCGGGCAGGGGCAGAGGCTCATCGGTGGCTTTGCTGGTAGGCTACCTCATCGGTTTATCCCACATCGACCCGCTAAAATATAATCTTTCGTTAGAACGCTTCCTCCCCGCCGATACCATGTCCAGCGTGCCGGATATCGACCTGGATTTTCCCCGCTCCATCCGCGAGGAGCTTATCCTGCGCACCCACGCCAAATGGGGCTGGCAGCACGCCGCCCTCACCGGCACCATCGCCACCTACCAGATTAAAGGCGCGGTGAGGGACTTGGGCAAGGCTTTAGGGCTGCCGGAGGCAGAAATCGACCACCTTGCCAAGCAGGCGGACTGGGGCAGCGCGAAAAAGCTCGGCAAGAAGATGGCGCGAATGCCCAGTTTTAAGGAAAAAGTGGACGCACCGGTCTGGCGTGATTTAATCCGCCTTGCCGCGGAGCTGGACGGCTTCCCCAAGTACGCCGGACAGCACCCCGGCGGCATGATTCTTTCCTCCACCCCCCTCATCGATATCGTGCCCGTCCAGCGGGGGGCTATCGAGGGGCGGTACGTCTGCCAGTGGGATAAGGACAGCATCGACGATGCGGGATTCGTGAAGATAGACTTCCTGGCTTTAGGCGCTCTATCCCAGCTCCAAGAAGCGGTTGAAATTATCAAAGCCCGCACCGGCGAAAGAATCGATATGTCCCGCATCGACTTTGAAGACGCGAAAGTCTACGACATGCTCTGCCGGGGCGATACCATCGGCATCTTCCAGGTGGAGTCCGCCGCGCAAATGCAGACTATCACCCGCCTTCACCCCAGGAACCTGCTGGACATGGCGCATGAGGTGGCTGCGGTGCGACCCGGCGTCGGTGCCAATCACGGCGTGCATGAATACCTGCTACGGCGCACCAAAAGAAAACCGGTAACCTACGATTGCCCCTTAGAGCAACGGGCTTTAGAGCGCACCCTGGGCATTATCCTATTCCAGGACCAGGTCAACCAGCTGGCGATAGACGTTGCCGGCTTTTCTCCCAGTGAGGCTGACCGCTTACGCCGTGCCTTCAGTCGCAAGCATAATGACGAGCTAATCGGGCAATATCATCAGAAATTTATTGAAGGGGCTAAAGAGCGCGGCGTTAAAGAAGAAGAGGCGGAAAAGGTCTTTAAGAAATTCAACGGACAGTACATGTTCCCGGAGTCGCACGCCTTCGCCTTCGGGGTAACGGCTTACCAGGCGTCCTGGCTCAAGTATTACTTCCCTTTAGAGTTTTTTGTAGCTATCTTCAACCAGCAGCCGATGGGTTTCTATAATCTGGAAACGCTAAAGGAGGACGCCAAGCGCCACGGCGTAAGCGTGCTGAACCCGGATATAAACAAGAGCCAGGCCAAATGCACGATAGAGACTTTATTAACCTATCCCCCAGTACTCCCCTCCCTCGATGGGTTCATCCTGAAGGTTCACCCTGAAGGGAGAGGCAAGGGTGAGGGTGAACCCCATGAATCCCCCCTCACTCAATCTCTCCCACCAGGGGAGAGAAGCAAGGTACGGGATGACGGTTTGGGAACCGCCCTGCGTCTTGGCTTCCTCAACGTCACCGGGTTGGGCGAAGCCGCCGCCAAAGCTATCGAGGAGGGGCGGCAAAAGGGCGGCGACTTTAAGACCATCGGCGAGTTTTTAGAGCGCACCGGCGTGCTGGAAGAGGTCGCTCTTAACCTGGCAGGCGCCGGCGCCTTCGATAGCCTGGAGCCGAACCGCCGCAAGGTGAAATGGGAAATCGGCTTACGCTACCGCCCTATCAATACGCAACTGCCCCTCCCCCTGCCTGTATCACAGGATATCGTAGAACTAGCTACACCGAGCGACTGGGAGCGCATGAAAGAAGAGTATAACGTCCTTAGCCTTTTCCCCACCGGGCATGTCATGGCTAAGCTGCGTCCACGCTTTAGCAAGAGTTACCGTACCAGTCAAGACATCGAAAAGCTGTATGATGGCGCTCTGATAAAGGCGGCAGGGCTGGTCATCCGCCGCCAGCGGCCCCACGGCAAAGTGGTGTTTATCACGCTGGAAGATGAGTTCGGGCATATACCCTGTATGGTCTTCGGCAAAGTCTATGAGCGCTATGAGTATACCTTCCGGTCGGCGTTTCTTATCATCAAGGGGAGGCTTACGCGGCGTGAGGGCACCTGCAATGTGGTCATTAACCAGGTAAAACCATTTAACGCTTTAGATAAAGTGCCGGCATCAAAGGACTTTAGATAGTGACGAGCGTAGATAAAAAAGAGTGGCTTATGGGTTATCGGTATCGTCCTGTTGTTTTAGGTCGGTTTCCGGCCACCAGCCCATCCAGTTTTCATTACCACACGCTGTGCATTTTACGTGGATGGCTACTGCTTTTTTGGACTGACATTTGCTGCATTGGAACTCATCACGGATGTCAGCCTTGTTCTGGATGAGGGTTTCCAGAATGTTGTGAATTTCATCCAGTCGCCGCTCAAAAAGCGTGGTTGTGTCTGGATTAAGCTTAATCACCGCCGCAATCTGCTCGATTTTTTCTTCTATTTTGTCAACTCTTTGCATGACGCTTGATAGCTTAACAAGGTGCCGGGCTAATTCGGCGACGGTCTCTTGCAGACTGGCTACCTCGTCTGAAGTGTAGTGCCGGTATGAAGCTATCATAGGACCCGTCGGTGTTTCCGGTGGAGTAGCAGCATCGGGTGCCGGTGCTGGAGAGGCAGCGGCTTTCGGTGGTGGCGCCGATGGGGCAGCAGCTTTTGGTGGTGGTGCTGATGGAACAGCAGTTTTGGCTGGCGGCGCTGGCGGAGGAGTTGCCTTGGACTGTGATACCGGTGGATCAACTACCTTCACCTTAGGCGGCTCGGATGGTTTTACCGTCGCCGTGGTACTAGCTATCGGAGACCTTGGCTTCAACTTGGGGGCCTTTTTCGATAACAGCTCGTCAATTTCGGCTTGTGAGAGTATCTTATCTTGACCTGGCATTAGTTATACTCCAATACTTTGGTTATCATCACGTTCTGGGATAATGGTTTGGCTAAGTCAATATCATACGGGCGTCTTAATAAGCCTTCTTTAATTTTGGAACAAATACGTACAGTTGGTCGGGCGACGAATCCGAGCTTAGAATTGCAGACGATCCCGATATCACCGTTATTCATTTGTACGGATAGACCAGCAGGGTAAGAAGGAATATGCCGGACAAATACCTCTACCAATTGCGGATTGAATTGGTCTCCCCCGCCCGCCATAATATATTCAATGGCTTCATGGGGCATATATTTACCTCTGCCCGGACGCTCGGACACCAGGTCGACGAAAGCATCGGCTATGGCAATAATCCGGGCGTTCTGGGATATCGCATTCCCTTTAAGTCCCTGTGGATACCCTCTACCGGACCAATTTTCATGATGATGTAATACCGCTTCAGCCACTTTGCCGGTGGTAATCTGGTGCTGTGATAGTATTTTATGAGCGATGATGGGGTGTTCACGCATTCGCGCCGACCCACCTTCCATGAGACTATCGACGGCATTGATTATTTCTGGGGATAAACCGATATCCTTGAGAATTGCAGCCATGCCGAGAGCCACCAAATCTTTAGAAGCCAAATTCAAGGCGCGGCCTATCGCCAGGGAAAGAGCCGCCGTTTTTACCGGCTGTAAATATAAATATTCCCTGGGTGAAAAACAGCAAGACACATTGATTTCACCGACCATATTAAGCTCCATGCCTCCTACCATGGCGCTTAAAGCATCTTCCGCCTGGTTCAGGTCATTATCTGCGATGTCCGGTTTGCCTGTATGGTTCAGAATTAGCTGCCGTATGGCTTCGGTCACTCTGCCCTCCGTCTGGGGGGTGAAGAGAGGGGCTACGATAACATCCGCTACCCGCCAATCACGGATAAAGAGCTCGTTCACTCCCTTCTTCCCGATATATCTGATGAACTCCACGGTTAGTTCTTTATTCCGGGCTGAAAGTAGATTACCCAAACTATCGTAAATCGGTAGTTCAGCAATCATACCTGGCCTGGCGTGTTTCAAAGTTATTCGTCTCATATTACAGCTCTATTTAGTAGATGCCTTTACAGCAATTTTCTTTTCCGCCGTATCGCCAATTTTTTGATAAAAACAGGGGGAGATACGCCGGAATTTCAGGTCGCCGGCATCCAGCATAGTCTCGGTAGCACCGATAAATAAGATACCATTGGTTTTCAATGCATCCGGGAATTTCCTCCGGAGCATTTTTTTGATTTCATCGGAAAAATATATCACAACATTGCGGCATATTATCAGGTCAAAATTGTTCTCAAAGGGGTCGCGCGTTAGGTCATGCTCTTTAAAAATAACCTTTTTACGCATATCATTCTTTATCCAGAATGCGTCGTTTACAGCATCAAAATATTTATCTACCTGTTCCTTCGGCACATTCCTGATTTCAGAATCTTTATAGGGACCACCCTCAATTGCCTGGTTTAAAATGTTGCTATCAATATCCGTCGCCAGTATGCGGTGGGTTCTATACGGAGATAGCCGGTTTAAAATAATAGCTACGGAGTATACCTCGGCGCCATTGGAACAGCCAGCACTCCAGATATTCAATGTAAGGTTATGCTGTAGCATCGGCGGGAGGATTTTCTCCTGAAGCATTTTAAAATGTGGTAAATCACGGAAAAACTCGGAAACATTAATGGTTAAAAAGTTTTGTAGTCTCTCACGTTCCTCTGAATCTCTTTCCAGCAACTGGCAATATTGAGCGACGCTGTTTATTTTGCTACGGGAAAGAAAACCATCTAGTCGGCGCAGCATCTGGTTCTTGCCATACCTATCAAGGTCGAACTTGGTAAGCTCGCGTATTTTCTTTTTAATATAGGTAAATTCTTCTTGATTCATCTTATTTATTCCTAGTTCTTACAGGCTTCAGTAATACCAGCGGCTATTTTGCGCAGAGGAAGTACCTTATCCGCATACCCGGCTTTCATGACGCTTTGGGGCATACCATAAACGGTGCTGGTAGATTCGTCCTGGGCTATTACTTTGCCGCCTAATTGTTTAATCCGGGAGGCTCCTTCCGTGCCATCCGAACCCATACCGGTGAGTATCACCCCCAAGACCGACTTGCCAAAGGCATTGGCGGCGGAATTCATGGTTACATTCACCGACGGCCTCACGCCAAGCACGGCGGGGTCCTGGTTCAGCACTATCCTCTTACCGCCATCTACTAACATATGGAAATCACCCGGGGCCAGCAAAGCCACACCTCGACATATCTTGCTGCCATCTCTGGCTTCCTCCACTTCTATCTGTGATACCTGGGCTAATCTTTCAGCCAGAGTCCGGGTAAACACCGGCGGCATATGTTGGACGACCAAGAATGCTGCCGGAATATCTGCCGGCAAAGCGGGGATAAGCTCCATCAAAGCCCGCGGGCCCCCGGTGGAAGCACCAATGACAACAAGCTTATCGAACACGGTGCTACGCGGTTCTCTTCTTTTTGGAGTAAATTCACCGCTTTCCAAAATATTCCTTTTTCTAGCGACATGGGAGGCAGCTGCGGCTTTAATTTTCTCTGCTAACGCATCGCCGGCAACGGCACCGCCAACCGGACGGATGCTGGAAGGCTTCAAGTAAAAATCAACCGCACCCAGTTCTAAAGCCTTGATGGTTGTAGCCGCATTTTCACTCGTCAATGCGCTTAGCATAACTACCGGCGTGGGACATTCAGCCATGATTTTTTGTAATGCCGTGATACCGTCCATCTCCGGCATGACGACATCCATCGTCACGACATCCGGCTTGAGACTCTTTACTTTCTCTACTGCCTCTATGCCATTGCGAGCGGAGTCGATGACCTTAATATCGGGGTCGGCCTCGAGTCTTTGCGAAACCACTGCGATAACGTATCCGGAATCATCAACTACCAAAACATTAATTTTTCTCTTCAACTTCGTGCTCTCCTATCGTAATAATATTTGAGCGTAAAAGTGCCGACCTTTTTACCCAACCATCTTTTTTACAGCTTCCATTACCCTAGCTACATCGAACGGTTTGACAACAAAGTCGACGGCGCCTGCTTTCAAAGATTCGATAACCATGCTTTGCTGGCCCATAGCGCTGCACATAGATATCCTGGCGCTGGGGTCTATTTTTAAAAGCTCCTTGAGCGCCTGCAGACCATCCATATCGGGCATGGTAATATCCAGTAAAACCGCGTCTGGTCTAGATTTTTTGTATGCGTTGACCGCTTCCGAACCGCTGGCAGCCTCGATTACTACGTGACCTTTATCTGTCAACACCTGGGCACATTTTTTTCTCATGAACATCGCATCATCGACCACCATTATCGTTGCCATCTTGCCTCCTTTAACTTAGTTAATCAGCCATTAACGCTGAATTAACTATAGTTCGCTAACGACGCCGTTAGCCGTCTTAATCGTGATTCTGCCAGTATCCAGATACATTTTTACCGTTCTCCCCAGATTACCACCGATATCGGCGGCTGCCAGCATTATTTTTTCTTTCTCAAGCGTGTTGATTATCTGGGCTACGTTTTTCTCTCCGGTGTTGAAAATATCCTTTATCCCCGGAGCGAGAGCCATCTTAGCACCGCCGGCTATTTTAACGGTTAGTCGGTCGCGCATACCCCCAATATTTATTATTTTATTCAGCAATAAGGGTAGGGCAGTATCAGCGAATTTTGCCGGGCTGCCTCCTGTTGCACCGTTGCTCTTTGGCAACACCACGTGCGCTAAACCGCCGACCTTTGCCATTCCGTCATAAACGCAAACGGCGATACAAGAGCCGAGCCCAACGCAGGTTAACACAGCCGTGGGTAGAGCCGATACCATTATTTCACCCATACCTACGACGATGGCTCTTTTTTCTTGCGTCGTCATTTCTCCAGTATTTGTCATAAGTTATTCTTTTTTTAAAATCGGGGGCGGCAGCGCCAGGAAAGTACCAGCAACTTGCCGGTCGTTAGTACCGAATACCGCTTCCATGATGAACGTTTCATCGCTATAAGCTAGGATATCTGCCAGCGTTGCATCCAGAACTGCCCCAGCCATATCCATCATCACCGCCGGCGGTGAAGGCCGTAACCCAATCCCGGTGGTATCCGATAGGTAGTTCAGGAAAAACGACCCCATAATGTTGCCAACTTCACCCAGTACCGAGCTTTCCATATCAGATAGCTGTTTGGTGGTACCACTGGGCTGACTGAGCAGTAAATCTACCAGATCGAAGCCTACGCTCGGCTCATATATTACTACCATATGACCGTTGGTATTGCCATGTATCTCCAGATAGACAGCGATAATAAGATTCTCTGGCCCCCCGAACAGGTCAGATATTTCTTTTACCGGTACTTTTTTTATAGTTACACTGATAACCTTGATATCCTGCCCTGCCATCTGGGAAAGTCCCACCATGGCATTGTTAACACCCTTACTAATAAGCTCCACATTGTTATTACCGCCCGGATCCAATATTTTAAGATTTCCTTCCACACCCATTTTCTGCTTCTCCTTTATCCACGATGAGATGAAACGTTATCAAGACTCGATACTGCCCACCGCAACGTCCTGGGTTTCTGTGACGACGCCCCTGATAAGCGCAGCTATATCAAGGATGAGCACCACTTTGCCATCGCCGAGGATACTGGCGCCGGTGATGCCGTTACTACCGCCGATAAACTGATCTAGAGATTTCACCACAAGCTCCTGCTGCTCCAGTAAAGCATCTACGATGACACCGACCTGGGTGCCAGAAAATTTCACGACGACGACATAAATGGTATTATCATCATTTATCTCTTCGGTCTCCCAACCGAAGACCTCATCCAACTGTATTAGCGGCAACACACCCCCACGGAAAAGTGCTACCCTCTTGCCATGGATGGTCCTGATATCTTTTAACTCCAAATTGCTAGCCTCGACGATGGAAGACAGCGGTATCGCACAGATGGTTTTTCCTATGCTTACCAGCAGTGCCGGAATTATCGCCAGGGTGAGCGGTAACGATAGCGTAAATGTAGTTCCCTGCCCTACTTCCGATTCGTAGCGTACCGAGCCACCTAAAGCTTCAATGTTCGTTTTCACCACGTCCATTCCCACTCCCCTGCCAGATATCTCGGTAACCTTCTTAGCCGTCGAAAAACCAGAGGCGAAGATTAGGTTGATTACCTCGTCATCCGGCAGTTTAGAAGCGGCTTGCGTAGAAAGAATGCCTTTCTTGACGGCCGTCTTCCGTAATAACATCGTGTTGATGCCCTGGCCGTCATCTTTTAGTTTAATAACGATATTGTCATGTTCGTGAAAAGCCGAAAGTTTGATTGTCCCCACCTCCGGCTTGCCCGCTGCGATGCGTTCCTCCGGGGATTCTATCCCATGGTCCACGGCGTTTCTTAACATATGTACGAGGGGGTCACGCAAGTGTTCGATAATACTGCGGTCTACCTCGGTCTCCTGTCCTTCGATAAGAAAGGTTATTTTTTTGTTCGTCTTGCGGGCGATATCCCGCGCTATACGCGGTAAAGTATTAAATACTATTTCGATTGGTAGCAGACGTATGGACATCACATCCTGCTGGAGCGTTCTGATTATTTTAACTATCTGCGAAACAGTGGTATTAAGGTTATGAACTACCTCATCATCCCGGTACTTTTCTCCGAGTATCCTGCCTATCTGACTAATCTGGTTTCGGTTGATAACCAACTCGCCAACCTGCTCCATAAGCGTATCAAGTCGGCTAACATCCACTCTAACCGTCTGGCTTAGTCTGGTTCCTTCCCTTTTAAGGGTAACGGATTCTTTAGGTGGTGCTTTAGCCGCCACCGGTGCTGACTCTTCAGCAGGATATTTGCTAATTACGATATCCTGTATCTCGTCTACGGAACTTATGACCTTTTTTAAATTTCCTTCGTGTTTATTACTGGCAGCCACCAGCTCGAAGGAGGTGCCGGCGTTACCCTTTTCTATTTCCTCCGATGTCGGTTGGGAGGCGATAATGTCAGCGATAGGAGAAATTCCCTGGAGTATTTGAAAACACCGTACCGATGCCCAACTACTCTCTCTCTTAAATTTAATATTGATACGATAGACATTTTTACCCTCCTGACAGGCAGCTTCGACTCTGACTTTCGCGGCGCTATCCAGCGTGAGTGTTCCAGCTTGATTACCGCCTGAAGTGCTAGATTTGTCGCCACTATTCATCGAGGCATTCAACTCGGTCACGGCATCCTTGATATCTGTGGGGCTCGCCCCGGGAGAGACCATTTCCTGGCGAAGCACTCTCATCACGTCGAGGCCGTTCAGGAGGGCATCAATGACCGTTGGGCTGACTGATAGTATCTTCTTCCGGATACTATCCAGGACATTTTCCATAGCATGGGCCAGTTCAGATAGACTCTGGTTCCCTACCACCCCCGATGAGCCTTTTAGCGTATGGGCTGCCCGGAATATCTCCTGCATCAGGTCGGGATTTTCTGCTTCTTTTTCCAGCCGGATGATATCCTCATCGAGCAATTGCAGTTGCTCGTCAGCTTCCTGTAAAAATAGTTTCAGGTCTTCTTGGGTGATACCATTGGCTAGCTCCATGGTCTATTTCTCCTGTGCTTTCGGGAATTACGCGAATATCAAATAGCTACTTAACGCCAGCAAGCTCTGGTTTTTCTCCACTGCTTCGGGCCGCGATGGCCGCCAGCTTACTGTCCCCGGTTAGAAGCTTATCTAATGCCAGCAGGATTACCATCTTCTCCCCCAGCTTGGCTATCCCCGCCAGGTATTCCAGTTGTCTATAGGTCACAATCCCCGCTACCGGCTCAATCGC
>JBEKDZ010000004.1:0-355773 GCA_050014095.1 Dehalococcoidales bacterium | reverse complement strand
CAAGCTTAGTTTCAATGGAGCATTGTCGGCAGTGATTACAGGCTTATACAACAAATCACTGGTTTGTATAGGATTAAATATTAAGGCTAAAAGCTAACTCGAAAGTTCTGCCTATTGTCACCCCGGCTCCACCAGAGCCCTACCCAGCCTTTACCCCACCCCGCCAAGTTCCAATTTCCAAGTAACAAGTAACAATCGATATTAATAATTGGTCAGTCTACTTGACAAATTCGTAAACATGTTATAACAATAGTTAGAAAGAGGAGAATGAAAGTAACCAAAGAATAGGCAGAACAAATAAAAAGCGACTTTTATGATGCCCGGGCCTCTTGTACTGGGTTTTATGAAGGTTATTTAGTAAATATTCGGATGGCTGCGGGCTCTCACCAGAAACTGAACCCGTAGCCATTTTTTATAAAACAGGAATAGGCGTAAAGGAGGTGGTTGATTGTTCTAAAAACGGTCTTAAAGGATGGGCGGATATTTCAGTACCTCGAATTGGTAATTTTCAAATGAAAAATAAGGAGTATACAAACATGAATTGGAGAAATATTTGGAACTGGATAGGCTTTGCTCTGTTCATCTTAGGCATGGTTTTCTCGGTAATCGGCGGGATCTGGTACAAGGATTCTAGCTGGATTGCTATGTTGTTAGCAATTGCAGGTTTAGTTATCGGTCTCATTTATGCCATTGCTGCCAAAGATGTAAAAACCTTGCTTTTGTCATCCATCGCTTTACTTATCATGACGGCAGCTTTCACTCCCATTACCGTCTGGGACATCGGAGACAAGATTAAATATATTTTAATAGATTTCGGGGCTTTAGTAGCGCCTGTAGCCCTTATATCGGCGGTTAAGGGGCTTATATTGTTAGGCCTCGAAAAGTAAAGTGAGGCACGGCCGGCTTTAGAGTTAATAAAGTGAAATAGGTTTAAAGGATAATTGGGAGACCTAGCCAGCATGCTATCCCTCGGCTAGGTCTCCAACTATTACGGAGCTATTTCGAAACACATCATAATGAGAAGGTTAGCTTTTCTCCACCCAAATACCGAGTATCAAATGATGTTGATATATGAGATTATTTAATACCGCTTATTTGAGCTGGGTGGATAGAAAAACTTCTATGCCTATCTGCTTGATTTCGTCCTGGACTTCTTCAATACCATCGATATGTCGGTCTTCGTCGTTAAGAATGCCTTCGAGGATTTCACGTGTCGCGTAATCCTTGGCATCGCCACACAATACGATAGCTGAATTATAGGATTTTATGGCATCGCTCTCCAGAACGTGGTCGCTGGCAAACATTTTGGGCACATCCGCGCCGATATGCATCTTCTTCAATTCACCGACGATGGGAGTCCCTTCCAGGAACAGGATACGCGCGATAAGCTTTTCCGCATGCTTCATCTCATCCACGGCACGCTTCTGGATTACCGCGCCGAGCTTATCGTAGCCCCAGTTTTCACACATTTCCGCATGCACAATGTACTGGTTAATCGCTGTAAGCTCATCTGCCAATAGAGAGTTAAGAGTTCCAATTACCTTTGGCTCGCCTTTCATAATTACCTCCTGTTGTTTTAATATTAGTGCCTTAATATATCAGTCACTACATAACAACATTCCAAATTATGTGATGCAGCGTATATAAAAGTTATAATATCGGCGGGGAAATAGTTACATATTTATAACAGTTATCACCGCAGCATTTTATTTTTCCAGCCCTTATGAACTATAATATCAATACACCCATGAACTCTAATAACCCTATCCATTCTAAAGATAACAGCTTCTGGCAATCTCTTTTTGCCGCTGATTCTATAGCCGTAATCGGGGCTAAAGCCGCCGCCGGCACCTGGGGCAACGATGCCATCCGGGCAGCCATAGAATCGGCTAAAAATAAGGCCGACAGGCAAATCTACGCGGTTAACCCTAACGAGGCGGAGGTGCTGGGGGTAAAGTCCTATAAAAGCATCCTGGATATACCCGGTCCGGTGGAGCTAGCGATTATCGTAGTGCCAGCGCCGGTAGTACCGCAGGTATTCCGCCAATGCGCCGATAAAAAGGTCAAGGTCGCGGTTATCATCTCGGCTGGATTTGCCGAGGTAGATGCCAATGGCGCCAGGCTGCAAGCCGAAGTGAAAGCCATTGCACAAGCGAGTGGCATGCGTTTTGTGGGACCTAACTGTAACGGTCATGCTGATTTTTATTCCCGCGTCTTTAGCGTCGGCTTCGCGGATAGGATTCCCGCAGGACCTATGGCGCTATTAAGTCAAAGCGGCACATTAAGCATCAGCATCATGCAAAATGCGGCGGGGCGGGGCATCGGTCTAAGCAAATTCGTGAGCACGGGTAACGAGGCGGATTTGCGCCTGGAAGACTTCCTGGAGTACCTGGGACAAGATAAAGATACGCATATCATCGCCGCGTATATCGAAGGACTGCGGGAAGGCAGGCGCTTCTTTAACCTCGCCAGAGAAATAACGAAACGAAAGCCTATCGTCGTGATAAAGTCCGGCACTACCCAGGCATCAGCTAAAGCAGCGAGGTCACATACCGGCGCGTTAGCCGGCTCCGATGCGATTTATACGGCGGCTTTTAAACAAGCGGGGGTAATAAGGGTAGAGGATGAAGAGGAACTAGCGGATACCGCCCTCGCTTTGTATCGCCTGCCGCTGCCCAAAGGCAACCGTGTTGGTATACTCACCATCGGCGGCGGCTTCGGGGTGGTAACGGCGGAAGACTGTGAAAAAGAGGGACTTGAGCTAGCTTCGTTAGAACCGCAAACGCTGCAGAAAATGAGCGCTATTCTGCCATCGCGCTGGGTGCCTGGCAATCCGGTCGACCTGGTGGGGATACGGCTAGCGGGCGGCGACAATGTTGGCGATACCTGTATGCAGCTACTCCTGGAAGATAAAAACGTCGACGCTATTATTTCTCTCCTGCCGCCGATGTTCGTGCCTCCCAGCATGACCGGTGAGATTAAGCCGGAGCAAATCCGCGCCATGCAGCAGGAAGTTGAAAAGAGTCAGGCAAAGCTTTATCAGCAACTCAAAGAGCACGACAAGCCACTGGTATATATCCGCAGAATGGCTATACCCTCCCCGCCGGGAACGAATAATCCCATTAAAGTAATTATACCGGAATATAGCCACCCCCGACGCGCCGCCAGGGTGCTACGCTATCTTGCAGGATACCGGCGGTATTTAGAAAACGTGAAGTAACTTTTATTCCAAATGTCATCCTGAGCGTAGCGAAGGATCCGTGACACTTTAAAAAACGGATTCTCACGGTCGCTTCGCTCCCTCAGAATGACAGAAACCTAATAGTCCCTTATCCCCTGCCAAGATACAGCTGGTCTTTGTGAAGCTGGATAATTTCCAGAACGTTAACGCTGGGAGGCTGGCAAGCCATAAAGACCACTGCCGCGGCGATTTCCTCCTGGGACATGTACGGCTCCGCAGTCCAGCCTGTGCCTTCAGGAGGACGGATATCCCGCTCGGTGTTACCGGGATGCAGGATGCCGCAGGTGATATTGAACTCGCGGCCTTCCAATGCAGTAGTCTGGGTAAGGCCAATCAGCCCGAACTTGGCGCTGCTGTAAGCGACATTAAACTGTCTGACACGCGAAGCCGAGATGCTGCCGATGTTGATGATACGCCCGCCGCCCTGCGCTTTCATGATAGCGAAAGCCGCCCGGGTGCAAAGGAACGGCGCCCGCAGATTGGTGGCGATAACGTTATCCCAGTCCTCGGTGGGTACTTTATCAATTGGGGCCGCATGAAAAACACCGGAATTATTAACAAGGATGTCGAGTCGACCAAAGCGCGCCATTGTCTTTTTAAAGAGGTTATCTATCTGCGCTTCGATTTTGACATCGGTGTGGACTACTTCTACGTCCCGACCTAAAGATTTTATGACTTTAGCCGTGGCGTTTAAACCATCGGCGCTGCGCGCTGCTAACACCAGGCTGGCACCTTCTTTAGCGAAGGCGATGGCGATAGCCTTGCCGATGCTGCGACTGGAGCCGGTTACCAGAGCAATTTTACCTTTAAGTTGTCCCATGAGAGACCTCCTTGTTTCATAGTCATTCTGGCGTAGGCTTCAGCCCGAGTTCAGCCCGAGGGCCAGAATCCATTTATATTTGCTTACATTCTTTAAATTTCGACGTGGATTCCAGCCTGCGCTGGAATGACAGAATACTACTAGCGTCCGTACCAGCCTTTGCCCTTACCTTGTCCCTTAAGTAAGCCGCGGACGTATCCTGCCTGCCCGACATGGTGCATTCCATGAAAGAATTGCCCCACAATGGCTGATTCTACCACTCTTTTATCTTTAAAGGTAGGGCTATGATACTCACGGTCAAGGTCGCTTTCCATGAGGCAGTTATTAATATAGTTTTCTACGCGGCTCATTATCGCCCTTTGATAGTCCAAGATTACCTTAACGCCGGGTGACTTGAATGCCCTGGCTTGTTCCGCGGTGTGCCCGACGCCTGTTTCATTAGGGTCAGCGACGCGGCCGAATTTAACATGCCACTTATCCTTTATCCAGAGCTGCTCTTCCCCGATAAGCTCGGATATGTTTCTATCGACGCTGCGGAGAACATGCCAGGACAGCCAGCCTATACTGTTACAGTCCGGTTGAGGCTGGCGGCTTAAGTCATCCTCCGTCAGCCCATCGAGTACCTTTTCCAGCTCCTGCGCCTGCCTTTGAAATGAATCCAGCACCAACTTTTGCCATTTCATATTAAAGCTCCATCTCCTTTAAGTCTTTAGAAATTTTAAGTTTCGGCTCGGTCAGCGCCTGTACTTCTGCCGCTGTCCAGCCGGGGGCGGTCTCTCTTAAAAGCAGACCGCTTGGCGTCACTTCGATGACGGCGATATCGGTAACAATCAGGTTAACACAATGGGGGGCGGTTAAAGGATAGGTGCATTCCTTAAGGACTTTGGGTTGATTATCTTTCGTGGTATGGGTCATTACGGCAATCAGGTGGTGAGCGCCGAAAGCCAAATCCATCGCCCCGCCGATATTGCCCGGCCGCCCGAGCTGTATTGTCCAGTTGGCGAGGTCGCCTTTTTCCGAGACTTGCAAGCCACCCAATACACAAAGGTCGATGTGCCGACCCCGTATCATGGTGAATGACTGGTCATGGTCGAAGAAGCACATGCCGGGCTTGCGGGTGGCGAATTGGCCTGTGGCGTTAACGAGGTGAAAATCCTCGTCCTCTGGTCGTGTAGGTGTGGGACCAAAGCCGAGGCAACCGTTCTCGGCATGAAAGATAACCTCGATGCCTTCCGGGATGAAGTTGGCGGCCTGGGTAGGTATGCCGAAGCCCAGGTTGATTATCATACCGTCCTTGAACTCTTTGGCTACCCTTAATGCCATCGTCTGCTCGTCAAGTCGCTCTTTCATCTTACGCCCCCTTCCTCACTACAACTCTATCTACATAGATGCCGGGGGTAACGATGACCTCCGGGTCGATACCGCCTAACTCCACCAACTCATCCACCTCGACGATAGTCACTTTAGCTGCCCCCGCCATGACCGAGTTGAAGTTACGGGAGGTTCCCTGGTAAACACAGTTGCCGTAACGGTCCGCGCGATAAGCCCGCACTAAAGCGAAATCCGTTTTTATCGGGTATTCGAGGATATGTTCACGTCCGTCAATCACCCGCTTTTCTTTGCCCTGCTCCATGACCGTGCCAGCTCCGGTGGGAATGAAGAAAGCACCCACTCCCGCCTTAGCCGCCCGGATTCTTTCCGCCAGCGTTCCCTGCGGCACCATCTCCACCTCCAGCGTGCCTGCCTGCCATCGGTCGAAGAGCGGAGCAGGCATACCAGGGCGGGTCATGCCAGGGAAAGCGCAAATGACTTTTTTCACCTGGCCGGACTGTATTAAAATACCCCCGTCGTCGTAATTGGGCGGGGTTTTGCGGAAGGGTTTAGAGCCTTCCGGCGCGCGGCCCATCCCCGGGGTGTTAGCAGCAAGGGTAAGATTTTTCGCGCCCTGCTTGACTAAAGCCCGCAGGAGGTTACTGGGCGTGCCGTTAGCGGGACCGAAGCCGCCCATGAGGATAACAGCCCCGTCGAAGATATCAGCCACCGCGGCATCGAAGCTGGCGACTACCTTATTTATCATAAAGGTCTCCTTTTTTACCGTCATTCTCCGGCTTGACCCGAGAATCCAGCCTCCCCTTTTCTCCTTCTGGATTCCCGTTTGCACGGGAATGACGTTTTTTGCTTTTCTGTCATTCTGAGGAGCGTTCATGGTGAGCTTGTCGAACCATAGCGACCGAAGAATCCGTTTATTAATCGGGGTATTACGGATCCTTCGCTGCGCTCAGGATGACCATCAATCCCTCTGCCCCAATATAATAACGCTGCCGATGCCGCTGCCGGGGTTCATCCCGAAGTTATGGGTAAGACCGAGGGTAGGATTTTTCCGCTGGCGGGGTCCGGCTTTGCCCTGCATCTGTTTATAAATTTCATAAATCATGCGCAGTCCGCTGGCGCCAATGGGATGCCCAAAACTCTTAAGTCCGCCATCGGGGTTGACCGCTAGCTTGCCGTCGAGCTTAAAGGTACCGTCTCTAACATATTCCGGCGCTTTACCGCGCGGGCAGAAGCCCAGGTCTTCCATGATAACCAGCTCTGTGATACTGAAACAGTCATGCACCTCGGCAAGGTCGATTTCTTTAAATGGATCTTTGATGCCCGCCATGGCGTAAGCCTGTTTACTGGCGCGCACTGTTTCTTCCATATGCACCATATCGTACTCGGGCTGGAGGTAGCCCTGCCGAGCCCCCACCGCCAGTCCTATGCCCTTAACCAGAATATAGTCGTCCCGGAACTTTTTTGCCATATCCGCCCGGCAGAGAATCGCCGCAGCCGAGCCGTCACTGACACCGCAGGCGTCGTAAAGTCCCAGCGGCCATGAGACCATCGGGGCATTTATCGCCATCTCTTCCGTGATTTCCCGCTGGAAATGCGCCCGGGGATTCAGCGAGCCGTTATGATGGTTCTTCACAGATATTTTCGCCAGCACCTGTTTAAGCTCCTCATAGGTCATGCCGTAGTGCGTCATGTAGCGCGTCGCCATGCGGGCGAAGAACATCGCCGCCGACATGCCCCACTCCATCGTGCCGTTGCCACCAGTGCCGGACACAGTTCCCAAACCACCCATCCCCTGGTCTTTAAGCTTTTCCACCCCGATAGCCAGGACGACATCGTAAACACCGGAGGCGATGCCGAAGCAGGCGTTACGCAGGGCTTCTGTGGCGGTGGCGCAGAGATTTTCCACACGGGTCACAGGAATATAGTCTAGCTTAAGCGCGGTGGCACATGGCTCGGCGGTATTGATGCGAGTGGAGCCGAACCACACCGCCTGGATATCCTTCATCTCGATGCCGGCGTCTTCACAGGCTTCGGAGGCGGCATCCACGAGCATATCGTCGGCGCTTTTTTCCCAGTTTTCACCGAACTTGGTACAGCCCATGCCGACGATGGCGACCTTATCTTTAATGCTTTCCATCTTTTACTCCTTTCCCGTCCAGCTTGCCCGGGGCGGCATGCAGCGCCAATAATAGTTATGGATACCGCCGCCAACGCCAAGCGTCCTAAAGCTCATCTCGACATCCATGCCCACCTTCACCTTGTCGGCAATCATATCCGTCATGCCGAAGAGCGCCCGCCCGCCTCCCTCGAAATCCACCATGGTATCTACGCCGGGACGGGCGAAAGCGGGGATATCGGCACCGTATTTTAAAGTGAAGGTAAAGACCTTGCCTTTTTTATCGGCAAAGGAGTAAGCCTCGAAGTTATCTTTAGTATGGCATTTAGTGCATATACGCTGCGGTGGATACTGGACAGTGCCACAGGCAAGGCATTTCACACCCTGTAGGGCATAGATAGCGTCTCGCTCCCGCGCGATGACGGACGCCGAAGCCCCCCCGAACCCCTCCGGGTCGGCCGCGGCGAACTCGCGGAGGGCGCGGTACTCATCCTGACCACGCAGGAGCATTTTAGATGCCAGGCTGCGCTTGATGCCCCATTTATTTTTAATGTTTTTGATTTTATCCGTTACCTTCAAAAGCAAAACATCCGCGCCATCGCCGTAGCTGGCGACGAGGATTTTGTCACCGGGTTTAGACTCTTCCAGCGCCGCCACCAGCAGCATCAGCGTAAAAGCCGTGCCGGTATTGCCCAGCTTATCGAAGAAAGGCTCCTGAACCTGCTCCGGCTTAAGACCCAGCAGACCTGCCATCTGCCGGTGCCGACGTAAATCGGGTCCGTAAAAAACAGCCTTGGTGATATCTTTAGTATTGAGACTGGACTTTTCCATAAAGCTTTTAATCGCCTGCGGCAGCACTTTAAGATAGCCTTCCTCGAAAACGAAGCGGTCTTCCCAGGAGCGAACATTTTTAGCGCCGCTAGCACGCCAGACATCCAGCAGCTCATTAGAAATAGAGTAGCTGCCCTCTATCGTGGCAATAACGTCTTTATCACCGATAATGAAGGCGGCGGCGCCGTCCCCTAAGCCGCTATCCATACCGCCAGCACCCAGGCGCAAGTCAGAGGCGGTGACCAGCAGATTCTGTGCCGAACCTGCCTTGATGGTATCAGCCGCCATTCTCAATGCGGCGGTGCCGGCGCGTAAAGAGTCGGTAATATCCGCCGTTAAAATATCATGTCGCAAGTCGATAGCCCAGGCAGCCGTCGTCGCCGCCAGTTTTTCATCATAGGGAGGAGTGGTGGAAGCGAAATAAAGTCCGTCGATGGTCTCTCGCTTAGTTCCTCCCAAACAGTCGATAGCGGCCGCAACTGCCATCGTCAGGCTATCCTCATCCCAGCCAGCCACCGCTTTTTCGCTTTGAGCACCGGTGCTCAAGCGGCGGAGGGGAACGTATGCCCCGTATGATACAATACCTGCCATAAGTGCCTCCTTAGAAAATTAAAAGTCAAGCACCTGTCATTGCGAGCCATCCCGATAAGCACCTCTATCCTCTACGAATCGGGAGGCGTGGCAATCTCATCGTTTAAATATCGACAATCAGTGAGATTGCCACGTCGCTATGGTTCGACAAGCTCACCATGAACGCTCCTCGCAATGACAGCCTAATAATACAGTTTAAAGTGTCCTACCACTATGTTTAGCCCAAGTTTAATCCCTATGCCAGAGCTTGTCAAAAAACAACCCGTGTTATTGACGCGATAGCAAAAAGTGATATAATCGGTTAAGCTATTTTGTATTTAATACCCCGGGGAGGTTCAACATGAATATATTAGTCACTGGTGGCAGCGGACTCTTCGGAAGCAAGACGGCATTATACCTGCTCAAAGACCCGGATGTAAAGTCCGTGATTTCTTTCGACCTCGTGCCGCCGAAAAATTGGTTTATGAAGTCAATCGAAAAATACGCCAAGAAATTCCACTACGTCCAGGGGAACGTGGCGGAAATAGAAGACATCCTGAACGTTATGAAAAAATACAACATTGATAGAATAATCAACTGGGCTTTTATCATGATAGCGGCTAATACTCCCACTGACCCGAGGCTGGCGGTGAAAGTGAACGTTATGGGGATGAGCAACGCCTTCGAGGCGGCGAAAATTATGGGCGCCAAACGCGTCGTCTATGCCAGCTCGGAGACAGTCTATGGTCCGCAGGCGATGTACGGCATGAGGGACGTAACCGAGGACGACCAGACCAATCCACTGCATTCCTACGCCGTTTGCAAAAAGTTCGCCGAGATACTGGCGGATAACTATACGCAGCAGTTCGGGATGAGCTTTACGGGGGTCCGTCCCACCATTGGCTACGGACTTGGCAGCCGGTCGCCCGCACAATACTGGGCGGATATGGTTACCAACTGCGCGGTGGGTAAACCCTTCTCCATGGAAGGCGATGGTAGAGGGCTTGCCTCGCTGGTCTCCGCGGACGACCTGGCGGAGCTCACCAGGCTTTTAATTAAAGCCCCCTCATCTCCTCACCCCGTCTATAACGTAGGAGGACCACCCGTAAGCCCGCGCGACCTGGCAGAGGTGGTGAAGAAGTATATCCCGGACGCGAAGATAACCTTCGGGAGCAAACCGATGATGGATACCGACGGCAAGCTCGGGCTGCCCTGGCTAGTAAGCGGCAAGCGAGCTAAAGAGGATTTCGGTTTTAGCTGTATGCCAATGGAAAAAGCCGTTCTTATTCACATTAACGACGCGCGCCTGGAGGCTGGACTGAAGCCAATAAAGGGATAAAGCGAAAAATACCAAGCTCTAAACTCTAAATCCTAAACAAACGAGGGGGGAGCCAATAGCTCCCCCCTTTTTTATTGAAGAATTCTCATTCTTCAACGTCTACAGAGAAGATATTACGCATTTTAACATTTTTCGTATACTTTTATGATTATATCTTCATTATATTAATAAAGCATTTACTTGACTAATTATGTTATAATATAAAACTCACGCAAATATATATATTTCAAATTGTGTGCTTACCAAAGACTAGGTGACAAGGAAAGGAGGCATTCAAGGGAGAACAAATATATTTATTCTAGCGCCAGATCATTAAAAATTAAGGAGAAAGAAAACCAATGAAATTTAAAACATTATGGCTGTTATTACCTTTACTCGTGGTAGCCATCATACCAATGGCAGGCTGCGGTGGCAATCCCACCTTAGACGTCGTAAATAAATTCATCGCCGCCGAAGACCTGATGTTTAGCACCGGCGATGGGTCCGGTCTGATGGCCGTCGAAGACACCAATCTTGTCCTCCACATGATGGCCTGGCCGGATACAAAAGGGAACGCGGCTCATGTAGCTGCCATCAAAGGAATAGTGGCTGGGGCCTCCGCCCCTATCACTCATGTGTGGTCGGAAATAACCGCTACGGGTGACATTGGGTCAGTACGATGGGTCGAGACAGATAAGATCGGCGGTAAGGATGTATCATACCAAGGCGCCTATTTCCTAAAAGTCAAGGACGGTAAAATCGTTGAGGCATGGTTGGTCAGCGACATGCTGACTTATTTCCTGGCCGCGGGCATTGTACAGTACGCTCCAACCCCATCAAAATAAAAGCGCTTAAATAACCCAAACAGCAGAGGAGGCAGGATTCTAAACCCCGCCTCCTCTTTTTTTATATCGCTTTATGGATGGACTATTTTTGTTTCTTATGCGAACCTGAATACTCGCCCTGCGGGCCGGCAGAGAAAACGACAGTGGGATATTTGATATCATGGAACTCCCACGGGCAGTGCTTTAAACCGGCCGGGATGCAAACGTAAGAGCTCTTCCTGGTGGTGTGGTACTCGCCACCGAGGTAAATGGCCATCTCACCCTCAATCTCGCGCGGTTTTTTCGGGTTAGCTCCAACCATCGCCAGAAGTTCCGACCATTCATGGACATGTTCCGGTGCTGGTGCATTACCTGTGCCGCTATAGATTTTAACGACATCCACGTAAAAGGCGCCGGGAATCATGTCATCTTCGATATGCAGGACACGAGCACCTTTGGTGGTGATGGGGCGGGGTGGAGGCGGTAATTCTTTAAAGTCGCCGCCGACGGAGAAATTCTCTTTAGTATGGTCCATAAGTGAATATCGCTTTTTCGCCGCGGGTTTTGAAGGTTGGGAAGCGGGTTTACGCGAATACTGTCCGGTCATGGCAATAACCAGGAAAAGTACCGGTTTGGTAATCTTGTTAAACATAATCGGGCCGTGGACAACACCCGCTGGGATGAAGATGAGGTGATTCTTGGTGAAAACTTCTTTATGACCATCCAGCCACATAGTAATTTCCCCGGCAAGGTCCTGGTCATTCCCCGGATAGCCACCGATGAAGCCGACAACCTGGGAATATTCATGGGTATGCGGCTCACTGACGGGTTCTTTAGCGGCACCGCTCCATAGCCAGGTAGTATCGACATAAAAATAATTTTTTATTAATTTATCGGTTGCCGTAATAAGGTGAGTGGCTTTTACACCCGGTACCGGGTCTTTCGCCGTGCCTACCTTGCCCTTAAGCTCATCCGGGAAAGCGCCGGGTTTATTGACGAGACATTTTCCGTATTTTTTTGCAGCCATAATTCTCCTTTATTTTATAGCGTTAACTGCTGGCGAAATTATAACACATGGTAACAAAAATAACACCTGAAAAATAAAACTCTTTTAGTCCCTGTTTAGCGGGCGCTATCTCCTCTTTTTAGCCAGCTTTTCCTTTTTAGCGATGCACTCTTTGACCGAAACGGCGATATCCTTCGCGTCCAGTCCGAAGTGCTCTTTAAGCTCGTCTTTCGGAGCGGTTTTGCCGGACTGGCTGAACTCATCTTCGACGCCTACTTTGACCATGGGCGTAGGCAGGTTTTCCGCCAGGATAGCCGCCACCCCATCGCCCAACCCGCCGATGATGCTCCCATTTTCTGCGGTGACGATGGCGCCGGTTTTTTCCGCTGCCTTAATAATGGCTTCGTCGTCCAGGGGTTTGAGGGTGCACATATCCAGCAAGCCGACATCCAGTCCGTCCTTCTCCAATATATCCAGCGCCCTTATCGCTTCCGTCAGCATGTAGCCGGTGGCGATAATGGTGGCGTCCTTGCCATCCCTTAAGGAAAAGGCTTTACCGATATCGAAGGGCATATCACTAGAAAAAATTCCTATCGAAGGGGGACTGGACTCCTGCCTGAAAAGCACGGGGCCGACATATTGTAACATGGCTTCGGCGGCTTTCTCCGCTTCCACGGCGTCCGAAGGATTAAGGATGACGAGGTTAGGAAGCACGCGGGTGCTGCCGATGCCCTCGACCGTGTTATGAGAAATGCCCGTTTCGCCCCAGGCGCCCTCGCGCCCGATAAACTTAACGTTAAAACGGTCGACGAGGATACTCTGGCGCACCTGGTTATATGCCCGGCCGATGTTGGCGAAGAGGAAGCTGTTGATAACCGGGATAAAACCCTCGGCGGCTAAACCTGCCGCAACAACTGCCCCGTTTTGCTCGGCGATGCCGCATTCAATCATACGGTCCGGCATGTTCTTCTTGAACCATAGCATCCCGGGAAAGCCCATATCTTCCAATACAGCGATAATGCGCGGGTCTTTGGTTGCCGCTGCCGTGATGGCTTTTTCCAAGCCCATGGGCACCATGCTGGGTTTATTATCTATTTTGACGTACTTATTAAATGTCGGCATATTTTTCTTTCCCTTCCTTGATGCCCCGCATGATTGCCTCGCCCCTGCCTAGATGCATATGCTCGGTTTCCCAGGCAGGAATACCGTGACCCTTTATGGTATGGGCGATAATGCACTTGGGTCGATAATCGCCGTAGAGGCTGTTTGCCAGGTCCAGGGCATCGACAATCTGGCGTATATCATGTCCGTCGATTTCCGTGACCCACCAGCCGAACGCCTTCCACTTTTCGATGAAGGGCTCCAGGTTCATAATCTCATTGGTGGGACCATCCAGAGAAAATTTATTATAGTCGACGATAGCTATTAGATTGTCCAGCTTATATTTCGCCGCGAACATCGCCGCTTCCCAGACCATGCCTTCATGGCACTCACCGTCGCCGAGGATGCAGTAAGAGCGGTAAGCGGGGTCGAAACGGACGATATATCTCTGTAAAAAACCAGTTTGAGGAGCGGTAGCATTCTTAATCGCCATTTTCATCTTTTCTGCTAGTGCCATGCCCACCGCGAAAGAAAGCCCCTGCCCCAACGAACCGCCGGAGTAATCGATGCCGGGCGTGCACCACCTATCGGCATGCCCCTGAAACGGCGAGCCGAAGCAGTAGTAGGTCTCCAGTGTCTTTTTAGGATATACCCCCAGTTCGACGAGCGCGGCATAAATTGCCTCGCAGCAGTGAGCCTTGGAAAGCACCAGTCTATCCCGCTCCGGCCAGTCGGTGTTCTTGGGGTCGAACTTCATATGATGGAAATAGAGAGAGGTAATCAGCTCGATGATGGACATCGTGCCGCCGCAGTGCCCCATCTGCGTGGAGCCGAAAATAGTGAAACAATCTTTACGCAGCAGGTTTGCCTTTTTCTCCAGGTCTTTAATCAGCTTTTCATCATGCGCCATATTTTTTCCGCCCCTCTGTCTTGATATTGACTGTTTTCAGGGTGAGTTTGCTGCCGCAGCGGGGACACTTGTTATTGTAGTACCCCAGCACCGTCTCTTCGTCAGGAATTGCCCGCATGTAAAGCCGGCGCTTGATTTCCTCACCGAAGTACAGCAGCATATCGCATTTACCGCATTTAATCTTTTCCGTCATGGCAACCTCGCTTTCGTTTAGTTATCAGTCTACAGTTATCAGTTAACAGTTTCCACCCCACCCCTGGATTCCAGCTCCCGTATCAAGTACGGGACAAGCTTCGCTGGAATGACAATAGGCTCTAAGGCTTAATAAGTATCTTTATTGATTTGCCTTTTTTATGCAGCTCGAAAGCTTTCTGAATATCTTTAAGCGGAACGATATCGGTAATCAGCGATTTAAGTTCGAGTTTTGGGAGCATAGCTAAAGCCCGCGGGAAGGAATAAGGTGACACGAAAGTGGAGGTGATGGTAAGCTCCTTGGCATACATAAGGAAGGGAGAAACACCGATTTCCACGTCCTTGCCATATACAGCCGCCCAGAGAATAACACCCTTATTATCCGCCAGGCCGATGCACTGCTTGGCGGCGGCGACACTCCCGCTGGCATCGATAACAACATTGAAGCCGCGCCCGTTCGTTAGTTTCTTGCCGGCTTCTAGGAGGTCTTCCTTGAACGGGTCGACGGTGACATCCGCGCCGAGTTTCTTGGCTAACGTCCGCTTCTCGGCAACCGGTTCAGAGAGAAGCGTCTTGGCGGCGCCGGCTTTGAGCGCCATCTCTAGGCAGAGCAGCCCGATAGGTCCCCCACCGCAAATAGCCACGCTGCTGCCGGTGGTGACTCCCGCCTGGTCGATGGCATGCACGGCGACCGATACCGGCTCTAGCATGGAAGCGATATCGAGAGGAATATCATCCGTGAGGGCATAGATAGCGCTTTCAGGGTAGACGGCGTATTCCGCGAACGAGCCGGAAGAACCCTCGCCGGTGCGGCAGAAGTGCTCCATGCCGTTCTGGCAGTAGTAACAAGCGCCGCAGGCACTGCGGAAGTTCATCGCCACACGCTGCCCTACTTTAAAGCTACCCCTGACATTGTTCCCGATGGCGGCAATCGTCCCGGAGGCTTCATGCCCGAGTATGCGCGCCTGTTTATAAGCCTCCGGTGGCATTAAACCAAACCGCTGTTCCAGGTTTTCGGGGTCGGTGCCGCAGAGACCGGCATAGACGATTTTTACTTTTATCTGGTTCGGACTCATTACCGGGTCCGGAACTTCTTCCATTTTAATAACCCCGGCGCTCCGGGTAACGGCTGCTTTCATGGTGTGGGCCTCCTTATTAATTTTTAGTTATCAGTTATCAGTTATCAGTAGTCAGAAAAAATTTTAAAATTTCATTCATTAACTTTTTGAATTAAAGCCGTAAGCATCTTTTTTATTTCACTCACTTGCTTATTAAGGATATCGTAATCATCAGGATTTAGATAGGTCAATTCATTTGCCAGCAAGAGATGATACTCTAATTCGCTAGCGGAACCAAATGCAATCCTTAGAAAATGCGCAAATTCAGCCTTACCTCCCCTGCCACACCCTTCCGCGATATTAGCCGGAATTGAGATACAAGCTCGTCGAACTTGAGAAGTTAAGCCAAAAATTTCCTTTTTAGGAAAGTTGGCTGTCGTTCCGTAAACAGCAACAACCAATAGGTGAGATTTTTTCCAAACATTCAATTTCCTGAAATCTTGCATGATATAGCTTTCTATAACTAACTGAAAACTGTTAACTGATAACTGTAAACTCCAGTTACTATTTCTTCGGTGGTTTGCCTATTTTCCGAAATTCGATAGCAATTCCTCCCAAAGGCGTAGGGTCGGAGTAAAGGAAACCGCCGCCGCCCTCCTGCCGGGCTATCGTCCAGATGCCGACGCCGTTTTTCTTAAAATTAGCTATTTCCGCATCCAGGTCATCCGTTAAAAAGCCGATGTGGTGCAGTCCCTCGCCGGTCTTATCAAGTGATTCCTTAAGCGCCTGTTTGCCCTCGGTGGGCTCTAATATCTCCAGCTCCACATCGCCCATTTTGGCAAAGCTGATAGTGGTCTTCCATGCCGCTGGCTTGCCGTGCAACTCACCCTTGAAGGGTATGGTGAAAATGGGTGGTTTGCCCGGCGCCACACCCGGCGCGGTAAAGGGCCCGATGCCCAGGGACTCCAGATACTTAATCGCTTTTTTAATATCCTTAACAACCACTCCCACATGCTGGAGTTTAGCGAAGCTAGATTTCTTTTTAGCCATACTGACTCCTTTCTATGTATCACGATATAACGGCTCTAAACAGTATCTACACAAGTGTATCCATACCAAGATGCCGTGTAAAACAATGTTACTATGTAGAAGAACGCTCGGGAGGCGGCGATACCGTCGACTCCTCAACGAACTTGAACATACGCGTCAAGCCGCCCGGGTTCGGCAGCTTGAAAAGTCTTACCGCGTTGCCGCCAAGCATCAGGTTCATATCGTCCTGATTGATGTCCAGTCGCTGTATCTGCTTCAAGCTCCACCCCCAGATATCCACCTGGTGGCGCGGTATGCCCTGTTTTAAGTCCTGGCGGGTATAGCCCGGCGGGTAGCGGTTGAGCTGGGAATATACCGGCAGGCTGGCGCCCCAGTCCGTGCCCCAGATAAGTTTTTCCGCGCCGACCGATGGGTCGTTCAGGGCTTTGTAATAAAGCTCCGTCCACCAGCGTCCTGTTTCCAGATAAATGTTCTTGTGGCTGGCGGCGACGTGCAGGCAGCACTCATAGAACCACTCCCACCAACCCCCTTCGATGCCGGCGTGCTCCAGGATAATCGGCACATCCGGCATGGCGACGGCCAGGGTATGCACCCAGAGCGGATTATAAGTGAACTGCGCGCCGTGATAGGCGATGGCGTAGCCGCCGGGCGTGCCGGTATGATAGCGCATAGGCACTTTATAGGCGCGGCAGACCTCCATGACCTTGAGGCAGTTGGTAATGATTTCCTCCTCGGTCTGGAAGCGCGGAGGCTGGCCTTTCTTAGGACGGCGCATGGGGATGAGCACCATCTCGCCGATGCCGACATAGTTGCCGGTCTTGAGCAGGTCGGCGAGGGCTTTGCAAAAGCCGTCGATAGTCCACTCTTCTTCTCCGGCGGCGCACAGGTCTTGATATTCCTTCGGCCAGCAGCAGGCGGCAAATTTATCCGGGTGGGCTTTCACCTGCGCCACGTTAGTTTTGTTAGTCATGCCGAAAGCTGGCTCGATAATGCACATATCTACGCCGTAGCACTGCATGTCGTAGAGGAGCCGAGGGGAGTTGTCATAGGCTTCCATCTGCCCCATGACCTGCCCCAGTTTATCGAAGTCCTTGGAACCTTTGAGAGCTTTGCCAGCGGCATGGCGCTGGGAATGAACGTGGGTGTCAACGATAAATCTACCTAGTTTCATAAAACCTCCTTTTATAATTATCAGTTGTTAGTTGGTAGTTGTTATTTTCCCCACCCCTTTTTCCCAACCATTCCGTTGAAAAACGGAATCCAGTTAGTTGGGCGGGTGTCTTTCCTCACATTTCACCCTCACCTAACCTCTCCCATCAAGGGAGAGGAATATTTATTAGACCTCACCTTTAATTTCTCTATTTCATATAGGGCATCACCACACCCTTGATATACCCGGGCGTTCTTTTGATGTTGTCCTGGAAGGCTTTATCGATGTCTTCCAGCTTATACTTATGCGTCACCAGCTTTTTCATGGGAAAGACGCCATTTTTCACCGCCCACATGGCACGTACCAGCTCACTCTGGTAGTCCGTGGACATGCCGATGCCCTGCGGGCTATAGATGATTGGCGATTTTATCCAGTTAAAAAGCTCGTAAGTGTCCGGCGCCTGGTGCCAACCGACCATGATAATTTTCGCGCGGTTGTTTTTTATCACCTCGCCGACCATTTTTACGCCCGGTGGATGTCCGACCACCTCGATAGCCACATCCACTCCCCGCCCGCCGGTTATCTTCATTACTTCTGCCACGACATCCACTTTGTTAGGGTTCAGGGTAACGGTGGCTCCCAGCTCTTTAGCCAGCTTCAACCGGCCGTCATCAAGGTCGGCGACGATATATTCCCTGATTTTAGGGTGCGCCACACCGGCGATAATACCCAGCCCCATGAAACCCGCCCCAATCTGAAAAACGAAGTCGCCGAACTCCGGCGTCGCCGTGCGGGTGATGGATACCAGGCTCATTAAAGGCTCGCCGAGAGCGTACTCGAAGGGAATACCTTCGGGTATCTTTTCGATGATAGAGCCGTGACCGCGCGCCAGCCTATCAGTAGGGTTGCAGGATACGTATTCGGCGTAACAATCGCTGGCGAAAAAGCCGGTTATCCTATCGCCCTCCTTATAGCCTTTGACGTTCTTACCCACATCCGCCACTGTCCCCGCTGGCTCGTGGCCGGCGCGGCGCGGGAATGGAGGACGCATCACGGCGGTGTCCAGGTAGCCCGGCATGTCGCTGGAGCATACGCCGCAGGCTTCTATCTTTACCAGCATTTCATCGGGGCCGATTTTAGGGGTGGGGATATCCCTTATCTCGAATTTGCGGGGCGCAACGATAAATGCGGCTTTCATCGGTAATTCCTCCTTGGTGGAATATTAAAAGAAATATGTTTGTACCAGATTGTACTCCTTACGCCCATGATGTATCAACATTCATCCGCTGGGGAAAATATCGGCTTAAAAAAACACAAACAAATACTCCCCGGATTTCCCGATTCTCAAGAATCTTCTGTCCGGGGAGTATTTTATTACCCTAGTAAGTTACTGGTTTATTTGGCAGAGACTTTCACGTTGATAGCCGCCAAACTCTCAACGGCGATAATGCCGCTTGCTGGAACGGTAACGGTGATTTTGCCGTTGTCATCTGTCTTACCAAAGAACTTGCCTGTTGCCGGGTCCCAAACAACCGCGTCGGCAAGAGGGGCAGAAGTATACGTGTAATTCGTTGTGTTGAATATCCAGTTTGTCGCCGTCAAAGTCACGGAATCGCCGGAAAGGGTTGCCTTCAGAGATACTGGCTTTGCGGCACCCTGAGTGCTGGCCGTACAAATGATGACGTTGTCATTGGCAGCGACCGGGGTGGCATCGACGAACGTGGTAATCACCGGGCCTGGTGCGGGTGTGTCGTTAAGAAGGACGAACGGAGTTTGTTTAATACCCCAGCACTGGGAAATGAGGTAAATACCGAAAGATGGGTCAATGCCGGCGGCATATCCTTTTATACCACCAGAGTAGTATGCCACGTGCGCTGCTTTTAGTAAGCCATCGACAGTCATACCTTTAGTGTAAGCAACAGGCTGCGCGGCAACTAATAGTTTGCCGTCAACGCTAACACTGACATAGACAGTTGGGCCTGCTGGTATCGTCGTTGTGATTACGCCTGCCGGCGTCATTGTTATGGCTACTACAGGTGCAGCTTTCACTGTTAAGCTTACAGGCGGGCTTGTTACACTGAGGTAGGTTGCCGTGATATTGGCCTTCCCGGCCGCTATTCCTTTGGCTAAACCATCTCTATTTAGCGTAACCACGCTCGGGTTATCACTAGTCCAGGTCACTGAAAAAAGTTCCCTGGTTGAACCATCCGAATAGGTCGCGGTAGCTGTGAAAGGCTGGGTGGAACCCGCGGTTAAATCAGCCGGTGATGCCGGTGTCACCTTAATGGAAGACAACTTCGCGGGCGCTGGCGTGGTCGTGGTTGGCGGCGTGGTAGTCTTGGGCGGTGTTGTCGTGGTTGGCTGTGTTGTGCTTGTGGGTGGCGTTGTCGTGGTTTGTTGCGCCGAGGAACAACCAATACTTAATGCCAATGTCAGAACGAGAATTAAACCGATAAATAAAAGTAAAATGCGTTTCATTATACCATCTCCTGTTTTTTTTAAATATTTTAATATAGAAAGAAACCACCAGATTTTCTTGCTACATTCTGAATCCTCCTTTTTTGGTCAGATTTGATGGTTTTGCTTGGATATAGGATTATATATTAAAATTGTTTAAGAAACAAGTATTTATCTAAGCTCAAGGGAAAATATCTTGAAAAATATTAAAGAAAAAGAAGTTTACCAGGTAGAAATACCCGTTATTCTGGATGTAGAAGTCGTGGTCAAACGCCTGCGCATGGGCAGAATGGGCGACCGTCTGGGAGACATGGCTTTAGAGCTGGCGGAAACCGCGCGTGAAATTGCCCGCCCCAGGGCGATTTATATGATAGCCCACCCCCACATTATCGATAATGACACCGTAGACATCGACGGCACGATATTTAGAAGCAAAGTGCTCAATAAGCTCCTCCGCCATCGAGATACGGTTTACCCCTTTATCGCCACCACCGGGAAAGAGCTGGATGAGCTGCCTGTTCCACCACAGGAAATGATGAAAAACTTCTGCCTGGACAGCATTAAAACCGTGGTGCTGATTAACGCTGTGGACTACCTGGAGGAATACATTAAGGAAAAATATCATATCCCCCAAGTCGCCCTCCTTAACCCCGGTGAAATCGAGGACTGGCATATCACACAGCAGAGACCGCTTTTCAGTCTGTTCCAAGACCCACAAAGCCAAATAGGGGTGTCATTAACGTCCGGCGGGGTGATGAAGCCGATAAAAAGTCGCTCCGGCTTTATCTTCGCTAACGATACAGGGTTTTTAAGCTGCCAGCTCTGTACGCAGCTAAAATGCCCGGGTCGCCGGGCGAAATACGACCCAGAACTACAAAAACAATATCTGGCATAAACTCCTCACCGATTCGTCTTTTCATTACCCCATCAAAGCCAACTTGAATATCCCCAGCAACAACTCTATTATAGGGGGTAGTTATTAGTTGATAGTTCGGGGATGAGGGGTACTGTAAACCGTATGCTGTGTACTGTAAACTGGCTAAGAAGGAGGCTGATATGGCTGCCAAACCGCGTGACTATTCTGTGCTGGATAAATTTGGGTTTGAAAGAAAGCCCGTTGGTGTTAAATTTTTAATCACCAAGCCCGACGGCATAAAAAGACTGGAAAAAGAGCTGAATTTCTGTGAGATGCTCAAGGAAGCCCAGGAGGGTAACTCTTTTTACGTGGGACCTGACGACTGGCATTGCGTGGAACGTTTTATCCTGGGCATGGAAGACCCCGAGCCGATTCTGGTCAGCGGGATATTCGGCGGGGATGAGGGGCTCTTTAAAGAAGCGCGCTCCTGCCGGGCGATGTACCACTACCTGCCTAAAATGCTCAAAGGTTCCGTACAGTATGTGGCCTTCGCTCCTGTGGATAAGCTCACCTTCGACCCGGATGTGCTGGTTATTACCGCGAATACCCATCAAGCCCAGACGATATTAAGGTCGGTCAACTATTCTACAGGCGAGCCTTTTATCAGCAAAGCGACGCCGGTGGTGGCTTGCTCCTGGATTTACGTCTATCCCGTCGTCAGTGGCGAGCTGAACTACTATATTACCGGACTGGGCATGGGCATGCAAGCGCTGAATATCTTCCCGCCGGGTCTATTCCTGATATCCATACCCTTTCAGCAGTTATCTACCGCGCTGGAAAACCTGGCAGAAATAGCCTACAACCCTAAACCGGCGCCCGGTCCCGGCGGCGACGCCCACCGTAAACGCGTGAATAAACTTATGGCGGATTTAAGGAAGAAGCTAAAGGAGTAGCTATGGCAGAATCAAAGTATGGAAAATACCTGGCGACCATACCTTTTCATCAAACGCCGGCGGGGCCTTTGTTCTCGGTGGGGGCGAAGGAGATGGGGGGCTTAAAGCTTCACGTCATCTACGCCTGCGGTTACAATACCGGCATCACCGGCATGTCCCGGAAGCCCCATGTGCATAAATACGATGAGGCGGTATTCTTCATCGGGACAGACCCGCATCACCTGGATGAGCTGGGCGCCGAGGTGGAAATTTCCATCGGCGAACTGGGCAAGGAAGAGAAGCACACCTTCGATAAACCGACAGTGCTGATTGCCCCGGCTGGCCTTTACCACTGCCCGATAGTCACCAAGAAAATCGATAGACCTTACGTTTGCATGGCGGTCTCGCTCACCGGCGAACGCGAAGACTAAATTATAATAATAACAACAGGAGGAAATATTAGATATGGATTTAAAAGGGAAAGTAGCCCTGATTACCGGCGGCGGTTCCGGGCTGGGAACAGCCATTGCACAACGATTCGTGAAGGACGGCGCCAAAGTCTGCATCAGCGGTCGCCGTCTGGAAAAGCTGGAGCAGGCGGCTAAAACGATGCCGAAGGGCTCGGTAGCCATCTGCCAGGGGGATGTCTCTAAAGACAATGATGCTAAACGGATGGTGGAGGATACGGTGAAATTCGGCGGCAAGCTGGACGTGCTGGTTAATAACGCCGCCTCCGATGTCAAAGGCAGGGCGGCCGACCTCGCGCCGGATGACTGGCGTAAGGTTATTGATATCAATCTTACCGGACCTTTCTTGCTGACACACTTCGCTATCCCTTTCATGATTAAGAATGGCGGCGGCTCGATTATCAATATCGCTTCGCTGGGCGGCACACGCTGCCTGCCGGCCTGCCCAGCGTATAACACTGCTAAAGCCGGCCTTATCATGCTCACGCAGCAGGTGGCGCTGGACTACGGACAATATAAGATAAGGGTCAACGCGGTCTGCCCCGGCGGCATCGATACCGAACTCCTCGATGAAATGATACTGCCGCTGGCCAAGGCGCTGAAGACGGATAAGCAGGGCGCGCTGGACTACTTTTCTCACAACGTGCCGCTGCGGCGTGTCTCCAAGCCCTATGAAATTACCGGCATTTGCAGTTTCCTTGCCAGCGAAGAATCTTCGTTCATGACCGGCGCGGCACTGCTCATCGACGGCGGGGCAGCGGTGGTGGATGTTTCCGGAGCGGCGGTCAGCGACGCCGGTATCCAATAGAAGCGGTTGCAGAGCGTCCGCTCACTTGTTAGAATTACTCTTGAGGAGCCTACCCCAGTAGCTCAGATGGATAGAGCAGCGGTTTCCTAAACCGCGTGTCGGGCGTTCGAATCGCCCCTGGGGTACCACAGTTCGAAGCTAAGAAAACCCTGTAAGTATTAATGAATTAGACGGTTTTAGTGTTTTTGCTAATCTTTTGCTAATCCGATGGATAATAAACAGAAATTAATCCTTATTCCACATTATTGGATTTTGTCCGTGAAATTTTTATACCTGTCAGAAAAAGTGCCCTCGCTAGGATCTTCTTCCATAGCTAACCTAAAAGCTTCTTCTACTAAATGATTAGGCATTCTAAGCCAACTTCTCAACCTTCCAAGATTAAAGTAGCACCAAGCTTTTGCCGTACTATCAGTTGCCAATGGAATTGCTCTATTCAATAAGTCTAGAGCTTCTCTTTGTAGCCTTTTAACCGTAGACATAACAGGGCTTCGACTATAGAATATTTGATTTGCAAGATCAATTTTAACTTCAGCAAAATTTCGTAAATAGTTGAAATTATCAGGATATTGATTGATTAATCTCGAAAGAATAAGATGTGCTTTTTCAGGTTCATTTAATCTCTTGAAAGCTATGGCAATATCTATAGGATTATCATAATAAGATATGGGATCTAGAAGATCGATCACTTCCTTAGCTTTTTGCTTTTGATTACCAATGAGACATCGAAAATACCGAATGTAGGGTTGCTCAACCTCGCTTTTTGTTGAAGATTTATGAAAATTAAGAAAAACATCATTAGCTTGTTTATATTCATCAGTATTACAGTAGTAATCAATCAATTGACCGGCGATCATTCCGCTACCTGGATTCCTGTCAATAGAACTCCTTAACATATTTTTTGCAACATCTCTCTCTCCAGTAGACCATCTATAAGATGCCTCACGGAGTACATGAATCTCAAAATACTTAGGATGGGCTGGTAAAACAACTTTGAAGAAAGTCCTATCTGCATCAAATATAAACTGAGGCTCGCCAGAACCATTTTCTCGCATCGATTTTTTTATCTTAGGAATGCCAGTACTTCGCATTTCTGCAAGTCGAAGCTCTTTAAGAAATTCACCCATTCTGCGATTACGTAAAGGAACGGGTGATAATGGGGAGTCTTTCTCAAAATCTGACATATTGATGCCAGGGACTGGACCAGGGTAGCTAATGATTTCTAGCCGGTCAGGGTATAAATATATCTTATTAGGCTCAACACTACTTCCGTAATCCCGATGATATGTTGCGTTAATAATGGCTTCTTCTAAAGCTTCATAAGGGTAAGAATGGAATTTCTCAACCTCAGCTTTATCTCCCGTTTTTCTAAGTTGGCTTGGTGATAAACTATTCAGGTAACTAATGACATCCGCTGTTTGTCTATTAATAGGACCGGAGAACGTTCTTTCTTCGATAATATCCCCGCCAGAAATATCGTGGAACTGAGCAATTTCGAATTTGCATCCAGAAAGAAACTTATCTGGGTTGTAGTTGAAAAATAACAGACCAACATTCTTGGGTTTATATGTATCATGGATTTTATCAACGATTCTCATAGATTTGAATACTTCAAGGTCAATTTTTGAACTTTCAATCAAATTACTCCGCACAGAAACTAAATACTCTCTTACTAGTGTAGAATTAATATCATCAAGATTTGCATTAGTGTTCAACCTATCATCAAAAGGTGTTTTCGCACACAATTGGATTAAGGTTTCGCGGGTTCTATTGTCAGCTTTTACGGTCTCAGCTCCCTCTCTAATAAAATACTCCTTGTTCTGTGGATTTCGCGGATCATTGGTCATATATGGGCGCTCGTCGCCAGCTGGAGCATATGCAATTACCAGATTCTTACCTTCATAATCAGTAGTAAATACAGCTGGATGATAGGGAGGAATAATTTTACGACCGAGTACGCGAATCTCCTGTTGAGTCTTTTCAACGTTTGATGGGTCAATACCGGCTGGAGGGAAAACAGGTTCGCCATCAGGAGCTTCAATACCTATTACGATCCATCCTCCATTCAGATTGTAATAATCGTTGGCAAAGGCACACATGGTAGCCCCGATGTGGTCTCGAGTTAAATCATTTATGCTTTTTTTAAACTCAATACGAGCATTTTCAACAGTTCGTCTGTGTAAGACATCATCTAAATTGAAAGGCAATTCGCTCATTAAAAACCTCCCATGCTATAGCACAATAGCAGAGTATCAAGGTATGCTTAGTAACGTACAACCATTATAAAGAGATAACTCATTTGTTTCAAGTGATATAACCTTAAAGTGATTTTATATTGGATATTAGAGTATCATCGAATGCTTTAGTAGTTGCTTCCTGTAATCCGGGTACTACATGACTATATGTATCCAAAGTTAAGGCCACTGTAATATGTCTTATTTTACCCCTCTTTTAACTTGTAAATACCACAGCCGTACTCTATAATTTTTGTAAATGAAGAAAGCTGTCGTCACCGGCGGGGCGGGTTTTATCGGTTCTCATCTTTCGGAAGAGCTGGCCCAGCGTGACTATTCTCTAACCATTATCGATGACCTTTCCACCGGCAAGCGGGAAAACCTAAGCGCGATACTTAATAAGCCGAACGTAAAATTCATCGAGGGCAGCATTACCGACCTGCCGCGGCTACAAAAGCTCTTTAAAGACGTCGATTACGTCTACCACCTTGCTGCGATGGTCAGTATTCCGCGCAGCATAGAAATCCCCCAGCAATTCCACGAAGTAAATGTCACCGGTACGCTGAACGTCCTCATCGCCGCCAGAGACAATAAAGTTAAAAAGGTGGTTAACGCTTCTTCCTGCGCCATCTACGGGGATGCGCCTGGCCTGCCGAAAAAAGAGGATATGCCGGTCAACCCCCTCTCCCCTTACGCCGTCACCAAGCTTGCCGCCGAGGAATATTGCCAGATTTTCCAGAAGGTCTATGGCCTGCCCTCGGTCAGCTTAAGGTTCTTTAATATCTACGGTCCGCGCCAAAACCCCGATTCCGAATATGCCGCGGCAATTCCTAAGTTTATTAGAATAAAGTCGCAAGGCAAGACCATCAATATCTATGGCGACGGCAAGGCAACGCGGGACTATATCTATGTTAAGGACGCCGTTAGCGCCTTTATTCTGGCTGCGGAAAGCGATGCCGCCGGCATCTATAACATCGGCAGCGGCAAGAGCACTACCGTTAATGAGCTAGCTAAGCTAATCAGTAAATTGACGGGCAATAACTCGCCCCCCGTTTACGTTCCCCCCCGCCCCGGCGATATTCTGCACAGTCTGGCGGATGCTTCTAAAGCCAGAACCTTCGGCTATCGCCCTAAGTACACCCTGGAGGCAGGCATTAAAGAAACGATAAGGTACATGATACCCCCAAAATAGCCGGATTGATTTGATAACCCGATATAGCAAATGATACTATTTGAGGCGTGGAATTATCCTTTTATAACGTAGATAAGCTTTGTGCCGGTATCAATATCGATACTGCATCGCCTGTCGTTGACCTTTCAAAGTACACCTTTTTTAAGCCGTTCGCATTAGTCTATCTGGGGCAATATTTAAGATATCATAATGCCAAGGGAATTAAGTTCGAGATTATAACTCCAGAAGACGCGTTAGCCAAAAACTATTTATCGCAACAATGGTTCTGGCATCGGTTCAACTGTAATCTTGAAACTACTCCAAGAGAAAGGCTGCAGTTTTTTAGCGATAATACATCGATAAACGATATTGTAGATATCGAGAACCAACCCGATATCGCGGAAGATGTGGCTAATAATGTGCTACGAATTTTATCGCATAATATCCTGCGCATCAATCACATTACCATAGTAGAAATCGTCACCGAACTCATCGATAACTTCGCGCAACATTCCGATGCTTTGCTGGCGACTTTGATAATGCAATATTATCCTGAACGCCGCGAAATCGCCGTTGGCGTTGGCGATAGCGGCATCGGCATCCGTTCCAGCTTATGTAAGAATCTAAGACATGAGTATTTGGCTGTTCTCCCTCATTATGAAGCCGCCCTCAAAGCGTTTGAACCTATGATGAGCAGGATAGACGATAGAGGCGTGGGGCTCACTCATGTGAGAGAGCAGGTATTAGAGGCTAAAGGACAAATGATACTTGCCACCGGCGATGGATATGTCAAGATAAATGGACACGGCACCGAAATGGGTAAAATGGCATATAACCTCGGCGGGGTACAAATAGAGGTCACACTTCCGGTAGAGGGATGGGAGAGATGAAGCAGGTTCATTTAAGGGAACTGACAACCCGGTTCATCACCAGAGCAAACGGGGCGCGAGCTTTCAACAACCTTGTACCATTTAAAGCTGCTACGGTTATCATCGACCTTAGTAATGTCCCGATTCTTACCTACCCATTTCTTGACGAGATGATTCGTCTAGCTTTGAAATACAACCAACTAAAGCATATAATATTCAGAGTCGATGATGAACTCACGTTAGATAAACTGTCATACATCGCCGGGACGCGCAGTGTTGATATTGCCGTAAGCAGCTCCAATCATAAAAAACACCGTATCCAGCCAAAGGCGTTTACCCGCCAGAGAGCAATAGTGGTAGACGCCAAAGAGAAATTGGATAAGGATTAAATAATAATACTTAGTGTCATGATTTTTCCCCATCGCCCTCTTGACAATGGTGCTTTTTCTTACTAAAATATGAATGAACGTTCATTCAGTTATTAGCTTGGAAAAAACTATGGCAAATGCAAAATCGAGGAAGAAGAAAATAACCGAAAAGCGCCGGGGGCAAATACTCAAGGCAGCTCTAGAAATTTTTACCCAAAAGGGCTACGCCGCCGCCACCATCCCGGAGATATCCAAAGCGGCCGGGGTCGCCGCCGGCACCATCTACCTCTACTACCCCAGCAAGCGGGAGCTGTTCATCTCCGTCATCAAAGACTTCATCGTCACGGCTCCCCTGCTCAACCTCATCGACAAAATACCTAAAGGCGATATTACCAAAATCCTGGAAAATATCCTGCAAGACAGGCTCGACCTTATCAAGAATGAGGTGTTCACCCGGCTGCCCTCGCTGATGGGAGAGGTTCTGCACGACCCCGAGCTTAAAGACCTCTGGCTGAAGGAGTTTCTGCATCCCTTCCTGGGTCGGATTGAAATGGGCTACCGCATGATGGCGGTGGCAGGCAAATTCCGTCGGATGGAGCCGGCCGTAGCCGTGAGGGCGGTGGGGGGCATGATTCTGGGTTTCCTGATGCTTAGGGTAATGGAGGGCGATACCAGCCCGTTGGACAGGATAGAGCAGGAAAAAATCGCCGATGATATCGTGAACCTGCTGCTGCACGGATTGCTCAAAGAACCGAAAGGAGAGCTTAAATGACAGATACTGCAATTGCCGTTAATAACCTCGCCTTTAAATACGGTAACTTAAAGGCTATCGACGACATGACGATGCAAATAGAGGCTGGCACCAGCTATGGTCTGCTGGGGCCTAACGGGGCGGGGAAGACGACTTTAATAAGGCTAATGGTGGGGCTTTTAAAACCGGCAGGGGGCAGCGTTTTATGCCTCGGGAAACCGCCGGCGCGAATGATGGCTAAAAATATCGGCTACATGCCCCAGCTGCCGGCGCTTTATTCCGAGCTGTCGGTAGCGCAGAATATCGACTTCTTCGCACGCATTTACGGACTGAAGAACAGAAAAGAAAGACTGCAGCGAGTAGATGAGATCGTCAAGTTAGTCGACCTCTGGGAGAAGCGCAAAACCCAGATAATCAATTTGAGCGGCGGCATGAAGCAGCGTGTCAGCCTGGCCTGCGCCATCGTACACCAGCCGCCGCTGATTTTCCTCGACGAGCCGACGGTAGGACTCGACCCGGAGCTGCGGGTGCATTTCTGGGAATACTTTGAGAACCTGACCAGAGCGGGGCATACCCTGATAATCTCCAGTCATACAATGGACGACGCCGCGCATTGCCAGAAGCTGGCTTTCCTGCGATTAGGCAAGGTGGTGGCTCAAGGTACGCCAGCAGAACTACGCGCCGCCACCGGCAGTAAAGATGCTTCGCTGGAGGATGCCTTCCTTTACTTTATCCGTCAAGGGGAGGTGAAGAAAAATGTCCAGTAATACTTTAATTATCGCCCGCCGTGTTATGCTTCAGGTCATCCGCGACCGCCGTACCATCGCGCTGATACTTATCGTGCCGCTGGTGATAGCCACCATCGCTGGTTTTAGTATTACTGATAAAATCTCGTTGGACATGACCTCGCCGGGCATACTGGCGACACTGATTTTGTTCTTTGGGTTTTTAATCACCGGCATCAGCTTCTTACGAGAGCGAACCCTGGGCACGCTGGAACGCCTGCTAGCCTCACCGGTCTCCAAGATGGATATCGTCACCGGCTATCTACTCGGGCTATTGCTCTTCGCCCTGATACAAACGCTTATAATGTTCTTTTATATGGTTTATGTACTCGATATCACTTATCGCGGTGATTTATGGCAGATTCTCGTCTTCCAGGTGCTTATAGGCATCAATGCCGTCTGTTTGGGTACTTTCTTTTCCGCCTTCGCCCGCAACGAGTTCCAGATGATACAGTTCATACCCCTGATAATCGTCCCCCAGATATTCCTTAGCGGGCTTTTCATACCAACGAGCCAGTTGCCTTTAGTCCTGCAATGGATATCCAAATTCCTGCCGCTAACCTATGGAGTGGAGGGGATTAAAGCCTTAATGCTGCAGGGGCAGAGCCTGCTGGATATCGGCAAGGACATCGGTATTTTAGCAGCTTACGCAGCGGGACTCTTGGTGCTGGCGGCGCTGACGTTAAGGCAGAAGTCTTAAGTCTTACCCCGAAGCCCTCTTGATGTCCTCGTGGTAAGCCTGTAAAGACTTAATCTCCGCCTGACCCTCGCGGTAAGCAGTAATGCCTTTCACCGCCGCCTTTGCCGCCGCCAGCGTGGTGATATAAGGCACGCGGTAATTGATAGCCGCCTTACGGATATACGAATCGTCATAGCGGCTTAGCTTGCCGGTGGGGGTATTGATGACCAGTTGGATTTCCTTATTCTTAATGGCGTCGGTAATGTTGGGCCTGCCTTCATGCTCCTTAAGTATGTGTTCATTAGCGATACCTTTACTCGCCAGGTAAGCGCCGGTGCCCTCGGTGGCTTTTATCTTAAATCCCAGTTTGGCGAACCCCGCCGCCACTTCCGCCGCGCCCGGTCGGTCGGCCTCAGCAACAGTTATCAACACCGTTCCTTCCGTCGGCAGTCTATTAACCGCCTCCTGCGCCTTCCAGTACGCCATGCCGAACGACTTAGCGATGCCAAGAACTTCACCAGTGGACTTCATCTCCGGTCGCAGCACGGGGTCGACCTCCGGGAACATGTTGAAGGGGAAGACCGATTCCTTGACTCCATAGTGCGGTATCTTCCAGTTCTTCAGTCCCAGGTCTTTAACTTTTTTGCCCATGATAAGCTGGGTGGCCAGGCGCGCCATCTGGACGGAGCAGACTTTAGATACCACCGGTACCGTACGGGAGGCGCGGGGGTTTACCTCGATGACATAGACGATGTCTTTACACAAAACGTATTGCACATTCATCAGCCCGACCACGTTAAGCTCGATGGCGATACGGCGGGTATATTCATTGATGGTATCAATATGCTTCTGCGAAAGGCTAACCGGCGGCAGCACACAGGCCGCATCGCCGGAATGTACGCCGGCGTACTCGATGTGCTCCATGATAGCCGGAATAAAAACTTCCTTACCGTCGGAAAGGGCGTCAGCCTCTATCTCAATGGAGTTCTCCAGGTAGCGCTCGATAAGTAGTGGTTTATCCGGCGTTATCGTGACCGCCGCGCTGACGTAGTGAGTCAGCTCTTCTTCATCGTGGATGATTTCCATGCCCCGTCCCCCGAGAACGTAAGAAGGACGGACGATCAGCGGATAGCCGATACGCCGGGCGATGACCAACGCTTCCTCAAGACTATAGGCGGTGTCGGACTCCGGCATGGGGATGCCATACTCCTGCATCATCTCTCTAAAGCGTCCCCTATCGGAGGCAATATCGATAGAGTTGACCGATGTGCCCAGTATCTTGACGCCGGCATTTTCCAACTCCGCCGCGATATTCAGCGGTGTCTGCCCGCCGAACTGAACGATAATCCCGAGCGGCTTTTCTTTCTCATAGATGTGCAATACGTCTTCAACCGTCAAAGGCTCGAAGTACAGCTTATCCGAGGTATCGAAATCCGTGGAGACCGTTTCCGGATTGCAGTTAATCATCAGGGTTTCGTAGCCCTCATCTTTCAGGGCGAAGGCAGCATGAACACAGCAATAGTCGAACTCAATGCCCTGCCCGATGCGGATAGGTCCACTGCCTACGACGATGACTTTTTTGTTTTGCGTTGGGTCCGCCTCGTCCTCCAGTTCATAAGTGCTGTAGTAATAGGGTGTGCTGGCATCGAACTCGGCAGCGCAGGTATCCACTATCTTATAAACCGGCTCGATATGCCAGCTGCGACGTTGCTGCCTGACCTGCTCATGAGGCTTTTCAATCAAGGCACCTATCTGCTCGTCGATAAAGCCCAGTCGCTTAGCCGCTAGCATTAATTCAGCAGTAAGTTTTTCTGATTTCAGCTTCTGCTCCATGTCAACGATGTTCTGCATTTTGCTAATAAACCAAACATCTATCTTCGTATGCTCGGCGATGGCTTCCGGGGTTATGCCTCTTCTTAAGGCAGCCATAATCGCCCATAATCTTAACTCGTTAGGGAAGAGCGGATACGACCTGATATCGGTGTCCAGTTTCCAGGAAGGGTCTTCCCAGAGGAGCGAACGTTTGCTGAACTCCAGGGAGCGTACCGCCTTCTGCAGGGCAGCCTCAAAACACCGGTCGATAGCCATAACCTCACCGGTGGCTTTCATCTGGGTGCCGAGGGTGGGGTTGCTGGCAGCGAATTTATCAAAGGGCCAGCGGGGAATCTTCACCACAACATAGTCCAGCGCCGGCTCGAAGGAAGCCATCGTTTTCCCCGTTATCTGGTTTGGAATTTCGTCCAGTCGCTTGCCAACGGCGATTTTGGAAGCAACGCGGGCGATAGGATAGCCGGTGGCTTTGCTGGCTAAAGCGGAGCTACGGCTGACGCGGGGATTCACTTCAATAACGTAATATTTATCGCTCTTCGGGTCGAGGGCGAACTGTATGTTGCAGCCGCCCTCGATGCCCAGCGCCCGGATAATTTTAAGACTCGCCGAGCGCAGCATCTGGTACTCTTTATTGGTCAGGGTCTGGCTGGGCGCAAGGACGATGCTATCGCCGGTGTGCACGCCCATCGGGTCGAAATTTTCCATGTTACAAACGGTGATGCAGTTATCGGCGCCATCCCGCATCACCTCGTATTCAATTTCTTTCCAGCCGGCGACGGACTTTTCCAGTAGCACCTGGTGAATCGGGCTGGTGGCAAGCCCTTTAGACACCACCAGCTCCAGCTCCTCCAGGTTCATCGCTACACCACTTCCGGTGCCGCCCAATGTAAAAGCAGGACGGACGATGAGCGGCAGCCCTAACAAATGGGCAACCTCTCTGCCATGCTCCATGGTGTTAACGCTGATACTATCCGGCACCGGCTCCCCGATACTAATCAGCAATTCCTTAAAAAGCTCGCGATCTTCCGCCTGCCGGATGGTCTGGATAGGCGTTCCCAGGCTTTTGACATTATACTTATCGAGAACGCCGGCATCCGCTAATTCTACTGCTAGATTAAGTCCGGTCTGCCCGCCAAGTGTCGGCAGCAAGCCATCGGGACGCTCTTTTTCAATGATGCGCGTCAAGGTATCCAGATTTAAAGGCTCGATATAAACGATATCGGCGATACCTTCATCAGTCATAATAGTGGCCGGGTTGGAGTTCACCAGAACGGAGATAATGCCCTCTTCCCGCATGGCTTTACATGCCTGTGTACCGGCGTAGTCGAACTCCGCCGCCTGCCCGATGACGATGGGGCCGGAACCGATAATTAAAACTTTAGATGGCTTCAATCCTAATCCTTTTCACTCTAGTAAATCCCTCTCACTCTCCCTTTTCCAAAGGGAGACTATGTCTTTTTTCCTGTATTTTATCGTTCTCAACCCTAACGTTTGTCCCCCTTTCGTAAAGGGGGATTAAGGGGGATTTTACCCCCTATCATTTCCAAAAATCTATCAAAAAGGTAGGTGCTGTCCCAGGGACCGGGCGAAGCCTCCGAGTGATATTGGATAGCAAAGACGGGCAACTCTTTATGCCGCAAGCCTTCCACTGTGCCGTCGTTCAAGTTGATGTGCGTTACTTCCAGTCCATCCTTTAGTGTGGCGGCATCTACGGCATAACCGTGGTTCTGTGCCGTGATGTAGACCCTGCCGGTAGCCAGCTCGCGCACGGGGTGGTTGCCGCCGCGGTGCCCGAACTTAAGTTTGTAGTTGCGGCCGCCGAAAGCGCGGGCGATAAGCTGGTTGCCCAGGCAGATGCCCATTATCGGCTTCTTATCGATGAACTGCTTGATGTTAGCCACGATGTAATCAAGCAGTTCCGGGTCACCCGGCCCCGGTGATAATAAAATGCCGTCCGGCTTAAGGGAAAGGATTTCTTTTGCCGGCATGGTGCACGGCACCACAGTAACATCACAGCCCAGGCGGTTAAGGATGCGAATAATGTTATACTTCAGACCACAGTCCAGCACAACGATATGATATATCGCCGGCGAACTCGCGCTCTTCCATTTGTAAGGTTCTTTAGTGCTAACCTGTTTTACGAAATCGATCGAGCCGTAGTCGGGCGCCTTTTTCAGCGCTTCCAGCGCCTGCTGCGGAGTCTTTTCGCTGGTTATCATGCCCATCATCACGCCATGTGAGCGGAGGTGGCGGGTAATGGCGCGGGTATCCACGCCGTAAATGCCAGGGATGCCGTTACTTTCCAAATACTGTTGAATGGTTCCCTGGCTCAAGTAATGGCTAGGCTCAAGGCATTGTTCCCTTACCACAAAGCCGCGTACCTGAATCTTGGCGGACTCAATATCCTGCTCGTTAACGCCATAGTTGCCGATAAGCGGGTATGTCGGGACGAGAATTTGGCCAGCGTATGAGGGGTCGGTGAGCATTTCCTGGTAGCCAATCATACTGGTGCAAAATACCACCTCGCCGATAGTATCGGCATGACTACCAAAAACAAAGCCCTGATGAATCGAACCATCCGCCAGGGCTAAAAATGCTTTCTTATTCATGATATTTCAATAAATGTTATATGGTCATCTCCAATTTTACCATAAAATCTTCACTGTCGTATATATCGTTTTGGATTTTTCGACGATAAGGCATAAAATAGCAGGAGGGGGTTCGCCGGCCCCCTCCCGCTACTCGCCTTTTAAGCGAAATGGAAAGAAAAATGATTAGAAAGATTCTGTTTAAAATTCAACCACCACTATATAATATACGATAATTATTACAAACAAATTACGTAAGAGGGTGAATTTTAACGAGGTAAGTTGTTACTTACTTCTCGGAAATTTTAATTTGGTGGGGTGGGGGGTAAAGGCGGGGCATGATGGTGGGCGATATCCCGATTCCATCGGGATGACCTTCCTAAATATTTATACCTAATGGTGGGCGGTACAGGATTCGAACCTGTGACCTTCAGTGTGTGATACTGATGCTCTAACCAGCTGAGCTAACCGCCCATATATTAAATTAACTCTAGTTCTACGGTACGGAGCTCAAACCTGTGACCTCCCCGATATAATCGGGGCGCTCTAACCAGCTGAGCTAACCGCCCGTGTGCCGCACTGCCTCTAAATTCTAAGGAATAATTTATCCAAAATCAAGCTTTCACATTCTACTACCAAGATTGACGCGTGCATGAGAAAAAATATATTATCTAACGACAAGCTAAAGAACTTGATTAAGGAGGATAAAAATGTTAGACCAGACCAGTCAATGGTACAAACTGCAGTACCCGGAGTGTTTCGTCAACGAAGAAGCACGCATGGTGCAAAAGATGTTAGCGGATTTTACCGACAATGAGATTCTGCCTGTCCGCGACAAAATCGATGACGATGTAACACATGAAAAAATAATTACCCCCATCCTGAAAAAGTTACAGGTAGACCTCGGTTGCCAAAAGAATATGATACCGAAAGACTACGGCGGCAATGAGCTGCTCTCGATTGTTACCGGCGCTTTAAAGCAGGAACAGATAGGGCGGGGCGATTACGGCATCAGTATGCACAGCGCCGTTACCGATTGGTGTTGGACGCCGGCTACCCTGGCTTATTTAATGGCGCCTACTAAAGAGGCAAAGGCGTGGGGCAAAGCCGTACTTGATAAATTCGCCCCCATGTTTACGGGTAATGAGTTGCGCGCCGGCTGTTTCAACATGAGTGAACCCGAGTCCGCCTGTGACATCGAGAATTTAACTAATGAAGGCAAAACGATAAGGGTTAGGGCTAAACTAGAAGGCAACGAATGGGTCATCAACGGCAACAAGTTCTGGGCGTCTAATGCCGGCGTGGCTGACCTCAACTGCGTGATATGCAACATGGACCCCAGACTGGGGAAAGACGCTTTTGCTCTGATATACGTCCCGGAACCCTGGCCGGGAGTTTCTCACGGAAAACCAGAGGTGAAATGCGGCATGCAGGCTGATAGGAATAACTCTACCTATTTTGATAACGTCAGGGTACCCAGAGAATGGGGACTCGCGGGTCCCGTAGCCTGGTCTATCTTTGAAACGGCATCCTCCGCCCCTTTTCCTCTCGATTCAGGCCATATGGTAGGCATTCTTCAGGGCGCCTTCGATGTGCTTCTTGACTACACAGGGCAGCGGGTAGCCGGCGGCAGACTGATTAACCAGCACCTCGATGCCGCCATGATTCTCGGCGAGATGGCTTCGTTTATCACGATTGCCAGGTCCGCTTTCCTGGAGTTGGCTCATCAGTTCGATAACATGAATATTTACGGCGCATGGGATACCAAGAGTATGGTCGCCAAAGGGCACGCAGTACATGCTTATGTTACCAGGACAGCTGCGGAACTGATTTTGAAGGGAATGGAAATAATGGGCTGTTACGGCTATATCCGGGCGAACCACTACGAGAAGTATTACCGCGACGCACCGGCAGCGAAGCTGGTCATGGGAGGCAGCCATCTGGGTTACTTCGCAGTATGCCGCCAGTTCTACGACCTGGATTATTCTTCATTCGGCCCGGGTAAACTGCAAGACCCGACTAAGAGCAAATAATAGAATCACACCCATAATTTACAGTGAAAACCGCCAGGGTATTGCGGAATAACGCAAGTGAAGATTAACAGGCTGCTGGAAATTACCCTGATATTATCGAGGTTTACGATAAAAGATACAAAGGCGATAAAGACCCCACCTCGGTGGTGGGAATATTGGTGCCAATAGCGAAAGTGTAAGAGAGAGAGAAATGACTAAAAAGACAGCGGGTCAAATTCAAGAAATCGGCGGTCATATCGAGGAGTTCGCCGGGAAAAAGGTTAGGGAAAAGGTGATGGAAGGTAGTGAAAAAGCAGCCGCCTCTTCTGATAGAAAAGAGATTGCTCTATGGGTCAAAGAAGCTATCGACCGTCTCGATGCCGCTACGACCCCGGAAAAATGCAGCCAGATTATGGCTGCCTGCGGTCATAACTGTATCGCCCACAACACCCATATGACCCAAGCGATTAAAGCCAGACGCCAGAAATATGCCACTGAAGAGGAATTTTTAAAAGCAGAAGCCAAGAAGCCGATAAAAGGTACCCGCATAGAATTGCAGGGTAATACACTTATACAATTTTATACCCCTCATACCTATAGCACACCAAGGCGCTGTTTTTGCGGCTTGATGTTCGCCCTCCCGGCAGGTATCAACGCCTCTCCAACCTACTGCCAATGCTCGCGAGGCTTCGTGGAAAAGTACTGGGAAAGCGCCCTCGGCCGGAAAGTGCGAGTGGAGGTTAAAGAAACGGCAATAACTGGTGCAGAAGAATGCAAGTTTATCGTGCACCTTTAGTGTTATCATAGAAAATCATGAAAATCACCGATAAAGTCAGATGCCTTGACTTCCCCTGCGTGGATATAGATAGAAACAGCTATATCCTCCCCTCCACGGAAATTGACGCAGCAAAAATTAAAATCATCATGATTACGGAAGCCCCACCCAACGCTAAAGCGGACTACTTTTACGCCGCCGGCAATCCCTTTTACCTCCAGACCACCCTTCAGGCTTTTAAAGACGCCGGCGCTGATGTGGCGTCCATGCGGGATATTCTTAATCTGGGTGTTTACATTACAACCGCCATCAAGTGCGGTAAAACCCAGTACGCTGTTTCGCCTACTACCATGAAAAACTGCGCTAAGTTGCTGGAGCAGGAAATCGCTTTATTCCCCAACGTTAAGGTGTTCCTGCTCGGCGGCGATGTGGCAATAAAAATGATGAACGAAATCTGGAAGCAAAAGACAGGTAAGCGGGTGATACCTGCCGGCTCTACTTATAAAATCAGGGGACAGGCCTATTACTACGGAAACATCAGGGTCATGCCCTCTTATACGCCGGCGGGCAAGAACTTCCTCATCGAAAAATCCAAGCGGCACATGGTGGCGGAGGATATCCGGGAGGGGCTGAAGCTCATCGCGTGATTCTTCTTGTCGGGTTCTTTTTCATAAAATCCCCCCGTATAGCACTATACCCAATAGTACATTTACCCCGATTTTTATTCATTCGGAACACCATCCTGCCTTCCTAAAAGCTGGATTGTATCCTCGAAACAAAATTATTTCTTACGCTTCTTGCATTTTTCTTGATAAGTCGCTATTATATGTGAAGCTTACCAGCAGAACTTAGATAATTGATACTCCGCAGCCACTGTTTTAAAGAACAAATAAAGGTATAGGAGGTAAAATACATGGCTAAGGATTTGTCCAAGGCGTTAGCCGACCTTAAGGAAGATGAGGTAGTAGCCATCGTACAGGAAAAGCTGAATGCCGGCGCTGACCCCATCGGTATTCTCGCTGAAGCAGGTAAGGGCATGGAAACCGTTGGTACGCGTTTCGCCAAAGGCGAATATTTCATCCCGGACCTGGTCTATTCCGGCGAAATTTTGAAGAAAATCAACGAGCTGGTCAAACCAAAACTCACCGGAGGGACGGCGGCTAAAACCGGCGGCAAAGTTATCATCGCCACGGTAGCCGGCGATATCCACGATATCGGCAAAGACATCGTCGTCTTCATGCTCGATGTCAGCGGCTTCGAGGTCTACGACATGGGCGTAGACGTGCCGATCCAGAAAATCGTCGATAAGATAAAAGAAACCGGCGCAACGGTCGTCGGCTTGAGCGGCTTCCTCACATTAGCCTACGACGCCATGAAACATACTATCGATGCTATTAAAGCAGCCGGTTTGAGAGAAAAGACCAAGATAATGATCGGCGGCGGTCAGATAACCCCGGAAATCGTGAAATATACCGGCGCTGATGCCTATGGTAAGGACGCTATAGAAGGCGTCGCTCTCGCCAAAAAATGGCTAGGAGTGAAATAAACCTAATACGGTATTGAATTAAGGAGGCTAAAATGGCTAAAGAATGGGAACAAATGACCCCGGCGGAAAAACGCGCAGATCTGGACAGCAAATGGCTGTCTCCTCCCGGAATAAAGTACGTTAATGCCGAAGCGGAAAAGGGATATAAAGGCAGAGTCCAAAGGATTCTGGACGCCGTTAACATGAAGCAACCGGATAGAGTACCGGTTATTCCCTTTGTCGGTTTCTTCGGCGCTTTCTATGCCGGCTATACCCCCTACGATGTCATGTACGATTATGATAAGCTAAAGTATTCATTTGGCAAATACGTACTCGATATGAAGCCGGACGGGCACCTTAGCGTGACGGTTTCGCCGCCCGGCAAGCTCCATGATATCATCAACTATAAACTGTATGCCTGGCCCGGACACGGCGTCGCCAAAGAGCACTCCTATCAGTGCCTCGAAGGCGAATACATGAAAGCCAATGAGTACGAAGCTCTTACCAGCGACCCCACCAACTTCTTCTTAACCGGCTGGTTGCCGCGCGTCATGGGCGCGCTCGACGGGCTGAAGATGCTCACACCCTTCACCAACATGACGGAAATGTATGGCGGGTTCACGGGCGCAGCTTATGTGCCCTTCGGACTGCCGCCGGTTAAAGCTGCTTTTAAGGCGATGTTGGATGCCGGCGATGAAGCACTAAAGTGGATCGGAGCTGTGGGCTCCTTTGGTGCGGAAATGACCGCGGCCGGTTTCCCCGGGTTCTTCGGCGGCGGCACCAAGGCGCCCTTTGATACCATCGGCGATACGCTAAGGGGCACCAAGGGCATCATCACGGATATGTATCGCCAACCCGCTAAAGTTATCCGCGCCTGCGAGCAATTTGTTCCGATAATGGTAAAAATGGGCGTCGATAATGCCAAACTGAACGGCAACCCGGTAGTGTTTATCCCGCTGCATAAAGGCGCTGACGGTTTTATGTCCGACGAGCAGTTCAAGAAATTCTACTGGCCAACCTTAAAAGACCTGATGGATGGTCTCATTGCCGAAGGCTGCATACCCTTCCCCTGGGCGGAAGGCGGCTATAACTCCCGTTTGAAAGTCATTAAGGACACACCTAAGGGCAAGGTTATCTGGGGCTTCGATACTACCGATATGGCTGAAGCTAAGAAAATACTGGGCGATGTAAGCTGCATCGGCGGTAACCTTTCCATCGCCACTTTAAGCGTCGGCACGCCGGAAGATGTTAAGAATGCCTGCAAGAAACTCATCAATGACTGCGCCAAGGGCGGTGGCTACCTGATGTTAAGCGGAGCTACCATCGATAATGTTCCTCCGGCTAATATAAAAATGATGATTGATGCCACCAAGGAATTAGGCGTTTATAAATAGAGTCAAACACGATAAAGAGAAATAAAAAAAGAGGGGGGCTAAAAACCCCCCTCTCCATTTTCCCCTTAGCGGGGACTAAAGCATGATGGTCCCGCCATCGATATAATACACCTGCCCGGTAATAAAGTCGGAGTCTTTGGAAGCCAGAAAAACGGCCGTCCCCACCATGTCCACCGGCTGCCCGCGGCGGTTCATGGCTTGACCGCCGACGGCAAACTCAAATGTTTTGTCACTGCCCTGCTGGGCAAGGCTCGCCTCGGAGGCGGTAAATCCGGGTGCGATGGCGTTGACGTTGATGCCGTTCCCGGCTAAAGCCCGTGCCAGCGCATGGGTGAAAGTGTAAAGCGCGCCCTTGCCGCAGGAATACGGCAGGAACAGCATTGCCGCCGGCACCTGCGCCACGTTAGAGGCGATATTGATTATCTTGCCCTTGCCGGCTTTAACCATCAAAGGCGCGATATACTTACAGACCAGCCATGTGCCGATGACATTCACCTTGTAAATCCGTTCCCAGTCTTCAACCTTCCAGCCATCCCAGGGGGTAATATTGATGCCGTACCAGATAGCGGCATTATTGACAAGGATATCAACCTTGCCGTATTTCTTCATCGCTTCATCGGCGATTTTTTTACAGTCGCTCTCCACGGAAATATCCGCCTGGATAATCGCCACATCAGCGCCTTTGGCCTTGACTTCTTTAACGGTGTCTTGAGACCTTTCCATATTGGTAGTGGTTAAAAACAGCTTGGCTCCCTCCTCGGCGAATCTCAAGGCAAAAGCCTTGCCGAGACCGCGGCTGGCGCCGGTAATGATGGCTACCTTGTCCTTCAATGCTGGTGACATGTCTTCCTCCTTTATTTATTTAGTCCCGACGAATTTGTCAATATAGAAAATTTACATTACTGCCGCAGTCATGTCAAGTTCGGATTTTCTCTTGCCGGAATTCTTTGTTGAATAAATGATACGGAAGGGAGTACAATCTATCAAAACTCTACTAAACAAATAACCCGAAGAGGGTAATTTATTTTGGGAGGTTAAATATGACCCGATGGCATGATTTCCTGGAAAAAGATGGTAAAGCCCCTGCCTGGCCCTACCCTATCCACTATGACCAGGAGCAAGAAATTGAAACCGATGTCCTCGTTATCGGCGGCGGCATCGCAGGATGCTGGGCTGCTATCAGCGCCGCCCGGAACGGCGTGCGGGTGGCATTGGTGGAAAAGGGAGATGTTATCCGCAGCGGCGCCGGCGGTCCCGGCTGCGACCACTGGTGTAATGTCCCCGCCAACCCATTATCCAATGTTGACTCGGATGAATGGGCGCAGGTCATGTCCGAGATGCCGTATTGTAACGGCATCGGCAACCAGATCCAATGCCGCGAGGACTGGGATACCCTGCTCGAGATGGAGCAGATAGGCGGTAAAATCAGAGACACCAAAGATGAATATGTCGGCGCGGTAGGACGAGACGAGAAATCAAAAATAATGATTTCTCCTCGCTACACCCGCAACACCAGCTTCGGTGGCGACGCCGCCAAGAGAAGACCGCTTAAAAGCAATCCGGAAGGCAAGCTGAATAACGCCGTCATCCGGGTATGGGGGACGACTTTTAAACCCGCTTTAAAAAAGGAATGCCGGCACCTCGGCGTGCAAATCTTCGACCGGGTAATGGTCACCAGCCTGTTGACAGAAAATGGCGTGCAGGGCGCCAGAGTGGTCGGTGCCACAGGTCTCAACGGCCGCACCGGTGAGTTCATGATATTCAAATCGAGAGCCTCGATAATCGCTACAGCGGGCGATTGGTCGCTGTTCTTGCTTAACACCGAGCTGGCCGGCTACAATACCTTCCGCTCCCGTACCATCACCGGCGACGGCAATACCATGGCTTTCCGCGCCGGCGCGGAGCTCACCTTGATGGAGCGAACGGGTATTCTGATGCTGGGTACTGGCTTCAAGCATACCTGGTACGGCGGCGCCGGTGACGCCAGCTACGAGAACGTTCCGCTGGTAGATGCCAATGGCAAGAAGCTGCCCTGGCCGACGCAGGGCTGGGCAGACGGCGGCGCCATGAGACCCACCCAGGAAGATATGGAAAAAATTATCAAGGGCATACAAAGCGGAGAATATACCCTGCCTTTTTATGGTGATTTCCCGGCGATGCCGGAAATCGAGCGGAGAGCGACCTGGGACCTGATGTTGGGCGAGGAGTCCACTACCAAAATCATTACCGATACCTACGAAAAAGCCGGCTTCGACCCCGCCAAACACCTCCTCCAGAACTACAGCTTTATCGAGGGCAACAGTCCCTCACAGTGGCGTAACGCGGGGGGCGGAGGACCCGTCGTGGATTGGGATTTGAAGACAACGCTGGACGGCTTATATGTGGCTGGAGAAAACACCTTCGCCGCCGGCGACCATTCATACGCGGCAGCCACAGGACGTTATACCGGCAGGAAAGCTGCAGCCTATTCCCGGCAGGTCGACCAGGGCAAGGTGCTTAAGGACCAGATAGCCCAAGAAAAAGTGCGTATTTACGCCCCTATTAAGCGCACCGCCGGCATCGACTGGAAGGAGCTGCACGCCGGCATCGCCCGCGCCATGCAGTACTTTTGCACCGAGTATAAGACAGAAAACCTGCTGAAGATGGGGCTGGACGCCTTGAAAGAAATCGAAGAGGTGCATGTCCCCCGCCTTTATGCCCTCGACCCGCATAAGCTGATGCGCAGTATCGAGGATTTAAACCTGCTGATACATGGGCAGATAATCATAAATGCCGCTTTGGCACGCAAAGCCAGCAGCATGATGCTTAACCACTTCCGCATCGACTACCCTAAGCTCGACCCGCCGGAATGGCATAAATACCTCACCATCAAGATGGAAAACGGCAAGGTGAAAATAGGTGAACTGCCGCAAAAATACTGGGGCGATTTGAAAGCCAACTACGAGGCGCATAATAAAGACTACACCGGCGTTTATAAAGGTAAATAAGGAGACGGCGATGGCTCAAAAAAAGATATACGCTCTACCCAATATAACCACCCCCAATACTAACGTAATTTTCCACCCGGAAAAGTGCAACGGCTGCAACCACTGTGTGGAAGTCTGCCAGGTGGACGTCTATATCCCCAACCCGGAAAAAGGCAAGCCGCCGGTGATTCTGCATCCCGATGAATGCTGGTACTGTGGCTGCTGCGTGAACGATTGCCCCCGCCCCGGCGCCATGTCTTTCAACTGGCCGGTACAGCAGCGGGCTTACTGGAAGGATAAGGCTACGGGAAAGGTCTTGAGGGACAGCCAGACGTAGTATAATGTCATTGCGAATCTCTCTGTATGAGGACGTAACAATAAAAAAGGGAAGTGTCATTCTGGCGAAGGCCAGAATCCAGACCTCACCCCCTTTAGTTCCCCCTCTCCGTACACGGAGAGGGGGTTAGGAGGAGAGGTAAAAAAACGATTGTTACTAAGAATGATTTTGGGGGGAGGCGGTCAATGCCGAAGTGGGGCGGTAAACTGGAAAAGGTTGACGAATATCGCTGGCGTATTCCTAAAAGCTATAAGCCAGGGATGCGCGTGGACGGGCTCATTTATGCCGATGAAGGCATGCTCCCGCACATCCTAGAGGAGCAAGCCCTGGAGCAGGTGGCGAACGTGGCTTTTCTGCCGGGGATTGTCGACCATTCTCTGGCGATGCCAGATATCCACTGGGGCTACGGCTTCGCCATCGGCGGGGTGGCGGCGATGCGCGTGAGCGATGGCGTGGTCTCACCGGGCGGGGTGGGTTTCGATATCAACTGCGGCGTGCGTATCATGCGCACCAACCTGACCAAGGAAGAGGTCAGCCCCAAGATAAAAACCCTTATTGACGCGCTTTTTTATGCCGTGCCCTCCGGGGTGGGTTCCAAGGGCGTCATCAAGCTGCGCGCCGGTGAAATCGACGAGGTATTAGTCAAAGGGTCGCGCTGGGCGGTGGAGAGGGGTTATGGCGACAGAGAAGACCTGGAAACTACCGAAGAGAGAGGGGAGATACCAGGCGTCGACCCCTCACGGGTGAGCGGGAGGGCCAAGGAGCGGGGCATTCCACAACTGGGTACCCTCGGCTCCGGCAACCATTTCCTCGAGGTAGCCGTTATCGACGAAATATATGAAGATGAGATAGCACGGGCGATGGGCATCGAGCGGGTGGGGCAGGTCATGCTCTACGTCCACTGCGGCTCTCGCGGAGTGGGCCATCAGGTGGCGGACGATTATATCAAAGTAATGCTGCAGTCGATGCCGAAGTACGGCATTCAGGTGCCGGACCGCCAGCTCGCTTGCGTGCCAGTGAAGAGCGCCGAGGGACAGGCTTACCTCGCCGCTATGCGTTGCGCCGCCAACTACGCCTGGGCAAATCGCCAGTGCATCACCCACTGGGTGCGCGAGACTTTCTGCCGCGTGATGGACTTAAGTCCGAGAGACGCCGGACTCGAGCTTATCTACGACGTAACACATAACATCGCCAAGATAGAAGACCATGACATAGCAGGGAAAAAAGAAAAACTTTGCGTGCATCGTAAAGGTGCCACCCGCGCTTTTCCGGCGGGTCACCCGGACGTGCCGCCAAAGTATCAAGCGGTGGGACAGCCGATATTGATTCCTGGGGATATGGGGCGGACGTCTTATATCCTGGTAGGCACCGAACAAGCGATGCGGGAGACCTTCGGCTCGACATGCCACGGGGCGGGCAGGATGGAAAGTCGGGCAGCAGCCAAAAGGCAGGCCAGCGGACGGGAGGTGTTAGAGGCGTTAGAGGCTAAAGGTATCGCCGTGCGGACAGGCAGTCTGGCCGGGCTGGCAGAGGAAGCCCCGGAGGCTTATAAAGACGTGGGGGACGTAGTGCGGGTGGCTCACGGCGCCGGCATCTCGAAAAAAGTAGCGCGCACCCGGCCCATCGCGGTGGTGAAGGGGTAACAGCTACCTATTGCTAATCTTTAATGATTTTACTTTCTTCCTTAACGTATTTCGACGCCAGCGTGCAATGGATAAACAATATCGGTTTGGTCACCTTCTTAAACTCCAGGGGACAGTGAATCATGCCGGCGGGGATATAGACGGTGGTGGGGGTGGTGATTTTATGTATCTCCCGCTCTGCTCCCAACCCTATCTCAATATCGGCGCCCAGTTCCCCCATATTATCCGGGTCGTAGGACATGAAGTATAGATACATATCGAAGTCATGTGAATGCGCATACTCCTCCATCAGGGTCGGCTCGGTGATGCGCAGGATCATGATAGTGAAGTTGGAATGATATTCCTTTTCGCCGGTATAGACGAACTCCGGACCATAGCCGCCGATAGCCACCGGCTTTTTGATAACGTATTTATCGTATTTTGTCGCTGGCATGAACTCTAGCCTCCTCGGTGCAGATTTGCTACTATTCAACAACAACCGGGCTGTTACATGCAAGCGGTGAGCCATTAAAGCACGATATGGTATGATGGACGAAGAAATGTACCAGCTTATCGATACCCATGCCCACCTGGACGAAATAGAAAATCTGGAACAGGTCCTAGCTCAAGCTAAAGCTGCCGGGCTGTCGGCGATAGTGGCGGTCGGCTCTGACATAGCGTCCAACCAAAAGACGCTGGATATCGCCGGAAAATATCCAGGCTTCGTTTATCCGGCATTAGGCTGGCACCCCTGGTACATCAAGGAAGCGGAGATACCCGCCAACCTGGCATATATCAATGCCAATATCGATAGGGCAGTAGCAATAGGGGAGGTGGGATTAGACTATCATAAGCGGGTCAGGGCGGTAGCGGATAAAGAACTACAAAAGAGGGCGCTCACAGAGCTGCTGAAAATCGCCAAAGAACACGATAAACCGGCGCTCATCCATTCCCGCTATGCCTGGCGGGACGCTTTTGACATGGTGAAAGAGACGGGATTGAAAAAAGCAGTATTCCATTGGTACACGGGGACATCGAGTGTTTTGCGGGACATTATCGATGCCGGTTACTATATTTCCGTTACTCCCGCCGTCGCTTACCACGAGGAACACCGTCGGGCGGTGAAAGAAACGCCGCTGGCAAGGCTGCTTTTAGAGACGGACTGCCCGGTGGTCTATGCCCGGGGCAGGGAGGGGGAGTTTAAATCAAATCCAGCCGACGTGATTAGGTCACTTAAGGGGGCGGCTACTCTAAAAGGATTAAGCGAGGCGGAAATAGCAGAGAAGACTACAGAAAATGCGAGAAGACTATTTAGGTTGGAGAAGTGAGATGTCGAAGGATTTAGAAACAAATCGCCGGAGACTATTTTCTCTTGACGCCAGCTTAAGAATGGAAGCGGATAAAATGCTTGAAGAGTCCGGGCTGGCGAAGATTATCCGGGAGGAGGGGTTTAAGCCCGTCGGCTCTTACACCATGCAGACCATGACCTGGCGAGACCTCGACTTTGAGCGGTATGATGAATCCCCCAACTGGCAGGAGCACTGGGAGCTGGGAACAAAAATAGCGCGCGCCGGTTGGGCATGGCGCCTCCGCTGTCTGGATGCTTATCGTGAAACGGATGGCAAGGACAAAGGGTTGTATTGGGGCATATGGATGACCAATCCCGCTGGTGGTGAAACGTGGAAGCTGGATTTCTGGACGGCTCGCCGTGAAGAATTCGAAAGTGCTGCTCCCAATCGCCCGCTCTGGGAAAGCCGATTAACCAAAGATACACGTTATGATATCTTGGTAATCAAAGAAGCCGTGTGTAATCAGCCGGAATACCGGCAGAGTCTTTTGTCTGTTCATATTTACGAAGCCGTGCTGGAAAATGGCATCAAAGGTATCGATGATTTCTGGGACTGGTGGCGAAAGAAATACGGGAAGTAACTTCCGCTCTATTTACTCGCCGGAAGTTTCTTATACTCCCGGTAGATAAAAACATAAATCAGAGCAAAGGCTAAAATATCCGAGGCTGGCATCGCCACCCAGACCCCTACCAGTCCGAATAGATGGCGGAAAAGAAAGAGAACCGGGACAAAAAAGAGAAACTGCCGCAGCAGCGAGAGAAAAAGGGCTTTTGTCCCCTGGGAAAGCCCCTGGAATGTGGTGATAAACATCATCGTCGGCCCGACGAGCAGCATCGTCGAAAGCATGATTCGCAAAGCTGGGATTGCTTCTGCCGTTAAAGCAGCGTTATTGCTGAAAACATCGACAATCCACGGGGCGAAAATCTCCAAAAAGATAGTTAGTACGATCATTAAAATTATGAGTCCTACCGATGCCAGCTTGACAGCCTGCCAAAGACGCTTGAAATTGCGCGCCCCGTAGTTATAGCCAACGATGGGTAACAGACCATTGGAGACACCCATCACCGGCATAAAAGTAAAGTCCGATATGCGCATCACGATACCGACTACGGCGATAACCAGCGAACCGAAAGAAGACACTACTTTATTGAAAAGGACAAAAACCAGACTCTCCATGATTTGCGCTACTACCGACGGCAAGCCGACGCGGTAAATGTCTTTCAGGATAGATAGGTTCGGGCGGAGGTGGGCAAGTTTAATGTGATAGGTAGTTTTACCCGCCAGTATATAATAAAGCCCCAGCAAAGCCCCGCAAGCCTGGGCGATGACGGTAGACAACGCGGCGCCGCTGACACCCATTTCCGGGAAGGGACCAATGCCGAATATCAGAAATGGGTCCAGGACGATGTTGATAATCGTCGAGGAGACCATGATAATCATCGGCTTAACCGCATCGCCGGAACCGCGGAGAAGATTGGCCGTAACCACGGCGAAAATAACCAGAGGTGCACCGAAAGAGGTGATAACCATGAACTGTTTGCTGTAGGTCATGATGTCCGGCGTGGCACCAAAAAAGGGCAGGATTTTATCCGAAAACAATACAGCCACCAGAATAAAGAGCAGTCCCCACGCGGCGCTGAGGAAGAATGTCTGCCCGGCGACATGATTGGCATCCTCCAGGTTTTTCTCGCCAAAACGACGCGAAACGAGCGCAGCAATGCCTATGCCGGTGCCGCCGCCGATGGCATAATTGAGAATCTGGTAAGGGAACACTATCGTTAGGGCGGCTATAGCCTCATACCCTATCCGGGCGACCCAAATAGTATCGACGATGTTATAAAGACTCGTTGTAATGGTCGTCGCGATGCCCGGCAGACTTAATTTAATAAGCAGCCTGCCCAGCGGCGCATCACCCAATCTTTTAGTATATTCCTGCATAAAAACTCCACAAGATATGCCGTTAAACGGCAGCATAATGCTTTAAAACAACGGGGATATGGCCTTAAAGCCGGTAACAAGTGCGGGCACGTTTAACCGCAGAACAAGCTGTGAAAGACAATAACCTAGAACCGTTGTGAAGCTGACGGTCGTTTCGACTACCGGTTCACATCAGAGAGTAACAAAAAAACACATCGGTTTTACTCATGTTTATCTCTATCCTTATGCTCCCACCAGGGTGGTCCGCCCCACCACATCCAGCGGTGTCGCCGAAACCTGCCAATAATGAAAGACAAACCAATGATAATAAGGACAGCCGGCCAGGTATAATCCCAGATAGAGCCGGAAACAACATTCGTCTGTACCAGTATAGCGATAACGCCAACAGCGAGAATTATAGCTCCGAAAACCATTTTGCCACCTCCGGACAGCCAACTTAAAAGTACCTAAAACACCATCTTACATCTTTAGCTCTGCGGCGTCAACCGCTTCAATTATTCCAGGACTTTTTCTTCGGTTAGCTGACGAATTTCCTCTTTCGATAAACCCAGCAGCTCACCGAATACATACTCGTTATGCTCACCGAGCAATGGCGGAGTGTGGTAATTACCCTCGGCATAATCACTGAACTTGATTGGTAAACCGGCCAGAACCTTATTGCCCAGCACCGGATGATTGGGCTTTTTAAAAAAGCCCCTGGTTTTTATATGCTTATCGTGGGTAAACTGTTTGGTGCTTAAAGAAGGCGTTGCCGCTATGCCCGCTTTTTGGAGTATCGCGGTTAGCTCATAAGCGCCATATTGACGCGTCCATCCTGTCAAATACTTATCTAAAGCCTCCTGGTTGTCCCACCGCTTTAGCTCATCATTGAATTCTTCTTGCTTCGTCCAATCAGGATTTCCCATCAGCCGGCAAAGAGATTCCCATTCTTTTTGGTTGGCAACCGCCAGGGCTATCCATTCGTCTTCATCTCCCGTCATCTTACATGGATAGCACCCGTGGGGAGCCATAATGGCATCGCGGTTGCCGATCCGCTCCCCAATATTACCGTTGATGATATAACCCATTACCATTTCTCCCAGAAAATTGGCGTTCCCCTCAATCATCGCCGCATCGATGTATTGTCCTTCTCCGGTGTTCATGCGGTGGTAGAGAGCTGTTAAAATTGATACCGCCCCATGTATCGCCTGTGCGCCGTCCGTCCATGGTGAAACGCCGATGACGTTTGGTTCGCCGCCGGGATAGCCATTGGAAAAAGTTGCGCCGGTAAAGGCGTCCACAATTTCAGCGTAAGCCGGGCGCTCCTTATGGGGTCCACTTCTACCATAGCCTGAACCGGCATAATAGATGATATCCGGTTTAATCCGTTTCATCTCCTCATAGCTTAATCCCCAGCGTTCCAGCACCCCACCGCCAAAATTCTCGGATACCACATCGCATATCTTTATAAGTTTTTTCGCCAGTGCCTGGGCTTTCGGTTTAGTCATGTTGAGGGAGATGCTTTTCTTGCCCCAGTTAAGAGATGCAAAAGCGCTGCCGACATTTGGACCCGTCCCCGCCAGGCCAGGCGGGGCGCCGACGGTGCGCATATAGTCAATCCTAAGGCTGGTTTCAACCTTGATAACTTCTGCCCCCATGACCGACAGCCATTCCGTGGCATGTGGGCCGGCCCACATCTGGCAAAAATCCAATACCCTTATTCCCTCGAGCGGTAGTTCTTGCATATCAGACCTCTTTAAATAATTCCTCCCTGCCTCATTCTCACCAGCTGTTCACGACTATAATTCAATATGTTACAGAAGACCATCTCATTATGCTCGCCGAGCAAAGGAGCGGGACGCTCTATCGCTGCTGGGGTAACGGATAGTTTGAACGGTGCCCCGGGGTATTTGATTTTTCCGGCGACCGGATGGTCAATTTCCCGCCAGAAATCCCTGAAGGCTAGCTGTTCATCACTAACCAAATCCTTTACGGAGCGGACCAGCGAACAAGGGACGCCGTGGGTTCGCGCGAGGGCATTTATTTCCTCCGTCGTATGCTCCATTGTCCAAACCGTAATCAGCTGGTTCAGCTCAACGATGTAGTTATTCCTTAGAAGAGGGTTAGCGAACATCTCTTCCTTAGACCAATCAGGCTCACCCATCATCTTGACGACGAGATGGTAGTGAGGCCCTATCCAGATAACCACGTAGCCGTCCTTGCAGGGATAGAGAAAACCTCCGAACTTCTTTCTGCCGAACTCGCGAGAAGGGGTCTCCTCCATGACGCTGTAATAAGCCAGTTGCTGTCGGGTTATTGACGCTACCGCTTCTTGTTTGGAGAGGTCAATGTGTTGACCCCGCCCGGTTTTCTTATGCCCCAGCAGTGCCCCCAGGGTGCAGGCAGTCGCCGTCAAGCCAGCCATGAAATCTGCCGCGTGATTAGGGACTTTTAATGGCGGCAACGTAGCGGGGTCTTTAACGCCTTCATCAGGATTGCCGAAACCCTCGGTACCCGCGTGGGCACTGATAAGGTCGTTGCCCTTATAATTTTTAAAGGGGCCGGTTTGCCCGAAAGGCGTGATGGAGGTCATCACCAAAGAAGGTTTAATTTTTTTAACTTCAGCGTAGCTTAAGCCAAGCTCCGCCATCTCTTTAACAGAATGGTCTTCAATCAAGACATCCGCCCATTGAAGTAGCTCTTTGAAGATTTTTAAACCGGCGGCGGTCTCCAGGTTGAGGGTAATGCCGGATTTGTTAGTATTAAGAAATAAGAAAAGCCCGCTTTTCTCGGGATGGGGCAGGTTCTGGGGGAAAGGTCCCCAGCTGCGGGCTTTATCGCCGAGCCCGGGCTTCTCCACCTTAATAACCTGTGCCCCCATATTGGAAAGGAGTTTCCCGCAATAAGGCCCGCTTATGAAATCGCTAAATTCCAGCACCTTGACATCAGAAAGCGCCTGCCGGTTCATCATCCACTCCTTGTTAAAACTTTGTTTCTTTTCTGTAGTAGCTTCTCAACAAGTTTTACGGAAATTCAATACTGGATTTTCTACTGCCTATAAATATACTCAAAAACGATAGAAAATAGCAAATAGGGTTGATAATACAGTCATTTTAAAGCTAAAATCATTCTATATGGAACAAAATAAGACCGTTATATACGCCGAGTTATAACGCTTTTTAAGGTTTTTAGATATGATATCATATTGACAAAGGCAAAATATCGTTATAATATAGTTCTAGGTGGAACATTTCTGAACTCCTGAAGACGCTTTTTATATGGGATTATGACCATCAGTGAAGTAAGTAAAAGAACCGATAAGACGCCGCTGGGCACCCTATTATCTATACTTATGTCCTTCGAGGTGCTGGCACGCTACCTGGAAGTCGAGCTAAAGAGCTATCAGGCTACGCTTATCCGCTTCAACATCATGAGCACCCTGTTTAAAAACGGCGGCGAGATGACGCCTTCAGAAATATCGGAGAGCGTTTTCCGCGAAAAGAACTCAATTACGGCGGTAATCAATACCCTCGAAAGAGAAGGAGTAGTCCGCCGTGAGCCTTCCACCAACGACCGTCGGTCGGTTAAAGTAATGATTACGGAAAAAGGCTGGAAGGAAGCCAACCGTTTGAGTCCCGTGGCGCAGGAGTTGAGCCGCGAGGTGCTATCCTGCCTTGAAAAGCAAGAGGTGGAAGACCTGGTGGAAATAATGAGAACCTTGCGGGAAAGCCTTTTACCCAAAATCGCTAAATCTTCGGCTAATGGTAGACGTCAATAATCAAGAGGTTTTACAGCGGAACCGTTAAACATCTTCGCTGAATAAGAATAAAGAGGGGATTATGTAACTGTGAAAGAGATTAGAATTCACGGAAGGGGTGGGCAGGGAGCCGTACTGGCGGCCAGGATGTTGGCCAGCGCCTTCGTGGCTGAAGGCAAGTATGTCGCCAGCTTTCCCATGTACGGCTTCGAGCGGCGCGGCGCACCGGTCGTGGCTTTCACCCGCATCGATGATAAGCCGATACGCGAAAAGACGCAGATTTATAATCCAGACTGCCTGATAGTAATCGACCCCGGACTATTGACTTTACCCACGCTTTTCACGGGGCTGAACCCGGGCGCGGCTTTTATTCTCAACAGTCCCAAGAAATTGCCCAAACAGCCGAATGAAAATTTGAAAATCGGAGGCGTCGTTAACGCCACCGGCATTGCCGTGCAGGAAATCGGGCGTGATATCCCAAACACCTGCCTGCTCGGGGCTTTTGCCGCTGCCACCGGCTGGCTGAAACTGGAATCGATACTGGCCTGCCTGTCGGACTATTTAAGCGGCGATATCCTCCAGAGAAACCTTAAAAGCACCGAGAGAGGCTACAAGGAAGTGGAGGTAATCAAATGGTAATCAAACACAAGATGATTTTCAAAACAGAAGGCCCATGGTCTGACGCTAACCAGCTGATGTTAAAGCTGGATACCGGTAGCTGGCGTACGGAGCGACCAGTGCTGGATAAAACGAAATGCAACTACTGCGGACTCTGCGCTATATATTGTCCCCCGCAGTGCATGAAAGATATGGGCGACCATTATGAAGCTAACCTGGTTTTCTGTAAGGGCTGCGGCATCTGCGCCCACGAATGCCCCAAGCAGGCTTATACCATGAAGCCGGAAGGAGAGTTCACCAATGAAGGCTAAAAAAGGCAAAGTAAGCGTAATAACCGGCAACGTCGTGGCGGCTCATGCTGCCAGAGTGTGCCGACCGGAGGTAGTTGCCTGCTACCCTATTACCCCCCAGAGTGAAGTAGCGGAAACACTTTCAGGATTCGTAGCGGATGGCTCGCTGGATGCCGAAATCGTTGAAGTTGAAGGCGAAAACTCCGCAATGAACGTGGTCCTGGCTGCTAGTCTGGCCGGGGCGCGCGTCTTCACCGCCACGTCCTCTTATGGTCTGGTATATATGTATGATGCCATGTTGCAGGCGTCCGGCTATCGCGCACCCGTCGTTATGGTCAACGTTAACCGGGAGACTCCCGGTATTCAGGCTGTTTCTTCCGGCCAGCAGGATATGATTTCCACCCGCGATTCCGGCTGGGCGCAGATAATTGTGGAGAACAACCAGGAAATTATCGACCAGATTATCATGTCCTATCGGCTTGCCGAGGACTTCGATATCCAACTGCCGGTAATGGTGAACTACGACGGCTACTATCTATCCTACCTTGCCGAGGCCGTCGAGATGCCCGACCAGGCGGATGTAGACGCCTTCCTGGCGCCGCTGAAGAACCAGCCGCAGCGACCGCGCATTATCCCCGGCGCTGCTACCGGATGCGGCACGCACGGGATAGAGATGGGCTATGTCGAAGCCCGCTATAAGCACTGGTCAGCACTGGAGAGAGCTAAGCAAAAAGTTGATGATATCGATAAAGAGTTCGGCGACTATTTCGGGCGGAGCTATGGCGGCCAGATAGAGGAATACCGGATGAATGATGCCGATATCGCCATCGTGGCATCCGGCAGCGCCGCCGGCACGGCTAAAACCGTCGTCGACGCCAAGCGGGCGGACGGCATAAAAGTGGGCCTCGTTAAACAAAGGCTTTTCCGTCCCTTCCCCGAGGAGCGCCTGATTCAGGCTCTCAAGGGTAAAAAAGCCGTCGGCGTCATCGACCGCAGTGTTTGTTTCGGGTGGAAGTACGGGCCTATGTGCACGGAACTTAAAGCCATTGCGCCATCCATCGGCGCGATGCCTATCTTAAGCTATATCGATGGCTTGGCTAACCTGGATATCACTATCCCGCATATCGGCAGAGTGGTCGATGAAGTAAACGCCGCCGCTAAAGGCAAGGCTTACCAGGACGTAACCTGGATTCCGATGGAGTAATGAGGTAAAAAAGATGGTAGAAGCAACGAAGAAAAGAAATAGGATTTTTGATTATTACACTACCGAAGACCAGTTCTCCGGCGGTGTAGCCTGGTGCGCTGGCTGCCCACTGGAACTGATTGCCAGGACAGTGCCCAAGGTTATGGGTAAAAACGTGGTATTCGTCGGTACGCCTTCCTGCTCGGCGCCGGTCCTTCATGGACAGAATATCGGTGCCTGGCATAAACTTTCGTACCTCGCCTGCGTTATGACCGGCGTCGCTTCCAGCGGCACCGGACTTTCACGGTATTTCCGCCGGACCAAGCAGGATGCCACCGTGGTCTGCTTTACCGGCGACGGCTGCGCCACGGATATCGGCTTCCAAGTGCTAAGCGGCGCGGCCGAAAGGAACGAGCACATTATTTACCTGGCTTACGATAACGAAGGCTATATGAACACCGGCAACCAGCGGAGCAGTTCCACGCAAAAGGGCGCCGCTACCACCACGACGCCGGTGGGCAAAATAGGTAAGGGCAAACCGACCCCCCAGAAAAACATGACCATGATTATGCTAATGCATAAACCCAAGTACATGGCAACGGCTAACCCAGCCTATCCGGAGGACTTCGCTAAAAAGCTCCTGAAGGCTAAAGAGATGTCGAAAGAGGGCTTTGTTTATCTCCACGTGTTTTCGCCGTGTCCCGTCGGCTGGCGCATCGACTCGAACCTGTCCATCGAAGTATGCCGCACCGCCGTCAGGACCAACTACTTCCCGCTCTGGGAGGCGGTGGACGGCAAGCCGAAGTTCACTGTCGAGGTAGCCAGCCCGAAACCGGTCACGGACTTCACCAAGCTAATGCGTAAATTTTCTCATCTTAAAGAAGACGGCCTGGCAGAACTGCAAAAACAGGTCGATGAGCGTTATGCCCTGCTCAAAACACTGGTTGACGCCGCAAAATGAGCGACTATATAAAGTTCTTTTAACAGGAGGAGGCTAACAAGTTAAGAAGACTTTGAATATTACGAACCGGTGGAAATACTGTCTCTGCAGATTTCGAACCGGTCTATAAATGAAAAGACTATCGGTAAAACTGTATTTTTGAAAATTCTATAAGGAGGTGGGAAATACAGATGGTTATTAAAACAAAAGACCGGCCGGTTAAAAGCAAAACGGCTAAAAATAAACCGGTCAGAGGTCTATCCGTAAAGGGTAACCCGGAAATCTGGGACGATACCTGGGTAAAATCCACGTGCGGCGGATGCTACGGCACCTGCACCATCCGCGCGCACCGGGTAAACGGGGTTATCGTCAAGATTGAGGGCGAGCCGGATAACGACTTCGGTTCCCGCGGCGGTCTCTGCGCCAAGGGCGAAGCCATGATACAGGCCCTCTACGACCCTAACCGCTTCAACTACCCGATGAGGCGGACTAATCCCAAGAAAGGACTCTTCGAGGACCCGCAATGGAAGCGGATTTCCTGGGACGAAGCGCTCGATGAGATTGCCGCCAAGCTTAAGAAAATCCGCGCCGAGAATCCTAACAAACTACTCCACGGCGGCACGCCTTCAGCCGGCAGCGGACCTGACCTGCCCCTGGGCTTCGGCGTCTTCGGGGCGGTATTCGGCACCAAGAACTGGTATGTCGGCGGGGCTGGTTTACACTGCGGCAGTGGCTCGCATATGGGCGCCGGTTTATACCATGCCTCGTGGTCAATCGTACCGGACTGGAAGTACTGCAACTACGTCATCCAGATGGGCTCCAACAAAGGCACCGGCTCCGGGCACTCCATGGGCTTCAACATGAGGCTCTCGGCAGACGCGCGCTCCCGGGGCTTGAAAAACGTCGTTTTCGACCCCATCTGCAACTTCGGCGGCGGCAAAGCGACCGAGTGGGTGCCCATTCTGCCTGGCACCGATGCTATCGTCGCCCTGGCGATGACCAACATCATCCTCAACGAGCTAAATGTTTACGACGCCGACTTTATCAAGAAAAAGACCAACGGACCTTATCTTATCGGTAAAGACATGAGATATGTCCGCGATAAGAAAACTAACAAGCCTTTAATCTGGGACCCGGTGGATAAGAAAGCTAAGGTCTTTAACGACCCGACTATCAAGGACTTCGCTATACTGGGTGAATATACCGCTCAAGGCGTTAAGTGCCATCCGTCCTTCCAGCTGGTGAAGGACCATGTTAAGCAATACACACCGGAATACGCCGAAAAAGAAAGCACGGTTCCGGCGGCGACGGTGCGACGCATCGCTAAAGAATGGGCCGATGCGGCAATGGTCGGCGCTACCATCGAAATCGAAGGCGAAAAGCTGCCCCTCCGCCCGGTTGCAGCTATCATGTTCCGCGGCGGTCAGGGACACACCAACTCCGCCCAGAGCTACTGCGCCATGTGCCTGCTCAACGCTATCGTGGGCGCGATGGACGTGCCCGGCGGCACACTCGGCTGGCCGGCTTACGTCGGCGGCTATCCGGAAACGGGACGCTTTAAGGTTATACCCTATCCCTGCCGCGACGGCATGTTGACGGCGGGGACTTTTATGGAACATAAGCCCTGGCCGGTAGAGGAATCAAAAGTACCCGATACTGTCCTGATGAAAGAGCTGGTGCCGACGGCCTCGTTTTCCCCCCACCCGGTCACCTCGGACTTTCAGAAATACTGGGACAACCTGGGCAGACCTTACGAGATAGAAATGGCGATGATTTTCGGCGCCAACATGGTGCGCAGCACCCAGAACCGCGAAATCGCCGAGGACTTCTTCAAGCGGATACCGTTCATCGTCTCCTTCAACATTCTGCCCAACGAGTTCTGCGAAGGTTTCGCGGATATCGTCCTGCCGGACTGCCATCCGCTGGAAACCTACTGCCTCTTCTCTTCCCATGGTCCCTTCTTCAACTACCCCATCGGCATGGAAGGCTGGGATTTCCCCATCCGCCAGCCGGTGGTTCAGCCCGCGTTCGAGCGGAAGAACAAAGTTGAAGCCCTCTGGGAAATCGCTGACCGGCTCGGCATGAGAGCCGAGATGAACGCCTACTATAACGTCTACTTCTCCAGCTTCGGCGGCGAGGCGCTCATCAGCGGCGATATCGCCTCTGTCAGGGACGTCAAGATGATTGACCCAAGCAAAGTGACTGTTCTCATAAAACCCGAAGAAAAAATCACCTATCACGAGATGATGGACCGCGCTTTCAAGTTCTACTTCGGCGAAAAGCACGGCCTGAAATACATCTCCAAAGAGGGCACCATCCATTGGGACAAGAAGGTCAAAGAAGCCTACTGGAGATGGTACGTTGATGTGCGTATTCCCATCTACATGGAGCACATCGCCGAGCTAAAAGAAGAAATCATGAAAAACGCCAAGACCACCGGTATGGAGCTGGAGTGGGAACAATTCACCCCGCTTATCAGCTACTTCCCGGCGCAGGTAGCCAGAGAAGAAACTAAAGAATTCGACCTGTATAGTTTCTCTTACCGCGATATCCTGCATAACGGCACGTACACGATGGAAATGCCGTGGCTGGACGAGGTCAGCCAGATGAACCCCTATACCTATAACATCACCATGAACGCGGATACCGCCAAGAAAAAAGGCTTAAAAGACGGCGACCTCATCTGCTTGGAATCGTCCTACGGACGCAAGACCACCGGAACTCTAAAGACGATGCAGGGGCAGCACCCCAGGACCATATCGATTTCCGCCTGCTCGGGAGCCTGGGCAAAAGGCGCGCCGATAGCTTACGGCAAGGGCACCAACTTCAACATCCTGCTGGAGTCCGATGCCAAACACGCTTGCCCGGTGTGCTGGAGCCAGGAAACCGCCACCATGGTCAAAGTCTATAAAATCGACCATAGAATCGAATTCGATGGAGTAGGAGGTCCAAAACTATGAGATGGGGAATGGCAATAGAGCTTAAAAGATGCATCGGCTGCAACGCCTGCGTTTTAGCCTGTAAAGCCGAGCACTTCCTACCGCCCAAAATTTTCTGGAACCGGGTGCTTATTGGGGAGCAGGGGAAATATCCCCAGGTAACCAAGCTGATATATTCGATTCGCTGCAATCACTGCGCCGAGCCCAAATGCGTTAAAGTCTGCCCCACCGGCGCCACCCAGCAGCGTGAAGACGGCATCGTCTGGGTAGACGATACCAAGTGCGTGGGCTGCCGTTACTGTATGGTCGCCTGCCCCTATCAGGCGCGGCAGATGTACGATGATGCGGATTCACAATACTTCCCGGGGCAGGAACTGACCGAGCACGAGAAAATCGGCAAACTGTTATACCCGCATACACCCGGTGTGGTGCAGAAGTGCGTTTTCTGTAAAGAGCGGATAGACTCCGGCATAGCGGCGGGGCTGACCCCCGGCGTCGACCGTGATGCTACGCCCGCCTGTGTCATCGTCTGCCCGACCAAGGCGATACACTTCGGCGACCTCGACGACCCGAACAGCGAAATTAACCGGGTAATCAAGGAAAAGCACGGCCACGCGTTCCATCCCGAATTTGACACGCAGCCGTCTATCTCCTTTATCGACTAAACAAGAAGAAGGGAGGCATAGAGAAATGAGTAATATAAAACCGTTTGAATTCATGGTCAAATACCAGCAACAGAAAGACTGGATAGACGGAAGAGGTAACTTTATCGCTTTCGCCTTCTTCCTGGGAGGCATCAGCGGCGGCTTATACCTGGCAGCGGCTTACTTCGATAACCTGCTGGGTATGTTCATCGCCTGGCTGCTGGCGGGCTGCATGGGCGTATCTTACATGATACACCTCACCCACCCCGTACGCTTCTGGCGGATGTTCATGAAACCCAAGACATCCTGGATTGCCCGCGGCTTCATCTTCATCATGCTGTTTCTAGGCTTTACGACGCTACAACTTATACTTTCCCAATGGGTGCCTCAGGCGACCACCGCCATCAACGCGCTTAAAGTTGTTGCCGGCATCTTCGCCTTCGCCCAGTCCATCTATACCGGCTTCGCGGTCAGCTATGTTAACGCGATTAAGGTGTGGAACTCCGCCATTGTGCCGATTCTCTTCGTCACCTGCGGTATCAGCGGCGGTCTGGCGATTCTCCTGGCGGTGATGATTGGCCAGGACAGCTCCCAGATTGCCACACTGGAAAATATCATCCGTGTGGTGCTGATTGCTTTCGCCGTTATCGTCGGCGTGTACCTCTGGAACGCCACCTATAGCAGCACCGCCGCCAAGGATGCGGTAGTGAGGCTCATCGGCGGGGCGCTGGCGCCGCTTTTCTGGATAGGCGTCTTCCTGTTCGGCATCGCCGTGCCGGTCGTAATTTCCGTAACCACCTACTTTACCGGCGAGGCGGCATCCGGACTCCTGATTACCGCCGTCGTGTGTGAAATTATCGGTGGTCTGGCTTTAAGATTTGCCATTCTGAAAGCCGGCGTTTACGCGCCGCTACTGCCGGCGGAATAACTTAGAAAGTAAAGTAAAAACACTTTAAGAGGGGGCGGAAGCCCCCTCTTCCTTTTCTTCCCTAAAAAACCCTCTCCCTTGATGGGAGAGGGCAGGGTGAGGGTGAAAACAAAGTTTTAATCTTATATCCCATATCCCCCTCACCTAAATCCTCTCCCACAAGGGGAGAGGAAATATATTTTATAAGTACCCAGATATTATCTCAAAACTTTGAGTTTTAACTTTTAACTTTTCGGTTCTTCTCGTATAATTACCTCAAAGGATACTGTTATGTCCTCGGAAGCAACTATCTATATCGGCACATCCGGCTGGTCTTACCCTAAAGGTGAGGGCACCTGGCAGGGCTTTTTCTATCCCCCGGGCAAAATCAACGAGCTGGAGTATTATAGTCAGTTCTTCAACACCGTCGAGCTTAACTCCTCTTTCTACCGTCCCCCCAACCCCGGCTATGTTTATAACTGGGTAAAGCGTGTACCAAAAGGATTCCTTTTCGCCGTCAAGCTCTGGCAAAAGTTCACCCACCCCAAAATGTACCAGGCAGCCACCGGCGAGGCGGCGGTTATCGCCCAGAGCGATGTCGACCTTTTTAAAAAGTGCCTCGAACCGCTGGCTAAAGCCAACAAACTCGGGGCGTTGCTGACGCAGTTTCCCCCCAGCTTTAAAAACGACGCCTACGGAAGGCAGAGGCTCGGGGCTATCGCTAAAGCCTTTGGCGAATATAAAATAGCGGTCGAGCTAAGGCACCGCTCCTGGAGCGATGATGCCAGCACCGCCGGCTTTCTTAAGGAAAACAACATGGCTTGGGTGCAGATTGATGAGCCTAAGTTCAGCACGTCGGTTGCCGTAGAGACGCCCGTAACGGCCGATATCGCCTATTTCCGCTTTCACGGCCGGAACGCTAAAGACTGGTGGACAGGGGATGCGGAAACGCGCTACAAATATCTTTACTCTGCGGAAGAAATCAATGAGCTGGCGGCAAGGGTCAAAGTCGCCGCGGAAAAGGTGAAATTGCTCTTCGCTTTCTTCAATAACCACTGGCAGGCCTACGCACCGCGCAATGCCAACGATTTGAAAAAAGCGCTGAAAATGCCGTTTGAGCAGCTACCCCTCAACCTTGAAATAATCAAGGATACAAGCGATACTGAAAGTAAAAAGGGAGACCGCTAGGTCATGCTGGACGAACTATCGGTAAAAGACTTCGGCATCATCGAAGAGATAAACTGGAAGCCGTCCGCCGGCATGAACGTTATCACCGGCGAGACCGGCGCCGGCAAGTCGCTCGTGGTGGACGCCGTCGAAGCGCTGCTATCCGGCCAAGCGCAGGAGGAAGATATCCGTCACGGCGCCGCTGAAGCCCGGGTCGAAGGAATTTTCCACCAAGATGATGGTGAGCAGAATCAAACCCTGCAAGCTTTACTGGCAGAAAAGGGACTCGATTCCAGCGACGGTACGGTTCTCCTTACCTGCGAGATTAAGCGGCAGGGTCGCACCACGCCGCGGGTAAACCGGCAGGCGGTATCAAGGGCGTTACTGAAGGATATCGGCGCGGCGATGGTCGATATTCATGGCCAGAGTGAGCACCTCTCCCTGCTGAATAGAAGCCACCACCTGGACTACCTGGACGCTTACGCCCATACACAGGAAAAGCGGCGCGTTTTCTCTGAAGCAACCACCATGCTGCACCAGATGGAAAAGGAAATCCGGTCGCTATCCCGCGATGAGCAGGAGCTGGCGCGGCATATCGAGCTGCTCAATTTCCAGGTTGATGAAATAAAAAAAACCGAGCTGCAGGAAGGCGAAGAGGAAACGCTGCAGAAGGAACTGACTATTTTAACATCGGCGGAAAAGCTTAAAGCGGCGTCTTTAGAAATCTACCGCATTATCTACGGCGAAGACAGCGCCATGGCCGCCGCCTCGGCTCTGGATAAGGTCAATGAAACCCTCCCGCTGATGAAGCAGATAGTCGATACCGATTCGTCGCTACAGCCCAAAATGACTAATCTGGAGGGAATCATTAACTCGCTCGAAGAGCTGGCGCGGGAAATCCACGCTTACGGCGATAACCTCAACTTCGACCCGCAAAGGCTCGAAGAGGTACAGAACCGACTCGAACTGTTAAAGAGCTTGAAAAGGAAATACGGAAGTTCTATCAGCGAGGTGTTAGCTTACCTCGCCAAAGCCGAAAAGGAATTAACGGGGCTGATATCCTCAACCGAGCGGCGTGAAGAGCTGGAAAAACAGCGCGAGCAGCTGAAAAAAGAAATGGGCGCTTTAGCCTCCAAACTTTCGCAGGATAGGACCAAGGCGGCGCAAAAGATTGCCGCGGCGGTGAAGAAAGAGCTCGCCGAGCTAAGCATGGGTCGGGTAGAATTCATTGTATCGATAACGCAGGAGCCCTCGCCGGAAGGCATTCCTTTACCCGATGGCAAATATTACAAATTCAACAATAATGGCGTGGACGACGTCGCTTTCCTGGCATCGACCAATCCGGGCGAGCCGGCCAAAGCGCTCGATAAAATCGCCTCCACCGGTGAGATTTCGCGCTTCATGCTGGCGTTGAAAAGCGCCCTGGCGGAAGCCGACACGATTCCGGTGCTCATCTTCGATGAAATCGACATCGGCATCGGGGGACGTAGTGGTGAGGTCGTTGGTCGTAAGCTGTGGAAACTAGCGCAACACCACCAGGTAATTTGCGTGACGCATTTACCGCAGATTGCTGCCTTCGCCGATGCCCAGTACCGCGTTAGCAAACAAACCGCCCGCGACCGTACGGTCAGCACCATCGAGCCCCTCCAGGGGGAGGCACGGGAAAAAGAGCTGGCGATGATGCTCGGGGGACAGCAGTATTCGGAAAGCGCCCTGCAAGCCGCCCGTGAGCTTATTGCCAGGGCGGAGGCATGGAAAAAGGACGCGAAAAAAGACTAGGACGTACAGTCTTAGATTACTCAATTCTAATATTGATAGAGGATAGCTAGTTACTGCAAAGCCTTCCGTCCTGTAAGTTCCTGCCTGGTATACCAATTTACTACCGCGCCGGCGACTTCCGCAGGCGAATCGAACACCCTTAACAGCTCGAAGTCCTCTTCAGAAATATTACCTTGTGCCAACACCGTATTTTTCAGCCAGTCCAGAAAACCGCCCCAATATTCGCTGGAGAACAATATTACCGGGAAGGGCATAATCTTATGCGTCTGGATGAGATTGAGCACCTCGGTAAGCTCGTCCATAGTGCCCAGACCTCCCGGCATGATGATGAAAGCGGTGGCGTATTTTACCAGCATAACCTTGCGGACGAAGAAGTGATGGAAGGTAATAGTTTTATCCGCATAAACGTTACACGCTTGTTCTACCGGTAGCTGGATATTAAGCCCGACGGATTTAACACCTGCCTTGCGCGCCCCCATATTGGCGGCCTCCATGACGCCGGGGCCCCCGCCGGTCATAATGTTAAAGCCGGCTTTGCCCAACAAGGCGGCTATCTCTTCAGCCTGCGTATACACTTTGTTGTCCGGTTTGGTGCGTGCAGAGCCGTATATCGTCACCGCCGGCACAATGCTGGCCAGACTATCGAAGCCTTCAACGAATTCTCCTATGATACGGAACATGCGCCACGAGTCTTCCTTGACCATTTGGTTGATTTCATATTCGTTGTTCATTATCCCTCCTTAAGAGGTATTTCCACTAGCTTTCATTCCAGTTTGACAGTGGCGCCGTATTTCGGCACCGAGTTCTCGTAACCGGTATTTTTTCTTAAAAATTCACTAAACTCCTCCGCGGCTTCGATTTCTCCATGGGTAATAAAAATATGCTTCGGCTTTACTGATAATTTGGAAAGCCATTTCATCAGGTCGTCTCTATCCGCGTGGGCGGAAAACCCCTGAATCTGGGCAATCCGGGCGCGGACGGGATATTGCTGGCCGTGGATTCTAACGCTTTTAGCGCCATCCAGTATTTGCCTGCCCAGCGTGCCTACCGCCTGATAGCCGACGAATAATACAGTACACTCCGGGCGGGAGATATTTTGGACAAGGTGGTGTTTAATGCGGCCGCCGTTGCACATGCCGGCTCCGGCGATAATCATGATAGTGCCTTTGATAGAGTTCAGGGCTTTAGATTCTTCCACTGTTTCTACCATTTTAAGTCCGGGGAAATCGAAAGGGGAGCGGTGCTCGCGTATCAACTCTCTCATATCCTGGTCCAATAGCTCGGCGTGACGTTTATATACCTCGGTGATTTTTATCGCCATCGGACTATCGAGGTAGACGTCCAACACGGGTATGCGTTTTTCCAACAGTAGAATATTGAGGTAGTAGAGTATATCCTGGGCGCGTTGCAGGGCGAAACTGGGAACGATGATATTGCCGCCGGCGGCGAAAGTGCTTTTGACGATTTCCGCCAGCTCTTCGCCGATTACCTCGGTGCCCTCGTGCTTGCGGTCGCCATAGGTGGACTCCATAACGATATAATCCGTAAAGCGGAAGGTGCTGGGGTCTTCCAGGATGGGGCGGTTCCAGCGGCCGATGTCACCAGAAAAAACGATGCTCCTCTTTTCTCCGCCCTGGCTTATCCGCAGCTTTATCATCGCCGAGCCGAGCACATGCCCGGCATCAAAAAAAGTGGCTTCGATGCCGTGACCGATGTCAATCGTCTGGTTATATTCTACGGGCGAGAAAAGGGGGAAAGTTGCTTCGGCATCGGCGACCGTATACAGGGGTATTTCTGGATGGGTGCCTTTCCTGCCCTCCTGCCGGTGTCTCTTTTTCTTATAGGCGGCGTCTTCTTCCTGCAGGTGGGCAGAATCTAACAGCATAATTTTAGCGATATCCGCGGTAGCCGGCGTGCAGTATACTCTACCCCGGAACCCCTCCTTCACCAGCTTGGGGAGCAGACCGGAGTGGTCCAGGTGGGCATGGGTCAGAAAAACAGCCTCCAGCTTCCTCGGCGAACATCGGAAAGGTTCCCAGTTCCGATGTAAAAACTTCCTTTCCTGGTACAGCCCGCAATCTACGAGGATAGTCGTGTCATTGGTCTCTATCAAGTAGCGGGAGCCGGTCACACCGCGAGCAGCGCCCATAAAGGTAAGGCTGATATCCATAAACTACTTTCTCTTTTTATTCATGATAGCATCTGTAAGGGATAGATACCAGTTAAGAAAGGAGGAATGACATGAGGAAAAACCAAGATACAAGACTTGTCCCGAGCGAAGACGAGGGATACAATAACCAAACGTTTTGATAATAGAAGCGACTATTTAACGATAGCTGATGGATTTTCTACAAAGGGATTAGTCCGCACGGCGAGGGAAAACAGGAAGGGATACCTGTTTTTCAGATGAACCATATATTCCAGCCACTGCCTGGTAAGCAGTACATAAGCGCGCTTAACATCATTAGCCAGGTGGATGGTATCTGATTCCGGCAAACGGGCAAGGGTGGACCGTGCCGCCAGCTCATCGCGTAAATGCACCACCGCCCATAAAAGCTCGGTGAAAGTCTCGTTTTCTATAAGGTCGGCGTTTTCCAGCTGCCTTATCAATAAATCTCCCTTTTCTTTAAGATAGCGGTGCAGCATGTCAAGGTCGAGGGTAGTGTTGTCGATGGTATGTTCGTAACCGTGAAGCCTTTTCCGGAGATTGGTAAACTCTTTTTCTGTCCATTGGGCGGCAACCTTAAAATCCTGGCGTATGCCATCTATATTAGGGTCGAAACCCGTGAAAATACGCAGCAGCTCATTCCCCACCTCGGTGAAAAACACGCCGATGAGCATATTCAAGCGTTGATGATGCATATCACGTTGTCGACGGTGCAATAGCCGCTCCGCGATATTAGTGAGGATGGTTAAAAAGGTACCGATGCCGATGATGATAAGGAAGATACAAAAGATTTTGCCGCCGGTCGTGGCAGGGGTTATGTCGCCGTAGCCGACCGTGGCTATGGTGACGATGGTGAAGTAAAAAGCATCAAGGAAGGAGAGATGTTCGATAGCCATCATCCCGATAGTGCCGATAATCACTACCGCGACGGGCAGTAGCAGAAGAATCCAAAATCGTTTAAAGCTATACATTTTTTAAAACACCGCTACGGATTCAGTTTTATATGCTCTTTGCGCATGCACCTATCCATGACAACCTTTAGACCGGCTTTTTCTGCCTCGGCAGCAGCGGCTTCGTTAACCACGCCTTCCTGCATCCACACGGCTTTAGCGCCTATCTTTATCGCTTCTTTAACGATGGGGGGCACATCTTCCGGCCGACGGAAAATATCCACGACGTCTATCTTTTCCGGCACCGAGGCGAGGTCCGGATAGCTGGTCTCCCCCAGTATCGTCTTTTCTCCGGGGTTAACCGGTATAACCTTATAGCCTTTTCCTTTGAGGTAGGTCGCCACGATATTACTGGGTCTCTCCGGATTGGCAGAAAGGCCGACCATCGCCACGATATGGCTGTTTTTCAGGATTTCCTCTTCAATACCCATAATGTTAAGAGTAAACAGTTTTCAGTTTACAGTTTCGGGGAAAGGGAGTGGGGTACTGTTTACTGTCTACTGTCAACTATATACTATTTATTTACCCGATGAACAGCTCCACCTTGGCCGGCCCGGCCATCTGGTTAAGCTCGCTGGTGAAAGCCGCCCAGTCAAAACCGGTACGTTTGCGGTATTGGAGGTTTAGGCTCACCTTGTCCTCGATGACGGACATCGTTACCAGCCTTAAACCCTTCAGGCGCTCATTAAGGAAAGCGGAGAGTTTGGTTTCCAGTCCCGCATAAGCTGCCTGGTCGACGGAAATCATCAGTTGTCCCCGCCCGAATACGGAAATACGGTTGCGGGTCAGCCAGTGAATCACCAGGGCGACGAACACGAAGATAATAAGAATGGAGGTAATCAGAAAGTTATTGGTGGCGGCGCCGATTGATGAAGCGATAAGCAGCAGGAGAAAACCTATCTCCGCCGGGTCTTTAACCGGCGTGCGGAAGCGGACGAAGGATAACGCGCCCAGCAAGCCCAGCGATAGCGGTATGGATACCTGGATGCCCAGGAAGAGGGCGGTAATCGCCGGACCGCCGATGATAAAGGTGCGGTGTACCCCCGCCCCGATATGCCGCGACCCGTAAAACATCTGGTACAAGAGGTAAATAACGAGTGAAGCTATAATGGAAAATCCCAGGTCAACGATGATCTGATTCATTGATAGCGGAGACCCTAGTCCCTGAATATAATGCCAGAGTTCGCTCATGAAATATCCTCCTTTTTTCTATGAACTCTATTACTTTAAACTGGTAAAATAGGCGTCCAGGCAGCCGCCGTATTTAGAAAATCTACTCCAGTCCACATCCAGCTGCCGAATATAACGCAGCGTTACCGGCATCTCTATAGAGGGACCTTTGACCTCGATAACGCCGCCTTCAAGGCGTACCTCGTTTCCCCGCCTGCTAAACTCCGGCGCCACGACCGAGGCGGTGATATCATAGTCTAAACAAACCCGTGTGCCAGTATGAATCTCGCTGAAGCGGTAACGCTGGTAAGATATAATAATAATCGGCTGGAGGGGATTTTCCGGGAAATGCCCGAATGCGGCCAGTGTTTGTTTGATAGTTGTTTTATCCAAAATGCCGCGTTTTAAGTTGGTAGAAATTAAAGATAGCGGCGGCACAGTGAATTTCTGGCGCTGTTTGCTGCTGGCGAAGCCCTCCCGGGATTTAAGCTCCAGGTAAACCGGCATCCCTCCCGGTTCTTCAACGTCAGAGCCGTACCAGCGGATACGCACCTTGTTTTTCCGAAACTCACCAGCCGCCGATTTTTCGTATTGTTCGAGGTCTTCGGTATCGAAGTACAGGCTATAAACGCGGTCTTTAGGATATTCCCTGTCCGCACGGCAAATCTGGCGTAAAAAGGCGTAAGCGAAGCCAATATGTTCGGAACGTATGGCAAATTTCCGCTCGAACCTTTGCGGCAGTTTTTCCGGGTTAGGCACGGATAAACTTTTAAGTAATTTGGGAATGTTAATTTTTAAACCTCCGGGCACTTTTTCACTTTGGTACAAACATATCCGCAATCCACATGCTGCCACCATTACCATCGCCCCGGCCGGAGCCGCTCGACCTTTCGCCGTTGAGCTGCTGCTGTATCGATGCGTGCCGGGCGATGATAGTGGTCTTAAGACCGAGGCAGTTAGGTCCGAAGCCTGGCTGGCGCGGTGGCTGTGGCGCCATTAACGGCCCATATAAGTTTTGCAGGAATAAATCCGCATTCTGTGGCATTAAGCATTTTCTAAGCTTGGGTATATCGCTTTCTTTAAAGCGCATCATCAATTCCCAGAGACTGCCGACATTAAAGTATTTACGGAGAGCGGAAGTCTCATTCTTACTAAGAACCCAGGGCAGCATCGGCGAAGGGCCCCCCGCCTGCCACCCTTCAAAAATGTCGGGCGGCCTTAAGTCCTCGGTAAGGCACCGTTCCCAGTCCTCATAAGTATAGAAGGAGGCGGTATCCGCCTTAACGTAATGCCGTATCAATTCTACCCAATGGTCAATGCGCGGCAGGACAACATCGAGTGAGAAAGGACCATCCAATAATTCCTGCAGATACTCGTGATATTTATCCAGGTAAGGCTGGTAAGATAAAAGCCGGTTGACCAGCGGGAACCTTTTCATCGGGCCGGCGGTTGGTTCATCGATGTAATAGTTGATGATGCCGTCTTTGCGGATGCCGCCGTTAAACGTACCGAAGGTCATATTTAAGTCCCAGGGGATGATGGTAAATTTCCCATCGACCTCATATAAATAGGTGTTGTGCCCGATGCCGATGTAATTATCCAAGTGCACGATGCCGTCTGATACCGCCAGGAACCGCAGCGTCTCATCAACATCCAGCACCTTTTCTATTTCCTGTGGAAAAGTCTCGTTAGGTTCGTTATTAAGAACATCCAGGAGCTTGAAAAGGCCGGTGTAATCCGGGTTTGCCTGGTTGGTCTTCAGTCCGACGCCTTCAATATAGTTGCGCGGCATAACGAAAGACGAAAGCGCCACGCCCTTAGATTTATTTTCAGACCTGAACTCCGCAGCGGTATCATCGTCACCCAGGGCATCAAGAATATCCAAAAGCGAGCCGCCCCCGAGATTTTCCAGCAGCGCGGGGTTTTCTTGTGGCGATTGAACCGGCGGCATTCCGAAGGTATTAAAGCCCTTATAGGCATTTTTTCCCGTCCAATCCAGACGTGCTGAAGCGACCTCGGGTTTATAGAGGTTGCCGGTAGTATTCGTAAAGTATCTCTGGAGAAATGAAGTATCAACCGCTTCCGCCATAGTATAAACACCGAGATGGTGATCATTAACGTAGAGGTCTACTATCGACGCGCGGGGAGAGGGGACGCCCATTTCAGCGAATATTTGATAAGAGATGACATCGCGGATGAGGGTAGGGTCGCTCCAGCCGTTATTGAAATGCACCTTTTTCATGCCATGAAAAGAGCGCGCCTTATTGAAAAGGTTAAAATCAATGGCTAATGGAAAGCGCTGGCTCTTCCAGGCGACAGTCTGTTGCAGCGAAGCATTACCCTTGGTCCTGATGGCGACACTCGGCACTAGTTCGTCGTCGAACCAGAAGTCCGCTTTATAGTAGTCCTTGGAGTAAGCATCTGCCATTAATGATTGCCAGTCATTTTCCGGCATGACGATGCGTACCGTAGCCACTCGGTCGGTGCAAAAAGGGTTAATTTCAGGGTTGCCGCTATAGGCTTCTGGACTGACGGCGCAGCCCGATAGATAAGGCGCGAGTGTTATTAGTAACAGCAGTGTAAAAAGGACGACTTTACTCTTTTGCCACATTGTTTAGTTCCATCATATTTTCAATAAAAACCTGCGCATATGCCGAAGAACGAGTGAGCTTTCAGTATATTTGTTAAGAGATTACCAAAAAATCCACATTAATACAAATACTACCTAAGAGAGAAAAGGGTGACGTTATAAAACTCTGCATATGTCACCCTTTTTCCTTGGCTATTTTTTTCGTCCAACTACCCTTATCAGGGCGAGATATCTCCCGGCATCGACTTCCAGTGTTGCCGCTTCTGAAGGGAAGATGAGTGTGCCAGCCTCATAGCAGGCATTTTCGTACTGGAGCCAGTGCTTCCAACCATCAGGCAGAACATCCGCCGTTTCCACGGTAATGGAACTCATCCTGCCCCAGTGGTTTTGCCACCAGGCAGCAGTATGGAAGCACCAGCATTCATCCACCCAGAAAGAGCTGCCGTCCGGACGCGGCTTCGTCAGGTGCTCCGGCACCGGCCCGTTAAAATCTTTTACCAGCCCCGGCACGACGATGCCGATTTGCCCGCCGGGCTTAACGAACTTCTGGAAGTACGGCAGGTAAAGGTCGTCGGTGCCGTAGTATTGGTAAGAGTCCAGCGACACAATGGCATCGAAGAAACCCTCGGCATAGGGGAGGGCATGCGCCTCGGCATGTACTGGGCAGATTTGATTCTCCATTCCTGCCTCTTTAATGCGCTGCCAGTTTTCCGCGGCGCTTATCCAGAGGTCGTTAGCCCACACCTTTACCCCGAACTCTTTTGCCAGGAAGATAGAACTTAATGCTTTGCCGCAACCCATATCCAGCACACGCATGCCCGGTTTAAGCTCCATCTTTTCCGCCAGCCACTCTGCCAGCCAGAGAACGTTAGGACCCATCCACCCCTTTAATACCCACGCCGGGTCGTATTTAGCCGAGCGCGGAAAGCGGTCGTTTTTAAGCAGCTCCTTCATTCTTTTCTTAGTGATTTTCATTATTTATATTTTTCTCCTCTATGTATATCGCAGTTAGTTTTAGTGGAAAAAAGCATAATTGGAGCGGGAGATCCCGATTGTAATCGGGACGACTTTCTTCTTGGGGAAAATACTTGGAGCGGGAGACGAGATTCGAACTCGCGACTTTCTGCTTGGGAAGCAGACATTCTACCACTGAATTACTCCCGCCCGAAAGCTTTATTATTTTAGACCAAAAGCCTGATATTGTAAAGATATGATATCAATTATGTTAGGTTGTATCAATTACTCACCCCCTTAGTCCCCCTCTCAAACCGGATTATTTCCAATATCTAATTTTTATATGTTTGAGAGGGGGAAGTGAGTTCAGAGAGGGGGCTGCGCCCCCTCTCTATTACACTCCCCTCTCCAGCCAGAAAGCCCCCGGCGTGTCTACTAAAACAGGCTGGAGAGGGGTCAGGGGTAAGGTCTAAATAAAATGTGTATAAAAAATGAAGAGTTTTAAAAAATTAGCGTCATCAACGAAACCTGGAAGTATATTTTATAAACAGTATACTAAGTGTAATATTTGACTTTTTTTCTAAGCATTGATATACTCGCCATGAACGATTTGAACTCGGAATACTTCCGGGCGGATTGTTTAAATTTCAAGGGATACCAAAAAAATACTAAGGAGGATGAAGGTATGTCCGGAGATTTTGTGAATTTGTTGGCTGATCTTAAGGAGGATGAGGTTCTCAAGCTGACCAAACAGCGGCTTGATGCTAAAGAAGACCCCCTAAAAATCCTCGAAGACGCCCGGAAGGGTATGGAAGTCGTCGGCAAGCGTTTTGCCGGCGGTGAATATTTCCTGCCCGAGCTCGTCTTTTCCGGCGAGCTGCTTGCGCAGATTACTGCGCTCGTGAAACCCCACCTTTCAGGGGGAGGGGTCCAGGTTAAGAAAATCGGCAAGGTCGTTATCGGCACCGTCGCCGGTGATATCCATGATATCGGCTTGAATATCGTCGATTTCATGCTCGATGTCAACGGTTTCGATGTGACTAACCTCGGCGTCGATGTCCCCATCGAAAAGTTCGTTAAAGCCATGCAGGATACCAAGGCGCCTGTCCTCGGCTTAAGCGGCTTCCTTACCCCCGCTTTCGATGCCATGAAAGAAACGGTTGAGGCATTGGAAAAAGCCGGCCTGCGTAAGAATATCAAAATCATGATTGGCGGCGGCCAGATGGACGATGAGGTTCGAAAATACGCCAAAGCTGATGCCTTCGGGAAAGATGCCATGGCGGCGGTCACGCTCACCAAACAATGGTATGGTGTGAAGTAATATGGAAAAGACATGGGCGGAGTTATCTCCGGAAGAAAAGCGAGCAGAACGCTTCAAGCGGTGGCTTTCTCCGCCGGGTGTCACCTTTGCCAGCCCGCAGGCCGAGAAAACCTATAAAGAAAGAGTAACCAGGTTCATCAAGGCTTTTTCCTTAGAGAAACCCGATAGGGTGCCGTGCATCATTCCTACGGGGTTTTATGCCGCCGCTTACGCCGGTACCAACCTCGGCGAGGTAATGTATGACTATGCCAAGATGAAAAGCGCCTGGCGGAAAATGCTGCATGACTTCGATGCGGATACCTATGTTCCCCCCGCCCTCGTCCCGCCCGGGCGTGCTTTAGAAGTAATGGATTATAAACTGTATAAATGGCCTGGGCACGGCCTTTCCAAGACGACGCTTTCCTACCAGGCGGTCGAAGGCGAGTGGATGAAAGCTAATGAATACGACGCCCTTATCCGCGACCCATCGGATTTCTGGCTCCGCACTTATTTGCCGAGGGTTTTCGGGGCATTTAAAGCCTTTACCCAGCTGCCGCCCTGGACAAGCTTTGAAGAAATAGCTACCGCGTCCTTCCTGCCCTTCGGCAATCCGGAGGTACAGGCTGGTTTTAACGCCATCATGAAAGCCGGCACGGAAAGCCTGCAATGGATTATGGCCGTCGGTGAGGTCGCTGCCGAATCGTTAGCGATGGGCTACCCCGGTATTATGAGCGGACTGGCTAAAGCTCCCTTCGATACCCTCGGCGATACACTACGCGGCACGCAGGGTGTGATGATGGATATGTTCCAGCGTCCGCAAAAGCTCCACGAAGCTATGGAGAGAATTGCCCCCATTGCTATTGAGGGGGCTATCTCCGCGGTGGCTAATGCCGCGGCGCCCATCATCATCATGCCGCTCCATAAAGGAGCCGATAGCTTCATGTCCGTGAAACAATACGAGACCTTCTACTGGCCCACCTTTAAAAAAGTGGTCATGGCGATGGTCAACGAGGGGATTTTCCCCATACTTTTCGCCGAGGGCAGCTATAACAAACGCCTGGATATCATCGGCGATTTCCCCAAAGGCTCGGTTGCCTGGTACTTCGACCAGACGGATATCTTTGAGGCTAAGAAGAAAATCGGCGACAAATGCTGCATTATCGGCAATGTGCCCACCTCGCTGGTCATGACAGGTACTCCGCAGCAGGTGAAAGAGCACTGCCGGAAACTTATCGAGGGCTGCGGCAAGGGCGGGGGTTATGTCCTCGCTGGCGGCGCTAACGTCGATGAAGGCAATCCGGAAAACCTGCGCGCGATGATGACGGCGGTTAAAGAATACGGCGTTTACAAATAGAGTTTGAGATATATTTAAGATATTAGCTGATTAACACATAGCAGGCATTTCCGCACCGTTTCTTTGGGTGGGGGAATGCCTGTTAGTTCAGGCTATTTAGCTGGGGAGGTTTAGTATGGAAAAACAATGGTCGGAGATGACCTGGCAGGAAAAGCGAGAGGAAAGGTTTAAAAAGTGGCTCTCTCCCCCCGGAGTAAAATTCCCTAGCGCTGAAATTGAAAAAAAGTATAAAGCTCGTCTTACCCGCATGATTAAAGCCATCAAAATGGAGATTCCAGACCGCGTTCCCATTCACCTCGCCGCCAACTCCTTCGTCGCTTACAATGCCGGCCACACCCTCAAAGATGTCCTTTATGACTATTCCTTAATCAAGCCCGCCTGGATAAAATTCCTCGAAGAGTTCGAGCAGGATTCGGCTGATGCTCCCGGTTTTTTCGCCGCCAGGGTCTATGAAATCCTCGATTATAAAGTTAACAAGTGGCCCGGCCACGGTTTACCGGATAACACCACCCTGCAAAACTTCGTGGAAAAGGAATATATGCAGGCTGATGAGTACGACCTCTTTATGAAAGACCCTTTCGACTTCGGTCTGCGGCATTTTACACCCCGCACCTGGGGCGCCTTCGAGCTTTTAGCCAGTATCCCTTCCTTTTCCTCCTATCAAGGCCTCCCCGAACGCCTGATGATGATGTGCCAGGACCCGAGATTTATGAAGCTCTTTAAAGCCATCTATGAAGCCAGCCAGGAAAACGTTAAACACCAGAAGGTAATGGCGGAATGCGCCCAGGCTTCGCTGGACAGGGGCTTCCCGCCGTTGATGGGCGGCGTGATGCTGGCGCCTTTCGATACCGTCGCCGATATGCTCCGCGGTACTCACGGCTCGGTGATGGATATGTATCGCCAGCCGGAAAAACTCCTCGAAGCGCTGGAGTATCTCGCCAACCGTAGCATTGAATCAACCGTAGGCATGGTCAACATGGCTCGCAGTCCCATCGTCTTCGTTCCTATGCATAAAGGCGATAACAGTTTCATGTCCGTCAAGCAGTTTGAAAAGTTCTACTGGCCTACCTTCCGCAAACTCATCCTGGGCGTGGTCAACGAAGGCTGCGTGCCGATGATGATTATCGACGGCGCGTATAACGAAGAGCGACTGAAAATCATCAGTGAGCTACCGAAGTCATCCGTCATCTGGACGATGGAAAAGACGGATATGGCGATGTCCAAGAAAATCCTGGGCAACTCCGCCTGTATCGCCGGCAATGTCACCGCGGCGATGCTTTATACGCAGACCCCGCAGGCGATTAAAGAATACGCCCGCAAGCTCATCGAGACCTGCGCGCCGGGCGGTGGCTATATTCTGGCGCTCGGCTCCGGCATCGATAAATGCGACCCCGCTAATCTACACGCTGTTGTCGAAGCCGGCCTGGAATACGGGAAGTACTAGAGGAGTAAACAGTTTACAGTAAACAGTTAATAATCCTCCCCCTTCCCCGAAACTGTAAACTGTGAACTGACAACTGTAAACTTGTATCTTGTATCTTGGTTATTGGTTATTCGGTTTATTAACCGCCATCTAAAACCCGACCCTGTAAATTTTTAAGGAGGGTATTTAATCATGCCGCAAACTAAAAAATGGGAAGAGATGACCTGGCAGGAAAAACGCGAGGCACGCTTTGACCGGTGGCTTAATCCAATCGATGTAAAATTCGTCAACAAGGAAGCAGAGCAGCTTTATAAAGCGCGTGTGACCCGATTCATCAAAGCCATCAAGCTGGAGGAGCCCGACCGTGTACCGGTCATGCTGCCGACCGGTAATTTCCCCGCTTACTGGGGTGGGGCTTCCTTCCATGAACTGATGTACAACTACAAAAAAGGCGGGGAAATATGGAAAAAATTCATGGTTGCCTTCGGGGACATGGATACTTTTAACGGACCCAACTTCGTCCCCTCTGGAAAAATAGCGGAAGTCATCCGCTCCAAGCAGACAAAGCTGCCCGGTCTGGGGTTACCCGTCACCGCCACCATGAACCAGTTCGTCGAAGGCGAATATATGATGGCGGATGAATATGATAGATACATGTTGGACCCCACCGATTACAACCTACGGGTGATGATGCCCCGCACCACCCCTCTCTTCGAGTCTTTCAGGAAGCTACCGCCTTTCAGCAATATCATGGGCAATTTCTGGGTTTCCGCTCTTGCTGACCCGGATATTCGCAAAACTTTCGAGACGCTCATGTCCTTGACCGATGAACAAAGGAAATGGATGGCAGCTAATTTAGAAATTAACCAGTATATCAAAGAACACGGATATCCTTCGTTATGGGGCGGAGGCATTATGGCTGCCGCACCCTTCGACCATTTTGCCGATGCCTTACGCGGCACACAGGGCATCGCCCGGGACATGTTCCGCCAGCCTAAGAAGTTGCACGAGGCGATGGAGCGCTATCTGAAGTGGACCATCGAGACAAATATCAAGAACTTCCCCATAACATCCAGTCCCATCTGCATGATGCCCCTGCATAAGGGCGATGACGCTTTTATGTCCGATAAGCAATTCGCCGAGTTCTACTGGCCCACATACCGGCAGGTACTCCTGGCGATGATTAATGAGGGTCTTGTGCCAATGCCCTTTGCCGAGGGCCGCTATACCAACCGCCTCAAGCAGATTAACGATACGCCTCCGAGCGGCGTGGTCTGGTACTTCGACCAGACGGATATGAAAGAAGCCAAGCGTATCCTCGGCGGTATCTGCTGCATCGCCGGCAATGTGCCCACCTCGGTCGTCATTAAAGGCACGCCCGAATCGGTCAAAGAGTATTGCCATAAGCTTATCCAGGACTGCGCTCCGGGCGGCGGCTTTATCCTCGCCGGCGGCGCCAGCATCGATAATGGCAAAATAGAAAACCTTAAAGCCATGATGGAGGCGGCCAAAGAGTATGGGAAGTATTAGGGGAGAAGGAGAGTAATCAGTTAACAGTTAACAGTAGCCTCCCCCTTCCCCGAAACTGAATACTGTAAACTGTGAACTGTCTACTTTTTATTACGGAGGACAACTATCGTGTTTACTCGACCGGATAACTGGAAAGACCTTACCTGGCAGCAGAAGCGCGACCTGCGCCTTAATCAATGGATAAACGCCGCTGATGTTAAATTCATCAGTAAGCAGGCAGAGAAAGATTATAAGGCACGCGCCACCCGCCTGGCGAAAGCCGCCAAAATGGAAATCCCGGACCGCGTCCCCTGTATGATTCCCACCGGCTGGTATCCCGCCAAGAACGCTAATGTTCCCCTTAAGAAAGTCATGTACGACCCGGAACTTATGAAAAAGGTCTGGCTCAAATTCGTCGATGAATATGATTCCGATTCGTTCGACGGCACGCTTTTCTTCCAGGCGAAAGTCAACGAATTAATGGAAGCCAAGACGATGAAATGGCCCGGTCACGGTCTGCCGGACGACGCTCATTCCTACCAGTACGTCGAGGGCATATATATGCAGGCTGACGAGTATGACCTCTTTATGAAAGACCCCTTCGACTTCCAGCTGCGCAAGCTTTTACCGCGCACCATGGGTGTTTTCGAGCCTTTTAAAGATGCCCCTTCGTTCGCGTCTTACCAGGGACTGCCCCAGCGCCTGATGATGATGTGCCTCGACCCGAAGTTCCAGAAACTGTTCAAAGCTATCCAGCAGGCTAGCCAGGAATTGCCAGCCTGGGGTAAAGCCAATGCCGAGACCACGGCGGGTGCGGCTGCCAGGGGATTCCCCGTTTTCCGCGGCGGACTGGCGGTTGCCCCATTTGACGTTTTTGCCGATAGCCTGCGCGGCACCCAGGGCATCGTCATGGACATGTTCCGCCAGCCGGATAAAATCCACGAGGCAATGGAGTTCGTACTGCCCCAATTACTATCCGGTGCTATCGCTATGGCGGATGGCGCCGATTGCCCGGTGATTATGATGCCCCTCCATAAAGGCGACGATACCTTTATGTCCGATAAACAGTTCGAGGTGTTCTACTGGCCTACCTTCCGTCGTCTTCTACTAGGCATGGTGGACGAGGGACTGATTCCCTACCCCGTGGCGGAAGGCGCCTATAATCGCCGCCTGGAATACATCTCGGATATGCCTAAATCGGCCGTTGCCTGGATGTTCGACCAGACGAATATGGCTAACGCCAAGAAAACGGTCGGCAAAGTTTCCTGCATCGCCGGCAACGTGCCAGTTTCTATCGCTTACACCAAGTCGGCGGCAGAGATGAAGGAATACTGCCGCAAGCTCATCGAAACCTGCGCCCCTGGGGGCGGCTATATCCTCACCGGCGGCTCCACTTTTGATATGGCTAAACCGGAAAATCTCCGCGCCATGATGGAGGCGGCTAAGGAGTATGGCAAGTATTGATTTTTATTGTCATTGCGAGGAGCGTTCATGGTGAGCCTGTCGAACCATAGCGACGCGGCAATCTCAATGTACAATTTAATTTAGTCGTAGAGATTGCCATACCCCGACAAGTCGGGGCTCGCAATGACAAAACGCATTAACAGGAGGCCGTAAATGGAAGGCATTAGCAACTGGAAGGAATTAACCCCGGACCAGAAAAGGCAAACCAGGTTCAAGCGCTGGCTGGAGGCTCCCGGCGTTAAATTCAAAGACAAGGAAGCAGAAAATCTCTATAAAACCAGGGTTAGCCGCTTCATCAAAGCCATCAGCATGGAAGAGGCTGACCGCGTTCCCTGCAACCTGCCGGTAGGCTACTTCCCCGCCTATTATGCCGGTTATGACCTCAAGACCGTTATGTACGACTACAAAAAACAGCGTAAAGCATGGCTGAAGTTTATGTATGATTTTGGCGATATGGATAGCTACGGCGGACCCGGGCTGGTGCTACCGGCTAAAGCGCTGGAAATTTTGGAACACAAAATGCATAAATGGCCGGGGCATGGCCTTGCTAACGACGTACCTTCATATCAGTTCGTCGAAAGCGAATACATGAAAAAAGACGAGTACGACCACTTAATCCAGGACCCCGCCGATTTCTGGCTGCGGGTTTTTATGCCCCGCCAGGCCGGCGTATTCGTCCCGCTGGCGAATTTTATGCACCTGAACCCGATGATAGGCTTGCCTATTAGTACCGTACCGGCGTTTTCCACGCCGGAAATACAGGCTATGTTTAAGAAAATCTGGGCTGCTGGCAAAGAGATGAACAAATGGTTGAAAACGGTCGGCGAGGTTAGCCGTATCGCATTATCGCTCGGTTATCCGGGTTTTTCGGGTAGCGGTTTTTCCGGCGCCCCGTTTGATATGCTTACGGATTTTCTCCGCGGCACCCAGGGCATTTTCCTGGATATGTATCGCCAGCCGGAAAAAATCCATGCAGCCATGGATAGACTGGTGCCTATCATGATTGAACAAGCAGTGAAATCCGCGGAAAATTCGCTGTCCCCGGTTCTTTTTATGCCCCTTCACAAGGGTGAAAAAGGCTTCATGTCCCCCAAGCAGTTCGAGACTTTTTACTGGCCTACCTTCAAGCAAGTCCTGATGGGCATTATTAACGAAGGTCTCGTGCCGATGCCCTTTGCCGAGGGCAACTATATACCCCGACTGGAAATTATCCAGGATATGCCTAAAGGCTCGATAGTCTGGTACTTCGAATATATGGACATGGCGCAGGCTAAGCGGACGGTCGGTAAGAAAAATTGTATCGCCGGCAACCTGCCCATTTCTATCATGGTTACCGGCACAGTGCAAGAAGTTAAAGAGGGTTGCCGTAAGCTTATCGAGGACTGCGCACCCGGCGGCGGCTATATTCTTACCGCCGCCGCCAGTATGGACCAGGGCAAAATAGAAAACCTGCACGCTATGATGGATGCGGCCAAGGAATACGGGAAGTATTAGGGGGTAAGGGAGAAGTTCTTAGTAGACAGTTAATAGTTAACAGTGCCCCTCCCCTTTCCCCGAAACTGTAAACTGTATACTGAAAACTGTTTACTTTTTCATCTGGAGATAATAATGGACGGTGTAGCAAACTGGTCAACCCTGACCTGGCAGGAAAAACGGGAAGAGCGCTTTAAAAAGTGGTTCGAAGCTCCCGGCGTTAACTTTAAAAACCCGGCGGCAAAAAAGCAATACCAGGAGCGCATCGCGCGCTTCATTAAGGTTATCAAGCTGGAGGAACCGGACCGCGTGCCGGTGATTCTGCCGGCTGGTTATTATCCGGCTATTTACGCCGGCTACTCTTTAAAAGAGGTCATGTATGATTATCAAAAACTGGCTGATGCCTGGCGCAAGTTCAATCACGATTTTCAGCCAGATAGTTTTCTAGGTCCCGGACTCGTTTATCCCGGTAGAGTTATCGAGAAAATAGGCCACAAGCTGCATAAATGGCCCGGTCACGGACTGCCGGATAACGCCCCCATGTACCAGTTCGTCGAAGGCGTTTACATGAAGCCGGAGGAGTATGACGACTTTATAGAAAATCCCACCGATTACTGGATGAGGGTCTTCCTGCCCCGCACTGCCGGCGCGCTGGAGTCTTTCCAGTACCTCACGCCCTTCAACCCCGTCCTCACCAATCCGCTCGGCTGGGTCATGTCCTTCGCCAATCCGGATGTTCAAAAAGCGTTTGAAACCTTAATAGAAGCCGGTAAAGAAATCGCTTTATGGCGCGATGCCGTCGGCGAAGTCAGCCGCGGGGCGCTGGCGGAGGGTTTTGCCTCATTCGGCGGGGGCGGCATAGCGGGTGCTCCCTTCGATAACCTTTCCGATGTGCTACGGGGCACCAAGGGCATCGTTATGGATATGTACCGTCGCCCGGACAAGATTAAAGAGGCTATGGAACGACTCGTGCCCATCATTGTCAAGGGGGCGGTGAAGGGCGCCGATATGTCTTTGAGTCCGGTGGTGATGATGCCCCTGCATAAAGGCGATAACAGTTTCATGTCCGGCAAGCAGTTCGAGGAGTTTTACTGGCCGACATTCAAAAAGGTGCTGCTCGGCATGGTTAATGAAGGCCTCGTCCCCATGCCCTTCGCCGAGGGCAATTACGAGCCCCGACTTGATATCATAAAAGATATGCCCCGGTCATCGGTCGTCTGGTATTTCGAGGTCATGGATATGGCCAAGGCTAAAAAAGCATTGGGGAACGTGTCCTGCATCGCCGGCAATGTCCCCGCCTCGATACTCGTCACCGGGACGCCTGAAGCAGTCAAGGAAGCTTGCCGTAAGCTTATCGAAACCTGCGGCCCCGGCGGCGGCTATATTTTAACTGGCGCGGCGAGCATCAGCAAAGGCAACCCGGCAAACCTGCGCGCCATGATGGCTGCCGCCGTAGAGTACGGGAAGTACTAGGAGGAGTAAACAGTTTTCAGTAGACAGTTAACAGTAGCCTCTCCCCTCACTAAAACTGTTCACTGTAAACTGTGAACTGTAAACTCATTCAGCATTTTGGCGGATGCAGGAATTATAAAATTGAGGCATAATTTAGGGGGTAAGTATATGGCATCTAATAAAGAATGGAAAGACGTGACCTGGCAGGAAAAGCGGGAGGAGCGTTTTAAACGCTGGCAGTCCCCTAACGTTAAGTTCAGGAGCAAAGAAGCGGAGAAGCTCTATAAAGAGAGAACTACCCGCTTTATTAAAGCTATCAAGCTGGAAGAGCCGGACCGCGTGCCGTGCATGCTGCCTACCGGCGTGTACCCTCCTTTTTATGCCGGCTATACCGTCAGAGAAGTCATGTACGACTTCGAAAAACTTAAGAGAGCCTATCTCAAGTTTATCGACGAGTTCGATATGGATTCCTATACGGGACCCGGGCTTATTTTCCCCGGTAAAGCGCTGGATATCACCGACCACCGACTGCATAAGTGGCCCGGTCACGGCTTGCCGGCTAATGCCTCTTTATACCAGTATGTGGAAAAAGACTATATGAAGGCGGATGAATACCCCGCCCTTTTGAGCAACCCCGCCGATTTCTGGTGGCGTGTCCTCCTGCCGCGCATCGTCGGTTCACTAGAGCCGCTTAAAAAACTCCCGCAGATGAACGGCATGATGGGCGTGCCTTTGATGTTTTACGCCGCGATGGCTGCTCCTGATGTCGAGGCGGCTTTCAAGACCATGTTTGAAGCTGGCAAAGAGGTTATCAAGTGGCAGAAAGCGGTGGCGGAAATCAATCAGGCTTCCCGCGCCGCCGGCATCCCGGAACTGCGCGGCGGCGGGATGGGCGGTGCCCCTTTCGATAATATCGCCGATTTCTTCCGCGGCACGCAGGGCATGATCATGGATATGTACCGCCAGCCAGAAAAACTGCATGAGGTGATGGAGAAAATTGTCCCCAACACAATTAAGAACGCGGTGGCGATGGCTGATGTTACGGGCTGTCCGTTCTGCTTTATGCCCCTCCATAAGGGCGACGAGAGCTTTATGTCCCCCAAGCAATTTGAGACCTTTTACTGGCCGACCTACCGGCGCGTGCTCATGGGTCAGATTGAAGAAGGGCTGGTGCCCTTCCCCTTTGCCGAGGGAAGGTACGGCGCGCGACTTGAAGTGATTAAGGACCTGCCCAAAGGCTCGATGCTATGGAGCTTTGAGGATATCGATATGGCTCGCGCCAAGAAAGTCCTCGGCGGTTCCGCCTGTATCGCCGGCAACGTGCCGTCGTCAGTCTTATATACCAAAACTCCCAAGGAGGTGAAGGAATACTGTCGTAAACTTATCGAAACTTGTGCTCCGGGCGGCGGCTATATTTTGACGGGCGCTGCTGGTATGAACGAAGGTAACCCTGATAACCTGCGCGCCTTTATGGAAGCCGCCAAAGAATACGGTGTCTACAAATAAAAACAGGAGAAAAAACTATGGAAACAAAAGTATCCACCCCTACTAAGGAAGTTATCATTTCCTACGATCGTCCTACTGTTATCATCGGCGAGCGTATCAATCCAACCGGTAAAAAGAAACTCGCCGAAGCCCTTAAAAACGGCGACCTTTCTATCGTGAAGAAGGAAGCCCTGGAACAGGTTGCCGCCGGCGCTACCATCCTCGATTGTAATGTTAATGCCCCGGGTGTGAACGATGTGAAGCTCTTGCCTGAAGCTATTAAAATTATCCAGGCAACGGTTGATGTGCCTCTCTGCATCGATAGTCCCAATGCGGATGCCCTGGAAGCCGGACTGAAAGTCTATAAGGGTAAACCGCTGGTCAACTCCGTGAGCGGCGAAACGGCACGTCTAGCACGTGTCCTGCCGCTAATCAAAGAGTACGGCGCCGCGGTGGTCGGCTTAGCCCAGGACGATGATGGCATTCCTAAGACCGCCGAACGCCGCGTGGCTGTCGCTTATAAGATTGTCGAAGCTGCCGCAAAAATGGGTATCCCCAAGGAAGATATCGTTATCGATGTGATGACTTATGCTATTGGCGCCGAGCCAAAAGCCGCGATGGATGTTCTCAACGCCCTGCGCCAGATACGCCTGGAGCTTGGCTTAAACATGACGATGGGCGCGAGCAATATCTCCTTCGGCATGCCGGACCGCCCGATATTAAATAACGCCTGGATGGCGATGGTCATCGAGGCTGGCGGCACCGCCCTTATCGCCGATGCGGCTAAGGTGCTCCCGGCCGTGCTATCTGCTGACCTTATCCTGGGGCGTGATAGGTTCGCCCGGCGCTACCTGGAAGACCACCGCAAACGCGCCGCCCTCCAGCCGCCTAAATAGTCGAACTGTCATCCTGAGCGTAGCGAAGGACCTCGGGGTGGGGTATTTTATCCTCACCCCTTGCTTGACACACATCCTCGCAACAGCATATACTTAAAATTGCACTTCGACGCGGGGTAGAGCAGTGGTAGCTCGTCGGGCTCATAACCCGGAGGTCGTTGGTTCAAATCCAACCCCCGCTACCAAGAAAGTTAAAAAGCCCATCTTAAACGGTGGGCTTTCTTGTTATACGCCGTTTCACCATGCCCACAATGACCTTCGCCAGCCTATTCAAATCTACTCCTGTTGGGTTACCGGTTGCTCGGCCATTCCTGCTTCACCCGATGGCGGCTCTTCCTCGGCTTTCTTAGGCTTGCGCGTCTTCGCGGCCTGGCCACCACGCTTACCTTTGGCTGTTGTCTGCTTCTTCTCGGGCCTGTAGGGCTCGGTCTACGCCACCATAACTGTCACCGTCACTATTTTACGTTTCTAAAGCGTGAACCTATTGCCTTTAGTAAAGCTAGCTCAAAGCAAAAAAAGAGCGGGGCACACAAAGTGCCCCGCTTGTTTATTCTATGACTACTTTATATTGCGAGAGACTTTACTTTTTCACTAAACTCTGTGGCTTGTTTCTCGTCGATGACTAGCCGTCCGGAGGCAAAGCACCATTTAGCCAAATCAGCAAGATTAGAGGCAGTAAGATCAGTTGGTTTTAGATTAAGATGAGAAGTCAGTTGACGGTCAATGAACTGCTGACCTGCCGGCCCAATGTATCCTTTAGCCACTGCAACTGCTTCATCATAAAGCGCCATGTGCTTATTCCTCCTTATCCATCATCATAAATTTGATAGAAGCAACCATTCTGCCAAAACTCGTCGCCAGGTCGCCGATTTCGTCTTTGGTATTTATTTTCGGCACAGATAGTTCAGTCTTCCCCTGGCTTATTTCATTGGCCAGTTTGGTCAGGTCATTGATCGGTTTCACTATCATCCTGGTAAGTAAAAGAGCGATTAAGACCGCGGCAATCACCACAATTACGAAGGCAATGATGAATTGAGTAGTAAGCGACGATTTCAGATCGTCCATTTCAACTTGTCTGGCAGCTAAATTCTCCTGTTGAAGTGCTACGAACTTATCGGTGTTTTCGTTGAAATTGGCCTTGTCAAACAGGTCTTCCATGGCAGTCATCGATTCATGAAATATGGGATTGCTTGTGTCGCACGTACTCATATCGAACATGGGATAGCTGAAATCATATCCATACGAATGCATTTCATCAAGATATGGATATTTAACTGTACCATCATCGTTTAATGTGGGAGAATCGATGGTACCTGTAGCTAATGATGCCGTCGTATTTACAAATTTACGCCAGCTCGACTTTACCGCAAAGGTGCCGCTTTGCAGGTCGCCGGCTATTATCTCATACTCCTGGGTGCTTAAATGTTTTGCATTTGACAGCAGGACAAAATTAGCGAATAGTGTTTCCCAGTTAATTAAATGACTGAAGAACTGGTTCAATGTGTCTTCACTCGGCTCGTAGGCATATTCTAACATTTTGAGTTGTGTTTGGTAGTTCTCTCTTTGGAAATTTTGAAGAGCTGAAATGATCTCACTGACTTTATCAACTTCTTCTTGCTTGGCTGATAGTTTGTTGCTTATATTATTGAACATATAAAAGCCAAAAACACCCATTATCAATGTCATAATCAAAAACGAGATAACCAGTTTATAACCCAGTTTCATTGTTTATCCTCCGTGTTGGTTGTGGTAATGATTAACGTTTTTATTACGCGTTCTCTCTAATCAGTTTAGAAAATGGAGACCATGACTCCTTCAAGCTTGATATAGCTTATAGAATCTACCAGTTTATAATAGCTATTACAGTCATCGTTTTAATCAGTATCAACCCTAATTATTATGGAGTATTACCCTTAAAAGAACACCCTAAATTCCGGCTGTATTTTATTTAAAATTGGTCTTTCACTGATAGCACGGTGAAAAGAAATTCTTTCAGTCAACTAAACCTTCCAAGCTACCAAAGAATAAAAAGAAATCCCCCGCCTAAAAAACGGGGGATTTTTATTATATTTGAAGCCCGTTGCTCGATAAAATGTAGGTTAGAAAAACTCCAGGATTTTGGGGAATTTATCCCGTGACCTGCCTTTGGTCAAAGTCTTGGGGATAGCCTCGGCAAGCTCCTCGGTGGTCCAGGCACTTTCTTTCTGGAGAACCTGCTGCACCGGCGGCGGCTCGGTAAATATTCCCACATGCCCCCGCCACACCTCGAAGATGCAGCCATTAATATGGTCTGCCTGTTCGCTCGCTAGATAAACCACCAAAGTGGCGACATCTTCCGGTCGGTTGACCTCAATCTTAGGGTTTTTATCTGTGGCGCCCCGCCAGGCGGCAATCGGGCGGATGGCATTACAGGTAACCCCAAACTCCGCCATATCGCGGGCAACGACGCGGGTGAGTCCGACTATCCCTTCCTTGGCGGCGGCGTAAGACACGAATCCCTTAAAACCTAATCCTACGTGTGAGGATGTATTGATGATGCGGCCATAGCGTTGTTTTTTCATAAAAGAGCAGGCGCGCCGCGTGCAGTAAAACGTGCCGTAAAGATGGGTCTTCATCAAAATATCCCAGTCGTCGGGGCTGATATCGGCGATGTTATCAGGGTCCTTGACCACGCCGGCATTATTGATTAACACGTCGATTCGCCCGAAACTGTCCACCGCGGTCTGGATGATGTTTTCCGCCCCTTTTTCCGTGGTCACGCTATCATAACAGGCAACGGCGATATTACCGGCGCTCTTAATTTCTTTCACCACAGCATCCGCCGGCTCGTGTGAGACGCCCTGTCCGTAAGCAGACGTGCCGATGTCGTTAACCACCACCTTAGCCCCCTGCTTAGCCAGCCCGATAGCTTCCGCCCGCCCGATGCCGTTGCCGGCGCCTGTAACCACCGCCACCCTACTCTCTAAAAGTTTGCGCATATTACCCCCGTTCAAAAGCAAAAAGTTCTTTCTATTATACAACCATAACAGCTAAAGATAAAAAGAAATCCCCCCCAAAAAGGGAATTTTTTGTTTTGTTCAAAGTGATATAATATATAGCAGACGAGCCTTCGGAATATGAAAAGAAAAGAACTTGTAAAACATCTAGTGGATAATGGCGCTTTTCTTTTACGCGAAGGACGCCGTCACAGTATTTATACAAGAGGAAGGTTAAGGACAGAAATTCCAAGGCATAATGAGATAATTGATGAGTTAGCCAGGAAGATTTGTCGTGATTTAGATATTCCCTTTCCCAGATAGATAAGGGGGTGATTAAATGGAATACAGGGCGGTCATTAAAAAGAGCGGTAACTGGTGGATTGGTTGGCTGATAGATTTGCCGGGCGTGAATGCGCAGGAAAAAAGCCGTAAAGAGCTTATAGAGTCTTTGAAAATGGGCGCCGAGGATATGCTTAATACTCCTGTTGAAGCCAAAGAAGAGGAAGAGCTGGTAAAAATAGAGGTTTAACCACTGCTGCTAAAGATAAAAAAAATTTCCCGAACCTTAAAAAACCGGGGGATTTTTTGTTTTATTAGCATTGATCGGAAATGGTATTGCATTATTCTCGAATTTTTATTTCAGGGATATCCGGAAAACTTACAATACCATTTGTATCTAGGATAGATTTTCTACATTTCTTTGCAAATTCTTTGTCTTCTGTAGATGATAGATATTTTGAAATGTGAAATAAATCAGTTGTTTTCACTAAGGCAATATTGTTGGTTTTCGCCGCAGTGACGCATTTCTCAGTAAAGAAATCTGACCTTCCTTCTGGTGGTAACAAACGGTAAGCATTACCAAATAACACACCCTTTGCCATTACTGTAACTTCATCACGAGCATAATCTTCTTGAATATTCATTTCCAGTTGCCGAAGCTTATCAATATTAATGGCTTTTTTATCCTTGCCTTCCGCTTCACCAATAAGCCTCCTATCTTCACTCTCAAAAACAACGTCAAATTCTGAATCCTCACCGCGATATCTAGATGCCTTATATCCTATAAGTCGAAGACTTTTAATAATAACTGCTTCAAGAGGCGTTCCCTTTTCATATAGTAATCTTTTAATTTCGGTTTCAGTATTTAGAACTTGTAATAATTGCTCTTTTTGTTTCTGAATGGTATCAATATTTTGATCTAGTACTTGAAGCTCATCCTTAATCTGTAGTTCTTTTTGTAGTATATATCTTTCATTGATTATCCATTCGGGTGGCGTTGTGGATTCACATTCTTCTTTCAAGGTATTATCGATGCCAATAATAGCTGTAATAAATTGCTTACTGGTTTGAATTGCCTTCCTAGTCCAAGTTTCATCACCTGCTTTTGTTTCACGGACGAAATCCGGACCTTCGAAATTAATATATGGAAGTAATATTAGTGTTCCTGGTGCATCTTTATATTTAATATATGCACCGACAGTTTTATCTCCAGTTTTTGTAGTAATTAGTGGTTGTATACCTTCTCCACTGAGAAGAATACGGAATTCAGATACGGGTTCTAACTCAGTCCAATACGTAGCAAGTATGTTATCCTTACCGTGAAGTTTCATTGATGTACCTTCAGAATTTGCTACTTCAATTCCTCCGGGGATTAGTTCATAGTTAGAAGCAGGAGCAACATGCCGTGTTGCTTGTCTATTACGTCCAGTTCCTGAAAAAGTTTTTGTTCCTGTGGCCACATAGACCTCTTGAAGTTTATTAAGTAATATAAATATCGTTTTCCCCGCCCGTATAGCTTCAAGGATTTCTTTTTGCCAATGTGATAATGCCTCTTTTAGTTTAAACGATTTTGAATCATCTAAGCAGGGTTTTCCTAAGTATTCTTTTATTCCGAAAATTTCGTTGTTATAGAATTCGCTAATATCAGGATTGAAAACTGATATATCAAAATCTAATAGAGATTTATCGGCATCTAGAGACACAAATTCTACATCATCACTTGGAAAAGGTGTCCCTATTATTCCTATTTTTTTAGGCATATCATCCATCTAATTAAGAAATATATAATACATTCAAGTTCGATTCAACTCTAATAATATTTTATCCCTTATATTTCTTCCCCATGCCTGCCGTAAAGTGGAACATCGGCTGCTCTATCATTCTCTATAATCTAGATAATATAAATCTGCCCAATTTCCACAATAGTCCAGTGGGATTTAAATATGGTTTGACCCATTTTATATTGTAATAAGGGGTTAGCATACCGCCGAATTTCCTGAAAAATAACTCTACTTGAGATATCAACGAACCCTCAAAATCAAATTCTCTCAGACCGAGATTTTCCTTGGTATATTTTATCGCTTCCCATACGGCGATGCTCGAAGCTCCAATGTGGCTTCTTTCGGCATCATATCCCCCCAAAAGATAATAGCTTCTCTTGCTATCCCAAACGATATAAACCACCGCTATATAATCGCCTTTCTTGTCTTTAGCAAAAAAGGATTTGCACTGCCCCCTAGCCCGAAGTAAGTCATTATAATTCATTGCGGTCAATTTGAAAATTGTGCTCATGTCCTGCCTTGCTAATGTCTTCTCCACAAGATTGAGGGTTTGATTGAAGTCATCGCTCATAACCACGCAAATGCCATCTTTTTCCGCTTTCCTGATAATATTTCTTGCTCTATCATCCATAGCCTTCCAGATGTCATCTAGGCTGTTTTCAAGGTTGATGATATAGGTATAATTTACCTCAGCAGAGAATCCTTCCCAGAGAAAGGGCTGAAAGTCAGCCAGCCCTGGACAACTGCTAAAACTCACAATATAGAAATCCATTTTCAATCTTCTTGCGATTTCTCGGCTCATTTCCTTCTCTTGCGTGAGCCTATTTACATACTTGGTATCTTGTTTTTTGAAAATAACGCCGAGATAGGGGATTAATATTGGTTGGGATGCTATTTTGATACCAAGTTTGTTAATATAAGTCAATGGGATTCCCGCATACAATTCCCCACCCTTAAAATAGCCATAAATGATGAACTTTCTTCCCGAATCTCTAATCCAAAATGTCTTATGGAATATAGTTCCATTGGGGGATTCTTCCACAAAATTATCCCACAAAGAATACTCACTTTCATCTAAAGGTCGAATTTCAAAGTTAGGCATCAATTTTTTATCTCAACCAGGTGGCTATCTTCTCTGGTGCAAGTGCAAATTATTTCTGCACTCTTAAATGGGACGTTGGTTAATGAGCTTGAATCTAAACTCATGGCTGAATTAAGTATTCTGAGGAGTGATGTCTTACCACTTCCATTAGGACCAAAAAAAACATTGACGTTTTTATCAAGCACTTGGTGATAATTGTCCTTACGACCAACTAAGCCGGAAATAGAAAATTCTACGATACGTGACATGGCTTACTCACCCCCTTATACATCTAATATAAATACTCTCAATTTGATTTTGTTTCTTGAATTATGTTAAATGAAACTATTTTATAAGTCAACTTACAAATTAAACATAACAAAACATATTATATTTATTGTTACGACAAAAGATTTTATCCCTTATACTTCTTCCCCATACCCGCCGTAAAGTGGAACATCGGGCGCTCTATCCTTCGGATGTTTATCGGCCCATGCTCTATGCCCGCGGGGACAAACGCTACAAAGCTCCTATCAATGAAGTTCTGCTTGCCGTCTATCCATATCTCTATTTCCCCGTGTAGGTTATAGGGGTCTTTGGGGTCGGTGCCTATCCAGGCAATCGTCTCATCAAAGTCATGCTTGTGCGCCCCAATGGTGCGGTTCTTCATTGAGCCGGTTTTATCCGGCCAGTCGCCGGGGAGAAACCACGCCGTTTCCATGTAGAAAGCACCCTTTAAAACGTCGCTGTCAAGAGAGAGCAGACGCCTCGCCTCGTTATCCGCGAAAACCGGCGACCAGGGCGCGGCGCCAACAACGTCCCTCAATTCCGTCACGAAGTATTTTTTATCCCACTTAGCCATTATTTTTTCTCCCTTCTTTTTTCATGTCCGCCTGGGTCGGCTTCTGCTAAAGACCCGGCGCCAATCATTATCGTCAGCTCCAGGTGCGGCTTACTGTATTTTTTCCAGGTCAGCGGCCCGTGCTTGACGCCCTTAGGCACGTAAACCGCGGATGTTTTATTGATGGTCAGCGGCTGCCCGCCAACCATGAACTCGATTTCGCCACCCAACTCCTCCTGGTTTTTCGGGTCGGTCCCCAGGTGGATGACGATTTCGTCGTAGTCGTGCGTATGCTCGAAGATGTGCGGGTTGGGGTCAGGCATCCCGAACACCCAGCCGGTCTCGATGTACATATTGGTCTTCGGCACCAGGTTATTGCTTAATAAAGTCATCGCCGGACGCCGACCTTTTACCTCCGTCACCGGGACGACTTCATAGGCGGGCTTGCTCACAAAGTATTTATTATAATCCTTCTTCGGCATTATAAATCCTCCTCGTTTTTACTTCTTTAGCTTTTCATAAGCGGTATCGTTGCCGGACTCGAACATGAAGATGGGTGTGTCGATACGCTTGAGGACGACGGGGCAGTGCTTGACGCCTTTGGGAATGAAGATGAAGCAGGTCTTGGTGAGCGTGTAAGGCTCATCGTCCATCCAGAACTCGATTTCCCCGCCCAGGTCACGCGGATGACTCCGGTTAGAGCCAGCAAATCCGATGATTTCATCGAAGTCATGCGTGTGAGGCGTCTCGATGGCAACGGGTCCGTTGCCCGTGAGCTGCCACAGCCACTCGCACCCTGCGAAGAACGCCCCCTTCACTATCGAGTCCTGTATACCCAGCAGTAGTGTCCTGTCAAGAGTTTTCCCCGCCTTCGCTTGCTCCTCCATGCTTTTTACATCTCTCTCTGGCGGCGGTGGCATCAGGTCTTCCGTGAGTATGTTTTTCGCATACTTTTGTTCAGGCATATTTTATCTCCCTTTGCGGTTGGACTAAATCAAGCGGGCGGTTTCCATGCCCTTGCTGATTGCGTCGACTATCAATAAAGGCTCCTGGCAGTCGCCGATGGCATAAATTTCCGCGACTTTGCCTTTAAGGCTTTCGTATAGTTTCATATCGGGCGTTAGCGGCAGGGCGGGGATAATCGTATCGGCTTTGATGATCTCTTTTACTCCGTCTTTATTGATAATCGTCAATCCCTCTTTCGTGATTTCCACGTACCCTTTTACTCCGCTTATCAGGGTAACGCCCTTTTTCTTGAACCAATGGAATAAATACGCCTGGATAACGTCCACCATGCCCTGTCCCAACTTTTCCGATTTTTCCACGATAGTTACCTGCCTGCCCCGTTTGGCGAGGAACTCCCCCAGCTCACAGCCATGCAGACTTCCCCCGATAATGACTACCCTTTTACCAATGGGCAGGTAAAATTTAGTCAGCCATCTTAAGAGATTCGGTGGAATGAACCTTAAGTATGACTTGAGACTCTTATGCAGTTTAGCCCCACCCACCACGTTCGGCAGGTCGATGCCTTTGATATCGGGCATGGTCGGTGTACCGCCCGTGGCGATGATAACCACATCCGGCTTGATTTTCTCTATCTCTTTATCATCAACCTTTTTACCCGCTCTAACCTTTACGTCCAGCTTTTTTATCTGGCGTTTTAGATAGTGTATTATCGCCGGCAGGTCTTCCAGCTCCGTGCCCTTGACCACAGCCGCGACGGGGAGCAGTCCACCCAGCTGGCTATTTCTCTCATAAAGCGTTACCTCATGTCCCCGCAGTGCCACTACCCGGGCCGCCTCCATACCGGCTGGGCCCCCACCTACCACCACCACCTTTTTCTTTTTAGCCGCTTTCTCAATGGTGTTGTACTCTTTACCCATGAAGGCGTTGATGCGGCAGCGTCGACTGCCCAGGCAGTTTTCGCAGGCGGTGCAGGGTGCAATATCCTTAAGCCTGCCGGCGATAACTTTGTTGGGCAGCTCCGGGTCGGCCTGCAATCGCCGCGTCATGAGGATAAAATCGGCTTTGCCTTCTCGCAACACTTTCTCGCCCAGCTCTGGGTCGAGCTTGCCCACTACCATCACCGGTATGGATATCGCCGCTTTAATCTCCGCTGCCAGGTTCACGTTCCATGCCTTGCCTCTAAGCTTTACGTCGTATTCTTTAGGTATAGATTGAAGGGGGATGGGAGGAGCCGGATAGAAAAGCAGGTCCGGCAGGTAAGCCCCCACATGATATCCCAGCCAGTGACTGCGCACGTGGATGGCGTTGGCGCCGGCTTCTTGTAGTAATCGCGCTGTTCTTTTGGCGTCGTCCACCGTGATACATTTTTCGTCGGGGACGTCGGCTGCTTGCCCGACTTCGATGCTGTTGATGCAGATGGATACTGGGAAGTCCTGTCCCAAGCGCTTTTTGATTTCTTTGATAATGGAGGTGACGATACGCGCCCGGTTCTCGGGACTTCCTCCGTAAGCGTCCTGCCGCCGGTTCCAGAATGGTGATAAAAAGTTATGCAGCAGGTGGCTGCTGGCGGCATTGATATCCACCCCATCGAACCCCGCTTTTTGCGCCCTCACGGCAGCGCTGGCGAACTTATCGATGATTACCTCGATTTCCGGTATCGTCAGCTCGTGCGGCGGTTCGTTATGAAAATCATTCTCGTTTTTCAGCACCGTGGGCGAGGCACCAATCGGCGGTCCTTGAAATGGCGAGTCATCACCGAGAAGATGTGCCTGCCACGGCCCGTCATGGTTCATCTGCATAAAAGTAGGGCAGCCGTATTTATGGATAACCTCGGTAAGCTCACTCAAGCCCTCGATATATTTATCATTATCGATGCGGTAGCGTGCCCGCCACCGCGCCCCCGCAGGATAGTCGATGGTCGGACTCTCCACAATTAACAAGCCTACCCCGCCCCGCGCCAGACTCTCATAGTAAGCCAGGATGGCTTTATTCATATGAGTCTCGTCCTCGTGCCACATGAATGTCCCCGCCCCGGTCTTCACCATCCGGTTCCTCGTCCTGACCTTGCCGATATAGCCTGGCTCGAGCAGCTTCTCGAATTTGCTTTTTGCCATTTTTAGCCTCCGTTTGCTGCCTTGTTGTTTCTCGGCTATATACTAACACTTTTCTCCTGTATTTGCCTAAAAACGTCCGGCAGTAATAAAATCTATTAATCTTACCTGAAAGGAACAAACATGCTGCAATATACCGAAGGCGATTTAAATATTAAGGGAATCAAGCTGCACTACTATCGTACCGGCGGCGACAAGCCGCCGTTTATCCTGCTCCATGGCGCTACGGATAACGGGCTTTGCTGGACGACGCTGGCTACAGCCCTCACGCCAAAGTACGACGTTATCATGCCGGATGCTCAAGGGCACGGACTCTCGGATAGGCTCGATCCTAATGTTTCGTTTGAAAGTTACGCGCAACAGGTGGTTGGTTTGATTAAAGCATTGGGACTTAAGAAACCTTTAATCGCGGGGCATTCCATGGGCGCCGATACCGCGGCGAATATCGCGGTGATGTATCCCTCGCTGCCGTGCGCCATTATCCTGGAAGACCCTCCCTGGGGCATGCCGGAACCCGATCCTAAGATGGCTGAAAAAGAGCGGAATGAGGGGGCGGCCAGGGTAGGATGGTTACTCGGACTACGTAACCTTTCCATTGAAGAACTCGTTGCCGAAAGCCGCAAGATGGACCCGCAATGGCCGGAAAAAGAAAGACTCCCCTGGGCGAAAGCCAAACAGCAGTTCGATGCCTCGCTGTTTTTACATATGATTGTTAATCCACACTCTTACGATGAGCTAGTGCCAAAGATAAAATGCCCCACCCTCCTCATTATCGCCGAAAAAGGAATCGTCACCAAAGAAGTTGCCGAGCACGCCGCTAAACTCTGGAAAGCCAAACACCCCTTCAAATGGGTGCAAATCAAGGGCACCACCCATAACATCCGCCGTGACAATTTCCCCGATTATCAGGAAGTTCTTTTTAAATTTCTTAAATCCCTGCCCGCCTGAAATCGCTACTAAATGAATATTTGGAGGCACCTGCCATGCAAAAAAGAATCGAAGCGCTGATAAAGCAAATGACTCTGGAGGAAAAAGTCTCGCTGCTGGCGGGTATTAATTTCTGGCGTACGCACGCCATCGAGCGACTGGGCATTCCTTCCATCAAGGTTACCGATGGACCCCACGGCGCCAGGACGGTGGACGAAACCAATAATAATGTCACTATCCCCGCCACCTGTTTCCCCACCGCCGTCGGTATGGCGGCTACCTGGAATCCTGACCTCATTTACCAGGTGGGCAGCGCTTTAGGGGAGGAGACGCGGGCGCGGGGCTGCTCAATTTTGTTAGGACCCTGCGTCAATATCCACCGCTCGCCACTCGGCGGCAGAAACTTTGAAAGCTACTCTGAAGACCCCTATTTATCTGCCCGTATGGGAGTTGCCATTATCTCCGGTATTCAAAGTAGAAAGGTCAGTGCCTGCGTGAAACACTTCGCCCTCAACAACTCCGAGTACCAGCGTATGACCATCAGCTCGGAGGCGGATGAAAGAACCATGCGCGAAATCTACTTCCCCTCTTTTGAAAAAGCCATAAAAGAAGCCGGCGTCTGGTCGTTTATGTGCTCCTATAACAAAGTCAACGGCACTCATGCCTCGGAAAACCATCGACTTTTAACGGAAATTTTAAAGGATGAGTGGGGTTTTGCGGGACTCGTCATGTCAGACTGGTTTGCCACCCACAGCACGGTACCCGCCGCTAATGCCGGCCTGGACTTAGAGATGCCTGGCCCGGCGCGATTCTTCGGAGAAGCGTTAGTGAAAGCGGTAAAAGAAGGCGAGGTTGATATTAAAATAATCGATGATAAGGTGCGCCGTATCTTAAGAATATTGATAAACACCGGCGCGCTGGAGGGGAATATCAATGATGCCGATAAAAATAAAGAGTTCCCCGCCCATGGCAAGCTTGCCCGTGAGATCGCCGAGGAAGCGATTGTCCTCCTGAAAAACGATAATCACATCCTCCCGTTGGATAAAAGCAAAATAAAGACTATCGCCGTTATCGGGCCTAATGCGGCTTCAGCCAGCATCCAGGGCGGCGGCAGCGCGCAGGTGGTTCCTTACTATAAGGTCGCCCCTCTCGAAGCAATAAAAAATCTGTGCGGCGATAATATGGAAATAGTTTACGCGCCTGGCTGTGATGCCTCCCCGTCGCCCGACCTTTTAGAGCGTGCTGTAAAAGCCGCCGCTAATGCTGATGCCGCTATCGTTTTCGCTGGGCTGAACGAGAAGCACGAAAGCGAGGGATTCGATAGAAAAGATATGGACCTGCCGCCGGGACAAAACGAGCTTATCAGCCGGGTGGCTAAAGCCAATCCCAATACTGTCGTCGTTCTGAACAACGGCTCGCCTTTAGCTATGCCCTGGCTGGAAAATGTCCCCGCCGTTGTAGAAGCCTTTTTCCCCGGGCAGGAGTGCGGCAACGCCATCGCGTCCGTCCTCTTCGGTTTAGTCAATCCCTCCGGCAAGCTGCCTGATACCTTCCCTCATCGTTTAGAGGATAACCCCGCCTTTGCCAACTACCCCGGCGCCAACGATAATGTGCTTTATGGCGAGGGCATCTACGTCGGCTACCGCCACTACGACGCTAACAAAGTGGAGCCTTTGTTCCCCTTCGGATACGGGCTTTCTTATACTAGTTTTGAATACAGCAACCTTAAGGTCAGCCCCGCTAAAGCCAAGGACAAAATAAAGGTCAGTGTTGATATTACTAATACCGGTAAAGTGGCGGGCAAAGAGGTGGTGCAGGTCTATGTAGCTGATGTTGCCTGCAGCGTGCCGCGCCCTCCCAAAGAACTAAAAGCTTTTAAGAAGGTTGCCCTCTCCCCCGGCGAAAAGAAAATAGTTAATTTTACCCTGACTAAAGAAGCCTTCTCCTTCTATGATGTGAAACTTAAGGACTGGGTAGCCGAACCCGGCGACTTTGAGATACTGGTAGGTAACTCATCGAGGGATATAAGGGTAAAGGGGAAGTTTACATTGTTAGTAAGCAAAAAACATTGACATTGTGTAATATAATATGTATAATATTGTGTAATTCTATTGTGGAGGCATAGGATGGTGAAGAAAGTGATACAGGTTCCTGTTGATGAGGACCTCCTCAAGAATTTAAATAGTCTATCGAAAAAACAACGGCGCGCCAGGTCGGAGGTAATCCGCCAGGCATGCACGCGTTATTTGCAGCAGGTTGAAGACGAAGAACAGGACAAGCTCTATCAGCAGGGATATATAAGATTCCCGGAGGAACCGACGGCGGGAGAGATACAAACAGCTATGTCAGCAGAAGTCCTATCCGAGGAGTCGTGGTAGATGCAGCGCGGCGAAGTGAGGTGGGCGGAATTGCCCTCGCCCGTTGGCAGGCGTCCCGTTCTTTTATTGTCGCGAAATGCAGCTTATAGCGTCAGGACCGCAGTTACAGTAGCCTTAATTACGCGTACTATCCGTAAAATGCCTGTCGAAGTGCCCCTCGGTGAAGAAGACGGGATGCCAGCAAAATGTGTAGCTAATCTGGATAATATACTCACTATCCCCAAGTCCCGACTAACAGAGCGTATTACCCAGCTATCTCCGGAAAAGATGGCTGATGTCGCAAAAGCTATTATATTTGCCCTTGACCTCGATAACTGAAAATTGATAACTGTCAACTAACAACTTACAGCTATTTACTCGCCAACCCCTCTTTACATTCCTTCTTGTCCAGCCCCGCCTGCCACCTCGCGCAGCAGACAGGCTTCACGGCGTGGATTTCGCAGGTTGCCAACCCCTCGGAGAACTTAAGAAAGGCGCAGGCGCCGTTTATCTGGCGTATCAGGCGGTATTCCGAGTATTGCCAGCGGCGGTCATCATACAGCTTTTCCCAGTCGTTGAGGGTTATCCCCAGGTAAGCCGTTATCCTATCGATATCCTCCGGCGTCACGAAAGCTTGATGTTTTTTACAGCAGACGCCGCACCGACGACACTCCATAGTTCCCGCTTCTTTAACGGACTTATTTTTCGCTCGACCCATCTTAAAACCGCTTCCTCAACCCCTCGGCTACCGTTTCCGGCGGCAGGATACAGATGTTCTCGTCCTGCATTATCTGGTAGTAAAACTGGTCGCTCGTCTCGATGGGTGAATAGAGCAGCATGCCCCGCGGCGTGATACGGGCGTGCGCCCAGAACCTGTCCTTATCGAAGCCCGAATAGGTGCTCATGTTAAAGCTAATCAGCTTTAGCTCATCGATATAGTCGAAAACCTTAATCAGCCCGCGGGCGAAGTCCTCCAGGTCTCGCTTGGTCAGCTCCGCAATCGAGGCTTTACCCGGGAACACCGCCACTACGTCGGAAAGTCGTCCCTTGGGCACGAAACTGGTCAGCCACTCGGTATGGCCAATCTGGCCGATGTATCTTTGCTCGTTTTTCTTCTCCTCTTTCAGCAGGTCGCTCCAGTAGTTCGTCCCCTTCTCCTGATAGTATTTCTCGGAAGCTTCAAGTATTTGGGCCTGATAGTCGGTGGGGAAATAGCCGGCGTTGCTCTGCAAATGCGGGTGGACGATGCTGCCTCCGGATGGCGGCATATGGTTCCAGGCGATAAAGTGATAAATCGCCCGGCTGTCGAAATCCTGAACGCTTTTGATATATGCCTGTGCCGCCAGCAGGGCATCGTGTACCGTCCCCGTATCGAAGTCCTTAAGAGGGACGAAATGACGGTCGGAGATCGCCACGACCACCCCGTAAACATCGTAGGGTCCCAGATTCGGAAAGGCTACGGCTTTTCCCTTACGGATTATGCCTTCGGGGACAAGGTCGGGTGGGAAGCGGGGTGTGTTCTTCTCGATAAACGGTTTACAAAACGGACAGGTGAGTTTCTTCGACTTCCTTTCCAGAGTTGTCAGATTCGGGCGTATTATTCTTTCCGGCGAATACTGCACGATACGACATGTCCGCCCGGTCAGCGGGTCGAAGCGGAACTCCAGGGGGATAGCCGCTTCGCTGAACTCACCCGAGCCGTTGCGGGTCATCATCCGCGAAGATAGTACCTCGCGCCGGAATTCGATGGGACTGTTCCTTTTTAATTTCATATACCAGAATCCAACGTCATTCCCGCGCAAGCGGGAATCCAGCCACCTTTACTCCTTACGTATTCCTTGATACTTGCTATTTCACGATATTGCTTATCTGCTTGAACTTATCCCCTTGCGCCACCTTGAGCAACTCGAATAACGCCATCTCCGCCGTCGTCGGGCTGACGCCGGCCGCCCCCATTTTAAAAAGTGCTGCCAGTTTGTTTTCTGGGTCTCGGGAAGCAACGCAATCACCCACCGGCTGCACCTCATAGCCTAAACGCGCCAGCGCCATAGCTGTCTGGTAAACGCAGATATGTGCCTCAATGCCCGCGATGAGCACCTGCTTGCGTTTCAGTCCCTCCAGGGCCTGGTTGAACGCCGCCTCGTCCGTACAGCTAAAGCAGACCTTTTCAACCGGATTTATCTCCGGTATTAGCTCTTTAATCTCCGGGATGGTCGGACCCAGTCCTTTGGGGTACTGCTCGGTCAGGACAATCGGTATCTCCAGCACTTTCGCCCCTTTGATGAGCTTGATAACATTTTTCAGGAGCTTTTCCTTTTCGTGCATCACGGGGAAAAGCCGCTCCTGGAAATCGATAAGCAAAAGAACGGTATTAGCGGCATCGAGTGCCTTGGGCACGTTCATAGTCTATTACCTCTTCAATCTGTAATTCTGAAAAGTCAACCTTTTAAGTATAAATTCTGGCAGGGAGCATGTCAAAGTTAGGCGATATGACGACTATCCCCCGTTCGCGTGTTCGAGGCTATTTTAGAATTATAATTAGCTCTAAGACCTATACCGGTCTTAATGTTCCCGCGAAAACCTGCCATGCCAGCGCTGACTTCGCAATCAGACTTAGCAGGATGTAAACCCTCTCGCCGAATAGGTAATCGCGCCAGGGTCCCACCTTCTTGTATTGCAGCACCATATTTACCGCGAAGCAGAAGAAAAACACGAAGAGTATCGGCAGGATGGCGTAGACAAACTTCGGCACGCCCCCACCAGCTTGAGCCAGCGACCCGAAGAAGTAGATGGCGATGGCTACCCACGGCGCGATGCCCGCGATACACCCGACTATGTAAGAAGTCCAGTTGGTCTTTTTCGTCGTCTGGTTATGCACCTCCATCACCAGCCCGCATAGGTTCATCACGCCAGTAAGCGCGAAAGCCATGATTAAAGCCCCCAGGTCATACACGCCGCACAGCATGGCGATAAGCACAATCATCAGCGAGGCGCTGAAGGCATACTCGTACCAGCGGGCGTAGTTGATGCCCCTCTTCAGGTTGTTGACATACCAGCCGAACACCCCCGGCGAAGAGACCGTAAAATGAGCGACGGCGGAGATAAACAAGAATACGGCCACCATTATTCCGAAGGGCAAATTAACCAGCACGTTGGTTTCCGGCCAGAGCTTGCCCATCGACGGATTGAATGTCAAGAAGGATGTTGTAATCGGTAGCGTGAAGTTATTGGTCAGGAGAATGATAAGTAGTCCCTGGACGAGGTGCAGGAAACCCATAAAAATGTTCCAGATACGCAGTTTCTCATATTTCGGCTCGTAACTCATCTTTATCCCCCTTTTCTCACGACATTACTGCTTTAACCTAATAGTATATACCGGAAATTAAAATAGTCAATACAAGGCGGGAGTAATGGCACCGTAGAGCCAGGCGCCAGCAGATGTTGCTATTATCTTAAAGCATATGAGGGTATCCTGAAACAGTTAGCTGAAAATCGCTCGTATTATTCTTAGTTACTTTTTCGTATCTGGGGTTTGCCCTGATTCCTGGTCTTCATATTTTCTCTGGCTTGCTTCTTCGCTAGACTTGCCGCCGAAGTAAAAACCGACTATCGCCGCAATCAAGCTGCCGAGCATGCTTATAACGTTGCTGATTATCTGACTATCAGAATTTTGTCGCGTAGTCAACAGATGGAATAAGGCGATACCCAAAATGGCGATGACCAGAATTGCCATAGTGCTGCGGGATAATCCGACGATTCCTTTAGGTGGCTTGCTGGCCTCTTCAATTAATTTTTTGAATTCATCAGAAGTGAATTTCTCGCGTGCTGTGGGGTCCAGGAGCGCTTTTCTTAATTTCATTTTTGATTTATAGGTTAAGATGATGTCAATCAGATGAGGTATAAAGGCTATCACGGCGATGATAATGATATATGCCCATATTACGCTTCCCTCACCTACGGGGGATACTATTGGTACTGCATTTGCCGATATTGGTTCCACTTCATCACACCTCCAACTTTTGTCGCCGTGATTATATGGTTCTATGGTTATATTGTCAATCCAATTATGTCCATTTTTCGCATAAAAGCGATTTGATGCATGATATTTAAGTTGGTTGGGGTTTATCTGGAGTCTTGCATTGGAAAAAATTTTTCCTTTATAGCTATTGCCAAACCTGTTTGTTCGTTATATAATAGCGACTGGTGGTTTTCAGTCTAGGGTATCACATGCAATTGAGTTTACTTAATCTCGACATGGTTACGGATGGCCTTAGCTCTAACCAACTAACTTAAGAAAGGAGGTCATCCGTGGCTTTCGAAGACAAAACACTCACGTGTGCCGATTGCGGGGCATCATTCACCTTCTCCGCTGCCGAGCAGGAGTTCTTCCAGAGTAAGGGTTACACCAACGAACCCAAACGCTGCCCTGCCTGCCGACAGAACAGGAAAGCCGAGCGCATGGGCTCCGGCGGTAAACCTCGCCAGATGTACCCTGCGGTTTGCGCCGAATGTGGTAAAGAAACGGAAGTACCTTTCGAACCCCGTGAAGGCAGACCAGTATATTGCAGCGAGTGTTTCAGTAAAATCAGAACTAACCGCAACTAAACACTCCGGAAACTGAAACAAAACAGGCTGGCAAGATTCATCTATCGCCAGCCTGTTTATTTTTACACTATGTTAGAGAGGTGGCTCTCCTTTTCCTTTTACGAAACGTCAGGGAGCGAGCTTTTCGATTTCTATCTTCGCGCCGTTTTTTAGATTATAAGCTCCGGCGAAGTTCGCCGAGTTCAAGGATAACTGCAGAGAATCAAGGCTATTAACGAAAGCCACCGCTTCACCCACGGCGACGCTGCCGTAAGTGGTACCGAGTTTCATCGTGACTTTAGCGCCGGCGATTGTCACCTGGAGGGTATCGCCAACTTTAATTCCTAATTGAGCGCAATCGGCGCCCGAGATATTGGTCAAGCAGTTGCCGAAGCGGTCGATAAAAACCACCGAACCCTGTGCTTTCCCGCTGGCAACAACCGCTTTTTGAATATCCAGCATGACCGGATTACTAACTTCGGGCCCGACATCTTCAAGCGGGCGCCCGGAAGCTATTAAAGCACCGACCCGCCCCAGGATATAATGTGAAGACAGCATACTATCCGGTCTGTCATACAATTCTGTATTGGTGATAGAATAAGCTTTTTTGATACCCATATCGTTAATAATATTAGTAAGAAGGCCGTTATTCGCCGCGACGAATATTTGGTCTTTATTGGTTAGCAGCACCAGGTATTGTACGTCCGGATTAGCCGGAGACCCGACACCTGCAATAAAGACCACATCGGCAGGGAATTCCTTAGCGGCTAAATCCAGCACGTAAGCTCCAGTAGCAATATCCATACCGGTAATACCGTGGGTAGCATCGATTATTTCGACATCCGGGTAAGCGCTATAGATAATCCCTTTTAGTCGTGGCACACGGTAATCATCGTTACCATAATCCGTTAGCAGCACCACCGGCATGCCGGCTTTGGCTGATGGGGCGCAACCGACAAAAGATATCAATAACGCTGCTATAAGAATCACTAACGCCAACCTTTTCATAGTTACCTCCTTACTAATCAAAACAGTTATTTTTCGGCCTTTTCTAAATCGCCTGACATATCTGGAGTGAGGTCTAGTTTGTAAAAATCGCTATCCGGACCTGGTAATATCATGTTAAACTCCGAGGTATTGTCGATGGAGACCGTGGCTTCTTTAACTTTGAAATCAAGCACATGGCCGCCGGCGCTTTTTGCCGTGTTTAAGAAATGCAGGTGCAAGCCCGGCACATTTACCCCGTTCACGTAAGAAGGGCAGTAAAAGCCTACAATCGTCCCTGCTACGTCGGTAAATTCAAAAACCGGCTGGTTCTTGGTAACCTCTACTAGCGGAAGATATGGTTTCTGTTGCGCCGGTACACTGCGTGTTTTCATATAGCTGAAAGTGCCGGTAATTTTGATAGCATAAAAGATATTCTCGGTGGGCAGGGCGTCGCTGATTAGTTTCTGACATTGCTGATAATTGGTATTTTCCGGCAGCTCTATCTGGCTATCGGTATCGAAGTAAGTAACCGAAGCAAAAGGTGTCATTACCTTTGAGTCGACCGGATAAGCTACGCCGTCGGCTTTTATCTGGTAGAAGTTTCCATCGAGCTCCAGCATTTCGCCATCCAATGCCTCCAAAGTGCCAATGCCGAAATCGCCATACTGTTTCAAATCCCCGATGGTCATCACCCCGTCATAAACACCGTTTAAAATAGCATCAATTGTGGATATTTGCGTTAGCGTCTCTCTTTGAGGCGCTGCCCCGCAAGCTGAAAAACCCGTGCCAATTAATACCAGAGCCAAGGCGACTATTATTACTTTTACTTTCACCGATCACCCCCTGTGGCGCTCTACTCAAGAGCTAGAGTCTAAAGAAAACTGGAACTACATAAATTGACAAAAAGATGGCACTAATTGAGAGCGTTTAGTTTTTATACAGATACAAGGGCTGCTTATCGGTAATAACTCTGGTTTGCTGCGCCATCGCCTCCCGGATATATCTGGGTAAAGCGAACATTCCCCGGTGGGTCTCTCCATCGTAAAACCTCAAACCCTTAAGCGACCTCGCGGCGATACGTTTATCCACTTCATCCGCCGTCATCGAGGCAGGATTATACTTTAAAGACGCCACACAAAAACCCCACGGTCCCCCGAAGCAGGGTACGTAAGCGGCGCATTGCACCACTATCGGGAAAACGCTTCGCAGCGTATTATTTACTGCGCTAAAGTTTAAAAGTTCGGTTGGGTTCGCCGAACCGGCCTGAACGGAAATCAGCCCATCATCGGTAAGCTTATAGCGAACTGTTTTATAAAATTCCTGCGTGAAAAGCAAGGCTGCCGGACCTTTTTCTATCGGGTCGGGTAAATCTATAATAATGACGTCGAACCTGTCCTTCGACTTCGAAAGGAAGTCTCGGGCATCGACATGATGTAATGATGTCCTTTTATCTTCAAATGCTTTACCTGCATGGTCCGGCAGGTACCTTTTACATAAAGCTGTTACCTCGTCATCGATATCCACCATCACCGCTTTTTTCACGGTTTTATGACGCAGGACCTCCCGTAATGTAGCGCCCTCTCCTCCCCCGGCGATAAATACCATTTCTGGCTTCGGGTGCGCGAGCATCGCCGGCTGCACCAGCGCCTCGTGATAGATAAACTCATCCCGCTCGCTGGACTGTATCTTGTTATCCAGGACAAGACATACCCCCAGCTTGCGACTACGCACTATCTGGGCAGATTGATACTTCGTCCGTCCCTGATACAGCACTTCGTCCAGCCGGTGCAGCTGTAAAAAATCCTCGTTTATTTTATCTTGAAACCATCTATCCGGGTCTGTATCCATAAAAATCAGTATTCTATACTGTTACCAGAACCCCCCTCTTTATCTCCGTTAAAGTGTGATTTTTCGACCCCAGCTGCTCGATGAGCACCCCCGCCGCAATCTCTGGGTTGACGGATGTGCCGCAGGTAAATACGTCCGCCGCTGCGTAGCCGTATTCCGGCCAGGTATGAATGGAGATGTGGCTCTCGGCGATAACCACCACCCCACTCACCCCCTGCGGACTGAACCGGTGAAAAGACTCTCCCAGCACCACCGCCCCGCAGTCTATTGCCGCTTTCAGCATTACCTCGCGGATAAGGTCGAGGTCGTTCAAAGCCTCCTTGTCACAGTCGTACAGCTCTACCAGTATGTGTCTTCCTAGCGCATTCAATCACCTGCCCCCCTTTATAAATTTTATTCCCGTATATTCTACCGGCACGGGTAGCCGTATTTGTAAACAAAAAAATTATATTGTTTTTCTGCCTCAATCAAGACTTTACCAAATAAAAATTCCCAAGGTAATATATTACCACCCCAGGAACCCTCCCCCGCTTCTTTCTTGTTAAAAAGCAAGAGAACACCATTTAATACCGATGATGCCTAAGCCGGTATGTTTATAAATCCCCTTTCGCTTTAACCGAATACTTTCAAATCCAAACTCTGTTTTACCGTATCGGCCAGTTTTATCAGCTTCTTTTCCTGGTTTAAACTGGGTTTTCCCAGTAATTTATCGATGCTCGTAACGATGTCGCTCACGGCGGCATCAGTCGTGATAATCGGTATGCCACGGCTCTCCGCCTTTTGGCGGACTTTATAAGCCGGCGTAACGTCGCCACCGCTCAAGACGAGGCAGCTCGTCGATGTTTCCAGCGCCGCCAGCTGCATGTCCAGGCGTTCCTGACGGATAATGGCAGCTTTATTTTTCTTACGTCCGAAGTAGTCCAGTCCCGAATCTACCGTCATCGCCCCCAGCATGTAGTTTTCCACCAGCTCCCCGGACTTTTCTTTATGGTTAAGAATCTTCCCCCCGATGCCCTCCGCCAGCTCGCCGATGGTGATGGCAAGGAGTATCCTGTTTTCTGGTATTATCCCCAGCACCTTTATCCCTACCGCCCCGTACTTTTCTGCCGCTTCTTTTTTAATGCGTTTCAGCTGCCCCTGCGGCACCCTGTTAATAATTACACCTAGCAAGTCCTCCCCGAGTTGTTTATAGGCGTTGGCGTATTTTAAAACCTTTTCGGTATAGGCTTCCACGGCGATAACTTTAGCCTTCATCTTTCTGGCGGCGTCGCTGGTTTGGTTTTCCAGCTTCGCTTCCACGAGGACGATATCCCTGCCCTTCAGGAGGCTGGTTTCTTTTTTAAGAACTTCCAGACCGGGTATTTTCTTCATGAAAGCAATATCGCTATCGCTCTCGGCAGCCTGTGGCTTAAGATAGCCAACTTTTTTACCGCTGTTCAACAGGTTTATTGCCAGGCCGGCGCCAATGGCGGTCTTGCCCGCGCCTTCTTCCGCAGCCACGATGTATATTACGCCCAAAAAACTACTCCCGGTTTTTTTAGATTTAAATAAGCCAATATATTATAATCTTTTAAGGAGTCTACGTAAAGAGGTATAATGCAAGAGATATTATATGAAAGAGATGCTTTCGGTTATTATCCCCACCTATAACGAAAAGGATAATATTGCCCCTCTCGTTAAAAGAATTCATCAAGCTCTTTCCGGTCACGACTACGAAATAGTTATCGTGGACGATAATAGCCAAGATGGTACTATTGAAATAGTTAAAAAATTAACGTCGCAGTATCCGGTTAAGTTGTTCGTCCGCCGCGAAGAAAGAGGGCTCGCCACCGCCGTCATTCACGGCATTAAACAGGCATCTGGTAATATTATCGGCGTAATAGATGCTGATTTACAGCATCCCCCGGAGGTTCTACCGCGACTGCTGGGGGCGGTGGAAGGCGGGGCAGACATGGTGTTTGCCAGCCGCTATATTGAAGGTGGCGGCTGTCCCAACTGGGGACTCTCCCGCAGAATTGTCTCCAAGGTCGCCTTACAAATAGCACACATCTTCCTCCCGTCTTCCCGCCAGGTGAAAGACCCCTTGTCCGGCTTCTTTATGTTCCGGCGGGAAAAAGTCGACGTTGATAAACTCAAGCCAATCGGCTATAAAATAGCCCTCGAGATTATGCTGGTAGGCTCTTTTAAAAACATCGTCGAAGTCCCCTTTCTCTTTGAAGAAAGAAGCGCCGGGCAAAGCAAACTGCGTCCCCAGCAGCAGATTGATTACCTTAAGCATATCTTCAGTTTGATGTCCCGCACCGGCGAGTTTTTAAGGTTCGTCAAGTTTATCGCCGTCGGTCTCACCGGTACGGCGGTAAACCTCGGCGTCTTGAAGCTCGTTACCGTCTTTACGACATGGAATGATAAAGTTCAGTTAATCCCTGGTATTGAAGTCTCCATTATAACCAATTTCCTACTGAATGATTTCTTCACCTTTGCCGATAGACGTACCGGTAAAACGGCGTCCTTCTTCGGGCGCATGTTGAAATATAATTTGCTTGCCTTCGCCGGGGCTTTCATTAACTGGGGTGTCGCCGCGTTGATGGTCAATGCCGGCGTTAATATCTACTTGTCGGACTTTGTTGGCATCCTCATCGCTTTCCTGTGGAACTATTTTTTTAGCACGATATGGGCATGGAAATAAAAAATAAGCTCTACCGATTCTATAAGTGGGAATACTTCTGGCTTTCGCTGATTGTTTTAGCCACTTTAATCATGCACTTCTGCATTATCACCAACCCCTCGGAAGTAATTTTCGATGAAGCCCACTATGTTAACGACGCCAGGAGTATCTCGGCAAATGCCACAGACCTACGGCCGGAGCACCCGCCTTTAGCCAAGCTCATCATCGTCGCCGGTATGCAGATTTTCGGCGATAATCCCTGGGGCTGGCGGGTCTTCCCGATTCTCTTCGGCACGACTACTATTGTGCTTTTCTATTTACTTTGCCGCCGACTCGGTATGTCGAAAAACGCCGCCAATATCGCCACCTTCCTCCTCGCTTTCGAGAATATGACCTTTGTACAGAACCATGTTGCCATGTTGGATGTTTTTCACCTCACTTTTATGATGGCGGCGTTTCTGCTCTATGCCTGTCGTAAATATATCACCTCGGGCATCGCCATCGGGCTGGCCGGCTTAGCCAAGCTTAATGGCTTGCTGGCTTTACCGACGCTGGTGATTCACTGGATTTTTACCCGCCAGGGTCGCTCCAGGTGGTTTGCCCTCACGGTTATCTTCGCGGTTCTTGCCTTCGTGGAACTGATGATTGTCTGTGACTTCGCTATCACCCGTCAGTTTGCTAACCTGGAAGACCCGATTCACCGCACTTTCGATATGCTACGACTAACTGGCAGCCTTACCTTCGCTAACGTCAGCCACCCGGCCGCCATACCTCCCTGGCAGTGGCTGATTGCTTATAAACCCATGGCTTATTGGTATACGCCGCATTATTATGGGGCAATCAGCTTCACTATCTGGACGTTTACTATCCCCACCTTTATCTATATGATTTGGCGGGCGATTAAGAAAAGCAATGCGGCGCTCTTCGGCGTTGCCTGGTACACCAGCATCTACCTGTTCTGGATACCTGCCACCATCATCACCGATAGAGTCACCTATCCGTTTTACTATTACCCCGCCATCGGCGCCACCTGCCTCGGACTGGGCATGGCCCTTAATCAGGCGCTAGACTATTTCCATAACGGCAGGATTACCTGGCTTAGAAGGACGCTGCTGGTAATCTTTATCGTTTTCCTCGTAGCACACCTGTTTTCTTTCATCGTCCTCTCGCCCATCGTACCCTACGACTTCGCCCAGTTGGTAGGCATTACCGTCCGTTAGCGACTTCTCCATTTATCCCCCTGTATAATTCGCTTACCCCCGGTGCTATAATAATAATTACCTTAAGTTGGGGGAGCTAGGGTCATGCATGAGGCTGTGCTTTATGATAAGCTGCCGGACTCCAGGGTAAGGTGCCGAACCTGCCAATGGCGCTGCCGTATTAATCCGGGGAAATACGGCGTCTGCGGCATGTACCAGAATCAAGATGGCGCCCTCTTCAACCTGAACTATGCCCTGGTTTCTTCCGCCGCCTCCGACCCCATAGAGAAGAAGCCGCTCTTTCACTTTTATCCCGGCACACTGTGTTTCTCCCTCGGCACGCTGGGCTGCAACTTCCACTGCCAGCACTGCCAGAATTGGGAGATATCCACCGCCGATGGTGGTTCGCTGAAGCATGCCTGCCGGGAACTCACGCCGGAAGCCGCCATTAAAACAGCTAAACAGAGCGACTGTAAAGGCATCGCCTGGACATATAACGAACCGACCATCTGGTTCGAATACACTTTGGATTCCGCCAAACTGGCGAAAGAGAATGGACTCTATACCGTCTACGTCACCAATGGCTATGCAACACCTGAAACGTTGGATACAATCGGACCTTACCTCGATGCCTGGCGGGTGGATATCAAGGGTTTCTCCGATGAGTTCTACAAAAACCTAACGGGCATACCACATTGGCGCGAGATTCTCGAGGTCACCAAACGCGCTAAAAGTAAATGGAACATGCATATCGAGGTTATCACCAATATCATCCCCACGATGAACGATGACAATGAACAGCTGGAGGGGTTGTCGGGCTGGATATGCCATGAGCTTGGCGAGCTAACTCCCTGGCACGTAACCCGCTTTTACCCCCATCATCATTTGACCCACCTGCCGCCGACACCGCTGGAGACGATTGAACGAGCCGCGGCGATTGGCAAAAAAGTCGGACTAAAGTTCGTCTATGCCGGCAATGTGCCCGGCCATGAAAGCGAGAGTACCCGCTGCTATAATTGCGGCAAGCTAATCGTGAGGAGGGTGGGCTATCAAACGGAAATGACCGGCCTTGCCGGCTCAAAATGCCGCTACTGCGGGGCGGACCTTAACTTTCGTCCCACCACGTCCCCTCCAAATCATTAAGGAGGTGTTGTATGATAAGAAATCCAACCGTCGCCGGGTATTTCTATCCCGCATCTCCGGCAGAACTTAAAACAACGCTGGCTAAATATGTAGATAAAACCGCGCCTAAAGAAGAGGTGGTCGGCTTGCTGATGCCCCACGCCGGCTATATCTACTCCGGCGCGGTAGCCGGGGCGGCCATCTCCAGGGTCAGTTTTAAAGATACCTTTATCGTCATCGGACCCTCCCATTCGGGTCTGGGCAAACCTTTCAGCGTCTGGCCGGAGGGCACCTGGAAGACACCGCTGGGAGAGGTAGAAGTTGATGAGGAACTGGCGCGTAAAATCATTGAGCTTTCTAAGTATGCCGAAGAAGACTATTTAGCTCATGAGGACGAACACGCCGTCGAGGTGCAAGTCCCCTTCCTGCAATACATTAAGTCGGATGTAAAGATAGTGCCTATCATCCTCGCCGGAGCCTCGGATGTTATCTATAAAGAAATCGGCCATACCGTCGCCCGGGCGATTAAGGGGCTTAAGCGGGGGGCAGTCATCCTTGCTAGCGGGGATATGACGCACTATGAACCGGCGGAAGTAGCGCGGGAGAAGGACATGAAAGCGGTGGAGGCGATGCTCTCCCTCGACGCCGATGAGCTTACGCAACGGTATAATAACCTGCATATAACGATGTGTGCCCACGGTCCTGTAGTCACCCTCATTACCGCAGCTAAAGAGCTGGGGGTAAACGGGGCGGAACTAATAAAATATCAAAATAGCGGCGACGCCACTGGCGATTATAGTTCTGTGGTCGCCTACGCCGGCGTTATCTTTAAGAAGGGAGGGACGTAGATGCACCCTATTGCAGCTTTGGCTAAAGAGACGGTGGAGGTTTATACCAAAACAGGGAAGAGGCTCGCTGCGCCCAAAAACCTCACCTCGGAAATGCAGCAGCAGGCTGGCGTCTTCGTTTCCATCCATAAGCTTGGCGATTTGCGGGGGTGCATCGGCACCTTCGAGCCGCAGGAGAGGAACGTGGCGGAAGAGGTCATCACTAACGCTATAAGCTCCGCCACCCGCGACCCGCGTTTTGAACCCATCACCGAGGAGGAGCTGAAAGACCTCGATTACAGCGTGGATGTGTTGACTGAGCCGGAGCCGGTGCCGGATGAAAGCCACCTCGACCCCAAGAAGTACGGCGTGATTGTGCAGGCGGGGTGGCGGCGGGGACTATTACTGCCGGACCTGGAGGGCGTGGATACGGCGGCGTACCAGATAGACATCTGCCGTCAAAAGGGGGGTATCGCGCCGAACGAGCCGGTGCAGCTTTACCGGTTCGAGGTGAAGAGGTATAAGTGAAGGGGAAATACTCAACACGAAGCTTAAAAGAGGAAAGGGGAGATAGTGTAACTATGAAGAAAGAAGAGATTAGTAGCAAACTTGATGAAGAGTTAAAACATATTCCTCGTAGTACTAGAGGTTCTAAACAAAATATGTTCCGGTTTTGTTATTACAACATGCGTAGACATAGTCTCGGTAACAACCCAATATGTCCAGCAAAAGATACATTAATCGAGGCTGTGGTAGAGATGAAAAAGAACGGACCAAATTTCTCACCAATTTATGATAGGCAATTCTTTGATATTAATATATAAAGTGTCTGGATACTTCTAAATGAGTGACTGTATTCCCAATCAAGTTGAGAATGACAATAAAAAGGAGGTCTAAGTGAAAGTACAAAGGTCTATCGACATCAAGGCGGCGCCGGAGAAGGTCTGGCCTTTTCTGGTTGAACCGGAGAAAATTCTAAAGTGGTTTAACCTGCTAAAGAAATTCGAATACACAGGCGAAAAGCGCAGCGGCGTTGGCACTACTTTCTACTACGAAGAAAAATCCGGCGGACAGCTGATGAAACTCAACTATAAAGTCACCGAATGGGAAAAGAATAAGAAAATGGCCTTCGTCGTAACATCCGGCTCGCTAAAGAAGGACGACCAGGTGTGGAGCATTGGGGAAACACCGACGGGGAGTAGGTTTACTATGTTCGAGGACTTAGAGATGCCGATGGGGATTTTCGGGAAAATTATCGGTGCGCTGTTCGGCGAGAAGATGATAGGCAAAAGCATGGAGGAAATACTCGCCAATTTAAAGAGGCTGGCAGAGGCGTAGGGAGTGGGGAAAGTAACAACTGACAAGTTACAAGTAGCAAGGGGTAAAGGTGAAGATTAAAAAGGCAACGAATAAAGACCTACTAGGCATCCTAGAAATCGAGTCCATGTTAATCGGCAACACCGAAGACCATACGGACTTAATTAAGCGCTCTATCGCGGCCGGGGAATGCCTGGTTGCCTTGATAGACGGTAAGGTAGTGGGTGCTGCGATATTAAATTATACTTTCTATCATCAGGGGTGGATGGGATTATTGAACGTTAATCCGGCCTACCGGCGGAGGGGCATCGGTACTGCTCTAATCCAACACATGGAAAAACTCTGCACTACGAAAAAGTTCTTCACTTCCACTAATCAATCCAATATACCCGCGCAAAAGACTTACGAAGCTAATGGATTCATCCGCAGCGGCTACATCGAGAACCTTGATGAAGGCGACCCGGAAATCATATACTTTAAACTACTTGCCGATGCCGATAGGGGAGGCAGATTATGAGCATGGACATGTTCGAAAAACAAGCCGATCTGCAGCAGTTGCAGCAGGCGCCGCTGGCCACGCGCATGAGACCCAATAGTCTTAATGGGTTCGTGGGGCAGGAACACCTGCTGGCGAAGGGGCGGGTGCTGCGGCGCGCTATCGAAAGCGACCGCATTCCTTCGATGATATTTTGGGGGCCGCCGGGCAGCGGCAAGACCACCCTGGCGAATATTATCGCCAACAGCACAGGGGCGCATTTTTCACCGGTCAGCGCCGTGAGCGCCAGCGTGGCGGACCTGCGGAGAATCGTGGGGGAGGCTAAAGAGCGACGCCAGGTGAACTCGCAAAGAACAATCCTCTTTATCGATGAAATCCACCGCTTCAATAAAACCCAGCAGGATGCCGTGCTGCCCTTCGTCGAAGACGGCACCATCATTCTCATCGGCGCGACTACGGAAAATCCATCCTTCGAGGTAACGTCGCCGCTGCTTTCGCGAACGCGCGTTATGCCGCTCAAGCCGCTCACCGAGGAAGAAATCAAGATACTCATCGCGCGGGCAGCCACGGATAAGCTATTGGGCTTGGGCGACCTCAACCTCGAGCTGCCATATGACGCCCTAGACCACCTGATAAAAATGTCCAACAGCGACGCGCGGATGGCACTTAATACCCTGGAGATAGCCGCCTTAAGCACGCCGGTCGACGCTAAAGGGAAACGCATCATCAAGCTGGAGACTATCGAGGACGCATTTCAAAAAAGGGCGGTGCTGTACGACCGGGCGGGGGAGCAGCACTACAATCTAATCTCGGCGCTGCACAAGTCCATGCGGGACTCCGACCCCGATGCCTCGATTTACTGGCTGGCGATGATGCTGGAGGCGGGTGAAGACCCGCTATACATTGCCCGGCGCATGGTGCGCTTCGCCTCGGAGGATATCGGCATGGCTGACCCGCAGGCGCTGGTGATAGCGATGGCGGCACAGCAGGCGGTGCATTTCATCGGCATGCCGGAAGGCAACCTGGCGCTGACCGAGGCAGCGGTTTACCTGGCTACCGCGCCCAAGAGTAACTCACTTTATACGGCTTACACCAAGGTGCAGGAGCTAATTAAAAAAGGCTCCAGCGAGAACGTACCGATGAATATCCGCAACGCGCCAACGCCACTGATGAAAGAGATGGGCTACGGCAAGGACTACAAATACGCCCACGACTTTCCGGGGCATGTCGTCGACCAACAGCACCTGCCGGATTCTGTCAAGGAAAAGAAATTTTACGAGCCGGGACTGCTGGGATTTGAGAAGCAGATACTCGAACGCCAGAAGGCATGGGAAGAAAAACAGAGGAAGACGGCGGAGGGGGGTAAAGGGGCGGAGAGCTAGCCGTTTTTCTTGACAATCAATGGCTCCCTCCACTAAACTCATTTTGGTCAAACCACGCTTCCTTACCGTAATCGCTCGGTTTTCAAGGCAAAGGAGGAACTATGCCTAGATTTCCTTTTATGCCCAAAGAGCATAAATTCTTCGACCTGTTTGAGCAGAGCGCACAAAACATCATCAAAGCGTCCAAGGCGTTAAAAGAGATGCTCGATACTTGGCAGTTCATCGATAGTCGCGTTGCGGAGATAACGGAACTGGAGCATGACGGCGATACCATCACCCACCAGATAATTTCCCTATTGCACCGCACTTTCGTCACGCCCTTCGACCGGGAAGATATCGCTATGCTGGCGCATACGATGGACGACGTGCTGGATTTTATTCACTCCGCCGCCGACGCCATGTTCATCTATAAGATATCCAAACCCACCGATAGAGCCCGAGAGCTGGCTGATGTTATCGTGATGGCAGCCGTGGAGATGCAAAAAGCCGTCTCCAGCTTAAGGCATAAAGCCGAGTTTAAACAGATGTTGGAGAGGTGCGTAGAGATTAACCGACTGGAAAATGCGGCAGACCGACTTTACCGGGCGGCTATCGGGGAGCTTTTTGATAACGCTAAGGATATGACGGAAATCATCAAATGGCGGGAGATTTACGAGCATATGGAGACGGCTACGGACAGGTGCGAGGATGTCGCCGATGTCATCGAAGGGGTAGCCCTGAAGAATGCCTGATATAGGGTTCAGATATCACAAACGCGCGGGACGGCGCGGCATTTTTCTGCCGTTATAATAGCCTTAATATCCGCTATCGTGCGGTCGATTTTACCTTCCCGGTTAACGACAATATAGTCGAACATAGGAATGTTATCCAGCTCTTTCACGGCGGTTTTCAAGCGAAGCTCTAGTTCTGACGTTGTTTCCGTGCGGCGTTTTTTAAGGCGCTGCTCAAGCTCGGCTAGCGAAAACGTTACCAAAAAAATAAGCACTGCCTGCGGTACCCTTTTCTTAATGGTGGCAGCGCCCTGAACATCGATTTTCACGATGACATCTTGACCTCGCTTCAGGGCTTGCCGTACCGGTTCGGCGGGTATGCCGTAGCGGTTGCCATAGACGTTAGCCCATTCCAATAGTTGATCGGAGTCAATCATCATTTGAAATTTTTCAGGAGTTATAAAATAGTAGTCGACGCCGTCCTTTTCACGAGGACGGCGTGCCCGGGTGGTGGCGGAGACGCTGATATAAGCAGGGATACCTGATTTCCTTAGTCCGTCCAGAACCGTGTCCTTACCGACGCCGGAAAGGCCGGAGAGGACGATGAGGAGAGGTTTGGAGGGCGGGAGGAGGGATGAGCTTTTTTCACCCTTCATCAACGCTTTCACTTTGCTCTTGCTTTAGCGGTATGCCCGAGCGGCCCGACGTGAAACGGCTGGCGATGGTTTCCGGGGCGAGCGCCGCCAGCACGATATGGCCACTATCGGTAAAGATGACGGCTTTGGTTCTTCGGCCGCTAGTCATATCGATTACCTTGCCGTTACTTCTGCCATCGTGAATAATGCGCTTGGTGGGGGCGGAATTCGGAGAGGCGATAGCGATGGTCCGACTCATTGCCAGAATGTTGCCAAATCCAATGTGCACCAGTTCGATACTCATAAATCTCACCTCGCAAAATTCGTAGGGCTGAATTAAAGGGACAATGCGTCGGTATCTGCTATAACATATGCGCTGGGAAAAGCCCTTCAATAAGCTATCACTTGTACGCAGGCTTGTCAAGGGTTTCCAACGGAGAAAATGAACGATATGTATAAAAAATAACGATAGTATTTTTATCCATGACTAAAGAGCTAGGAGACACCCTTGAGTTGGGGCTAATATCTGGGTTACCGACGCAAATAGCGATATCGTTATTAAATTATAAACAAGCGAGGATAATATAAATTACAAGAAAAATCGGGTCTACTCCCCTTTTCTTGCGGCAAATAATGTGCTAGAATATATGCTGTAGCTTGAAAGAAGCCGTTAACAACTGAATAGCTTAAGACCGGAGAACGAGTCTCTTGGTGGTTAGAGCGAGGTGGTCCCACCCGTTCCCATCCCGAACACGGAAGTGAAACGCCCCAGCGCAGACGATACTGAGGGGACAACCCTTTGTGGAAAATATGCCACTGCCAGGAGACTTTTCTTTTTTCAAGCATCCAGGTAAATCTTTTCTACATGGATACTGCCGCCAGAAGCAGGTGTTATCCCTCTTGCTTTACCAACCTCGATATTATAAGATTAGAGATAGAGGATCACTCACCGCACAAATTTACACCAAAGAATCTATATGGCAAGCAGATTTGAAAAATTTTCCGAGAGAGCCCGCCGCGTCCTCACTATAGCCCAGGAAGAGGCACGCGCCCTAAATCACAGCTATATCGGCACGGAGCATATTTTGTTGGGGCTAGTGCGCGAGGAAGAGGGCGTGGCTGCCAAGGTACTGACCAATCTGGGTATTGGCTTGAGCAAGGTGCGCTCGGCGGTGGAATTCATTATTGGGCGGGGAGAGAAACCGGGCACCAGCGAGACCGGACTGACTCCAAGAGCAAAAAAGGTCATCGAACTAGCCATCGACGAAGCCCGCCAGATGGGACATAACTATATCGGCACCGAGCATCTTCTGCTAGGCCTGCTGCGGGAGGGGGAAGGGGTGGCTTCGAGCGTGCTGGACAGTTTCGGGATTACACTGGAGCGGGCGCGCGCCGAGGTTACCCATATTTTAACCCAGGGTGTGCCCAAAGCCAGACTGACCCGCAGCGCCAGCAAGACCCCGGCCTTAGACCAACTGGGTACCGACCTCACGGAAGCCGCCCGCAAAAAGAAACTCGACCCCATCATCGGACGGCATAAAGAGATGGAACGCGTCATCCAGATTCTTAGCCGCCGCACCAAGAACAATCCGGCGCTTATCGGGGAGCCGGGGGTGGGCAAGACCGCCATCGTCGAAGGACTGGCGCAGCAAATCGTGGCTGGCACGGTACCAGAAACGCTGGAAGATAAAAGGCTCATCGCCCTGGATATGGGGTCGCTGGTGGCGGGAACGAAATACCGCGGCGAGTTCGAAGAGCGACTCAAGAAGATAATCGACGAAATAAAGAGTGCAGGCAACTGCATTATCTTTGTCGATGAGTTTCATACGATGGTGGGCGCCGGCGCCGCCGAGGGTGCCGTAGACGCCGCCAACATTTTAAAGCCTTCACTGGCGCGGGGGGAGCTGCAATGCATCGGTGCGACTACCCTCGACGATTACCGAAAATATGTGGAGCGGGACGCGGGATTGGAGCGACGCTTCCAGCCGGTGCTGGTAGAGGAACCGTCCGTCGACGAAACACTGCGGATATTGCGCGGTATTAAAGAACGGTACGAGGCGCACCACCACCTGAAAATCAGCGAAGAGTCTTTAGCCGCGGCCGCCAGCATGGCGGCGCGGTATATACCGGACCGCTTTTTGCCGGATAAAGCCATCGACCTGGTGGACGAGGCGGCATCTCGAGTGCGCATCCGCCACAGCACGATGCCGGTCCCCTTGAAGCAAGCCAAGGAACAGCAGGATATCATCCGCAAGGATAAAGATAACGCTCTCGCCACGCAGCAGTACGATAACGCCGCCGAGTTGCGGGAGCGCGAGTTGCAAAACGAGGAAAAGATAAAGCAGCTTGAGGATGAGTGGCGGCAGGAGCAGGGGCAGGAGGATGTGGTGGTGAAGAAGGAGGATATCGCCGAGGTAGTCAGCATGTGGACCGGTGTGCCGATGGTGCAGCTTGCCGACGATGAGGCGAGCCGCCTTCTGAATATGGAAGAGTCCCTGCATAAGCGCATCGCCGGACAGGAAGAAGCGGTGAAAGCCATTTCTAAAGCCGTGCGGCGGGCTCGTTCCGGTATCAAAGATTTAAAGCGACCGATGGGCGTTTTCCTCTTCCTCGGTCCGACGGGCGTTGGAAAGACCGAGATGGCGAAAACGCTGGCCGAATACATGTTCGGCAGTGAAGATGCCCTAATACGTATCGATATGTCCGAGTTTATGGAGAAATTCGCTGTTTCCAGACTGGTTGGGGCGCCGCCGGGGTACATCGGCTATGAAGAAGGCGGCCAGCTTACCGAGGCGGTGCGACGCAAGTCTTATAGCTGCATCCTGCTGGATGAAATCGAAAAAGCCCACCCGGATGTGTTTAACTTGCTTCTCCAGATTTTCGATGATGGGCATCTGACCGACGCCAAAGGGCGGCGGGTGGACTTCCGCAATAGCATTATCATTATGACTAGCAACTTCGGCGCGATAGAAATTAAGAAGGGTTCGGTGGGTTTTGCGCAGCGCAGCGACGAAGCGAAAATACGAGAACGTTCTTACGAGAAAATGAAGGACGACCTGCTTAATAAATTGAGGGACAGCCGGGAGAGCAATTTCCGTCCCGAGTTCTTGAACCGCATCGACGATATCATCGTCTTCCACACTCTTACCGAAGAGCAAATACGGGCGATTGTAGATATGATGTTAGCGACCGTCAGCCGGCAGCTTGCCGAAAAGGAAATTAGACTACAGGTGACCGATGTCGCCAAGGACCTCCTCGGCAAAGAGGGGTATAAAGAAGAATATGGTGCGCGCCAGTTGCGCCGTGTGATTCAGAACCGAGTGGAGGATAAGCTTTCGGAGGCAGTGCTACGGGGCGGCTTTAAGACCTTCGAGCGGATATATGAGACCAAGACGACCATCAAGATGCCCGGAATAATGGACGATATTATCAAGTCGATTAAAGAAATACCCGAAAAGCGGGCGGCAGAGAAAACCGCGGATAAATACCGCGTCGTACCGGAGATTAAGGGCATAGAGTCCAAGGGCGATAGCTTAACTGTTTACGCTACCGAGAGCATAAAATACGAGGCAGAAAAAATCATTAAAGAAACGATGGAGGAGAAGGGAAAAGGCAAGGCAACTAAAAAAGCCAAGATCCTCGAAGAGGTTAAGGTGACAGAGAACGCTTACGTTTCCGAGGTGGTGGTGGATGCGGTGGATGGAGAAATAACCATCGATTCCAACGAGGAGTTTTCACTGCCAAATGTAGCGGTAAGCGCGAAGGCAAGATAGTTTAATAAAAAATATGTGACATCTAGAACCGACTTTAGTATAATAGGACGGTGGCAGTTCGAGCGATTGGACGCCACCGTCTTTGAATTTTAGAGAGGGCATTTAGGAAAGGAGCTTAGAAGTTGGCCAGGGAAACGGTAGAAGTTCCTATCACCGGAAAAATTATCAGTGTAGAAGTTAAAGTAGGCGACGCCGTTAAAGAAGGCGACGTAATCTGTGTTTTAGAGTCCATGAAAATGGAAAACCCAATACTGGCGGCGGTGAACGGCAAGGTGGTGGAAATCGGGGTCAAGGCGGAACAGGTGGTCAAGCCTGGCGAAATGATTGCCGTCATCGAATATTAATCGTTATTTAATGCCCCGTCGGACATTTTTTCGGCGGGGCAATATTGTATTACCGGATAAAAACAAAGAGCAGGAGAAAAAGTGGACTGGACTTTCGGACTGACGATGACCGTGGCGGGGATGGGGGTCACCTTCATCACGCTGTATCTGTTGACGCTTTTGATACGCCTGCTCAATAAGCTCTTCCCTTATAAGAACGAAGAAGAGAAGAAAGGCAAATAATAAGGATTCCAGAGCATATATGGACGCATTTTTAGACGCCTTAAGCAGCCTGGGACAGGGGTTCATGCACCTCACCTGGGAGAGCGGCGTCATGATATTGATAGGGTGCGTCCTGCTTTATCTGGGCATCGGTAGGAAAATCGAACCACTGCTGCTGATACCCATCGGGTTCGGGGTGGTGCTGGGGAACCTGCCGCTGGCGAACCTTTCAGCAAATGACCAGGGCGGCGTCATTAATCTACTCTATGTCTCCGGCATTCTTACCGAGATTTTCCCCGTTTTACTGTTCCTGGGGCTGGGAGCGATGATAGACTTCGGGCCGCTACTGGCGAACCCCATCGTGCTGATATTCGGGGCGGCGGGACAGTTCGGCATCTTTATTACGCTTTTATTGGCGCTGGGATTAAGCTTTACGAAACAGGAGGCGGTATCAATAGCCATCATCGGGGCTTGCGACGGACCGACGGCGATATACGTAACGTCCAAATTCGCACGGGACTTGCTGCCAGCAGTATCCATTGCAGCCTACTCCTACATGGCGCTGGTGCCGATAATCCAGCCGCCGATAATGCGGGCCATGACGACCAAAAAAGAGCGCGCTACGCTGATGCCCACCGGCGAAAAACAGGTATCGCGGAAGGTGAAAATCCTGTTCCCCATTATCGCGGGAATTGTGACCATACTGATAGCCCCCATGGGCGCACCGCTAATGGGGATGCTGATGCTCGGCAACCTGCTTAGAGAGAGCGGGGTTGTGGGGAGATTGGTGGACGTATCGCAGAACACCATCGCCAACATGGTAACGCTGCTGCTGGGACTCTGCATCGGGGCATCCATGCTGGGCGGCAACTTCCTGACCTGGGACACGATACTGGTGTTCCTGCTGGGCTTCCTGGCGATATCGATGGACACGGTCACGGGTGTAGCGCTGGGCAAGCTGATGCGGGTACTAAGCAAGGGCAAGATAAACCCGCTGCTGGGGGCGGCGGGGACTTCCGCCTTCCCGATGTCCGCGCGGGTGGTGCAAAAAGAAGGGCAAAAAGCCAATCCGCGGAGCTTCCTCTTATGGCACGCGGTGGGCGCGAACACGGGCGGCCAGATAGGGTCGGTGATGGCGGCGGCTGTTATGTTGGCAATCATGAGTGGACTGCATATTGGGCCGCTAAGCTAAAATCCCCCTTGGTCCCCCTTTTTAAAAGGGGGGAAGGTTTACACAAAATCTCCCTTTATCCCTTCAGGGAGAACCTTCAGGGTGAACCCTCTTTACGAACGAGGGACAAACGTTGGGGTTGAGGATTGATTATTTACAGGAAAGCTGATATCGTCTCCCTTTGAAAAAGGGAGATGGAGAGGGATTTTTCAACGGGCCGCTGGGTTAAAATCCGCCTCTCTCCTCCTTTAGTAAAGGAGGACGAACGATTTAGCCGTATATGAAATAATGCAGGAAAAATAACATCGTCTCCCTTTTGTAAAGGGAGATGGAGAGGGATTTTCCCCTTGCCTTCTTTTCTTAAATCTAGTAAAGTCATGCTATGAGCAAGTCCTCGGCTAAGGTCGTTTACGTCTGCAAGGAGTGCGGTAAGGAGAGCCTTAAGTGGCTCGGAAGATGCCCGGACTGCAACCAGTGGAACACCTTTTCCGAGATGACCATTAAGGCGGAGGTGTCCTCCTTAAGACCGGCGGGCCAAGTTGCTTTACCGCAGGAGCTTTCGAAGGTAGAAATCGAGGCTAAAGACCGCAAAGCGATACCGCTGGGGGAGTTCAACCGCGTGCTGGGGGGAGGCTTGGTGGCGGGGTCGTTAGTCTTGATTAGCGGCGACCCGGGCATCGGGAAAAGCACCCTTTTATTACAGGCGGCGGCGTCTATCGCTAACGAACGACAGCGCGTGGTCTACGTCACCGGCGAAGAAACGGCGCCACAAATTAAACTGCGGGCGCAGCGGTTGGGGCTTAAAGGGGAGGGACTCTTCATTTTAGCGGAGACCGACATCGATGCGGTGATTGAACAAGCGGAACAAGCAAAGCCTTCGCTAATGATTGTGGACTCCATCCAGACGGTTTATATACCGGGCGGGGACTCGGCGGCGGGGAGCGTCTCGCAAGTGCGGGACTGCACCATGCGTCTGATGCAATGGGCGAAGATTCACGGCGTGCCCGTCTTTATCTCCGGCCACGTCACCAAAGAGGGCGCCATCGCGGGCCCCCGTGTTTTAGAGCATATCGTGGACGTCGTCCTTTATTTAGAGGGCGAGCCTTTCAGCGCTTATAGATTACTGCGGTGCGTCAAGAACCGCTTCGGCTCGACCAACGAGGTGGGCGTTTTCGAGATGAAAGAGGAGGGGATGGTCGAGGTGGCGAATCCGTCGCTGGCGTTCCTCTCCCAGCGGGGGACGGAAACCGTAGGGTCAGCCGTCGTGCCGGTCATCGAGGGGAGTCGTCCATTATTAGTAGAAATCCAGGCGTTGACGACCATCAACAGCTTCGGGCAGCCGCGGCGTACGGCTAACGGCGTGGACTTTAATCGATTGCTTTTGGTTACGGCGGTGCTCTCGCGGCGAGTGGGGCTAAAGTTGGGCAACCAGGATGTGATGGTGAACGTGACGGGTGGCTTAAAGGTGGGCGAGCCGGCGGCGGACCTGGGGATGGCTTTAGCGATTGCCTCCAGCTACCGCGACGCGGAGGTGATGCCCCAAACGGCGGCGGTGGGGGAGGTGGGCTTAAGCGGGGAACTGCGCCCCGCCCCGCAGATGGATAGACGCCTGGTGGAAGCAGCACGGCTGGGCTTTAAGCGTTGCATTATACCTAAAACGGGGGCTAAAGTGAATGCCCCTAAGGATATGGAGATACTTATCGCGGGGACGCTAAGGGAGGCGGTTTTTAAGGGGTTAAGGGGAGGGAAGGAAAAGGCGGAGGCACAATGAGAAAAGGAAAAAACTCATATGCCATCGTCCTAACTTTTTCCAACGAAATCGAAAACATATTCAATAAACTGCGCGCCAACTTTCAGCAATATATCGATTATACTATCGTGCCTCATATAACCCTGGTTTATCCGTTTGCGCCGGTATTCAGCCTATATCAGGTAAATGAACAATTAGATAAAGTGGCTAAACGGACCAAGCAATTTAATATCATGCTTAATGGGATAAAATTTTTTGAAAACGGAAATAAGGTGGTTTATGCCGCGCTACAAAACAGGCGAGCGGTAAAAAAACTGCATATCGATATTGTCAAGTCGCTAGATGGGCTGATAAAAGAGTTGCGGACCGATGGAAAATTTAATCTCGAAAATTTCACCCCGCACGTAACAATCGGTGAAAAAATCCCCGCCGCTAAATTTCCCGGCATTAAAAAAAGATTCTCTAGATATAAACTACATTATGAAGCCAAAATAACCTGTTTCGGCCTATTTGTCGAGGAAAAAGGGGATTGGGAAAGGATGCGGTTGTTTAACCTGGCGGTATAATATTGATAATGACAGGTAATACCAAATATGAATAATACCAAAGTCTCCGCTATCATTGTGGCGGCGGGTAAATCCTCCTTAAGTCCCCCTTTACAAAAGGGGGACAAACGCGAGAGTTGAGAATGATGATTTTACACGAAAACGACATCGTCTCCCTTTGAAAAAGGGAGAGCAGAGAAGGATTTAATGATTCCGTACAATAAAAATCTTAAGGAATTATCAAAAAATCTCCGTGATAACCTGACGGAAGCTGAACGGTGTTTATGGACTAGACTCCGGTTGAAACACCTCGGTTATGTATTTTACCGGCAAAAGCCAATTGGTGACTATATTGTTGATTTCTATTGTCCCAAGGCAAAGCTGGTGGTTGAAGTTGATGGAGGTCAACATTTTAAAAAGGATACTGCTAGCAATGACAGAGTCCGAAACCAATATTTACAAAATCTAGGTCTGACGGTATTAAGGTTTTCTAATGCCGAAGTGTTGAAAAACACCGATAATATAACAAAAATGATCTATAAGAGAATAACATCATCTCCCTTTCTTAAAGGGAGATGAGAGAAGGATTTATGAATCCTAAAGTATCCGCTATAATAGTCGCTGCTGGTGAAAGCGAGCGTATGGGGGGCATTGATAAGATGTTCGCCCCCATTAACCGCCGCCCCGCTTTGGCACGCGTGCTGGATACCTTCCAGAGCTGTAAAAAAATCGACCGGATAGTCGTAGTCATGGGCGCAAAGAATATCGAGGCGTGCCGGAGGATGGTAAAGGCGGAAGGGTGGGCTAAAGTCAAGGACATCGTCCTCGGGGGGAAAAGGCGGCAGGATTCGGTGGCGGAGGGACTTAAGCATGTCAAAGAAGCCGATTGGGTAGTTATCCATGACGGGGCTCGCCCTTTAGTCACCATCGACCTTATCGAGCGGGGGCTGGAGGCAGCTAAAGAGACCGGGGCGGCAGTGGCCGCCGTGCCGGTAACGGATACTATCAAAGAGGTGCAGGACGGCGAGATAGTGAGTAAGACGCTGCCGCGGCAAAACCTAAGAACCGTCCAAACGCCGCAGGTTTTCCGTTGCGATATCATTAACAACGCCTATAAACACGTCGCCGGAGATGTGACCGACGACGCAGCGCTCGTGGAAAAAACCGGCTACAAAGTTAAACTCTACATGGGGTCTTATGCTAATATAAAGATAACCACACCGGACGACCTCGCGGTCGCGGAGGCTTTAGCGAAAAAAAATGAGCGCTAACATGCGTATCGGCATTGGCTACGACGCGCACCCCCTGGTAAAGGGGAGGAAACTGGTACTGGGTGGGGTGGTGATACCCTACGCCAAGGGACTGGATGGCTGGAGCGATGCTGACGTCCTCACCCATGCGGTGATGGACGCGCTGCTGGGGGCGGCGGCTTTAGGCGACATCGGGCGGCATTTCCCGCCCGGCGACGCGCAATATAAAGACGTCTCCAGTCTGGTCCTGCTGGAAAAAGTGGTGGCAAAGCTGGCGGAGGGGGGATATGGGTTGGGGAATATTGATGCTACAGTGGTGGCGGAAAAACCGCAACTAAGCGAATATATCGATGACATGCGGCGGAATCTAAGTCGTGTGTTAGGCATAGATGTTAATAGAGTGAGCATTAAAGCCCGCAGCAATAACGGGTTGGGGGATATAGGGAAGGGGAAAGGAATCGCGGTTTATGCGGTAGCGATGATTGAGGTGAAAAGGGAGAAACTCTAAAAAGGAGTGTCATTGCGAGCCCCGACTTGTCGGGGCGCGGCAATCCCTATGATTAACTTAAGTCAATGATAGAGATTGCTACGTCGCTATGGTTCGACAGGCTCACCATGAACGCTCCTCGCAACGACAGATGGAATTGGATTTAACATGAAAATCACCGATACTCTAACCGGTAAGAAAACCGACTTTAAGCCCCGCGGCGAGGTGGTGACGATGTACGTCTGCGGCATCAACCCTTATGCGGACTCGCACATCGGGCATGGTATGAGCTACATTATTTTCGACGTCGTGCGACGCTATCTGGAGTTCCGCAGTTATAAAGTGAAGCATGTGGAAAATATCACCGACGTCGAGGATAACATCATCAACCACGCCAACCGACTGGGGATTTCTGTTAAAGAGCTAACGGAAAAGTACGCCGCCAGGCACTTCGAGGACATGGACCGGCTCAATAACTTAAGACCGCACGTCACCCCCAAAGCCACGGAAACCATCCCGGAAATTATCAGCATGACGCAAGGATTAATCGATAAAGGATTCGGCTACGCCGTCGGGGGCAATGTTTACTTCCGTGTGAGGAAACTATCCGACTACGGTAAATTATCCAAGCGTAGTCTGGAGCAGATGATGGCTGGGGCGCGGGTGGAAGCTGTGGAGGAGAAGGAAGACCCCATGGACTTCGTCCTCTGGAAAGCCGCCAAACCGAACGAGCCGCAATGGGATAGTCCCTGGGGCAAAGGCAGGCCGGGGTGGCATATCGAGTGCAGCGCCATGTCCATCAAGTTCCTCGGCGAGCAGATAGACATTCACGGCGGTGGGCAGGACGTGGTCTTCCCTCACCATGAAAACGAGATTGCGCAGAGCGAAAGCTTTACAGGTAAAAAACCTTTCGTCAAGTACTGGCTGCATAACGGCCTACTCCAGATGGGCGTGGAAAAGATGAGCAAGAGCCTGGGCAACCTGATAACGATACGCGACTTTTTAAAAAAATATAGCGCGGATGCGCTAAGGATTTTCGTCTTAAGTTCCTATTACAGAACTCCGTTGACCTATACTATAGAGGCTATTGAGGCAGCGCAGACGGGGGACCAAAGGCTGATGCGGGTGGTTAATAAAGAGGTCGCCGCCGGCAAGAGTAAAGCGCTGGATGCCAAACCTTATTACGATAGATTCGTCGAGGCAATGGACGATGACTTTAATACGCCGCAGGCAATCGCAACGCTTTTCGATCTGGCGCGGGACATCAACCGGGCGGAGGAAGAAGGCATGAATAACGGCAAAGCCCGCGAGACTTTAAAGGAGTTGGGCGGCATACTGGGGCTGACGTTCAAGGGGGGAAATGTCACGGTGACGCCCGGCGCATTACCACTAAAAATAAACTTTTATACACCTAATATTATTGTTAGTAACAAACACATAAATCGCCTGATTGAAGAAAGAGATAATTGTAGGAAAAATAAGCAATGGCGAAGAGCCGACGATATCAGAAACAAACTGGCAGAACTAGGGGTTATATTGGAGGATTCCAAGACGGGAACAACGGCAACATATAAATCAGCCCCCTCCGAAGAAGAATTATTAAATGTAATTAAGGAATTAGGCTTAACATAAATCGTTAAGTCCAATCTAAAACCATCCCGACGAAAGTCGGGAACCAGTTAATACCATTCTAGCTGGATTCCCGCCTGCGCGGGAATGACGATTAAGGGAAAATAAAATAAGGCGCTGCACCTACAACGCCTTATTTATCGTAACTTATACGGCTTTATCCCAGATAAGTTCAATTAATTGGCTGCTTTCTTATCCAGCAACCTTCATCAGTTGTAAGCCTATATACGACCAATACCCTGATAAAATGGTCGCTTTATCAACATCGGGTAATTGAACCAGGATTAATAGAAAAGCAGAGGGTGATGCAGGATTAGCCCTTGCCGATGCGGAAAATCTTAGTCCCGCACTTGGCGCAGGTTCCCTGGGTAGCCGGTCTTTTGTTCTTCAGAGTGACCGCCTTGGGATTACTCATTTCAACTTTCTTCCGGCATTTCATACAATAAGCTTGCATTTCGCACCTCCCAGACTAGATATCTTTGCCTAGCAGAGTAGCAAAATCGAGCGTATTTGTCAATAGCCGTAGGTTTAAAATAGCGATATTTTTTGCTATTTTCGCCAAAAGGGGTAGAAATGTGATTTTTAACCACAAAAAAACGACTTAAGTGATAAAAATGCCTGATTTATTTCAACGGACGGAATATAGGGAGGCGGTGGTAAGAATCACTCTTCCCGCCAGTTCCAGTCCCTCCCACCCTTGAAAACGGCGGAGTTCATCTCGTTGCTTAAGAAAATGAGGTTGGCATCGGGGAAGCGGGTAGCCATGGCGTAAAAGAAGGCGCCGGTATCATTAGTTTTCGCCAGCTCCTCTTCGGTGGCGATAAGATAGTCTTTAGTAAACTTGAACGAGGAGTTATCGAAAGGCATCCCGGGTTTCTGGTGCCCGGGAATGACGACCTCGGCGCCCAGTTTCTCTAAACGCTCGATGTCCTTTATCCATTGCTGGCGCTCTTCCGCCGTTATCTCACAGGTAAAGGGGTGCGCCTGGTTAAAGAGAACGTCGCTGGCGATAAGGGTTTTTATCGAGGGAATCCAGACCACAGTGTTGTATTTCAGGTCGCCCATGATTTCCGGTATAATCTCGATGCGCTTGCCTTCCAGCTCGAAGTAGTTTTTAGTGAGAGGCTCGATATTGACCGCTTTGGTGGGTACGTTAGTCGGTCCAATGATGTTTCTCCAGTGGTCGATTTTGCCGAACATCTGTTTATTGATGGTACGGGCAACTGTCGGGAGGGCGATAACCTTCGCCTCCGGTAAAGCCTCGGTGATTGGTCCTAACCCGAAGTAATGGTCGGGGTGGGCGTGGGTGATATAGATAGTTTTCAGGTTTTTACCAGTCTCCAGTATCTCTGCTGCCACGCGATGACCGTTCGATAAGCTCCATTGTGCATCGATGAGCGCGGCATCCGTCTTCCCCATAACAATTACCGAAGCGACCGCAAAACCGCTTTCGTCGGAGAAAAAGACCTTTGTCGTCAGCCCGTTCTCGTGTTTGTTGATTCTAACTTCCATTGGTTAACCCTCCAGAACAAATGATTTTAAGTTTACCAAGATAGACTTAAGACTGCAAGAACACTACTTCCTTCGCGCTATAACCCCGGCATAGGTCATTTCGTAAAGTCGGGCGTATAAACCACCGCGTGTTAAAAGCTCATCATGCTTGCCTTCTTCAACGATTCTACCGCTGTCGATAACAGCGATATGGTCGGCATTCTTGATGGTGGAGAGGCGGTGGGCTATAACGACGGCTGTTCTGCCCTGCAATAGTTTTTTAAGGGCTTCCTGGAGCACCTGCTCGCTATAGGAGTCCATGTTAGCGGTGGCTTCATCCAACAGAAGGATGGAAGGATTAGCGAGAAGCGCCCGGGCGAAGCTAATAAGCTGGCGCTGCCCCATGCTCAAGTTCTGGCCGCGTTCTTGAAGCCAGGTATCGTAACCTTTTTCCAGCTTCATGATAAAGTCATGCGCGCCGACGATTTTAGCGGCGGCGGCGATATCATCTTCCGTAGCTTTATCGTTTCCATAGCGGATATTATCGCCGATAGTGCCGGAGAAGAGGAAGGGGTCTTGCAGGACAAGTCCCAGGTGACGGCGATAGGCAACCTGTTCCAAGTTTCGCACGTCATAGCCGTCCACCAGTACTTTGCCACCGGTGACATCGTAAAAGCGAGCTAAAAGGCTGACCATGGTGCTTTTACCGGCGCCCGTGGGGCCCACCAGCGCGGCGGTTTCGCCGGGGAGTACGTTGAAATTGATATCATGCAGCACTTCCAGTCCCGTCTCGTAATGGAAGGACACGTTTTCAAAGCTGATTCTGCCCTCGAGGCGGGGCGGCTTAAGGGGGTGGGGACTATCCGCTACCTCCTGCTTAACATCGGCAAGCTCGAAGATACGGGCGGCCGAAGCCATTGCCCGCTGGAGCTGGGTGTATTCCATCGTCAGCGTGCGGAGGGGGTCGAAGAACTGCTGGATATAGAGGGTGAACGCCACTAGCGTGCCGACGAGCAGCGTGCCGTTGAGGACGTTCAAGCCTCCAAAGACGATGATGAGCGCCGTGGCGATAGAGACGAAGGTTTCCAGCACCGGCATCCCCACCGTGGAATAGCGCGCCGCTTTAAGATTCGCTTCCAGATTTTCTTTGTTAACACGGTCGAAGTGTTCCGCGTTGATTTTCTCACGGGAGAGGCTCTGGATAAGGCGGATGCCGGTGATATTTTCCTGAAGCGAGGCGTTGACCGCCGATAGCTTTTGCCGCGCGAAGATAAAGGACTGGCGTTGCCTCTTCTGCCAGTAATAGATAAACACGAAATCGAAAGGTACCACAACCATCGCGATGAGTGCCAAATTTAAGTTCATCGTCAGCATGACAACGACGATGGCGATAAGGCTGACGATTTCACCCACCACCCAGAAAGCCCCAGAATCTAAAAAGTCCCCCATCTCACCGATATCGTCCTGGGCGCGGGACATAATGCGCCCCGCCTCGTTGTGGTCGAAAAAGCTGATGGAAAGGCGCTGCAAATGACTAAAAATCTGCCGGCGCAGGCGAAGCAGAATACCCTGCCCGATGACCGCCTCCGCCCTGATTTGCCCCCAGTAAGCCACCAGGTTGAGCAGGGCGTTGCCGATAAACAGCATAATGGCGAAGTTAAGACCAGCTATATCCCCCGCCACGATGTAATTATTGATAGCCAGACCGACCAGATAGGGGCTGGCAACGATAGTGCCGGTGTAGAAGAGCGTCGTAAGGATGGTAAGGATAACAGCGACTTTATGGGGGGCGAAATATTTAGCCATACGCGCCACAATGCGGGAATCGTAGGGCTTGCCGTAGACAATATCATCGGAGTCGCTCAAGCTGCTCCTGGTATGCCTTCTTCCCAGCAAAGGAATGGGTTGGGCTTCTGCAACCGGCAGGGGCAGGGTTTCCTCCGGCTCTTCGGTGACCGTCTCTTCTTCCGTGGGGGTTTGCCAGCCTTCCTGATACTGGAACTGTAAATTGTAGAGTCGATTATAGTAGCCATTTTGGGCAATCAACTCCTGGTGGGAGCCGTGCTCGACGACACGGCCATTCTCCAGTACTAAAATGAGATTAGCCATCTGCACGGAGCGCAGCCGTTGGGCGATGATAAAAGTCGTCCTCCCTTTTAGCAGGGAATTTAAAGCCTGCCTTATCTCGTGCTCGGTCTCCATATCCACGCTAGAGGTGGCGTCGTCCATGATAACGATGCGGGGGTTAAGGAGCAGGGTACGGGCGATAGCGAGCCGCTGCTTCTGACCGCCGGAAAGAGTGATACCCCGCTCCCCCACCCAGGTATCGTAGCCCTCCGGCAGGCTCATCACAAAGTCGTGCAACTGCGCTATCTTCGCCGCCTTGATAATTTCATCCAGTGTCGCGCCGGGCTTACCGTAGCTGATGTTCTCGCGGATGGTGGCAGAAAAGAGGAAAGTATCCTGGTGCACGATGCCCACATTTCGCCGCAGCGACTCCAAAGTAAGGTCGCGAATATCTTTGCCGTCGAGCGTAATGCGGCCGGAGGTAACATCATAAAACCGTGGAATAAGGTTGGCGACGGTGGACTTGCCACTGCCGCTGGCGCCGACGAGAGCGACCACCTGGCCGGGTTTCACATCAAATGATACTGCTTCAAGTGCACACTGCTGCACATCGTAGCAGAAGGTCACGTTTTCAAAGGCAACAGCGCCTTTCGCACCGTCGAGATTAACGGCATCGGGTTTCTCTTCGACCTCTGTTTCGGCATCAAGCACCTCAAAGACACGCTGGCCGGAGGACATCGCCCGCGAGTATAGCTGCGTCAGCCAGCCGAGCATCCGCATCGGCATATTGAACATGACCACATAAAGCAGGAACTCCGCCATTTGCCCCTGGGTCATCTCGCCATTGATGACCAGTCTGCCGCCGTACCAAAGGATGCCCGCCATGGCGAAATAAAGAGCGAAGCTCATCACCGGGCTATTCACGGCGAGCAGCTTGCTCACCTTTATCTCCAGGTTATAATTTTCTTTAGCCTGGCGCATGAACTTCTCCGTCTCGTAGTCCTCTCGGGCAAAGGCGCGCACTACCTTGGCGCCGACGATGCTTTCCTGAATAAAAGTGCCCAAGACGCCCAAGCCTTGCTGGATTTTCATGAAGAAGACGCGAAGCTGGTTGCCGATGGCGACGGCGCGGTAGGAAACGAAGGGGAGAGTGCACAAGCTAATGAGTGCCAGCTTCCAGTTGATAACGAAAAGGACGACGGCGATGGCGATGAGCAGGACGAAGAAATAGACGCCACGCAGCAGGGCGAAACCGACGAACATACGCACGCCTTCAACATCCGAGGTGGCGCGGCTCATTAGCTGGCCGGTCTGGGAGCGGTCGTGGAAGGCGTAAGAAAGTTTCTGAAGGCGTGTATACATCATGTTACGGAGGTCATAAGCCACGTGCTGTGAAAGAGCTTCCGCGAGGTATGTCTGCCCGTAGTTCAGGACGCCGCGCAATATGCCGGCGACGGCAATACCCGAGGAAGTGAAAATCAATAAGGTGGTCTGACCGGCACCTAAAGCGAGGTCTATAGCGCGGCCGGTAAGGTCCGGAATAAACATCGATAACGCCGCCCCGGCGAGGAGGCAGACATAGGTGATGATGGCCAGGCGACGCTGTTTCCAGAATAGCGCGCCAATACGCAAGAAAATACGCATAATATCCTTTTATAATGTTAGCACAAAGAGAGTAGACTAAAAATTGTGAGGGTTATATTTATTTAGGCCGAGTGTTTATAACCTCGCCCTAAGCCGTTATAACATTGTTTGGCGAAGAGTTCGCCTATCTTGTTTTTGTTTTTTTGAAAGATTATAATAAAACCTGTCATCAAATCATTTTGGACCAATAATGCCAGTATATAAGGCTATTCTAGTAATGACAACGAGTTAACAATATGAAGCGAAAATGGCAATTGCTTAGTCTTTTGGCTTGTTCCTGTTTTCTTTTAATCGGTATATTACCAGTCGTTGAAGGATTCTTGTACGTTAAGCCTGCTTTTGCTGAGGTTGGAAATATAATCGCTCAGGATAATTTTGAAAGCGGAAACTGGGCTGGTGGTTCTGGTTGGCTCGACGACTGGCAAGTATATGGTTGGGGTGGCTATAGTAAGCCTGAAATTATTCCACTTGAAGGACCATATGAAGGAAGTTATCACCTAAAACTAGGAGTAAAGCGGTATGCAAAGCGTGCGGTTAATCTATCAGGTCGGTCTAGTCTGCGGTTACAGTTTTGGGCGAAAACAAGTATTACCGACGGTTCGGCGGATTGTCGTGTAAGCCCCGATGGGAAAAACTGGTATGCAATAAAAACATGGACTAGTAGTACTAGTTACAGTTTTATTGATGTAGACCTTTCGTCTTATAAAATGACCGAAGCCTTTTACGTTCGTTTTATGAAAAATGATGATGGAATCGGATTTCTTTATATTGATAATATTGAGATTGTGCAAGGAGTACTCACTCCAGTACCAACGACGACAGCTTCAGTGCCAATTTCTGAAACAACTACTACGCCTACTTCAACTCCTACCCAGGCGCCTAGTTCTCCTAGTGCTACAACTACTACCTCTGTGCCTAATTCTCCAACAACGCAGTCCGTAACTCAATCATCAACATTGCAAGCGGGCAGTTCTGAAAATAGTGGATTAAGTGGGACAATGATAGCTATCATTGTCGGTATTTGTACAACAACGATTGGGGGAGTGCTTGCTAGCGTAATTTATGGGCGTATGAATAAACGAGTCAAGAAAAAATAATCAATAAGCTAAAGTAAACGGAGAAATACTCAGCCATTTATATATATCGTGTTTTAGGTTGAGTTCGACTCTCCCCCGTCTCCACCAGCAATAAAATATAATACTATCTATAAATGCCATACTCTTTGGTAAACTCAATCATCGCTTTGAGGTTTTCCGGCTTGACCTCGTCGGTGGAGGAGCGGGGGGAAAGGATATAGCCGCCGCCCTTGCCGCAAACATCGATGAGCTTCTTGCAGTGGGCGATGACATCTTCTTTAGATCCTACCTGTAATAATGATGATGGCACATTCCCCTCGATGCAAACGTGGTCCTTAAGGATTTCCTTGGCTCTAAAGATATCCGTGGTATCAAAGCGCGCCAGCATTTTGCCCTTGGGGAATTCCAGCAAATATTCCAGGCGGGACGTAAAGTTGCCCTCGAAGAAGATGCAAGGCGTCAGTCCCTTTTTAATCAGCCCCATGACCAGTTTTTTAAAGGTCGGCCAGTAGAACCGCTGGAATTGCTTCATGGACATGAACTCATCCGAGCCGCGGGTATTGGTCATGAAAATCCGGGTGTAGCCGTTCTCGGTTGGTTCAGGCACCGGCCTTTCCAGCGTCTTTTTAAGGATGAAATCGCACATCTCCTCGATTTTTTCCGGCTGGCGAAACATATCCATCATCGTGCCGCTCATGCCGCGCATGGAGTGAGAAATTACGTCGAAGGGGGGCATCGCCGCTCCCTGGAAATACTGCGGGAAGCCCATATCCAGCATCATCTGGCTGAATTTTTTTATCTTGGGCTGCCACTTCCTCATTTCGCGTCCGGCTTTTTGCAGGGTGTTGATTGCCTTGGCCACTTTAGGCTCGGCGAAGACCAACGCCAGCGCCTGTGCCCCCATCGCCCCGGCGACGTCGGACAGCTTGGGGATTTGAGCTAATCCCGCCAGGTTATCGCTGGTGCGCGATAGGAAAATCCGGAACATAAAGTCGGAGGGGTCGTTCATATACAGGTCATATTCGTCGGCTTTAAGGTTATCGATTTCGATAGCCTGGTGTCCCTGGTAGGGGTCCACGCCGTGACCGGGCCACTTCATCGTCTTGGGGGCGAGAATCTCCAGGGCTTTCCCCGGCGTAAACGGCTGTGCATAGACAATATCCGCCTGAAAGTCCGGCAGGGTTTTCTTATATGCCTCGTACCAGGCATCAAAATCGTAATAGGCAGCGGAGCAGGGTATGCCTACATACTTGGCGGGGAAATAGCCGATGGAGCTGATAACCGGTACCCTATCCGTCGGCTTAAGCTGGATGGCGTTCATAATCCTCGTTTCACGCTCTTTGCGGAGCTGTTTGCCGGACTTACCATCGTTAGAATAGCGAACCATAACATTGTCCTCCGGAGATAAAATTAAAATGTGTTTTGCTGGCGGAATTATAACACACATGCTACAATACTGTCATTAATCGGGAAGTAAAAATAGACGAACTCAAGATAGAAAGGAATCAGTCCAATGGCGGATTCAACCTACGAAAAATATGCGGTCAGGAAACCCATCTATGAGGCGGGACCCGGGATAAAGAATCGGCAGAGTCCTACGATGACTCTAATGAGCGAAAAGCAGACCGGCGCACCTTATTATATCGAGCTGGGGTGGATTTATGATATCCCGGAGCCGAACCCCCATATCATGGAACACGTGCATGACTATGATGAAATTGTCCTCCACTGGGGCGGCGACTATAAGCAACCGCAGGTGCTTGGCGGCGAGATAGAGTTCTACATCGGCGGGCAGCCCATCACCTTTAATACCACTACCGGCATTTACATCCCGAAGGGCGTACCCCATGGCCCCCTCACCTGGAAAAAGTTCGAGTTCCCCCATATCGAGATGGCATTCATGTTAGGCACCGGCGACCCGTTCAAGGGGTGGGGCAAGAGCGGCATTAGAGAAGAAAAGAAAGCATTGCCCAAGAAGACTAAGGACTACGATTATGAGCAGTATGTTATCCGCAGTCCCATGCGGGAGGCGGGGGGAGGGCAAACGGGTCGTCAGCAACCGACGATGACCTACATGAGCCGCACGCAGATAGGTGTCGCTAATACCTATATCGAGTTCGGCTGGATATGGGGCCAAGTGACTCCGCCGTTACCCAAAATGGTGCATGATAATCTCGATGAAATCGTCCTTCATATCGGCGGCGACCCAAAAAACCCGGAAGACCTAGGGGCGGACCTGGAGTTCGACATGGGCGACGATAAACTAGTATTCAACACAAGTTTCGGCATGTGGATTCCCAGGGGCACGATGCACGGGCCGCTAATCTGGCACAAATACCGCAAGCCGCATATCGAAATGGCTATCATGCTGGGGGCGGGGACGGTAATGGAAGGATGGACAGGCAGCTTCTTCGGTCCGGATGGTAAACGTATGCAAATCGGACGGCGTCCACCTGCACCGCCGCCACTCGGTAAATAGAACTGAATATTACTGCATCACAAATGCGACTTATTGGCTGATAATTTTGTTTGCCAAGCATTTTAAACGTCTGGCTACTCTCTTGCCTACCTTGCCGTTCTGGACAGCGTTAACATCTCCAGCTATTTTGTATAGAGAACTTCGTATTCCCATTAGGCTTGCCTCCGTTCATACGTGTATACACAACGGCACCAGCCCTCTCCGTTGTCACATTTAACTGGAATGGGCATCTTCTCCATAGCTTCTTTAATGGTGAAAACCATACCATCTTGGCTCTTGCATTTTTCACACGTTCTATTGTCTCTTGCGGAGCTTATCGTCACGTGAGTAGTGAAACCCTGAGCTAATTCCCCTTGCAAACTCTCTTTCATAGCAGCTTGCAGTATTGGGAAGTATCCCCGCTTTACCTCATATAAATACCTAGCTTGTCTCAATGTAATATTTGAAGTTGTTTGCCAGTCACCTCTGCGTGCAGCTTCTTGCTTTTGTTGCCCAATTAGACCCCATATAATGTCTCCTAACGACTGGCCTTTTACTGCTTTATTCTTTGCCTCAGTAAATGCTTTTTCACTAATACCCAGGTCTCGGATAACGTTTAGTAACAATGCGTCATCTTTTTTAAGATAGTAAGTCTTCTGCTTATTGAAAGGGTCAGACCTAACGTAAATATCTTTTCCACATGACAGGCATTTCGTTTTACGCTGCGGTACTGGGTCAAGGTTCACGCTGCAATAAGGGCAACAAGCATTAGAGGCAGTTTGAATATCCTTTTTCGCCTTACCAAATAGTCCCATATCTACCCCTTTTTGCATACCATAAGCCATCTAGCGGGCATTGCCAACACTCCCCTTTTTATGGTGTCCAAAAAGTCCGATAATTCCGTTTACCGGCACCGGCTCACATTCTGCACCACAGCTTCTAGATTAGCAAAGAATAGCAAGGTTTCAGCAAGACTTGAAGAATTAAACGAGGCTAAAATCTAAATGTCTTTGACTAAAAGAATAGCCTTAGCTTTTGCTGTCGTTGTCTCCATGCGAGAGGGGCAAGGGTTATTGATAAACCTTCACTGACCAAGTCTTAACATTCATGCCCACTATGGACAGATAGAAGTCCCCGGATGCATGGACATAATTGGTCGCGCTCCCTGGCGTACTCTGGTTGGCAATAGCTACGAAACTGTAATTGTCAACTGGCTTGTCCTTAGGGAAGACAGAAGCAGCAAGGAAGATAGGCCCGCTAGGATTTAGAGCTTCGCAACTTGTCTCAATATACCATTCCCCTTTGCTGATGTGGAATGTCTCGGTAGTTTTAACTGAACTGCCAACCATAGCACTGCCCTGACCATCCCAACTGGAGACTAACTGAGTGGAAGTGGCCGGACTCGACGTCGAACTACAGCCTATCAAAAACAGAATGGCTAGAGAGAGAATCACGAGTGCTAACTTTTTCATCGTACTCTCCTAATTCACCGGCTCATGTTCAAAGCGAAGCTGGCATTTTGCTAATAATTTGCTAATAGACTGGTTACAACACAACGTAACTAACTGGTATTCTACGCTCAAAACAGGTTTTAAACAACTAATACAAACGTTCTATTTTGAACGTAAAATGACCAATTAGGACCCATGATAGCGAATCCCAAATGCGACTTATTGGCTGATAATTTTGTTTACCAAACGTTGCAACCGTCTTCCCAGTCCGGGGATACGGGCGGCGTCGGTGGGGTTTTTCGCAAGGATGGATACGCTGCCCATCCAGCGCATTTTGCAGAGTTTGGCGTAGCCCCTTAAGTTCTGTATTGTCTGGCCGATGCCTTCCTCGGCGACAGCCAGCCCAGCGAGACGTTTACCTTCCAGTCGAGGCCAAACGGCACAGGTTCGGTCGAGGAAATTCTTGAGCCGGCCGGAGAGCATTTCCATGTAGCCCGGCGTGGCAAAAACAATGGCATCCGCTGCTATCAGCTTAGGGTAGACGCTCGCCATGTCGTCCTTGATAACACAGTCGCCTTTACGCTCTTTCCCGCCTTTTTCACAGGTAAGACAGCCGCGGCACATTTTCACGTCCATTTTCCGCAGCAGTAACATCTCCACATCTGCCCCAAGTCGGGTAAGCTCCGAGCATAATGTAGTGAGCATCCACTCGGAGTTGCCTTTCCGCGGCGAGCCGCAAATACCGACGATTTTCATGGTCGATTTTATCATCACTTGAGTATATAATACATAAAGTCCGATTTACTAATATGAAGTAAGGAGAGTTTCATGGACTTAAAATTGAAAGATAAGGTGGCGATTATCACCGGCACCGGCAGCCAGATAGGCTTCGGCAGGGGTATCGCGTTGATGCTGGCGCAGGAGGGCTGCCATATCGTAAGTGTGGATATGGACTTAAAAGGAGCCAAACAAACAGCGGCTAATGTCCAGAAACTAGGGCGTAAAGCTCTCTCTTTTAAAGCGGATATCACCAATAGAAAAGAAATCGATACCGTCGTTAAAAAAACGCTGGCGGAATTCGGGAAGATAGACATACTGGTAAACTGCGCCGGACGCGCCAGTGGCTTGCGACCCTTCGTGACTATGACCGCAGAGCAATGGGACATGGATATCGACACAAATCTAAAAGGGACGATGAATTTTACGCAGGCGGTGCTGCCGCATATGTTGGAAAGGCAGTACGGGAAAATCGTGAACTTTTCTACCCACGCCGCTCATCAACCGACGGGTTTGGCCGGCTCTACCGCTTACGTGGCGGCAAAAGCGGGAACGGTGATGTTCAGTAAAACATTAGCTGGCGAAGTGGGCGCTTCCGGGATAAACATCAATATCATTGCCCCCGGTCCGGGCAACACCAACTTTCACCGCGCCAGCGGGGGCGACCCGCATATGTCGCAAATCGTGGATACGCTGGCAAAAGCAGGCAAGACGACCACCCCGGAGGATATCGCTAATGCGGTGGCTTTCCTGGTATCGGATGTCTCCAGCAAGCTTTCCGGGCAGGTGCTGGAGGTTTCTGCCCCTTCAATCTCTTCAGGGGCGGGGCAAAGAAGCGCGAAGTAATAGTAACCGGGGAGAAGGACTAGATAGTCTGAAAATACCTTTGCCGGCTGCGGCTGGGGCGGTTGCCTTTTTTTAGAGCGGGAAACTGTTTGCGGTTCTTCTCCGAAAGGGGCAGGGCTTCAATGATGCTGATAAGCCGGTCTCCGACTTTTTTACCGGCTAATCCGGCGATAGCGGCCATACCTGCAGACTTAGATGTCATTTCCACGAATCCATAGCCGCTGGTTTTACCGCTGCCGATATACTTATCGTTCATAATGGTTACCGAGGTCACTTCACCGAAAGTTGCGAATGCTTCACGGAGCTCATCCTCGGTGGTTTCAAGCGATAGATTACCTACGTAGATATTCATACCGCCGCCTTTATATTAATATTACCAGCATAACCGATAGGTGCAGTTGCCTTAGAATAGCAAGCATATCTACCGGCAGGAGGGATGTTTAATATCTGCGGTCTCTGCCGCCCCTACCGCCTCTGCCGCCGCCAAAACTACGGTTGCTGTAGCCGCCCCTCCTGTCTCCGAAGGAACCGCCGCTGCGGTTATCGGGGCGGGGACGGGACTCATTAACCACAATGGTGCGGTCTTTCAATGACTTGCCGTTAAGGCCGGCGATAGCAGCTTCGGCTTCGGTCTTCGAACTCATCTCCACGAAGGCGAACCCTCTGGGCCGCCCGCTGAATTTGTCGGAGGGAAGAGCTACAGAGTCTACCTTGCCGTAGGTGCCGAATTCCGCCGCCAGCTCGTCCTCGGTTACTTCGTAAGAAAGATTGCCTACATAGATTTTCATAGATTGTTCCCTCCTGAAACAGGCTTTAATTTAACGGGACTTTAAAGGATAGGGATAACGTATATCCGGGGCACATCCGGGCCGGTTACCCAACCCGGACATGACTCGGGATTAAACCAGTTTATCTGGCTGGTCGCATTTGTCGGTAACAATCGCTGCAATAAACAGGTTTGTCACCGCGGGGCTGGAAGGGAACTTCGGTGGCTTTGCCGCACTGGGCGCAGGTGGCGGGGAACATTTGGCGTCTAGCGCTGTAGCCGCTTCCATACCGCTCGGTCTTCCGTGCCTGACGGCATTCGGGGCAGCGCTTGGGTTCGTTAGTATAGCCCTTGGTCTGGAAGAATTCCTGGTCCTCGGCGCTGAACGTAAACGTAGCACCACAATCGGCGCATGTTAGGGTTTTGTTTTCAAAAGCCATGGATGACCTCCTCTCTTAAATTATTAGTTAGAGTTTTGGTCATCCAACACTTAGAAAGATCCGTTTCAGAGGCTTCTTGGAAGCGTGTAATAACCCAAACCTGAACTTACCCTATATTATAACACAGTACGCAAGTGGTTGTATACAGAGGGGGAATTTCATAAACCCTTGCCACATTTACGCTCATATATTATAATTATGTTACCTCCTCACTCGTTTTATTTTAAAGAGTTATGTTTGGAAACCATCAAGCTTAATATCGACGGACGCGATATCGAGGCGCAAGCGGGCAAAAGCGTCCTCGAGGCTTCTCTGGAAGCGGGCATCTATATTCCCTATCTCTGCTATCACCCCGACCTGGGGACGACCGGCGAATGCGGCTTATGCGTGGTGGAGGTGGCGGGAAGGGATGACTTGGTACTTGCCTGTACCGAACCGGTTGCCGCCGGCATGATAATCAGTACGAAAACACCGAAAATCGCTACGGCACGCCGCCAGGCGATGGAGAAAATACTCAAAGGCCACCCCGCCGACTGCGGCACCTGTAATAAATACCTCAACTGCGAGCTGCAATCGCTCAAGCAGTACGTCAGCGAAGAGGAATACAAACCCCAGGGTCCGGTGCGGCTCTTCGCCGTAGACGAAAGTAATCCTATCTTCACGCTCAACCCCAATAAATGCGTCATGTGCACCCGCTGCTTACGAGCCTGTAAGGACTTAAGGGGGGTGGGGATTCTCGTTGAAAAAACCAGGGGCGAGGACCAATACATCGGGACGGAAAACGATTTACCGCTGGCAGAGGCGGGCTGCCGTTTTTGCGGTGCCTGCGCCGAGGTCTGCCCCAGCGGCGCTATCATGGATAAAGAAGAGCTTACCAAAGGGAAGAATAGAAAGACAGCTTTGCTGCCCTGCCGCTATACCTGCCCGGCGGAGATAGATGTGCCGCGGTATTTACGCTTTATCGGTGAAAAGGATTACGCCGCTGCCGCGGCGGTGATAAGGGAAAAAGTGCCCTTCCCCGGGGTGCTGGGCTACGTTTGCGACCATCCCTGCGAGGGCGTCTGCCGACGGGGGCAAGTGAATCAGTCCATCGCCATTAGAGAGCTCAAGCGGTTCGCGGTGGAACAAGCCGGGAACACTCTACCTAAAATAATCAAAAAACCGGCTACCGGTAAAAAAGTAGCGGTAATCGGGGCGGGTCCAGCCGGTCTGACGGCGTCTTACTATCTGGTCTTACAAGGGCATGCCGTCACTGCCTTCGACGCTTTACCATTAGCCGGCGGTATGCTGCGTTACGGCATACCGGAATACCGTCTCCCTCGAAATGTCCTCGATAGAGAGATAAAATACATCGAAAGCGCGGGTGTAGAAATCAGAACCGGCACGCGGATAGATTCCATCGATAAGCTTTTTACCGCAGGCTTTGACGGCGTCATCACGGCGTTAGGCACGCAGCGTGGTCAAAAACTCCCTATCCCCGGCGCCGATAGCGACGGCGTGCTGGTTGGAGTGGATTTTTTAAGGAGAATTAACACCGGAGAAAAGGTAAGCATCGGCAAAAATGTGCTGGTGCTGGGTGGCGGCAATGTGGCTTTCGACTGCGCCCGCGCGGCGCGGCGTTTAGGGGCGGTACAGGTAAAAATGGCTTGCCTCGAATCGCGGGAGACTATGCCGGCGGCGGATGATGAAATTAAACAGGGGGAAGAGGAGGGGATTATGCTTTACCCCGCCCGCACCTTTACCCGCATCTTGAACGAAAAGGGCAAAATAACCGGCGTGGAGTGTTTAGAAGTGACATCCCTCGCTTTCGACGAGGATAAAAGACCGCAAATCGAGGTCAAAGAAAACTCCAGTCATGTTCTGGAAGCAGATACCGTGATTTTCGCCATCGGGCAGCGGCCGGAGATACCGGAAGGTTTTGGACTCAATACTGTTACCGGCAATCTCATCGAGGTGGATGCTTCCACCTTTACCACGAGTCGGGAGGGGGTTTTTGCCGCCGGCGATGTAGTCAACGGCACGTCCTCCGTCATTAAAGCCATCGCCTCCGGCAGAAAAGCGGCCATAGCGCTGGATAAATTCCTGGGTGGCGACGGCAATATCGACGAGCAATTGGCGCCGCAGCCGGAGCTTAAGCCATACCTCGGGAAGCAGGACGGCTTCGCTGCCTTGGTGCGATGCGAGGATAATTTAGTGGTGCCAGAAAAAAGAATCAAGAGCTTCGAACGGGTAGTGGCGGACCTGGAGGAAAATGTAGTAGAGTGTGAGGCGAAGCGCTGCCTGCAATGCGATTTACGACTCAAGATAACCCCGATTAAGTTCTGGGGGAATTATTAAGATAGCTCAAAGCTCAAAAGTAAAAAGTCAAAGCCATAACCTAAAAGTAAAACTTGGGAAAAATGGAGGTTTTGAGTTTTAAGCTATGGTTTTGACCTTTGAGCTTTAACTTTTAAGTTATTTTAGGGGGTGCAAAATGAGCAATTTACCGGCAGAAACCGATGTCGTGGTGGTGGGGTCGGGGGCTTCAGGGCTGGTGGCGGCTTTGACCGCGGCGGAGGGGGGCGCTAAAGTTATCGTTTTTGAAAAACAGCGTTCGTTGGGCGGCACCTCCAACTTCTTCGAGGGCACTTTCGCTGTGGAAAGCGCGATGCAGCGGGAAAGATACATTACCTACAGTCGGGACGAGGCTTTTAAAAATATCATGGAGTACAGTCACTGGATAGCCAATCCGCGGCTGGTGCGGGCTATCGTTAACGAGTCCGGCGCGACTATCGGCTGGCTCCAGCAGCAGGGAATCGTTTTTACCGATGCCACGATTAATATGCCGGACTCTCCCCGGACATACCACGTAATTAAAGGTAAAGGGGAGGCGGTCATTAAAGCGCTGACCGTAAAAGCCAAGGAAAAAGGCGTGGATATACGGCTGGCGACGCCGGTCAAGCGACTTATCAAGCAGGGCGACCGCGTCGCTGGAGTGATGGCGGAGGTCGATGGGGAGGAAGTGACAGTGAAAGCCAAAGTAGTTATCATCGCCAGTGGAGGCTACGCTAACAACAAGGAATGGATTAAGAAATATACGGGGTTCGACCTCGACGTTAATTTAATACCCGTCGGCAATACCGATAAAATGGGCGATGGCATCCGCATGGCGTGGGAGGCGGGCGCGGCGGAGGAGAGCAAAGGCCTGCTGGAACTTTTCCGGGTTGGTCCAATAGGTCAGGAATTCGCCATGGGCGGGCCGATTGAATGCGCCGTCCTCCAGCCGGGTTTGTGGGTAAATCCGCGTGGCGAGCGCTTCTGTGATGAGAGCATCGCCTTTTACGATTCATCGGTGGGGAACGTCAACGCCAAATATAAAGAGGGTTATACTTTCAGTATCTTTGACGAGGTAATGATAAAACGTATGTTGGAAAAAGGCATTGATAAAGGTCCGGCAATGGCTAGTCTGCCGGGCAGCAAGCCCACCGATATCTACCGGGAAATGCAAGCCGCGTTGGAGAGGGGCACGACGGAAATCTTCGAGGCGGACTCCGTAGCGGGGCTGGCGGGAAAAATAGGCGTGAAGCCGGATGTATTGCAGGCTACGATCGAAAAATACAACGAATGCTGCGAAAAGCGTTATGACGAGGTCTTTGCCAAGGATAGCAAGTATCTCTGGCCAATTAAGGGACCGAAGTATTATGCCGTCAAAGCCCATACCGTTTTCCTGGGGACGATGGGGGGCATAAAAATCAACGAAAAAGCCGAGGTTTTAGATAAAAAAGAGGCGGTCATCCCCGGGCTTTACGCGGTCGGATTCGATGCCGGCGGGATGTACGGCGATAGCTACCCCATCAAATGTTCTTCCGGGCTGGCTTCGGCTTTCGCCATGAATTCTGGTCGTATCGCTGGTAAGAACGCTTTAAAGTTTATTGGATAATAGGAAACAATTAGTATATAGTCGAACATTTTGGGTTAACATTATTAAAATGTCATTTTGGCGTAGGCTTCAGCCCGAGTTCAGCCCGAGGGCCAGAATCCATTATGAATACACCACTATTTGTGAATCCATTAAATGGATTCCAGCCTTCGCTGGAATGACAACCGGAATAACAGATTCCGTCGTCTTTCTGTGAAAGCACTCGCAATGACAGCTAGGCATCAAGCGGTGAGAGCGGTAAGCCGCCGCCGGCGTTAATGGCTTCGCCGGTTACATAAGACGAAAGGTCGGAGGCCAGGAACAAAGCCACGCCGGCTATTTCTTCCGGTTCGCCCATACGGTGCATCGGCACTTTATTATCGAGCGTTTTGAAAAAAGCCTTCCCTTCCTCCTCGGACATTCCTTTAAGCATTTCGGTGAAAAATTCCGTGCGTATCGGACCCGGTAAAATGGCGTTAACCGTAATATTATATTGAGCCAGCTCCAGCGCCAGGTTGGTCGTCAGCCCCAGCACCCCGCCTTTAGCCGCGTGGTAATGCACGATGGGCGCCGGCGGATTAATCGCTCCCATAGAAGATACATTAATAATCTTGCCGTACCTGTTTTTTTTCATATAGGGCACCACTGCTTTACAGCACAAAAACTGGCCCTTGAGATTAACATTGATAACCCTGTCCCATGCCTCCTCGGTCGTCTCTTCGATTTTGGCGTCGCCGGAAACTCCCCCGGCGTTATTTACAAGTATATCAATTTTACCGAACTCTTTAATGGTTCGTGCTACCATATCGTTCACCGCGGCGCTATTGGCAACATCAGCCGCTATCGCCAGGGATTTGCGTCCCAGAGCCTTGACCTCACCCGCAACTTTTTGGGCGCCTTCGAGGTGCAGCGCGTTGACCACGACATTGCAGCCCTCGCTGGCGAACTTGAGGGCGATACCCCGCCCGATTCCCTTAGCGCCCCCGGTAATGATAGCGACTCTATCTTTAAGCAGCATCTTGCCTCCTTAACCCGTCCGCAACTTGTATTTGACGATATTATACCAGCTTTAATATGATATATGGTATCCCGTATTTATAAGGAGATAAAACACCGTATGAGCAGCCTTAAAGGAAAAGTCGCCATGGTGACCGGAGCCGCCAGCAAGAGGGGCATGGGGCACGCTTCCGCCCTTAAACTGGCTAGAGAAGGGGCGGATGTTATCGTTGCGGATAAATTCGCCGCGCCGAAAAGCATGTTCCCAGGTGATGAGGGGTGGGGAGGACTAGACGATATCGTTAAGGAAATCGAGGGGTTAGGCAGGAAGGGCATGGCGCTGACGCTGGATATCAACGTGAGCCAAGAGATTGATGCCGCTATGGATAAAATCCTTAAGAAATTCGGTAGGCTGGATATTCTGGTGCACGCCGCTGCTATCCGGGGTCCTGTGGGTGTTGCCGTGGTCGACCTTTCAGAAAAAGATATACGCTCGATAATAGATATCGACCTGGTGGGGGCGTTTTTAATCTGCAAAGCGGCCGCCAAGGCGATGATAACTAAAGGGGAGGGAGGCAAAATCGTCATTTATTGCTCGCTGGCTGGGACGCATGGCGTGGCGGGCAGCGCGGCATATTCCGCCGCCAAGTGGGGCACCATCGGGCTGACGAAGAGCCTGGCTCTAGAGCTGGCGAAGTATAAGATAAACGTCAACGGCATCAACCCCGGCATGATGGTAACGAACCTAAGAGACGAGGCTTTCAAGAAAATGGCCGAGGCGGAAGGCATCACCTGGGAGGAAGCCAGGAAGAAAGACCAAGGCGCTTTAGCCACCCATATACCGTGGGGTCGACTCGGCACACCGGAAGAAGCCGCCGACCTTACTTATTTCCTGGTCTGCGACCTTTCAACCTATATCACCGGCGAGGTGATAGCGCTGGGGGGCGGGGTGACTTAAGGGGGTAAAGGATAGTTTACAGTTTACAGTTGACAGTAGGGGAAAGGGAAAATGGTATACCCGATAGATAAGAATTATTATATTAGGAAAAAACCGGAACTGCTCAATAAGTTTGAGGCAGAGGTGAAAATCTGGAGTCCTTTAGTCCTTAAGCAGTACGGAGAAATACCGGCGTATAGAATCCTAGTTGAAGCGCGTAAGGAGTTCGAGGCTCTGATTCCGCAAATACCCTATATCGGCGGGGATGAGAATAGTTTTACTAAAAACCTGGTTGATTCCGTACGATATCTGGCACTTTTTCAGGCGATGAAAGAATATGGTAAAACAGCAGCCGAGGCAGGTAAGATTATTTATGATGCCTATCTGGTCAAAGCCAGTGAGCCGCAGCCGCCTATAACACCCTCCGAGTTGCTATCACCCGAGCAGCTGATGGAACGGAGTAAAAAGGGCGCGGCTAGGTCGCAGGAAAGGCGCTATCCCGGCGACTACGTCTATATATATGTTTCTGGTGACGGCAAGGAGTTCGACAACGGCTTCGACTTTACGGAATGCGCTTCTATGAAGTTCTACCATGCACAAGACGCCGACGAATTGCTGCCTTACTATTGCTATCTAGATTTCGTCGCCGCTAAGGTGCGTCGCTTTGGATTTACCCGGACGATGACCCTATATGAGGGACACGGGAAATGTAACCACCGCTTTAAAGCCGACGGCGTAACTAAAGCAGGATGGCCCCCGCCATTCTTAAAAAGGAAATAACAATGACCGCCATAAACGAATTCGTGAAACACTTTGTCGCTACCCGTTTTGAGGATTTACCCACCGCCGTGGTGGAGGCGGTTAAAAAAGAAGTGCTGGATAGTCTGGCGACAGCGCTGGGGGGTTCTTCTAAAGCAGGGGTGGGGGAGCTGGTGGATATGGTGAAGGAGTGGAGCGGCGCTAAACAGAGTACGGTCATCGCTTATGGATTTAAGTGCCCCGCCCCCAACGCCGCCCAGGTCAATGGCACGATGATACACGCCCTGGACTACGACGATGGCCACCAAACTGCTCTGGTGCACATCGGTTGCGTGACGGTTTCCAGCGCTTTCGCAGCCGCAGAGCGATTTGGAAATATCAGCGGCAAGGAGCTAATAACGGCAATAGCTTTGGGCGGGGACTTTATGTCCCGTCTGGGGTTAGCCAATAAACCGGGCGGTAGCGCCATGGCTGCCGGCTGGCATCCCACCACACTCTTCGGTTTCCTAGGTTCTGCCGTCATTGCCGGCAGGATATTCGGTCTCGATGAAGAGAAAATGATTAACGCCATAGGATTGGCTTACCATCAATGCGGCGGAGCAGGCACCGGCGTGGCGGACGGCGCTTTGGCCAAACGGATGGGACCCGGGCTGGCGGCTAAAGCCGGTTTAACTTCTGCGCTGATGGCGGAAAGGGGCATCACCGGCGAAAGAGACGCACTCGAAGGGAAAGCAGGACTTTTTAAAACCTACATGGGCGGGGACTACGACCCCAAGGTACTGACCGCGGATTTAGGCAGTCGGTGGGAGGTGGTAAATATCGGCGATAAGCCATACCCCTGCTGCGGGCTGACCCACGCCTGTATCGACGCGGCGCTGGCTTTAAAGGCTAAATACGCAATGAAAGTTGATAAGATTAAAACAATCACTGCCTATGGCGGCCAAAGTGTTTATGACTTAACCCAACCGCCGGATGTAAAACAAAATCCCCGCACGATTATCGACGCTCAATTCAGCGTGCCCTGGGTAGTGGCGGTCGCCCTCGTTAAGGGCAAAGTGACCGTCGACGATTTTACAGATAAAGCAATAAAGAGTCCGGAGATTTTAAAGATTGCCCGCAAGGTAAGCGGCAAACTGGCGCCGGAAATGAACCGGCACGGCGTTGGCCCGGGCGGCGTAACGATAACACTGGAGGATGGTAAGGAGTATACCGATGAGGTGGAGCATTGCCTCGGCAGTGTTGAACGGCCGATGACCTTTGAGGATGTTACCAGGAAATTCCGCGAATGTGCCGTCTGCGCCCTTAAGCCCCCCTCCACGGCTAAAGTTGAAAAAATAATCGAGCTGGTAGACCGACTGGAAAAGCTGGCGGACGCTACAGACATTATTAAACTGGTGGGCTAATAATCTCAAGAAAATAGTTAATGATACCTAGTAAAAAGCAAATCTTTTATTGTCATTCCAGCGAAGGCTGGAATCCATCTTAGACAATCACCTCATACAGGTCTCTCCAATCAGGATTAGCTTCTTCAATCAATCTTATCTTCCAGTTCCGGTGCCACACTTTAAGCCGTTTTTCGCGTTGGATAGCTGATTCTATACTCTCACATTGTTCACAGTAAACTAACATATGAACACCATATTTCTTAGTAAAACCTTCAACAAAGTCATTTTTATGTTCATAGACTCTTCTAACAAGGTCATTAGTAACGCCTATGTAGAGAGTGCCATGTCGTTTACTTGCCAATATATAAACGTAATACGACTTCATTTTGGTAAATGGATTCTGGCCTACGCCAGAATGACAGATTACCTCATTTTAAACATCAAAAATAACCTGCACCCGATTTTTCGTTTCATCCACTTCTAGCATGTAGTAGGTGGCGGACTTTACCCCTGTTTTCAGGTGATGGCGTTCAGGGTCAAACTTTTCTCCCCAGCAATCCGCCTTCAGGTGCCCCTCCCCGAACTCAACAATATCAAATCGCTTAAAAATTAGCCCATCTACATCGAAGTAATAAAGCAGACTATTAAGCCACTCGAAGAGCAGTCCTTCTTTGTCCTCTTCTTTTAATTCGAAGTGTCGTGTCTCTTTTTCTTCTACCTCGTCCGGGTCGACGATAATGGAGAACATGCCATAAGCGGCGTTAGCGAAAGCCTCGGCTAAGTCTTTACCATAGGCTCTCAATCCCATATCCGACGTATGCTCGATAAGCTCGAATCTCTTCATATCTCCTACACCCGCTCACCCTGAGCCCTCGGCGTGAGCTCGGTCGAACGCTTGTCGTAGGGTCATGTTGCGCAATTACGCAATCCCTCAAATAAAAATGTGCGTTATAATTTTTACTCCCCGTAATATTTTATGATATCCGCATCACCAGCATAAGTCAAAGCCTGATAGCTGCTTTTTATGATATAATCGTGGCTGGTAACATTTTTTCAGAAAGAGGTAAATCATGGCTGAACCCACCCGTGTCACTTTCTGGAATATCGATTTGCACTGGCCAATGTACGTCCTGGCGGCTATCGCAGTAGCGATTCTCATTTACGGCATCTATATTCATATCCGCCGCTGGAAGGTAGGACTTCCTGCTAATCGCGCTAATAGCTGGTTGAAAAGAATTGGCAACTTTTTTTACATCACCATCGTCGAAATAATTTTTCACCGCAAGTTTCTCGGCATTGAGAAGCCCGTTCGACCGCGCGAGTTTTTCCCCGGCTTAATGCACTTTTTCATCTTCGCAGGTTTCGCCCTTCTTTTCTTGGCTACCGTCTTGGATTCCGCCAGCTATTATATCTACGACTTTCTAAAGGGCGATTTTTACCTGGTTTATTCGTTGGTGGCGGATGTCTTCGGTATATTAGCGATTATCGGCGTGCTGATGGCTCTATACCGACGCTATGTCATGAAACCTGACCGCCTCGATAACAAATGGGAAGACCTCACCACCCTACTGATTATCCTAGTCGTTCTCGTTACCGGCTTCGTCCTTGAAGGACTGCGCATGGCAGCTTCGGAGCTGGCAGCTCACCCGGACTGGGGGGTGTGGTCGCCGGGGGGCTTGGTTTTTGCTAAAGCCTTTGCCAGCGCCAGCCAGAGTACCTTGTTGGGCTGGCATCTCGGCTTATGGTGGTTCCATGTCGTCTTCTCTTTCGGTCTATTCGCTTACCTCACCTTCGTTAACTCGCGTCTATTTCACATCCTCTGGGACCCCGTTAATATCTTCTTCAGAAACCTGGGTCCCCGCGGCGCGTTAGCTCCTATCGACTTCGAGAAAACGGAGCAGTTCGGCGTAAATAAAATTGAGGACTTCACCTGGAAACAGCTCCTCGACCTCAATGCCTGCACCCGCTGCGGTCGCTGCCAGGACGCCTGCCCGGCGTATTTCAGCGGCAAAACTCTCAACCCCAAGCAGGTTATCCTGGACCTTAAGAATCACCTTTACGACGTTTATCCCGGCCGTTTTTTATTGAAGAAAGCAGCGACCCGCAAGGAAATGCTCGGCGGGGTCATTACCGAGGAGGTTATCTGGGACTGCACCACCTGCCGCGCCTGCCAGCAGGCTTGTCCGGTTTACATCGAGCACGTAGATAAGATAGTAGACATGCGCCGTAACCTGGCGATGGAAAAAAGCCGGTTCCCGGAAGCCGTCCAGGAGGCACTGAAAAGCCTCGGCGCGCGGAGGCACCCCTATCGCGGTACCACCGCCACAAGGACAAGCTGGTGTGAAGGACTGAATATCGACACCGTTGCCGACGCTAAAGATATCGATATCCTTTACTGGGTGGGCTGCTCCGCCGCTTTGGACGACCGAAATATAAAGGTGGCTAAAGCCACGGCTAAAGTCTTACAGGCGGCCGGTGTTAAATTCGCCATCCTGGGAGACGAGGAGGCTTGCTGTGGCGACCCCGCCCGCCGTATGGGCGACGAGTATCTCTTCCAGACTATCTGCAAGCAAAATATCGAGATTCTTAAGGGGCATAACGTAAAAAAGATACTGACCTCCTGTCCCCACTGCTTTAACAGCCTGAAGCATGAGTATCAACAGTTCGGCGGCGATTTCGAGGTCGTGCATCATACCCAGTTCTTCGCTGGACTGCTTAAAGAGGGACGCCTTAATATTAAAAATCCTGCCTCCCTGAAAACCGCTTACCACGATTCCTGCTACCTGGGACGCTATAACGATATTTACGACGAACCGAGGGAAATACTTAAGACAGTAAATCATAATAATGTAGAGCTGCCGCGCCGTATGTCCAATAGCTTTTGCTGCGGGGGCGGGGGCGGCCACATGTGGATGGAAGAGGAGCCGGATAAACGCGTTAATACACGCCGCGTGGAAGAAATCCTGAAAGCCGACGTTAAATGCGTGGCGACCGCCTGTCCTTATTGCCTTACCATGTTCGACGACGGGCTCAAGGCTAAAGGCGTGGAAGAGACGGTTAAAGCGAAAGACTTAAGTGAGCTGCTGGCGGATTCGCTTGAGTAATTGGGGAAGTGTGTAATTGCGCATTTCCGTCAGTCATTGCGAGCCATCCCGAAATTACTATGTTGTCATTCCAGCGCAGGCTGGAATCTATATATGAATCAAGTAATTGTATAATTTTCTAGGTGGATTCTGGCCCTCGGGCTGAACTCGGGCTGAAGCCTTCGCCAGAATGACAAATTGGAATGCGCAAATTCGTAAGTGAGAATATACGCATCTCCGTATTTGTGTAAATGCGTTTATCTTGAGCTTGTTGAAAGGCTATTGCGCTCTTGAGGGCAAGGTCACTATCGCCGTACCGGTAACGGTCTTTTCGCCCTGCGGGTTCTCCACCCAGATATCCACCCTGGCCAGGTTTTTGCCGTCTTCGACGTACTTTTTAGTCACCTTACCGTTGCAGATAATGTCCTCGTGGACTTTGTTCATACCCCGGTAGCTGCTGTTCAACTTAAGCAGCGCGCCTTTCTCTCCCAGCCAGTCGGTAACCATCTGCGCCAGGAACGATAACGTCAGCCACCCGTGGACAATTACGCCCGGCAGACCGTTGGCGATAGCGAAATCTTTATCGTAGTGTATCTGATAATAGTCACCGGAGGCGCCGGCGTACTTCACCAGCTGCATGGTAGTGGGGTATTTGACCAGCGCCGGCAGTTCGCTGCCAGCCTCGATATCTTCGTAATAAACCTGTACTGCCATAAATCTCCGCTAGTATTTTATATACGTGTTTTTTCCCTTAACCACTACCTCGCCCCGCTGGTTGGTATAGGTCATCTCGGTAAACATGAAAAGGGTAGTACCTTCCGCGCCCGGCACCTGGCGCAGTCTAGTAAGCTTGGCCGTTACGGAAATTACGTCGCCTTCCTTGATGGGCTGCAGGTATTCCAGCTCGCTCGTCCCATTGAGGAGGCGCTTGAGCGGTATATCCGCGTTAAAGAGTTTATTTAACAGCGCTTTAGGCACGAGGGCGGCGGGGAAAGTGGGCGGGGCTTCCTTAAGCCACTTCGGATTGGGGTCGTCGATAGCCTCGGCGAACTTCTTGAGCATCCCCTTCTCAACCTCGTAGACCTCCGGTCCGAACTCGACGTTGAGCAGGCTTTCCAGCTCTTTAGTGATTACCGATTCTGCCGCCAAAGGTTTTTCCTCCGTCTCTAACCGTTAAAACGCTTTATTATAGCTCAAAACTAAATAAAATAACCAGTCGCGGTTAAACATTTGAACCCCCGCTAAACGCTTAATAACGAAAAAGGCAGGGAGTAAAGGGACTAAATAATATAATATCGGTAGAGGGACAAATTGATTTTTTTCATTTTCTATGCAATAATTTACATAATAAAGCCACTACTATGACTGGTGACGGAAACATCTTTTACCTACGCTGGTTGCGTAGGGACGCTGGATGCCCGTAGGTCTTATTAACCCGCCATAGTAGCGGCTTTGTCTTTGCATACGCCTATTATTCTTCTTGTGCATCCTCTTTAATATCGGTCGGGATATTCGTTGGAGTTTCAGGATAAAGAAACGACAAAGTTGCTTCAGCCATTGTTAACCATTGTTTCCTGCGTTCTTCGCTTAGTACTTCTCCTGGCTCCGGCAGTGTTCTAATCAACCCTTCAAGAGCAGGATTTACTCCAGTTAACATAGTTTGACGGTCAGTTTTCCCTTTATCTTTCGAAGGTAAACTCCTTGCGCCGGGTTTATTTGGCTCGGATTTTGTAGTTCTCTCCGTCATAGACCTTGCTTTAGGGACATCTAAGGTTGGGATACCCGCTTCACGGCACATTCCTAAAAAGAATATGACCATACGCATTCTCTGTGATGCTGGAGTGTACCTACGAAACACATTCAATATTTTATCTTGAGCGTCTTGGGAAGGGTCCACTACACTAAATACTTCTTTATAGGCTTCTTTGATTAAACCTGAAAGTATTGCTTTATATTCTTCGTCTGTAGCTTTTTGGATTGATTTAAGCGATTCATTAATTAGCCCACCTTCATCAATCAAACCGAGAAACCTCAAGGCAAATAACGTACGACTGGTTGTACCATCTGGAATACTAGAATCTCTCAAATAATCAGTGTTGATTCGGTCTGGCAAATTTCTTGAACGCAGACGTTGTAATACCGAAATCACATTCGATGGAGGTGCGTAAGGACGATTTGACATTTCCTCATTTATAACCATGTATCTATCCCTCCTGTAACTTATCTATCAGATAAGATATCATATCCGAATCATTTTGTCAAGAGGGTAGCAGACAATATTTTAAGTTAATCAATTGGGTACGTTAATTGCCAATAGGACGGTTCTCATGTAAAAATGTATGTAAATATAGGAATTTGGAGGACTGCCATGTTAGTAATATTGAAACATGAGACGTATCAGGTGAAAAATGGGTATGCAGCAAGGAGTTCGGAGTTAAGGCTTGTGGCACATGGGGCTACAATCGAATTAGCACAGCGTAATTTAGAAAAAACAGTGGAATTCTTCTTGAAACCATTTGAGAGACAGGGTATTTTGAATGATAAGATTCGGTCATTAGGACTGAAAGTAGAACCTGATGGTGCGAACTTGGTAATTAAAACTGCAAAATAACTAGTCTTGTTTTGCCCACCTAACACTAGCAACTTTTTGTGCTATTTCTTTTCGTTGTTCTGGTGTTAGTTTGTTTGCTCTAACCTTTCCACCTTTTAGACCACTTGACCTACTACCAGAATACCTAGATTATCCCCTTAGCTTCTTTGCCACCCTAGCACAGTTCTTGCCAAACTCCCAGACTATCCGCATCCCCTCCTCGTCCTTTGCCGCCTCGCCTTTTTCCCGCCCAAAAGCCACGTTCCAGTAAATCGAGCCGGGGTTGACCATCCCGTTGATGTGAAACCAGAAAAGCAGCTCGGCGAAGGTAAAGTTCTGTCCTGCCCGCCGCGCCACGACTATCGGCCCGCCTATCTTGCCGGCATATTTCCCGCGGGACATATAACCCGCCCGCTCCAACAGTCCCTTTATTAACGCCGTGGCCGACCCGTAATACACTGGCGAGCCGACGACGATAATGTCGGCAGCCAGCATCTTTTTATGTATCGGCTGGAGGTCATCCTTTATCGAGCATTCTCCCGGGTGCTCGAAGCAGTAGCCGCAGGCATTGCAGCCCCGGATATCAAGTCCCGCTAGCGTTATTAGCTCCGTTTCCAGTCCTTCTTCCGCTATCGCTTTTAAGCAATGTGTTACTAGTATTTCCGTGTTCCCCGCTTTCCTCGGGCTGCCGACGATACCGATTGCCTTCACGATTAGCCTCCTGATGTTATATAGAGCTTATTCTTTTTAATATAAGCCGCCACTTTATCCGGCACGAGATGGTCGATGGATTCACCCTTCGCCGCGAGCTCCCTAATCTCCGTGGCGCTGATATCGACTCTGGGTTTTTCTAAAAATATCACTTTATCGGAAATTCCAGGTAAAACCCCTTCTAGAGTTTTCAGTCTCGGCTTGGCATAGCCCGGTCGCGGCACCACCACCAGCGTACACATGGCGATGATGCGCGACGGCTCGTGCCAGTCCGGCAACTGCGCCAGACTGTCCCAACCCAGGATAAAATACAACTCTTCTCCCCTACCTGACTTTTTTCTAATTTCAACGATGGTGTCCGCGGTATAAGAAGGACCATTACGTTCAATCTCCACGGCAGACACTTTGAGATAAGGACTCCCCTCAACCGCCAGTTTAAGCATTTCCAGGCGGTGTTTGGCTGATGTTACGTTTTCGTTAGACTTGGACATCGGTTGGCCGGCTGGTATCAGGATTACCTCTTTAAGCTCCAGCGCTGTTTTCGCTTCTTCGGCGATCATCATATGCCCCAGGTGAACGGGGTCGAATGTACCTCCCAGTATGCCTATCTTGTTGGTTGAACTGCCCGGTTTATCCCACTCCCATACCAGGTCGCCGCAGCGTACCTTATCCCCCAACTTAACCCCAGCCTTTTCCAGAATGCTGTTGACGCCGTGCTTTTCAAGCTGGTAGTTCATCTGCCAGCGTAGCTCTCCTTCAGTAGCCCCACCGCCAGCGATTAATCTATCCAGTCCCGGTGCGTGGATTATCCATTCCCCGCCTGCTTTGGCGACTTTAATACGCGCCTCTCTGGGTTGTGGCCGGAATATCTTTCCTGGCATTTCGGGATGTTTTTCTAAACCGGCTTGCGCCTTCAAGACCCCCAGCGCCGCCGCCATCAGTTCCCTGACGCCCTGCCCCGTCGCCGCTGATATGTAATGGGCTTTAACGCCAGCTCCTGATAGCTCGCTTTTGATTTTCTCCAACTTTTCCTGTACTTCCGGCAGGTCGATTTTATTTACAGCAACGATTTGCGGCTTTTTCGCCAGTGACACGTCGAACATAGCAAGCTCGTTATTTACTTTTATCATGTCCTCGGTAGGGGTATCCGACATGCCGTCTATCAGGTGAATAAGCATCTTGGTACGCATGGCATGACGCAAAAAATCATGTCCTAGCCCCTTGCCTATGTGCGCACCTTCTATCAGACCGGGTATTTCCGCCAGGATAAAGCTTTCATCCCCAATATTCACTACACCCAGTACTGGCTCAAGGGTGGTAAAAGGATAGCTGGCTATTTTGGGCTTAGCGGCCGATGCCGCTGCCAGTAGCGTTGATTTACCCGCGTTGGGATAACCAATAATGCCTACATCAGCAATCAGTCTCATTTCCAGCCGCAGGGTTCTCGCTTCGCCCTTTTCGCCCCGCTGGGCGAGGCGCGGCGTTTGGTTGGTGGAGGACTTGAAGTGGACGTTGCCCCACCCCCCTTTACCCCCCACTCCCGCAGTCACTTTCTCATCAATGAACTCCAGATCCGCTAATATTACTTCGGTGGCGTCTTCCTGGACAGCAATAACTATCGTTCCGGGAGGCACCAGGAGGATTAGGTCTTTGCCATCTTTACCATACTTTTTCTTGCTTTTGCCGTTATACCCATTTTCTGCACGGTAGAGCTGCTTCTGCCGGAAAGACCGCAGGCTATCAACTGATTTATCCGCTCTGATGATAACATCTCCCCCTTTACCTCCATCCCCGCCATCGGGTCCCCCGAAGGGCACATACATCTCACGACGGAAGCTCACTGCACCACTGCCTCCATCACCAGCTTTCACTGCTATTTCAACTCTATCAAACATATCCCACTCACTATAACAAAATGAATTAGATAATAAGAATTATACAACAAGTTATATAGTTAGGTTTTATTTAACAGTAGTACGATTAATAATGGAAAAAAGAAAGATGATGAGCTTATCTCAAGGAAATATAGTTTAACCACAATGTATATTGGTGAAAGAGCTCAAAATAATCACAAAGACAGCCTAAAATTGCGACAATTAAAGCTTACTAAAGTATGCGCAATTACGTAATTGCGCAAATACGAAAATACGCAGTTGAGACTATAATAATATCAGTAGTAAGAACACAGGTAAGCGAGGACTAAGCAGGGATGGCTATTTTGCTCTTAGGGCGGATATGGCGCTGGATGTCGCGCAGCTTGCGTTTCAGGAAGGGGCTGACGTTAATATCGATAGCGACTTTCTTGCAGGCGTTAGTCACGGCGGCAGCGTCGCGGTTGCCTAGAACATGCCCTATCTGGTCGAGGGAGAAGTTGGTTTCCTGCCGGATAAGGTACATGGCCAGACGTCGGGCTAGAGCGGTATCCTTATCACGCTCGCGACCTAGCAAGGCATCCCGGGAAAGCTGGAAACAATCAGACACAGCATTGATTATCATCGTCGGCGTGATATCGTCAGGCATGGACTCTTTGCTGGCGACATCTTCGAGAGCCTTCGACGCTATCTCAAATGTCGGCGTCGCCCGGAGAAGTTTGGCGAAGGCGAAAACCCGGTTGAGCGAGCCTTCAAGAACCCTAATATTGCTCTGCGTTTCCCTGGCGATGAGCTCTAGAACCTCCATAGGAACACTAACGCCTTTCTGACGGGCTTTCGACTGTAAAATAGCCAGGCGCGTGTCATAATCAGGAGGTTGTATGTCGACGATTAAGCCCCATTCAAAGCGGGAGCGCAAACGCTCCTCGAGAAGAGGCATGGATTTCGGCGGGCAGTCGCTGGTGATGACAATCTGGCGGTTGGTATTATGCAGCTCGTTAAAGGTATGGAAAAAGCTCTCCTCGGTTTGTTCCTTGCCGCCGATGAACTGGATATCATCGATAAGCAGCATACCGATGCTGCGGTATTTGTTGCGGAAATCCTCGGTATTTTTATCACGTATGGCCGAGACGAATTCGTTAGTGAACTGCTCGGCACTGGCGCAGATAACGTTGATGTGATTGGCGATAGCCAGCTGACCGATGGCGTGAAGGAGATGGGTTTTACCGAGTCCGGCGCCGCCGTAGATAAAGAGGGGATTGTAGCTATGACCCGGATATTGGGCAACGGAAAGAGCCGCGGCGCGGGCAAGACGGTTGCCGTTGCCTTCGATGAAAGAATCGAAGATATAATCAGGGTTCAGTCTGGTATATACGGGCGGTGGCACGGGCATCACTGTAGTATTGTCAGACTCGGCAGATAGCTGGTGGGATTTACCGTTAACCTGGAAAATAACCTGGACATGAGGCGCCGTGAGACCGGCCAGGGATTTTTCGATCAGCGAACGCTGGTTTTTTTCCAAGTACTCGGCGGCGAAGGTATTAGGTACGCCGATAACGAACTGATTGTCCTGGTAGCTTAAGCCGATAGTCTTGCTGAACCAGGTGCGGAAGTTAGGCTTGCTGACCTGCACCTGTAAATCACCCAGGGCGATTTCCCATATTGCTTTTGGAGTTCGGCTAATTTTAGTATTCATAATACATACAAAATGCCTGCTGGGATGCCCCGTTGCAGGCAGAAAAAACTCCTGTTTTTAGGCAAAAATCCACCCTCTATCTAATAACATCAGGGTCTACCGCCCGACCCGGCGGTCTTTTAATGTTTTGTTAATAAATTATTAATTTACTAACAAACTTTAGCATACAACTGCCAACCTAAAAATGGCAAATATTTTGGTGACGGAAACCAGACGTTTTTCCGCTATATCTGCTCTTGCTACCTCTTTAAAGCGATGTTTTTTGCGTGTTTTCTAGGGTCGCTTGCGTGGCGACGAATGGTGGCAAAAAAATTATTTTAGTGCTAGAATTTTTATGTTTGGAGGAAGATGTTGCGCATTGTTTTTATGGGCTCACCAAAGTTCTCCGTACCTTCGTTGGAGCAGTTATTAATCAACAGGTACCGGGTGGTTGCCGTTTATACGCAGCCGGATAGGCCCTCTGGTAGGGGACGCAGTCTGGCGGTATCGCCGGTGAAAGAAGCGGCACTGAAATGGGGAATACCGGTCATGCAGCCGGAAAGCTTGCGGTCGGCGGACGCATTAGCGGAGCTGGCGGCGTTAAAACCGGATGTTATTGTAATCTGTGCCTTCGGGCAGATTTTACCAAAAGCATTGCTCGATATCCCAACCCGACAGTGCCTGAATGTTCACTTTTCTCTATTACCTAGGCACCGTGGCGCGTCACCGGTCGCGTCGGCAATACTAGCTGGTGATGAGTTTACCGGCATAAGCATCCAGCTGGTAAGGTATAAGATTGATACCGGTCCAGTGCTGGCAGCCGCCTCCATCCCTATATCTAACGACGATAACACAGGTACGCTTACGGAAAAGCTGGGTATCATCGGCGCACATCTTCTGCAGGCAGCATTGATTGGCTGGCTGGACGGAACGATAGAACCCTTAAACCAAGATGAGTCCAAAGCAACCTACTTTGGGCAGGTGAAAAAAGAAGACGGCGAGATTGACTGGCAACTGCCGGCCATAGATATCTGGCGGCGCATACGTGCCTATTATCCCTGGCCGGGGTGTTTTACTTACTGGCGGGGTAAACCGCTAAAAATCAACGAGGCTTATTACTTGCCTAGTGAAGGCAAAAATAATCCCGGACGAGTTATCGCTTTACCCCCAGCCGTAGACGGATTAGGCATATCCACCGGTGACGGTATTCTCATTGTCAAGAATATCCAGTACGCCGGCAAAAAAGCCATGACTGCCGGAGAGTTTTTAAGGGGACAGCGCGACTTTATCGGCGCCGGACTGCCAAACTAGAAAAAATGCGGAAATGCGCAAAAGAGGAACTGCGCAAAAGCGGAAATACGTAAAAGAGCAATAGCGCAATCACTGTTGCTACGTTGAGTCTCTCCAGCTATAATCATGGTTAAGGAGACGCCCTTGTCATTGCCAGATAAATTACACAAATTTGATACGTTGGTAGAGATTATCGCCAGGTTACGCGCGCCGGATGGTTGCCCCTGGGATAAAGAGCAGACACATCGGAGCTTGCGGGAGAATCTGCTTTCGGAAGCCTATGAGGTCCTGGCCGCGCTTGATGATGGGGATAAAGAAAAGCTTTGCGAAGAGTTGGGCGACCTTCTGCTGCAAATCGTGCTCCACGCCCAGATCGCTAAAGATAACCACGAATTTGAGATTGACGACGTCGTAAAAAGCATCACCACCAAGATAATCCGTCGCCACCCCCATATCTTCGGCAACCGTAAGGTCAAGGACGCCGATGAGGTGATGCATAACTGGGAGGAGCTTAAAAAAGAGGAGCGGGGAGAGGACGTCTCCATACTTGAAGGTGTGCCCAAAGAGATGCCGGCGCTGGCTTATGCCTACGAAATATCGCGCCGTGCGGTGCGTGTCGGCTTCGAATGGGAGAATATCGAAGGCGTCATTGATAAGATGATGGAAGAAATCAAAGAAATCAATGACTCGGATAATAGCGAGGCGAAAGAGCAGGAGTTTGGCGACTTGTTGTTTACACTGGTTAATGTGGCGCGCTGGGAGGGCATCGACGCCGAGGCGGCGCTAAGGGAGGCGAATCGAAAATTCTATAAGCGTTTCGCCCGCATGGAGGAGCTCTGCCGCCAGCGCGGCATAGACTTTTCTAAACTTTCCTTTAAGGAAAAAGACGACCTCTGGGAGGAGGCGAAGAAGGGAGTGAATAAAGGACCGAAATGGAAGTAGAAATACTCCCCGAAAATAAAGAAACACTGGTCAGGTATTGCGCTATACCGTCCTACTTTGAGGTAGACTCGAAACTTGATGTTCAGGTGCTTGATGATGGTTTCGCAGGCGTGATTTTTCACGAACAAAAATTAGCCAAACCATACACGAAATATTATGGGGAAACGGAAGAGCCTTTTTCTTGGCTTAATTTCGATACGAGCAACTGGATGATATTCCTCGTGTACGAAGGCAAAACTCTTGTTGGAGGTCTTACTATAGCCTGTAAAACCCCAGAACTTAGGATGTTGAATGGTAGGGAGGACCTTGCTGATGTATGGGATATACGCGTTCATCCTGATTATAGACACAGGGGAATCGGCACGAAATTATTTTCCGAAGCCGTCGCCTGGGCTAGGAGTAAGGGCTATAAACAATTATGCGTCGAAACGCAGAACGTGAATGTACGTGCCTGCAGGTTTTACCTTAAGCAGGGGTGCGCGCTTGGGGGGATAAACCGTTATGCATACTATAGCAATCCGGAGTTAAAGGATGAAGTTCAGCTTATATGGTTTATGGATTTGTAAAGAAAGGCGCAAAATACTTTGAAAGAATGGTCGGGGCGAGTGGATTTGAACCACCGACCTCAGCGTCCCGAACGCTGCGCGCTAAACCAAACTGCGCTACGCCCCGACGCCACTTATTATAAAGCCACCGCCACCCCTAAGGCAAGGCGAAGTCCCGGCGAAAGCCGGGAACCAGTGGAGGTGGGAGGCTACGAGGAGCAACCGAGTAAAAGCGTATAAGCGCAAAAGAGTAATAGCGTAAAAGAGCAAATGCGCAATTGCGCAAATGCTACTTCCGTATTTCCCGCGAAAGCGGGAAACCAGTTGGGGTGGAGGAATAAAGAGTAATAATGAAATACATAGTTCTAATCATTGACGGCGCGGCGGGGCTCCCTATCCCGTCCCGGGGCGGTAAAACCAGCCTTGAGCTTGCCCGTACCCTCAACCTCGATGCGATGGCGGAACGGGGTACTTTAGGATTGGCCCGTACCGTCCCTGCCGGCATGGAGCCGAGCAGCGCCTGCGCCTGCATGTCCGTCATGGGGTATGACCCCGTTATCTACTATAAAGGCAGAGCTTCTATCGAGGCTAAAAGCATGGGAATTAATATTGGTGGGGGAGAGGTCGTTTTCCGCTGCAACCTGGTCAGCGTTGTCGACGGCAAAATGCATGACTACTCCGCAGGGCATATTACCACTGCAGAAGCCACGGTAATAATCAAGGCACTTAACGAAAAGCTCGGCAGCGACGAAATTATTTTTTACCCGGGCGTGAGCTACCGGCACATCCTGAAAATAAAGGGCCATGAAGAGACTCTAAAGGCGAGGTGCACCCCTCCCCACGATATCCCCGGAAAACCCATCAAAGACTTTCTACCGCAGGGCCCAGGCAGCGACCTGCTCCGCGACCTCATGACCCGCGCGGAAACCCTGCTGAAAAGCCATAAAATCAACGAGAAACGGCTTAAGCGGGGCGATGTGCCTGCTAATACCATCTGGCTTTTCTGGGGCAGCGGGCAGGTTCCTGCAATGCCCGCCTTTAAGAAGGCCTACGGCTTAAATACTGCCATGACCTCGGGCGTCGACCTCCTTCGCGGACTGGCTAAAATGGCGGGCATGACAATATTAAGTATTAAGGGCGTTACCGATGGTCCTGATAATGATAACGCCGCCCAAGTTAAAGGGGCTTTGGAAGCTCTCAAAAAGAACGACCTCGTCGTTATCCATATCGAGGCGCCCGATGAAGCCGGCCACGGCGGCTTCATCGATGAAAAGATAAAAGCTATAGAGAATATCGATGCGCAAGTTGTCAGCCGATTGCGGGAATATAAGGGCGATTTACGTGTCCTCATTATGCCGGACCACCCCACCCCCATAAACACCCGCACCCATAGTCCTGACCCCGTGCCGTTCTTGATGTGGGGCAGGGGCATAGGTGCCAGCGGCGCTAAAAGGTTCACCGAGGCGGAGGCTAAAAACACTGGCGTTTTTATGGCTGATGGGTATAAAATAATGGGTAAGCTGCTAGGGAAATAACGCGAAAATCCTCAAAAGAGCATCTGCGCAGTTGCGCAAGTGAGGAAATGAGCGAGAGAGTAATTGAGCACCCCGTCATTCCGGCGGAAGCCGGAATCCAGGTGGGGGAGAAAAGGAAGCTGGATTCTCGGGCTTGACCCGAGAATGACAATATAGACAGTTTCTAACCGAAAAGGAAAATAATATGGGTTTAATCGTCCAGAAATACGGTGGCTCATCGGTAGCCGATGCGGAAAAGATAAAAAACATCGCCCGGCGTATTGCCAATACCCGTAAAGCGGGCAACCGGGTGGTGGTAGTCGTCTCCGCCATGGGTGATACCACCGACGATTTGATAAAACTGGCTTACCAGGTGAACAAGTCCCCGGATGAGAGGGAGCTGGATGTTCTTCTCTCCACCGGCGAGCTCGTTGCCAGTACCCTCCTGGCTATGGCGCTGCACGGCATGGGTCTTCCTGCCATTAGTTTGAGTGGTGCCCAGGCCGGCATCAGGACGGATGACGCTTACAACAAGGCGCGTATCACCAATATCGACCCCTCACGCATCCTTAAGGAGCTGGATAAAGGCAATATCGTTATCGTGGCTGGCTTCCAGGGCATTACCGAGGACATGGATATCACCACCCTGGGCAGGGGCGGCTCCGATACCACGGCGGTAGCTCTGGCGGCAGCGCTGAAAGCCGAACGCTGTGAGCGCTATACCGATGTCGATGGCATCTATACCACCGACCCCCGCCTCCTCCCCGAAGCCCGCAAACTAAAAGATATAAGCTACGGGGAAATGCTGGAGATGGTAACCTACGGCTTTAAGGCTATCCAGCCGCGTGCCGTAGAGCTCGCCGAAGTGTATAGCGTTCCTGTGCTGGTAGCTTCAAGTTTCAATGAGAATCCTGGTACGTTGATTCACAAAGAGGTGTCTATGGAAATTCGCAACAAAGTTAGAGGCATCGCCCATGACCTTGATGTCGCCAAGATAACTATCGTTGGCGTTCCCGACCGTCCTGGTATCGCCGCGCAAATTTTTATGCCTTTGGCTAAGGCTGGCATCAGCGTCGATACCATCGTGCAGAACGCCAGCATTAAAAATATTACTGACCTAACATTCACGGTAGCGGAGAGTCAGCTGGCTGGCGCTATGGCGGTCGTCGAGCCTATCGCCAAATCGATCGGCGCTCGCCAATGTATCGGCGACCCCAAATGGGGTAAGGTCAGTATCATCGGCATCGGTATGCAGCATGCACCGGGCTATGCTGCCCGCATGTTCGATACGTTAAGCAAGGCGGGCATCAACATCCAGCTGATTACAACATCGGAGATAAGGATAACCTGCATCATCGACGAGGCTAAGGTAAAAGACGCGGTAAAAGCCTTACACCAGGCTTTTGAGTTGGATAAGGCAGGCTAGGAGAGAGGAAGTGCCAAAAATAAAGACACCGAAGACTCCACCATTATTGAGTTTAGATACTGTATTAAGTGAAACCAAAGCAGCGGTGGATGACCAGTCTGCGCGGATTTCCTCATTAGATACAAGGTTGGGTGTTTTACTGGGTTTATCAGGTGTTATATTGGCAGCGTTGTTAAGCTTTCCTGCAACCCATTGTAGTGATTCTGGAACAAAATATTTACTTATTATTGCTGTAGTGTTGATATTAGTCTCATTATTATCTGCCACCTGGGGATATTGGATGAGAAAATACAAAGCTCCTCCAGATCCGTTAGCACTACGTGAGTTTTATCTTACAGAAGAGCAAAAAAAGACTAAGTTGGCGATAATTGATTATCTATCGTCAGTTTATGAATGGAACCAACCGATTATTGAGAATAAAGTAAAATACACACGCATTAGTTTTGCTTCCGTGTTAATTGGTACGATTATTATTGGGGTTGTGATTATTCTTAATGTGGTATAATAAAGATAGGGTATTTTTTAAGGGAGAAAATGAGATGCCCGAGAAAATTCTTAATAAAGCGACTACCCCGCCTCCTCCACCACCGCCTAAGGTTGACCCGCGGCTAGTTACATTTGCAGAAAAAGCAGCAAGAAAAAACGGGGATAAGAAGTCTTAGTTCTTAATAACCGGTTAAACCGCTAGACTGCTATAACCTCTTTCACTTCAGGAACTTCCTGCTTTAGTAATCTTTCAATGCCATTCTTGAGCGTCATCGTAGAATGCGGACAGCCGGCGCAGGCGCCGACGAGTTTTACCTTTACGGTCCCCCCCTCGATACTCACCAGCTCTACGTTCCCGCCGTCCCTCACGAGGTAGGGTCGCACTTTATCCAGGACATCCTTTACTTTTTCTTGCATTTTAAGCTAAACTCCTTTAAAATTTAAAAAGGTTTCTACTAAAATTCTATCTATAAACAAGACTATTGTCAAACTTGTAAAATTTTTAGTCTGAACCCTCTTGAATGACTGATTTCACTGATGTAGAATATATCAACTTATATATTTGTATAGCCTTTTTCGGGGTAAAAAATGGTGCGTGAAGACGAAAAACAAATAAGATACAAAGAGCAGCGCAGCAAAGAAGCTATCGATATGGCGATGCAGGCTCGCTGGCAGGAAGCTGTCGAAATAAATAAGGAAATCATCGGCAATTTCCCGGAGGATGTCGATTCGTATAATCGCCTGGGCAGGGCTTATATGGAGCTGGGACAATATAGCCTGTCACGCGAAGCCTACCAGAAGACGGTAGAGCTTGACCCGTATAATGCCATCGCCAATAGAAATATCCGCCGTTTGAACGACATGAAAGAAACCGGCAAAACTGAAATCGAGACGGATAAGGTCGAACCCCAGCAGTTCATCGAAGAAATTGGTAAAGCTGGCGTAGTCGCTCTTGAAGAGCTGGCGAAAAAGGAAAAACGCGCCAGCACTGTCGCTGGTGATAAAGCGGTATTGAAAATTGACGGCTCTTACCTGGTAGTAGAGAACAGCCGCGGCGAATATTTAGGCAGGGTTGAACCGAAACATGCCCCGCGGCTTATCCGGCTGATGCTCGGCGGCAACAAGTATTCAGCCGCCGTCGTCAAGTCCACCGCGGAGGGTATGACTATCATGGTCCACGAAACCTTTCAGCACCCCTCACAGGTCGGCAAGCTCTCCTTCCCCCCGAAGGGATCGGAGGAATTTCGCGCCTACGGCAGCGATAAACTCACCAAAATCGAAGGCGAAGAAGAAGATGAATCCGGCTATACCATCGTCGGCGGTGATGAAGTAGAGGTGCTGGCAGAAGAAAAAGACGAAGCAGAAGACGATACAGGCAACGAAGACGAATAAAAGGTAGGTTATCTGATGGTATCTGGTACGATCAAACCGGTCAATATCGAAAGCGAAATGAAAAGCTCATACCTCGACTATGCGATGAGCGTTATCGTCTCGCGTGCCCTGCCGGACGTCCGTGATGGTTTAAAGCCGGTGCACCGCCGTATCCTCTATGCCATGAACGATATGGGTCTCCGCGCCAATGGGCCCACCCGCAAGAGCGCCCTTATAGTCGGTGAAGTCCTCGGTAAATATCACCCCCACGGTGACACCTCTGTTTATGATGCCTTGGTGCGTATGGCGCAGGACTTTTCCATGCGCTACCCGCTCGTTTTTGGCCAGGGCAACTTCGGCAGCGTGGATAATGACCCACCCGCCGCCATGCGTTACACTGAGGCCCGCCTGGCAAAAATAGCTGAAGAAATGCTCGTTGACATTGAAAAAGAAACCGTCGATTTCATGCCCAACTATGATGACAGCCGTCAGGAGCCCACGGTACTGCCCGCCCGCCTGCCCAACCTCCTGCTTAACGGCAGCTCCGGTATCGCCGTCGGTATGGCTACCAATATCCCGCCCCATAATCTGGGTGAGGTCTGCGATGCTACCGCCTACCTTATCGATAATCCCAAGGCGACTATTGAAGAGCTTAGTAAATTTGTCAAAGGACCCGATTTTCCTACGGCGGGTATCATCCAGGGACGTGAAGGCATCCAGAACGCTTATGCCACGGGCCATGGTAAAATCATCGTCCGCGCCCGGGCGCATATCACCAACGTATCCGCCGGCGGCAAACGCCAGATTATCATTAACGAGCTGCCTTACCAGACGAATAAAGCGGCTCTCATCGAGTATATCGCCGAGCTGGTTAAAAACAAGAAAATCGAGGGCATCAGTGACCTGCGTGACGAGTCCGACCGACAGGGAATGCGCGTTGTCATCGAGATAAAAAAAGAGTCCCAACCCGAGTCAGTTCTTAACAATCTCTTTAAACATACCGCCATGCAGTCGTCCTTTTTCGTCAACATGCTGGCGCTGGTAGACGGCCAGCCCAAGGTAATCAGCCTTAAAGAAGCCCTGGAACAATACATCGCATTCCGCCAGGTGGTCATCACCCGGCGCTCTAAATTCTTACTCAAACAGGCTCAAGACCGGGCTCATATTTTAGAAGGCTTAAAAATAGCCCTCGATAACATCGACGCGGTTATTAAGACTATCCGAGCGTCGGAAACCACCGAAGCCGCCCGGAAAAACCTTATGGAGAGGTTCAAGCTTTCCCAACTGCAGGCGCAGGCGATTCTCGATATGCAGCTGCGGCGCCTCGCCGGACTGGAAAGACAGAAGATAGAAGATGAATTGGCCGAAGTTCTGAAGAATATCTCTTACTACACAGACCTCCTGGCTAACCCCAAGAAAATTCTATTTCTCATTAAAGAAGATATGGCCGAACTTAAGTCCAAATATGGCGATAAACGCCGTACCGAGATTGTCGAGCAGGGCAAGCTCGATTTTTCGGAAGAAGACCTAATCCCCCATGAAAGAGTTGTGGTTACCTTAAGCGCCCGCGGCTTTATCAAGCGGATACCGGCACGCCTTTATGCTTTGCAGCACCGGGGCGGCAAGGGCATTATCGGGCAGGTTACGCGTGAAGAGGACGCCGTGATGATACTAACGGTCGCCGATACGCATGACGACCTCTTTTTCTTTACGGATAAGGGTAAAGTTTATTATCTAAAAACCCATGAGATACCCGCCGGCGCCACCCGCACCTCCAAGGGCCTGGCGATAATCAACCTGGTTTCCATTACCGAGGGCGAAAGAGTGACGGCGATGGTCGCCACTACCGGTCTGATGAAGGGCACCTTTATGGTGATGGCTACCAAGATGGGCGAAGTAAAAAAGACACCGGTAGATAATTTTACTACCGTACGCAGTAGCGGTCTTATCGCGATGGATTTAGAGCCGGGCGATGAGCTCGTGTCCGTCAGCCTGGCGACAGATAAAGACGATGTACTCATGGTATCACGCAAGGGCCAGTCGATACGTTTTGATGTAAAAAGTCTCCGCCCCGCCTCCCGTATCTCCGGCGGCGTACGCGGTATGCGTCTGGCTAAAGGTGATGCGGTTATTAGTATGGACCGTGTGAATAAAAAAGGCTACGTCCTGGTGGTGACGGAAAACGGCTACGGCAAAGTCACCCCGGTTGACGAATACCCGCAGCAGCATCGCGGCGGCAGCGGCGTACGCACTTTCAAAATCGTCGATAAGACCGGCGACGTTACTGCCTCTCGCGTGGTGAACCTGATGCAGCAGGTCATGCTGGTCTCTGCGGAGGGCATGATGACCCGTACGCCGGTGAAAGAAGACGACCCGCGCAAGGGCATCACCACACAAGGCAGAAGCACCCAGGGTGTTAGAGTGATGACGCTGGAACAGGGCGACCGCCTCGTGGCGATTACCACCTTCGAAGAAGAAGAGGATAAGAAAATCTAGCCTATTATTGCGTAAATTTAAGGTATAACCTTAATGAAGGTACGTGATATTGTTAAAATAATTGAGGATGATGGTTGGTATCTAGTCGCCACTCGTGGCAGCCATCGCCAATATAAACATCCTACCAAAGTGGGTAGGGTCACTATAGCGGGAAATTTTAACCACGATGTAGCAACGGGAACATTGAACAGCATATTAAAGCAAGCAAAGCTCAAGGAGTAGAACTATGCAGAAATACTTGGTGATTTTTGAAAAAGCCAAAGGGAATTATTCTGCTTATTCTCCAGACTTACCAGGTTGTATTGCTACTGGCAAAACTCGCAAAGAGACAGAAAATAATATTAAAGAGGCTATCAATTTTCACCTTGACGGACTTAAAGAGGACGGCTTGCCTTTACCTGAACCATCTTCTTTTACGGAATACGTTGAAGTTTAATCAGGGTCTTGTTGATTATTAGCTTTCCACTTCTGGCAAAGCTCCGTCTGTTCCAGACCACAAGCGTTGCAGGCGTTGTTCCGGCAGTCAAGTGTTTCTTCACAGTCTTTTGCCTTTTGATATTCTTTCTTTAAAAACTCTTCCGTTACTCCCGCGTCGATGTGCGACCAGGGGAGTATTTCGTCCAGCGAACGCTCGCGGCTAGCATAGAACCCCGGCTCGATGCCGCTGTCTTTAAAAGCCTGGAGCCATTTTTCATGGTCGTATAGCTCGCTCCAGGCATCGAAGCGGCAGCCTAGCTCCAAGGCGCGTCGGATGACTTTGCCCACCCGCCTATCGCCCCGCGCCATTACCGCCTCCAGCAGGCTTACCTTCGGGTCGTGCCAGGAAAGCCGTATCCCTTTCTGTTGGAGTCCCATCTGTAGAAGCTCCTGCTTGGTTTTCAAGGACGCCTCGTCTTCCTGTTTGCTCCACTGGAAGGGCGTGTGTGGCTTGGGTACGAAGGTAGATACGCTTATTCTTATCATCGGCTTCCTGCCGCTGGCTTTTTTACCCTGGGCACGCACTTTTTCCACCAGGGTGATAATGCCCGCTACATCTTCCAGCGTTTCCGTCGGTAGGCCGACCATGAAGTAGAGTTTTAAGCTCGTCCACCCGCGCTCGAAGGCTTTACCGGCCGTTTGTAGCAGGCTTTCGTCCGTGATGTTCTTGTTAATCGCCTGCCTTAGCCTTTCGCTGCCGGCTTCCGGGGCAAAAGTTAAGCCTGTCCGACTCCTCGTCGGCAGCGACGCTACCAGCTTGACGGAAAACTCGTCGAGTCTTAAGCTCGGGAGCGATAGTGTGAGCTTGGGATAGCGCTGCGTTAACTTAGCCACCAGTTTATCGATGCCGGAATAGTCGCTGGTGTTCAGTGATACCAGCGATATTTCATCGTAGCCGCAATTGTTAATAATTTCTCCCGCCGCCTGGATTACTTCTTCGTGGGGACGCTCCCGCACGGGACGGTATATCATGCCGGCCTGGCAGAAACGGCAGCCGCGACTGCACCCGCGCTGCACCTCGATGGCGCCGCGGTCGTGCGTTACCTCTACATAGGGAACCACCGGCTTGACGGGCGGCGACGCTAATTTTGTGACCAGTCTACGCTGTATCTTAGGCTTTGCCTCCGGCGCGTTGGGCTTAAAGTTCTTGATAAAGCCATCTTTATCGTATTTAACATTGTAAAGGCTGGGGATATAGATGCCCTCGACCGTCGCCAGCTGGCGCAAAAGTTCTTTTTTACCCCGCCCCTTTACCCCCCGCCATACCTCGAGGAACTCTAAAATAACCTCTTCACCGTCGCCGACCACAAAAGCGTCGATGAAGTCCACCATCGGTTCCGGGTTGAGCGTGCAACTACCGCCGGCGATTATTAGTGGGTAAGAATCGTACCTTTCCGCCGCTAAAACGGGTATCCACGCCAGGTTCAGCATGTTTAAAACGTTGGTGTAGCCAAGCTCATAACCCAGCGAAAACCCGATGATGTCGAAGTCCTTAAGCGGCCGCTGGCTTTCCAGGCTGAAAAGCGGGATTTTGTTTTCGCGTAAAGCCGCTTCCATATCCACCCATGGCGCATAAATCCTCTCGGCTAATACATCCGCCTCTTTATTAAGGATTTCATAGAGGATGGGCACCGCCATGTTGGACATGCCTATCTCGTAAGTGTCCGGGTAAGCCAGCGCAATTTTAATGTGAACGGCATCCCAATCCTTAACGATGCTATTCCATTCTCCGCCGGTATAGCGTGCCGGCCGGATGACCTTATGCAGTATCTCGTTATTAAGCAATTGCCCCCTCCCGACCCTAAAATTATAGGGGTTAACAAGGTAAGGTAGCAAATAGCCTTACTGTCATTGCGAGCCATCCCGACCGCAGTCGGGAGGCGCGGCAATCTCATTGATATGTCTGGTTCGGTCATAGGGATTGCCACGGGTTTCGCCCACGCAATGACGGTTTGGAAGGAAAGAGCATCTGCGCAATTGCGCAAAAGAGTAACTAACGCTTAATTATCGTTAATCTCTCCCGTTTCTGCTTGGGCGAGCCCGGCACTCTGAACTTGCTATTATCAATACGCGGCAGGGCTATCTCTGCCGGCCTTTCCGCCAGAGGCGCCCACTCGTAAGGGACGCGGTAGGCGCGGTACAGCAGATTAAACTTTAGCATCCGGTGCTGGTACGGGCTGATGTATTCCCATGCCGTCCCCTGTTCCGCCGTTACCTCGATAATCCGACCGCTGTTGCCTTCCGTAATCAGCGTATTGCCGTTGGGGAGACGCTGTGCGGAGCTGACGAGGGCGCTGTAAAGTCGGTTCATACCAAAGGCAGGCGGCGGATACTGCCATTTGATTTCCAGGGTAACCGGGTCGAGTTCCAGCACGCGTGAAAAGTCCCGCCGCGCGTTATCGATACCTTCTGGTGCGCCGGGATTGGGGACGCCATAGCCCGCTGACCCGCCGTTATCAAAGAGCAAGATATTCCCCTCCCCCGGCAACCCCCGCGGTATGATATGCGCATGGTGCTGCCCGATTATTTGCCCTATTTTTTGCAGGGCTTTGGTCGCGGTAAAGTAAGGTCCCAGATGCCAGACGATTTTGCCCGTTTTTCTATCTATAATAGCGATAATATTCGTTTGGCGTCCGTCCCAGATAATATTGTCCGGATGAAAACGCTTATCGCCGTTATCATAGAGCTTATTGGGGCCCAGCGTGGACATCGAGTTCATGTGCATCCAGTCGCCCATCCCCCCGCCTGCTGGTTTCATGCCCGGATTACGTCGTATTACTTTTTTCGCCTGTGTGCTGAACCCCATTTCCTCGAAGTGCTCGCTGCAAATCCACTCCCAGGTAATCTTGCCCCGCCCATCCACCTCGATAATCGTATCGTCCACCAGCGGCTTATCGCTTATCCGTGAGTCTTTAAGGTTTTTATGGCAGAGTATCAGCGTCTTGCCGCCGCCGGATTTCGGCTCCATGCCGGGGACGTAATATCCCACCGGGTTACCCTCTCGCTGATAGTCATGGTGCTGGCGTGCCATCCAGCGCGGCGGCTGCCTGGGGTCTTTGACCAGCTCGTATTTATCGAACTTCAAGACGATATTACCATCCCAGTCCACCTCAACAAGGTCGACCATATCCTGGTAGCCGTATTTAAAGTTACGTATTCCCGTGCTGCCCATGACATGCCCGCCGGGCAGCATTTTATTGGGGAACCCATCCAGCCCCTGCCAGCGGTTGACCACATTGCCGTTCATATCAATCAGCACCGCGCCGCGGCCGTTGTTCCGATGGAGTTCCGCTCCGAACAAGGTATAGCCGTTCCAGCATTTATCCTGATAGTAGATGGTTGTCCCAGTTGGATATATAGATGGAGGCATTTTCCTCACTCCTTCGGACGGATGAATAGTATATCCATATTAGCTTAATCTTTGAACTTTTTCTACTTTTTATTAAAAAATCATGGATTGCTTTTAATTATTCGCTAAATGCGATATATTATGATACACAGCGTATCATGAATATAAAGAGGAGAGGAAAATGAACGTTATCTGGGTAATATCGGATACCTTGCGGTGCGACCACGTGGGTGCCTACGGCAATAAGGAAATCATTACTCCTTCCATCGATGCTTTTGCTGCCCGGTCAGTGCGTTTCGATCGCCATTATATTGCCGGCTTTCCCACCATGCCCACCCGCGCCGATTACCTCACAGGCCGCTGGACGATGTCCTACATGCAGTGGGAGCCATTGTTCAAGGACGAGGTGACGCTACCCGAGCTGCTTTCGGGAAATGGCATCAACACCGCCGCCATAGTCGATACGCCTTTCTATATCCGCCGGGGTATGAACTACGACCGCGGTTTCCGTACTTTTACCGAGGTTACCGGCCAGATGCACCTTGAATGGAGGGTCGACCGTAAGACTGGTGAAGGGCAGGTCATGCATAGTATTTATGGAGGAGACGTCAGGAAAGACTGGCGCTATGAAGCGGATTGCTTCGCCCCCCGCACCTTCACTACAGCGATGAAATGGCTGGAACGTCATTATAAAGAGGATTTCTTCCTTTACGTGGATACCTGGGACCCCCACGAGCCCTGGGAACCCCCGCAGTATTACCGCGAGCTTTACTGGCCCGGACATGACGGCGAGCAGGCAATGCCTATTTATGGCTACTGGCAGGATGTGCCCGGCATGACCGAAGAAAAGGTCAAAAAAGCCCATGCTTCCTATTGCGGCGAGGTCACCATGGTGGATACCTGGTTCGGTTATTTTATGCGTCATGTGGAGAACCTGGGACTGCTGAAAAATACCCTCGTTATCTTCACCAGCGACCATGGCTATTATTTCGGGGAGCACGGCGGCATTGTAGGGAAAATGATTTTTGCCAAGGACAAGAAGACCGGCCGGCCAATGACAGGGATATGGACGCTTTCACCATTCTATGAAGAAGTGACACATACCCCGCTGCTTATTTACATGCCCGGTATTAAGCCGACAACATATAGCGGCCTCACATCGGCAGTCGACCTTATGCCTACGGTTATGGAAGCCATGGGGCAGAAGATTCCGTCTCACGTTGACGGGAAATCGCTGATGCCCATGGTAAAAGACACTTCCCGGCCCGGACGTGATTATGTGGTGAGCGCCCACCCATTCATCAATGCCGGTGAAACTTTAAGGTCGATTGATGACTTCCCGCGGCTGACAGAAAAGGACTCCACGGCTACCGTCACTACCGCCGAGTGGACGCTGCTTTATAATACCGAGCCGGGTCTATCCGAGCTTTATAACTTAAAATCCGACCCCCATCAATTGAAGAACGTTATCAAAGAGCATCCGGATAAAGCGCGTGAACTGCATCAATTACTAGTCAAGTATATGCGTGATACACATCTCGCCGAGCATCTCCTCAAACCGCGCCTGGAACTAAGGTTATAGGTAAAGAGCACCTGCGGAATTGCGCAAAAGTGTTAAAAACTCCCTTAGTCCCTCTTTAAAAAAGAGGGAGACAAGAAAAGAAAAATATTATAGCTTCTCCCTTTCGTAAAGGGAGATATGAGAGGGTTTTTAAAACCAAAAAAGAGGGGGCATTTTCGCCACCTCTTGTATCTTAAGAGTTAAATTGGTTTTACTTTTCTGGAAGAAGCCTTGGTTTATACCTTTTTAGCCTCCTTTCTTATCGTCCCAACCTTTTTATCGGACCTCGTGTCGCGACCGTCTCGGTTTCTCACGGTGCCGGGCGGTAAGCCAAGGTCCTTTTCGAGACTGCCTACCTGTTTATCATCCCTCACTTTTTTCGCCATGACTTCTCACCCCCCTTTAGCCGTGCTATTATTCGGGCTAAACCTCCCGGAATTCTCCCTCTACCGTCCCCTCGTCTTTACCGCCTTTTCCCTCTTCTGGAGGCGGCGGTTGACCTCCTGGCGGCGGCTGTTGACCGCCTGGGGGCGGTTGCTGTTGCTGGTAGACCGCCTGGCCTATCTTTTGCATCGTTTCATTCAAAGCCTGTGTAGCGCTCTTGATGGCGTTAACGTCCGTGCCCTTTAGAGCCTCTTTGACCGCGGCTATCTTGCCTTCCGCCTCGCTGTTGAGGTCGGCGGGTATCTTGTCCTTGTTATCGCGGAGTGTCTTTTCCGCCTGGTAAGCCATGGTATCCGCCGTGTTCTTGGCTTCGATTTCCTCGCGTCGCCTGGCGTCCTCGGAGGCATGCATTTCCGCTTCTTTCTGCATCTTACTCACCTCGTCCTTGGAGAGGCCGCTGGAAGCGGTGATGGTTATCTTCTGCTCCTTGCCGGTGCCTTTATCCTGCGCCCGCACGTTAAGGATGCCGTTAACATCGAGGTCGAAGGTGACCTCTACCTGCGGCACGCCCCGGGGAGCCGGTAAAATCCCATCGAGCATAAATTTGCCGAGCGTTCGGTTATCGGCGGCCATGGGGCGCTCGCCCTGAAGGACGTGAATTTCCACGCCCGGCTGGTTATCCGCCGCCGTGCTGAATATTTGGCTCTTGGCGGTGGGTATGGTGGTGTTGCGTGGGATGAGCGGCGTCGCCACTCCGCCAAGCGTCTCGATGCCCAGTGTCAGCGGCGTTACATCGAGGAGCAGCACATCCTTCACCTCTCCCTTGAGCACGCCGGCCTGGATGGCGGCGCCGACGGCTACCACTTCGTCCGGGTTAACGCTCTTATTCGGCTCTTTGCCGAAGAACTGCTTTACTTTATCCTGCACCAGCGGCATGCGGGTCTGCCCGCCCACCAGAAGAACTTCGTCAACTTGGTCAACGGGAGCCGAGCCTTTCTTGGCAGCCTCAAATGCTTGGACGCAGAGTTGGATGGTCCTTTCCACGAGATCCATGACCAACTGCTCCAGCTTGGCGCGGGTCAGCGTAATGTTAAGGTGCTTGGGCCCGCTGGCATCCGCCGTGATAAAGGGCAAATTAACCTCGGTCTGCTGGACGGTCGAGAGCTCTATCTTGGCTTTTTCCGCTGCTTCCTTGAGTCGCTGTAGAGCTGTCTTGTCCTTGCTTAGGTCTATTCCCTGGTCTTTCTTGAATTCGCTGGCCAGCCAGTCCATAATCCTCTGGTCGAAGTCGTCCCCGCCGAGGTGGGTATCCCCACTGGTGGTTTTCACCTGGAAGGCGCCTTCACCAATTCCAAGAATGGATATATCAAAGGTTCCGCCGCCGAGGTCATAAACCGCAATGTTCTCTTCTCCCTTCTTGTCTAGCCCATACGCCAGCGCTGCCGCCGTCGGCTCGTTGATAATTCTTAAAACGTTCAGTCCGGCGATGGCTCCGGCGTCCTTGGTGGCTTGCCGCTGCGCGTCGTTGAAATATGCCGGCACGGTGATAACCGCGTCGGTAATCTTCTCGCCCAGGTAAGCCTCGGCATCCGCCTTTAGCTTCTGTAAAATCATCGCCGATATCTCCGGCGGGCTGTACTCTTTGCCGCCCATCAAAACCCGCACGTCGTTATTCGGCGCTTTGGTTACTTTATACGTCTTGCGCTTGGCGTCTTCCTCGACCGGCAACTCGCGGCCTGCCGGCTCTCCCCACTTCCTCCCCATGAAACGCTTGATGCTGTAGATGGTGTTTTCCGGATTGACGATTGCCTGCCGCTTGGCTATCTGCCCCACCAGCCGCTCCCCGTTCTTGTTTATCGCTACTACCGAGGGTATCAGGCGGCTGCCCTCGGAGCTGGTAATCACTACCGGCTCGCCCGCCTCCAGCACCGCCACCTCGCTGAAAGTCGTCCCTAAATCTATGCCTACTGCTTTAGCCATTTTGCTCTTCCTCCTTTATCTCCTCTGTATCTTCTTTACCGTTGCCCACCGCTACGCGGGAGGGACGTAAAAGTTTATCATTAAGCATGTAGCCCTTTTGATATTCGGCGATGACCATGCCTTCTTTGCCTTTTTCGTGCCTTATCGCTTCATGCAGTTTCGGGTCGAAAGCCATCCCCAGCGCTAAAATAGACTTTACCCCCTGCCCCTCCAGGGTGGTTTTGAACTTACGCTCCACCAGCTTTATCCCCTCCACCCAGTCGTGCCCGTTAAACTCCTCCGGGATAGCCTTGATAGCTCGCTCCAGGTCATCGAGGACGGGCAGTATGCTTAGAACGAGGTTGGCGTTGGCGTAGCTATTGAACTCCAGTCTTTCCTGCTCGGCGCGGCGCTTGTAGTTGATGAAGTCGGCCTGCGCCCGCTGCCAGTTGGCGAGGTATTCCTCGGCGCGTTTCTTTTCTTCTTCCAACGCCTCCTCCGGAGTGATGGTTGCTTCCGGCAGCTCTTCCGGTGGGGTACTTTCGTTATTCTCTTTTTCTTCCGGTTCTTTGGGCATCATTGTAAAAATCCACGTATTTAGTTAATTTTTTCGTTGCGGCTCTCACTACCGTATAGTCCACCCATCAGCTGGTTCAACACTGACGATAGGTAGAAGACCGTGGGGATGGTATGGGTATAGGGCATCCTGGTAGGTCCCACTACGGCGATGGTACCGGATGCTTCCTCGGGCAGACCGTACCGGCAGATGACCACGCTGCAGTTCTGGATGGCTTCGTTGCGGTTTTCTTTGCCGATGATTACCTGCACGCCTGACCTGCTTAATTTGGCTGGCACGATGACTTTAAGCAGGGAGCGCTGTTCGACCAGCTCCATCAGGTCGCGCATCTGGTCGTTGTGGGCGAACTCCGGCTTGTCCAGCATGAAATGCCAGCCTTCCAGGTACGGTTCCTGGTACTCTTTGCTGTCTTCAGTTTGCATCATTTCTACGAGGTGTTCGGTAGCCTGCTTCTCCCACGCCGTTAACTCTAGTTTGCTCTTAGCAATCTGACTTCTGGTTAAGCCTGCGTAAGCGTTATTCAGCTTGTTGCTGATAGTCGCCAGGTCCGGTTGCGCTACCGGTTCATCGAACGTAATCAGCTTTTGCCTGACCGTCGCCCCCTCGAGGACGATGATCATTAGAGTACGGGCGTCCTGGACGGCAATCAGTTCCAGGTGCTTCAGCTTGCAATCCGTCGCCTTGGGTAGACTGACTACCGCCACGTTCTGCGTGAGTCTGGCTAATAGCGATGCCGTGAGGCTTAACCACGCCTCTACCTCTTTTTCCACCTGGTGGAAGGTGTGGCTAATCAGGTATTGCTCTTCTCGCGGTAGCGTGATATTTTCGATGGACTCTACGTAGTGGCGATAGCCTTTGTCCGATGGTATACACCCCGCCGATGTATGCGGGCGGATGAGATACCTGTCCTTTTCCAGCTGTGCCATTTCGTTACGGATGGTGGCCGGGCTTACTCCCAGGTCAGCTTTGTCCGCCACTGCCTGCGAGGGCACAGGCACCGCTTCCGCAATGTACCGCCGGACAATATAGTTTAATATTCTGCTGCTTCGGCTGGTTACCACTTCAATCTCCGTTAGCAGTCTCCTGCCCCGACTGCTAATCATATCTAATTTATCACTTTAGGGGTTATTTTGTCAAGAGAGAAAAATCACATCAATGCCTTCAGCCCGCACGGATAAAAAGCCTGTCTTGAGCGTAGCCGAAGGACTTACCGGTTTATAATGAATATATTGAAGTACCCGCGCCTTGACGAAACTTGGTTATACTATTATAATGCACGTTACTACAAGTAGGTTTATCAGCGCCAACTCCGTAATGTTTTCACCGGGAATTCAGGGTGACATTATTTATGGAAGCATGCAGGTAGGAGTACTATTTAAACAAGTTAGGAGTAAATTTATGAATCGTGATCTTTCCGAACTATTAGACTCTGAACTCAAGGGACCCATCAAGATAATGTTAAGCCAGATGCCGCCAATGTCTTTCGAAAATCTGCCAGCCGCCCGTGCCGCTTCCAAGCAGATGATGGCGGCTATGAAAATGCAATGGCCGGTCATTCCGGGTGTCATTACCAAAGATCGGTCAGTTCCGGGCCCGAGGGAGTCTCCCAACGTCAATGTAAGGATCTATCGGCCGGAAAAACTATCCGGTCTGTTCCCATCTCTGCTTTGGATCCATGGTGGTGGCTACATGCTCGGTGATATTGACCAGGAAGATTTGACTGCAAAACAATTCGCGTTAAAAATAGAATGTGTTGTCGTATCAGTAGAATACCGGTTGGCTCCAGAGCATCCTTATCCGGCTCCATTGGAAGACTGCTATAGCGCTTTGAAATGGTTGTCAACTCACGCCAATGAGATAGGTGTTGACCACTCTCACATTGCAATTGGCGGTGCAAGCGCTGGCGGCGGACTTGCTGCCGGGCTAGCTATCCTGGCGCGTGACCGGGCGGAGGTAAAAACCGTTTTTCAACTACTGGTTTATCCCATGATTAACGACTGCAATGTCGCTCCCGCTGGCGATACCCTGCCCGACACTCTTTTCTGGACCCGGGAAAATAATCTGATGGGCTGGCGTTCTTACCTTGGCTGTGAGCCTGGAGGTAAAGGGATTTCTTGCTATGCGGCGGCTTACAGGTCTACGAATCTGGAAGGTCTTCCGTCAGCATACATAACAGTTGGAGACCTTGACCTTTTCGCCCGGGAAGATATTGATTATGCGAATAGACTTATTGAAGCGGGTGTCCCCACCGAGCTCCGTGTTTACCCCGGCGGCTGCCATGCTTTTGATATGCTCGTGCCCGGTTCTGATATTTCTAAACGGTTTACCGCTGATATTTATCGAGCTTTAAAACGGGCGTTGCATATTTAGCTGTCAATCATTAAATTCCCGGTTTGGAAAGGGGGTTCACCCTGAAGGGCAAGGGGGTGTGGTTGAATGATTAATTTATATTATAGGGATTATTGAAAAATTGATGACTTCCTTGCTCCCCCGAAGCTAAATATGCTAGACTGTAACCGTGGATATCACCTGGTTAGGCCACTCCTGCTTTCGTATCCGGGGCAATCAAGCCGTCATTATCACCGACCCCTTTCCGCCCGGATTAGGCTATACCCTTGGTAAGCAAACCGCCGACATCGTCACTGTAAGCCACCCCCACCCCTCCCACTCTTATGACCAGGGCATCAACACCCAGCACCGGCTGGTTAAGGGACCCGGCGAATATGAAATCAGCACCGTTTTGATACTGGGTATAAATACCTTCCACGACGCCATCAAGGGCCAGTCGAAAGGGAAAAACACCGTTTACCTTCTGGAAGTCGATGGCGTAACGATTTGTCACCTCGGCGATATCGGTCATATCCTCGCCGATGACCAGATAGAAGAGCTAGGGAATATCGACATTTTGATGGTGCCTGTCGGCGGCGTATCTACCATTAACGCCTCCATGGCTGCCCAGACCGTCCGCAAAGTCGAACCTAAAGTAGTCATCCCCATGCACTACAAAACCCCTAAGACGAAACGCGACCTTGAGCCGGTGGAGAATTTCCTCAAAGAGATGGGCCAGTCCCAGGTAGAGCCCCGCCCCAAGTTCACTGTGTCCCGGACCAGCCTCCCCCTTACCCTGCAGGTCGTCGTACTAGCCGCCTAAGAGCCTGCCTTAGCCGTGATCGAGGAAATCAGCCAATATCTTGTTAAACTCCTTGCCATCTTTCTGATGCGGCGCATGACCGTAACCTTCCAGCACTGCTAGCTTAACATTGGGTATCAACTTCTCCGCCTTTCGCGCTAAGGATACCGGCAGGTAAGGGTCATAGCGTTTCCAAACCAGCAGCGTCGGAATCTTTAAGCGGCGTAGCTCATTATCATAGTTATGATGGAACTTCTCCCCCGGTTTCATAAGAAAAGTGGGAAACGGCTGCGGCTGCCGTAACACCTTGCGTAATCCCCAGAAAAAAAACTGCAGTATATTACCGAAAAGACTCATATCGCCGAGTCCCGTCGTGTCTATCAGCACGAGCTTGCTGACCTTTGCCTGGTCTCTAAGCGCCACGTCCAGGCAGAATCTACCCCCCAGCGAATGCCCCGCCAACGCCGGTTTTTCCAGCTTTAAAGCATCGATGAACCCTACCAGGAAGTCAATGTAATCGGCGAGATAGTAGCCGCTCTCGTTACGCTCGCTCTGCCCGTAACCGAGCAGGTCCGGAGCGTAAAAACTGAAACGATTGGACAGGGCGGTCATGGTGCCTATCCAGTCCCGCGAGTCGCTGGCGCCGCCGTGTATCAGCACTACCGGCGGACCGCTGCCGGCTTTAAGGTAATGAGCCTGCCTGCCGTTAATTTCTATTTTTAAACTCTCGATGCCGTTGTTATCCATGTTGTAAAGCCTCTGTCTTCATAAAATCGATAAATACTTCCAGCAGGCGGGATGCGATTCTCTCCTGCCGGTAAACGCAGTAAAAATCCCGCTTTAGCCGCAGTCCTTTAACGGTAACCTGCTGCACCAGACCCTGCGCCGTGCACTGTTTTATCGCCAGATTAGAAACGAAAGCGATGCCGGCACCGGCGGCAACCGCCGCGATGACCGACTGCGTGCTGCCGAGCACCAGGTGCGGTGTCCATTGACGGATATCTTGTCCCGCCTCCCCCAGCAGTTTTTCCAGACTCCGCTGTGTTCCCGATGTAGCCTCCCGGAAGATAAACGGCTCGCCTGCCAGCTCCTCCGGCGCCGCCTGCCTTTTGCTCGCGAACGGATGCCCCGGGAAGACAATCAGCACGATTTCATCGCTATCGATTTTGAAGGACACAATGTCCTTTCCCTCCGGCGCGACGCCGCAAAACCCTACTTCATAGGTGTTATCGCTTACCTTGCTGATGACCGTTAGCGAGTCGGATACATCAACCTGTATTTTAACCGCCGGATATCGCTGTTTGAACTTAGCCAGCAGCATTGGCAGGAGGTACTCGCCGGGTATCGTGCTCGCCGCGATAAGCAGCTCCCCGGAAACATCATCGCGCAAGTGTTCCAGGTCGTGTCGCAGATTTTCTCGCTCTCCCCCGACGGATTCCGCGAAGAGCAGTAGCCGCTTGCCGGCCCGCGTTAGCGTTATCGTCCTCTGACTGCGGTCGATGAGGCGCGTCCCGAGCTCCTGCTCCAGCTTTTGTACCTGGAAGGTCACCGCCGGCTGGCTGATGCCCAGCTTTTTCGCTACCTCGGAAAAGCTCCCCAGCCTCACTATTTCCTGAAAAGTCTTCAAGTATTCGATATTCATGTTCGTTGCCTGCCCTGAGCCTGTCGAAGGGTCATTACGAGGAGTCCCGATGAAATCGGGACGACGCGGCAATCTCCATCATTTGCTTAATTCTAATCAGGGATTGCCACGCGGAGTTTATCCTGAGCGAAGCGTGAGGGCTCGCAATGACCTCCCCTTTTCCCTATAAATAAAACTTATCTTGCACTAACAAAATACTTATGATATAATCTCCCGTGATTATTTTAAATTATTCGTGTTTATTCCTCAAGTGAGGACGGATAGGGTGAAACATGGCATCAAAGAAGATATTGATTCAATCGGAAGTCCTCGGCAGAGGCAACGATGAGCTGGGCGAGTTAATCATGTCTAATTTCTTAAGGCTGCTCGTGGAAAGCCCGGATAAGCCTGCGGCTTTGATTTTCTGGAATACCGGCGTGAAGCTGGTTGCCGAAGGCTCCTGGGCTTTAGTCCATCTGAAAAAGCTGGAGGAGCAGGGGGTGGAAATATTAGCCTGTGCCACCTGCCTCGACTACTTCGAGTTGACGGATAAGCAAAAGGTGGGCAAACCAACGAATATGGTCAAGACTATCGACTCCCTGCTTTATAACGATGTGGTGTGTTTGTAAGAAAAGTTAATAGTTATCAGTTTACAGTTTTCAGTCCCCACCCCATTACCCCAACTGTTCACTGTCTACTGTAAACTTTTAAACTCATATAGTACAATTATCGCTAAGAGGTTTTAAGCATGGACGAAAAGAAACTACGCCTCACCGAGACCGTCCACGGCGCGGGTTGAGCTTGTAAAATAGGTCCGGGCGACCTCGCCAAAGCGCTGGCTGGACTTAAGTTCCAGTCCCACCCCAATCTCATCGCGGGCATGGAGCGGGCGGAGGACGCCGGCGTCTATAAGCTCACCGACGACCTGGCGATTGTCCAGACGGTCGACTTCTTTACACCGATTGTCGACGACCCTTACGACTTCGGGCAGATTGCTGTTGCCAATGCCTTGAGTGATGTCTACGCCATGGGCGGTAAGCCCCTGACGGCTTTAAATGTCGTCTGCTTCCCCAAAGACACGCTGGACCTCTCTGTCCTGCGGCAGGTGTTAAAGGGGGGACTCGATAAAATACACGAGGCAGGCGTCATCCTCCTCGGCGGCCACACTGTTGACGACCCCGAGCTTAAGTACGGGCTGGCGGTTACGGGCGTTATCCACCCGGCTAAAGTCGTCCATAACAATACTGCCCGGGCTGGCGATGTCCTTATCCTTACTAAGCCCCTCGGCACGGGTATCATCAGCACGGCCATCAAGCGCGGCGCCGCGAGTAAAGCCGCGATTAAAAGAGTAACAGAATCCATGACCGCCCTCAATCGTGCCGCCTCGGAAGCCATGCTGGAGGTGGGCGTTAGCGCCTGCAAGGATATCACCGGCTTTGGCTTGCTGGGACATGCCTGCGAGATGATAGAAGGCACGAAAGTGGGGATGGAGATAAATGCCGCCGTCGTACCCCTCTTCCCCGAAACGATAGAATATTACGATAAAGGCATGATCGCCGGCGGTTTAGCCCGCAACCGCGACTACCGTAAAAACATGGTGGACTTTGCTGCTAAAGTACCGCAATACCTGCAGGATATCCTCTTCGACCCCCAGACCTCCGGCGGACTGCTTATAGCTGTCCCCAAGGCTAAAGCCCCCCGCCTCCTCCAAAAGCTGCATGAACGGGGCGTTAAAGAAGCCGCCATCATCGGCAAGGTTGTTGCTGAACACAAGAACAAGATTAGATTGGAGCAATAAACTAACTCTTGTTATTGGATGATACCGAAATTTTTAGCATTCGAAATAACAAAATCGGTATTTTTACAGTTTTCTAACATCTCGTAGTTATTCTTGAGCTTTTCGATTTTACTTATTGAGATACTACTTTGACCTAATATCTCAATCAATATAGTAGGTACAATGTATAAATCAAATGAATCATCGTAAGGGTGCAATCCTACAACTACATCACATGTTTTAGTTGATTGTCTATAAGTCTTAATACCTGATTGATATTTTCTATCAACTCCACCACGCGAACCCCCAGTAAATGGAACTGATTTCTTTGCAGTTTTGACTTGTACTCTAATTATTTCTTCTCCATGTTCTGTCTTCCGCACTATCACAATGTCGTAAGGAGAAAGAGGCAAATTGACCAAAGAAACGTTACCATAATGCTTCATTAGTATTCCTGCAGTAATATGTTCATGCGCAAAACCACTAGTTGCGGCTTTACGTCCTCGTTCTTCTGGATTGGTCATTTGTATTTACCTCAATAAATTACTTTCTTGAAAGAACAACAAGGTGTTCTGTTGACATACGATTATCTTTTTTACCAGTGGCTGGATTGAGTTTATAAAAAAACATACCCCTTGAAACAATGGTATCGATGAGAGTTATTTCATGTTTCCAACCGAGAGATTCAAAATGCTCGGTAAAGATGCGGTCAAGTGGTATAGGAATTGTTCTAATGGTTGCTGGACCAACAAAAAGTAATAATTTGTCTGTGATGTGCTCTTGAAGTTGAGTAAGTGTTTTTAAAACACCATAAAAGTAGCGTTCAAATAGTTTTATCATATGAGGTTCTTTAATATTTTCCAAACAATCGAAATAAGTTTTTGAATTAATAGGAAATCTTGGGACATCTTGATAAGGGAACTCTTTTTTCCCTAATTCTTTAATATACTCTTCTTTATAACCTAGCCAGTATAGGTCCATTTTGGTTGCGCGAATATATTCTTGTGCTTGAAGATAAGGTGGTGAAGTCAACAATATATTACGATCCACTTCTAACTTGGTGTCTGAGGAGTCTATACCAGCTCGGATGCTGCTATTTACGTTTTCAGGTTTAAGGCTTTGATACTCAATTAATCTGTTGAGAACTTGTTTTATACCTTTTAATACCATAGTGTAAAATATTTGTTCCCAATCTTGATTTAGTAACCTACTAATTCTACTATTTGCCATCGGTGAACGAGATAATTTTTGCCGTTTCTCATCATTATAAGAAAAATAGTGTGTTGCTTTTAGAAGCGGTATAAGAAGAAGCCTTTCCCATTCTTCGTGGTCTAGTGTATGATAGAATCCCCAAGCTTTATATAACAAGGTTAGGAATTGCTCTGGATACCAATAGGAAATATTTCCCCAATCAGGAAAAGCTTTACTTGTGCAGGTAGACATTTTTCGAACTAAAGCATCTGCGTCTATTTCAACTGGTCGCATAATCGCCACGGCATGAAGATGCTTTAAAAGTGGGTTTAGATCCCATAGTTCGTAATCATTACCACAAAGTCTAGCCACTGTTCCTACTGTCCCATAACCCGCGAAAGGATCTATAACGCTCATACCTGGTCGCCCAAAAGTTGATAGAGCATAAGCTATTACTTGAGGAATAAACTTTGCAGGGTATTTATATAGACCAAAAGTGGCGTATGTTGTAGATGGAATTTCAGGTATAAGATCTCTAAATATTACAGGCTGCCTGCCTCCCTTTGTTTCAACATTAATAACTTTACTACTTACTATCATTTTAGTTCATCCTTAATTGTCCTCTATTCTAGCACATGATTTCTTTTTAGTCACTAATCATTTTAACATTTTTTCCTCTTTAAGCCCACCCCTCCGCCACCAGCTTATCATGCAGTTCATCGGGGTGGTGGCGGCAGTGGTATTCCAGGCGGCTGGATTCGTCGTGAGCCTTATTGTAAAGCGAGCCTTTAGCCATGCGGTTGCGTTCGTGAAGCTCGTGCAGCAGCACATAGCCGCGCTCCGCTTCCACAATTGCGTCATCAATCCAGATTTCGTTCTCCGGCACGAATTCGTAAACATAGTCATGGCCGCCCTCGGTGAAGTCGATATCGAATACGCTCCGCACCAAGCGCCCGTTAACAATCCAGACACTTATGCCGTTCTCCAGCTTCTTCCAAAGCCGTTCGTGGACATCTTTGCCATCCGGTAATGTTTGCCCATGATGAGTCAACTGGCTCATATCTCCGGAAAGGCGGCGCTCTTTTCTTTCCGCCTGATCCGCTTTGGGCAGCGCCTGTTCATAAAGCATGCCTGCCGCCATTAGCCGGTGTTCCACCAGCAGATGGTCGATAAAAAACTGTCGCTCGTCGTGTTCGGCTTCACGGTCAATCCAGAGCTCGTTGACTGGTATATAAGGATACCGATAATGCTGCCCGAAGTTAACGAATTCCTCATCGATATGGCTGCGGATGTATGCCCCATCCACAATCCAGATTTGGAGATTGCCGCGCTCATCCACTTTTTCAATGTAAGCCGGCTGCAACGATGCGGTCATTACTAATTCTCTATATCCCCGACTGCCGGATTATTTTCCTGTCATTATACACCACCCCGCCCCTTAACATAAACTCCCTTTCCCATGACTAAAGACTAGAAACTAATGACTAATAACTTGAATACTATCCCCCATTGACATTCCCACCAACTTTCTGTAAAGTATAAAATGGCGTAAGGGGGAACTAATTTGGAGTCTAGACGCACTATAAATCGGGTCAACATGCCGCGGGAAACCAAGCGGGCGGTGGTCTGCACGGCTATCAAGCAGCTCCGCACCCTCGAGTTCTTCTATCATAATGGCTACCGCATTGTCGAGCCCTTCGCCCTCGGCATCGTCCTCAATAAACGTGATGCTGATAACGAATCGCTCATCTGCTGGCAGACCGAAGGTTTTAGTGATTTACGGGAAACGATGGGCTGGAAACTCTACCGCCTCTCCGAGATGGAAGACCTGGAGATTCTGAAGGAAAAATTCGATGGCGACCGCCCTAACTATGACCCGGATGATATCGCCATGGATAAAATCCTCTGCTGTGTACGACTCAAACCAGCCCCTGCCGCCGTCGGGCCGGAGATGAAGGTGCAGGCAGTAATGGTATACCTAACTCACAACGAGGTAATGGCCAGGTTCCGTTACGCCCATTCCATGCCTGTTCCGCAATTACAAACCGCCGTATGGCCGGACCCCTTGATAGTAAGACCCTTCTCGAGACGTATAAGATCAACCATCTGGTCGATGACACCGGTTTTAGACACTCAAATGGTTGAACAGATGGCTTAATAACTTTAAATTACTTGTACAGCTGCGCAGATATCCTGTTAAGCAGCTCCTGGTCGTCATTAACGCCGCGGACATCCAGATTCGTATTACGGAAAGCCCGTACCATCGCTTCAATGAGCTTGGTCTTGCTTAGTTTTTTACCCCCGCTGAACTTGGCGGTTGATGCCAGCGCTTCCAGATAAGAGTCCTCCTCCCGGTTGAGAAAGACCGATAGTTTAATCATCGATGTTTTAGGCGATTCTGGGGTAGTAGCAGGCGCGGCTTGTCGAGGCTCGGGAGCAGTCGCGGGCGTCGTCCGGTCGCCACCGGTAAGTCGTTCCAAAGCGGAACCGTAAGCCAGCTCCTCGGTTATTTTAGTTCTTTTCATGCAGCACCTCTTTTGTGAATAATCGGTAGGCTTCCGCCCCTTCGGAAGTCGGGGCGTAGTTCAGAATGGACATCCCCGCGGCCGGGGCTTCTTTAAAACGCACGCTAAGGGGTATGGTGGTTTCAAACACCCTGATTCTATCGCCAAAAGCCTTCTTGGTTACTTCGATGACCTCATGACTATGCAAGGTGCGGGAATTGGTCATGGTGAACAAAATACCTAAAATCTCCAACGACGGATTGATTTTTTCCTGAACCCGCATAATGGTAGGTAAAAGCATCGCCAGCCCTTTCATCGCCAGGAAATCCGCCTGCAAAGGTATCAGGACTTTATTAGCGGCGCAAAGGGCGTTAATGGTTAACAGCCCCAAACTGGGCAAACAGTCCAGCAAAATATAGTCGTAATTATTAACTACCGGCTGAAGCATTTCCTTGAGCACCAGTTCGCGCGAAAAGGCATTCACCAGGTCGAGCTGCGCCTGCGAGAGCTCGACATTGGCCGGAACCAGGTCGACATAAGGACTTTTCGTTTTCAAGGTAACATCAGGGAGCGAGTGTCGGCCGTTACTCCTGATGACGCTCGTCAGGACATCGTAACTGGTAAGTTCCAGGCTCTCTGGATTAACCCCCAGACTGATGGTCAGGCTAGCCTGCGGGTCCCAATCGACCAGGAGCACACGCTTTTTATACTCGGCTAAACCCTCACCGAGGGCAGCGGCTGTCGTGGTTTTACCAACGCCGCCTTTTTGATTGGCGATACAGATAATAGACAATGCTTAAATACCCCGTTAAATTATAGCGTAATTGCGCAAATGCGTCTACCGCGCTGTGATAAAGCTGACCCCCTCTTTTTATAGCTAATCCGCCGGCTAGGATAGCTTAATGAAATATAAATTTCCTAAATATACTTTAAAAATATTTCTAAAAAGTATTGACAAAATTAATAAATAATATTATAATAATTCAAGAAAATTAAGAAACGGATTAATAATATTAATATAAGGTGAGGTGATGTGAAATGGCTAGAGAGTGGAACGAGCTGACCAGGATGACTCACGGAAAGCCGGTAATGGTAGAACGCGTCCGCCTGGTGGATACTGATATCGCGATAGAAGGCAGCTTTTCATTACCACCCCTCGCCAACCTCTCCGCCGAGGACCAGGTCTTCGTGATGGCTTTTATCCGCTGCAGCGGGTCGATAAAAGACATGGAAGCGCTGTTCGGTATCAGCTATCCCACGGTAAAAAACAGGCTTAACCACATCGCTAAACAGTTTGAGTTTATCTCGATTGAAAAAATCTCACCGCAGGAGGATGTCATCGATGCTCTGGAGCACGGTGATATTTCCGCTGATGAAGCTATAAGGAGGTTATCGAAATGAGCTGGCCGCCGATGTTAATACATATCAGAATTAAAAACAAGGACGCGAATTTCGGATTGTGGCTGCCGCTGTTCCTGCTCGTCCCCCTGGCGCTGGCGGTTTTTATCGTTCTATCACCGCTGATTTTAATCGCCCTCATCGTGTTATGGTGGCTGGGGTGGGGAAGGATGGCACTGCTGGGATTAAAAGCCGTGTTCGTAACATTCTGGTACCTGCACGGTTTGAAAGTGGATATCCAGGGTCGTAACGAAACCGTGTTCGTATCAATCGTGTAGTTAAAAAGGAGGAAAATAAAATGTCTGATAGTAAAAAAAAGATACTCGAGATGTTGGATAAGAAAAAAATCACTGCTGAAGAAGCCTATCGCTTGCTAAGCGTCCTTGATTCTAAGGAGGGCGGGCATGAGGATACGGGACGTGAAACTAATGATAAAACGAAGCATAAATACCTGCGGGTGACCATCGGCCCCGGTGAAAACCAATCCAACTCCGAACATATCGATCGCGTTAACGTACGCGTGCCGATGTCCCTAATACGCGCCGGTATTAAACTAACGTCGCTGATACCTCCGGAAGCGTTGGATAAAGCCAACCAGGCTTTAAACGACAAAGGTATCAAATTCGATGTACGTAATATGAAACCCGACGACGTCGAAAGCCTTATCGATGCACTCGGTGATACGCAAATTGATATCGAGGGTGGCAAAGGGGAGAAAGTAAAAGTATTTGTGGAGTAAAATAGTATCAAAGCTGATTCAAGCAGGGTTGAAAAGTATTGTTAAGGAGGGCAAAAATGGGTTATTTTAAAATTCTGGCGGCTATTCCTGGCTTTTTCTTGAGTGCTTTTTTCTTGATGCTTCTCTGGGGAGTCATTGCGCCTGATTTTGGTATTGCGACTATCAGCTATGTGAAATCGATGCTGATTACCATTACTCTCTGGCTGGCGGTGGCGCCTTTAGCGGCAGTTGGGGCGGGACGTAATAAATAAAGTCGGTAGCGCGGGATTCTTAAAGTAGAATTTAAAGGCTTACTTCAGGAGTCCCCGCCCCGCCAAATCCGTCGCGACATCCTTAAGATTGAGCTCTATAAGTTTGGCTTTTAACGGCAAACCGCTTGCCACATCCCAGCCACGGTAGCCGTAATAATCGGTCTTCATCTGCTCGAACTTGTCTTTCTCGATGACTGCTCCGACCCTGGTGATGACTTCGCCATTCCTGCCGGGCAGCAGACCATCGGCATTATAGAATAGCTCGGCTTTTTTCAGCGGCTCGGTGAAGTAATAGTCCAATATTTTATCGTCTTTTCTTCCCTGCCACCCCTCGCGGAGCATGATGGCACGTTGCAGATTAAGGATTCTCTCGCCAATCCTTGCCAGTTCGGTGTCGTCAACTTCTTTTCCGGTGATTGCTGCATAAATCTGGGCTTCCGTCACCGTGTCGGCGGTAGTGCCTAAGGTGCGGGCGATTTGTGATAATGTCCACCGGAGGTCGCAGAGAACCAGGCTTTCCTTGGCGAAAACGCGGTCCTGGATAATTTTGGCAGCCAGCGCCTTGCCTTCGTAGGTAGAAAAATCCGCTGCGTTAGCACTGCCCCAGACCTTCTCCGCGACCTTGCGGAAATCTTTGGTGGAAAACACCGCGCCGGGCTTATCGTTAGCCCCCATGCCGGACCAAAACATCGCCAGCTGGGCAATTTCATGCAGCTGCGGGATGGGCCGCCTCGGCTCGGTGGCGTAAAAAAGAGCCGTTGTTATTAATAGTCTGGGGTCGTAGTCCTTTTTCTCGCCCGCCCTCGTCGCGATGAACCTGGGCAGCATTTCTTTGACTCCAGCCGTTTCTGCGGCGGCGATAACGCCCCTCGCTAGAGTGGCTCCATAACCCTCTTTTAATGATATCTTTCTGGTGAGCTCGCGGATAAACTCGGGACTGCCTATTTTAGAAAGGGGCAGTTCCGTTTGTTTTTCGTTAAGGAAGCTCTCCTGATAGCCGGCGTTCAGAAATTCAAGCACGCTCTGCATGACAATGGAGTCCAGCCCGTAACCATCGCAGAGGCGCGTGCCCAGCAGGTGAGAGCCGTCGTTCTTGCCCCCATTATATTTCGAGGCATACGGCGCGTATAGATGTGATGCCTGGCAGAGAGCTTTATAGTCCCTGCCTTTTTCCGCGGGGTAAGTCTCCCGGTAGCAACCGATGCCGCAGCCGAAGCAGCTGTGCAGGCGCGTCAGGCAGGGGATGGCTAACGGGAGCATGGGCGATTTCTTGCGATTATCGCGGATGAGCCTGACCAGCTGGCGGACTTTATCAGGATGGGCAGGTTGGGGCTTTTTATCACCGGCAACCACGATGGCTTTAAGGTTCTTCGACCCCATAACCGTGCCGAGACCGCCGGAGCCGGAGGCGCCCCCTTCCGCCAGCACAATGGAGTACGGAATCTGGTTCTCTCCCGCGGGCCCGATAGTGAGCACGCTTACGCCTTTTCCCAACATCGTCTTTAATTCGTCAATCGCGTCGAAGGTGGACATACCCCGCAGATGCGCGGCGTCCTTGATTTCCACCTTATCATCATGGATGTAAACATAGGAGAGTTTTTCTGCCTTGCCCTGGATTGCCAGTGCATCATAGCCGGCGTACTTAAGAACCGCCCCCCACCTACCCCCAAGGTTGCCAGAAGAAAATGATTCGGGGTCGACGAGGGGAGTTTTACCGCAAATTTTCCAGCGAAAGCCGGCAAAACCCGGGAACCCTGTTACCGGACCGCTGGCGCAGATAAAGCAGTTCTCCGGGTCGTCGGCTTTGGTCTGCGGCGGCACCATCTCCCAGTATAAACGGGCGGCTAACCCGTGCCCGCCGATATATTTATCGGTGTAGTGGGCACTGGGCTGTTGATTAATCTTTCCGCTGGATAGGTCTACTTTAAGTATCTGGCCGGCGTAGCCGAAGTCTGGCATATTGGGATATCTCTCGCTTTTCTGATTTACGCGTTATCTTATAGATATTTTCTATTGTTATTTCGTAAAACCCAGTAGTTTAAACTAAAACGCTGCCGCCGTTGACGACGATGTACTGGCCGGTAATAAAATCCGAGTCGGCGGAAGCTAAAAATACCGCTGTTCCGGGCAGGTCGGTCGGCTCCTCGCGGCGCTTAAGGCACTGGGCGTCTATCGTCCCTTTAAAGGCGGCGCCCTCTTTATCCTGTCCCAAACTGGCTTCGGTCGCTGTAAAGCCGGGGGCGATACTGTTGACGTTGATACCGGAGGGTCCTAGCGCCCTGGCGAGGCACTGCGTTAGCGTATAGACGGCGGATTTGCTGCAGGCGTAAGCCATGAGCTGATAGGCGCCGGGAACCTTAAATACATCCGAGGCGATGTTGATTATCTTGCCTTTGCCGACTTTAACCATGAGCGGGGCGATGGCTTTACAGCAAAGATAAGTCCCGCGTACATTAATCTCGAACATGCGGTCCCAGTCCTTGACTGTCCAGGCGTCCCAGGCGCGGCGGGCGACGCCATAATATAAAGCGGCGTTGTTCAACAAGATATCCACCCGTCCGTAAAGGCGGATAACCTCATCCGCCATCTTTTGCGTGGCTTTCTCGTCCGAAATATCGGTCAACATGGCGTACGCCTCCCCACCTTTAGCCTTGATGGCTTTAGCGGTTACCTGTGCCCGCTCCAGGCTGATATCGGGCAACAGCAGCTTAGCGCCCTCCGCGGCGAATCGCAGCGCGAACTCTTTACCCAGGCCGCGGCCAGCCCCGGTGATGATGGCGACCTTATCTTTAAGCACGGGTGACATACAAACCTCCTTTAGCTCTTGAAGCTATGTTAATCCGCTTTTTACCGTAATGTCAATAAAGCGCGGCTTTTATGGAATATATGTTCTAGTGCAACTAGTACAATTTACATTCAGCTCACGAGTAAGAAAATAATGTTTGACAACCATTAAAAACGCATTGTAAGCTTGTACCAGGGAAAATACAATTTAGGTGGGATTTTTTATTTTCAAGGAGGAAATACATGGCGCACGGTTTCATGGGCAAGATACTCTGGGTGGACCTTTCTAAGAAGCAAATTAAAGAAGAGCCCCTCGATGAGAAAATGGGACGCGATTTTCTGGGGGGCTATGGGCTGGGCGCGCGGATATTGTTCAGTCGGCAGAAAGCCGGCGTAGACCCGCTGGGTCCGGAGGCTATTCTGGGGCTGGTAACCGGCGTTCTCACCGGCACGGATGCCATGGGCGGCTCCCGCTACGTGATGGTCGGCAAATCACCGCTGACCGGCGGCTGGGGCGATGCCAACTCCGGCGGTAATGTAGGACCCTATCTTAAGTTCGCCGGCTACGATGCGGTTTTCTTTACCGGCAAATCTGATAAACCGGTGTACCTGTTAATCGATAACGGCAAAGCCGAGCTTAAAGACGCCGCTAAGCTCTGGGGCAAGGACACCTTCGAGACCCAGGATGTTCTGCGGGAAGAGCATGGCAAAGAACTGGAGGTGGCTTGTATCGGTCCCGCCGGCGAGAAATTATCTCTCATCGCTGCGGTCATGAATAACAAGGGCCGGGCGGCGGGGCGTTCCGGGCTGGGCGCCGTCATGGGCTCTAAAAAGCTCAAAGCCATTGCCGTCAAAGGCAACATGAAAATCCCCGTAGCTGATGAAGTTGCCTGCAGAGAAATGAGAACCAGGCATGTGAAAAACAAGAACCCGCGCTCGGAGTTCATCGGGGGCTTTGGCACGTCGGCGCTCTTTAATATGAGCGCGGAAGGTGATGACGCTCCGTGCAAGAACTGGGACGGCGTGGTGGTAATCGACTTCCCGAAATATAAAGACATCAGTGCGGAGCCCGTCAAAGCCCAGCAGGAAAGAAAATACGGCTGCTGGCACTGCCCCGTCGGCTGCGGCGGCATCATGAAACCCTCCAGCGGTGAGTTCACATATGACGAGCACGCCCATAAGCCGGAGTACGAAACACTGGCGATGTTTGGCTCTAACTTGCTCAATAACGACCTGATATCGATTATCAAAGCCAACGATATCTGCAACCGCTACGGAATGGACACGATATCCGCCGGGGCGGTGGTAGCGTTCGCCATGGAATGTTACGAAAAAGGGATTCTTACGGAAAAAGAACTCGGTGTGCCGCTTAAGTGGGGCGACGCTAAAGCCATTATCGCGATGACGGAGAAAATCGGCAAGCGTGAAGGCATCGGCGCTATCCTCGCCGACGGCGTGAAGATAGCCTCGGAAAAAATCGGCAAAGGCTCGGAAAAATACGCTATCCATATCGGCGGGCAGGAATACCCTGCCCATGATTCCCGGGGCGGTATCAACTTCGCCATTGGCTACGGCGCCAATCCCACGCCGGGTCGCCATACCCAGGGCGGTGAAGGTCCGCTGCCGGAAGGGTCTCTGCCGGAATACAACCGGGGTTCTTTAAAGGGGCGGGGTGTTCCCCATAAAATAGGCATGGGCATTAGCGCTTCCTATAACGCCGCTGGCATCTGCATGATTGTCATCGGCGACGCCTATGTACATATCAACGACCTGGTAGAAGCCTTCCAGAAGATTACCGGCTGGGATATAACCCTGGATGAGCTTATCAAGACCGGCGCGCGTATCGAGACGATGAAGCAGGCGTTCAATACCCGCGAAGGCATCAAAACCCCCTGGAAGCACCATGATAGGATGCTGGGCAAGCCTCCTAAGAAGGTGGGTCCCCGCGCCGGCGCCACGGTGGATGAAGCGGAATTGTCTAAAGAGTACTATGAAGCAATGGGCTGGGATGTTAAGACCGGCAAGCCCAGCAAACAGGCGTTGCTCGACCTCGGCTTGAACGATGTGGCTAAAGTCCTTTGGCCTTAATCACAAAGAGTATTAAGAATTTTACAGAGCCTCCTGAAATACGGAGGCTCTGCTATTTTATAGTCCGTGTCATTGCGAGGAGCAAAGCGACATGGCAATCTATGTATTGCCTTATCACATACCCTGTCATTCTGGCGTAGGCCAGAATCCACCAAGAACCTCCAATTATTATTTGATTCACATTCATGGATTCCAGCCTTCGCTGGAATGACAAAAAGGAATCGATATTTTTCTTGTACCCCTAGACTTTCTAGGTATATAATGGTCAAGGTATTTTTTTAGGGCAAAGCGGAGGCATGGTCATGGCAGAGGAATTCGTGGTCGTAAAAGACCTTCATAAAAGCTTCAGGGATTTTAAAGCGGTCAATGGTGTTTCATTCTCCATCATCAAAGGTGAAATTTTCGGTCTGCTCGGGCCTAACGGCGCTGGCAAGACGACGACCATCCGTATACTCTCCACCGTGCTGGAAGCCGATAGCGGCGAGATTATCATCGGCGGGCACTCCGTAAAAGAGGATGCCGAAGCCATCCGCAGCATCATCGGGGTCTGCCCGCAAGAGCTAGCTCTTTATGAAGACCTTTCCGCCCTCGATAATATGATTTTCTTCGGACATATGGCGGGACTGGAAGGTGAAGCCGCCCGCGCCCAGGCGATGAAGAACCTGGAGCTGATGGGACTGGAGGATAGGGCTAAAGGCAAAGTGGCTAAATATTCCGGTGGTATGAAGCGGCGCATTAACCTCGCCATCGCTCTCATGGGCAACCCGCAGCTTCTCTTTTTAGACGAGCCGACCGTCGGCATCGACCCGCAGTCGCGTAACAATATTTTCGAGAATATTTTGGCGCTGCAAAAAGGAGGCATGACCGTCCTCTATACCACGCACTACATGGAAGAAGCCGATAGGCTATGCCAGCGTATTGCCATCATGGACGGCGGCAAAATAATCGCCATGGATACGCCCTATAACCTCAAGAAGCAGATAGGCTCGCCGGATAAGGTCACACTGGAAGACGTCTTCCTGAAACTCACCGGGCGCAGCCTTCGCGATTAGCCGATAATTATGAAAAGAGCCCTTTTTATAACCCTGAATGAAGTCAAGCTGTATTTACAGGATAAGGGCGACCTTGCCTTCGGTCTACTGCTGCCGATACTGACCTTCGCCCTGATGTTCGGCGCCTTCGGCGGGGATACCATGTTTACAGCCACCGCTACTATCGTCGACGAAGATAAAGGAGTTTACGCTCAGCAGCTGATTCAAAAGGTGGATGCTGTCGATGGCATCAGCGTCGATATTGTTTCTGCGGAGGAAGCTAACGCCAAACTGGACCGGTCGGACTTACTGATGGTCCTTTTCATATCCGCTGGTTTCTCGGATACACTGGCTGCCGGTGGCCAAGCCGAGCTGACATTTGAACAGCGGGGCAACGGCGGTACGGAAGGTCAGATTCTTGCCGGTATCATCCGCGGTGCGGCGGAGCAGATTAACCAGCAATTTCAGGTGATTAGCGGGGTAAAAACTGCCTTGGCCGGTAAAGGGATACCTGATAGTAGTATCGAATTGACTGTTCAGAATATTTTGAAAGAGGAGAACCAGCAGCCGGCCATCGGCGTAACCGAAGAGGTCACCGGCGGCAGCTCGCAATTTATCAATCAATACCTGCCGGGCATCGTTACCATGTATGTCCTTTTTTCGCTGTCTTTATCCGCCATGACGATTGTGGAAGAAAGACGGCGTGGCACGCTGGAAAGGCTGCTTACCACGCGACTCAACGTTAGCGAGCTTTTCTTCGGCAAGTTCCTGGCAACTATCGCCCGGGGTTTCATCCAGACTTTGATTTTATTGGGATTGTCTTATGCGGTGTTTCAAATGTTTACGCCGCTATCGTTTCTGGCATGTTTGGTGGTGTCGTTTGTTTTTACCGCCGCCGCCGCGGCCATCGGTATGATTATCGCCTCTATTTCCCGTACCGAATCCGCCGCCAACTGGATTGCCGTTGTCCTTACCATGTTCATGGTAATGGTGGGCAACACCTTCTTCCAGTCTACGGAAGGGTCGGTGCTGGCGAAAATCGGCACGTTCTCCCTTAATACCTATGCCAATAAAGCCTATACCACGATAGTCTCTCAGGGCGGTTCGCTGGGTGATGTTTGGTCGCAGCTGGTAGTCCTGGCGGGCGTAGCGGTGGTGGGACTCATTATCAGCCGTCTCATTTTCCGGGCGGTGCCGGGGAGCAAATAGAAACTATGAAAAACCTCAAGCATATATGGTTTATCGCTCTTAAGGATTTAAAGATATTCGCTTTAGACCGCGCCAGCTTGTTCTTCAGCATCGTCTTTCCCTTCCTGTTTGTGATACTGTTCAATTCCTTAATGGCGGGAGTGGGGTCACAGGATAACCGATTGGAAATGCATATCGCCACCCAGGAAGCCGCCGGAGGTTTGAGCTACCAGATAATCGGTACAATGGAAACCAAGGATGAATCACTGCTTAAACCGGGCGACCCGATATTTATCTGGGATAAGGACTATGCTTCTGATAAGCAGGCTGTTTTAAGCGGAAATTTAAGCGGCTTTTTAAGCTTTACGGCGGATTTCACCCAGGCTCTGATGAATGGCTCCGCCACCAAACTTGAAGTATTTGCCGATGCCAGTGCAACTAATACCAGAATGGCGCTGGCAAGCGTCGCCGGGGCGATAACCTCGCAAATCAACGCGAATATGGCGGTGATTAAAGCCAGCAGCGAGCTGTTAGCCGGAAGTGGCGCTACGCCAGCTGAAATACAGAGCGCCGTACAAAAGATTCAAGAAACGCTTTTTTCCGGCGGTGCCGCCGGGACAGCAGCGGCTTACCTGGCATTTAAAACAGAAAAGGTAGGCGATGTAGAAGCGGAAAATCCGGCAAACTGGGTGATACCCGGCTATCTGGTGATGTTCGTTTTTATGGCGGCGGCGACATCAGCGTCAGACATCGTTAAAGAAAGAAAGAACAATACGCTGGAGAGGCTGCTATCAACCTCCGTAAAAAGGGAGTCGATTTTAGGGGGCATTTTTACCGGCATCGCCGCCAAGGGCTTGATACAAATTATTATCTTCTGGGTCGCTGGTATATTGATATTTCACGTGGATATGGGGCTTTCCCCGCTGGGGGTTATCATCCTCTCTATCTTCATGGTAATCATGTCTTCCGCCTTCGCTTTGATGCTGGCAACGCTTGCCAAGACAATACGCAGCGCTACCTCGCTGGCGGTAATTACCTCCCTCTTGCTCGCCCCCCTGGGCGGGTGCTGGTGGCCGGCCTTCCTCTATCCGGAGTGGCTGCAAAATATCGCCAAGATTACGCCCCACGCCTGGGCTACCACCGGATTCAATAAACTGATGGTCTTCGGCGCTGATTTCGGCGATGCTGTGCCGTCGATGCTGGCGCTTCTGGTATTTACAGTTATCTTCGGCGCTATCGCTATCTGGCAGTTCCGTACCAGCGCCGAATAGAAAAGAGCGAACATGAAATTAAAATTACCGCTAGATGAAGCCAAACACAAAGTGCTGGAATACATGCGCCTGGGCTACCATTGAGGGCCTTCTGTCCTGCAAGTTATGTGGGAAGCCTACGGATTGAAGAATAAGGATTTTCTCTGGGCGGGCACGGTTTTTCGGGGCGGCATCGCCGGCCAGCAGCAGGCTCCCTGCGGGGCGGTCTCGGCGGCTGCGCTGGCATTGGGTTTAAAATACCGCCGTTCTACCAGCGATAAAGATAAGGCGGAAAAAGCCCGTAATGCCGCCTGTGAAGACGCCGCCGAGCTCGTCACAAGCTTCCGAAAGGAGTACGGCTCCATTACCTGCGAGGGATTGCTCGGCGTCGATTTATCGAATAAAGAAGCAGCCGAGCAGGCGAGGGAATCAGGAATTTTCGAAAAAAAATGCTCCCAGCAAGTTCAGTTCGCCATCGAAAAGCTCTATTCAATAGAAGAAAAACATAACCGCTCTGCCGGTAAATAAAACTGGCGAGAGCGGCTATCAGGTAATGAACCGCCATCCGGAATTTAAGTTTTAAAAGACCTGACCATCGGCGTCTTGAGAAAAGCCTTGACGATAACTGGATCAAACTGTGTGCCGGCGCAACGCTGTACCTCCTCGACTGCTTTGATAGCGGACATAGCGGCTCGGTAAGGCCGGTCGGAGGTCATCGCGTCAAAGGAGTCAGCCACAGCGAGAATCCTGGAAATAAGTGGAATATTCCCGCCTTTTAAAGTCTGGTTAACACCGGCGCCATCGTAGCTATCATGATGGTGCCGGATAGCGTCGACGATGTCATCGTTTACCAGGGGTTGTACGATACCGGGTCCGATGGTGCAATGGGTTAGAATATAGTTATACTCGTTCGGTGTAAGAATGCCCGGTTTATTCTGGATACTCGAGTCAATCCCTATTTTACCGATATCATGTAGCAGGGCAGACCAGCGTATATTTTCCAGGTCTTCGCCTTTAATGCTCATTGCGTAGGCGATATCCAGGGCTATTTTAGTTACTCTCCGCGAGTGACCGGCGGTATATTTATCCTTGGCTTCCAGTGCGCTGATGAGCGATTCCACGGCATCGATGAAAAGCTTCTGGAGCTCTTTAGCCTGTTCCGACACTTTGCCTTCGAGCACCTGACTTTTCTTCTTGAGGTCCCGCTCCAGCTTCCTCTTTTCCAGCACAGATTGGATATTTTTCATCAGCTGGTTAACATCGAAAGGCTTGGTGATATAATCAAGAGCGCCATTTTTCATGCAATTAACGATAGTATCCGGCTCCACCACGGCGGTCGCCATGACCACCGCCGTATCGGGGAATGACTTTTTCAGCTGCGGCAATAAAGTGCTACCAGAGGTGCCTGGCATCATTATATCCAGGATGACCAGGTCGGCTGGGTTGTTACGCAAGGTAGCCATGGCTTCCTCGGCGCTACCAGCCTCCTCACAAGTAAAGCCGTTCATCGTTAAACACTTGTTAAGACTTCGCCTCACCGTTTTTTCATCGTCGACAATAAGGATTTTTTCCTTATAAGACGTCATTTCTGATATTGTGTCTTTAGTAGCTGTTATTACCATGGCAGTATCCTTTCCATCCTTATCCGGAATTGATTATTATATTTCCGATACTACAGGCAACCTGATAGTAAAGGTAGCACCTTCGTTAACCTGGCTTTTAACACTTATTTTGCCCCCGTGTTTTACGATGATACTGTAGCAGATACTCAAACCGAGTCCGGTGCCCTTGCCGATTTCTTTGGTCGTGAAGAACGGGTCGAAAATCCTCCGTATTACCTGCTTTTTAATGCCGCATCCGTTATCGCTGAAGGTGATATTAACGTGATTGTTCACCCGTTGCGTCGCTACCGTTATAATGCCCGGCCGGTTCACTTCCTTAATAGCTGCCTCGGCGTTGGAGATGAGATTCAATAAAACCTGCTGCAGCTGTCCCTTTTCCAGAGGTACGGATGGCAGGTTATCTTCAAAATTCGTGACGACATTGATATTGCTGGTTCTCTCTTCGTATTCACGCAGCCTCAAGACATCTTTAATCACTTCGTTAACCGCCGCTTGGCCGTTTTCCCCCGTTTTATTGCGGGCAAACAGCAGGACGTTCTTCACGATACTGGCGGCTCGTTTAGCTTCACCATAGATACATTCGATATCCTCTTTATGTTCTACCGGCAGATTGCTGCTAGTCAGTAGTTGAGATAAAGCCAGGATGCCGGTGAGAGGATTGTTTAACTCATGAGCCAGGCCGGCGGCCATCTCGCCGAGAGAAGCCAGGCGGGAGGTAAGGTAGAGCTTTTCCTCCTCCTCCCTTTCCCGAGAGACGTCAGAAAAAGTAAGCATCGTGCGTTCGCCATCCATTTTAACGATAATGCAGTAGATAATCTTTTCCGTAGACTGCGCCTGGTACCTGAATTCCAGGGTATTTTTCTCATTTCCCCTGCGCTTCACTGCTTTATGAAGGTCGAAAAACTGGTCTGTAGGGAATATCTCGCTAAGCAACTTGTTGTTCAGCGACTTGCTGTTAAGATGAAAAATCTTATAAAGGGCTTTATTAGCCAGCAGTATTTGGCTGTTGCTATCGATGACAAGCACCCCCTCTGGCATGGTAGCCAGAATGCTATCAATTAATTTTTTATGTTCCTGTAGTTTCGTTGCCACATCTCTCTGTTTGGTAATATCACGCTGGACATCAATAAGTGAGCAAATCTGTCCCTTCTCGTCGTATAGAGGTGAAAGCCGGCAATCGCAGGTCAGCAGGGTGCCATCCTTGCGCTTCTTGGTAATGATGGAGGTGAAGACTTTCCCAGCTTGAAGCACTTTATTCATCGCCTTGTTAGTTGCTTCAGAAGGCTTTACTTTACTGAAAATTGATAGTTTTTTCCCTTTAACTTCATCCAGGGTGTAGCCGAACATATCCTCAGCTGCCTGGTTTATATAGGTTATATTAAAATCCGGGTCGGTAATAACGGTGGAGTCCGTTACCTGCTGTGTGACGGAGCTAAGCAGTCTTAGTTGCTCCTGCGCCAGCTTTTGATCGGTTATATCAGTGTGCATCACGATCATGCATGGCTCATTGCCGATATTGATTATTTCGGCGGACATTAGCCCTGTCCGAATTTGACCTGACTTCGTGCGGTACTGTATCTCTTCGTTGGTGAATTTTCCCTGTTTGTTAAGGGTAGCCCTAATATCAAAATAGTCTTCTTTTTTAGCGAAGATATTCAGTTCTTTTGCAGTGTGCCCGACCACCTCTTCCCGCGTATAGCCTTTGTCTCGCAGGAAGGTGTCATTGACTTCAATGAATTTACCATCACTCATTCGGCTGATGGAGATGGAGCTCGGGCTGGCTCGAAACGCCTTGGAAAATTTTTCTTCTGATTCGCGTAGAGCTTCCTGGGCTTTTCTTCGCTCGGTGATATCCGTCGACGCGCCCAACATACAACGAACACCGCCGATATTTAATGTATCCGCCGAGCACAACCAGGTGCGTATCTCGCCATTTTTGGTGCGGAAACGGAACTCCTCATCTCTAAATTTACCCTGCTCTCGGATTAGCCGGGCCATTTTCTCTTTCTCTTCAGGATATATCCATAAATTAAATTCATCCGCTGTGTGCCCGATTAGTTCTTCGCGAGAATATCCCAGGCAGTTGACAAAGCTATCATTGACTTCGACATATCTATCCTCATTGAAAGCCACAATGACCATCATCGTCGGGCTGCCATTAAAAGCTTTGGAGAACCTCTCTTCAGAATCCTGCAAAGCCTCCTTGGCCTTAATTTGCTCGGTGATGTCCGTTATCACCAGAGTCATACATTTCCTGCCGCCGATTTCAATCGTTTCAGCCGAGAACAGGCCCGTTCGTATTTCTCCTGATTTCATACGCGATTTTATTTCTTCATTATCAACTCTGCCTGTTTCTTTAAGGTTTCTCGCCATTCTCTTCTCTTCTTCTTCGTTTACCCAGAGGTTGAGCTCAGCTGGAGTGTGCCCGATTACCTCTTTACGGCTGTAGCCGGAAAAACGTAAAAAGCTTTCATTAACTTCAAGGAAAGTCCCCTCTTTAACGGTTACGATGCAGACTGAGTTAGGGCTGGAACTGAATGCCTTGGAGAATTTTTCTTCACTCTCTTTGAGCGCCAGCATGGAGCGTTTCTGATTGGTTATATCACGTAATACAGCTACGTCGGCGATGGTCTTATCATTTATTGTGAGCGGCACGGCTCTAACTTCAAAATAGAGAATATCCCCATTTTTCTTTCTGATTTCTATCTCATAGGGGGCGATTTCATTGCCGGCCAAGCGATGATTAAAATTTTTAGTAGCCTCGGTGATACTATCTTTAGTTATAATGTGGGTAAGCTGACTGAATTTCTGTCCGATTACCTCTTCTTTTTCAAAACCGACGATTTCTTTACCTTTATTATTAATGTCAATGATGGTGCCTTTGCGATCTATTAAAACTATAATATCGTTGGCGGATTCGAAAATAGACCGGTATTTACTTTCCGATTCTTTTAGCGCTTCCTGCGACTTGATACGATCGGTAATATCAACGGAGTTGATTATCATATAAGCCAGCTCTCCGTTATTCATCACGGAAACCCAGTTCATAGCTATCCAGTAGATTTCGCCGTTTTTCTTTTGGGCAAAGATTTCGGAATTACCGTTGCCCTGTTCCATGGCTTGTTTAAAGCCTTCGATACAGGCATCCCTGAATTCAGCCGGCCACCAGGGATAGGGACTTTTTAGACCCACTGCTTCTGATAGGGTCCAGCCGTTAATGCGTACCCAGGCCGGGTTAACGTATCTAACTGAAGTATCTGGATTTATTACTACTGTTGAGTGCGGCGCATTTTCAAGTAGGCTTTCAGTGAATTGTTGACTCTCTCGTAAGGCTGCTTCGGCTTGCTTACGTTCGGTAATATCGCGGGCGATAATATGGAAACTTTCAAGCTTGCCTTCTTTATCTCGGGTTACCGAAATCATATGTTCTGTCCAGATTATCCTGCCGTCTTTACGTTTCCAGCGTATTTCCACGGGTTTAGATTTAGTGGCGTTATCCCAGGCGGATGGGTTTGATACGAGGGGGAAGTCTTCAGGAAGGACGCATTTTTCGGCAAGAAGGGGGTCGGCATAAAATTCCTCTGGAGTATAGCCAGTAATGTGGGTAGAAGATGGACTTACATAGTCAAACTGGAAGGTTGGCGATGTTTTAACATGGAAGATTACGTCGCGGGCATTTTCTGCTAAGAGGTGGAAGAACTCATCGTTATGAGAAGAAGGGTAATAATAGTTGTTTTTGTCAGCCTCAACAAGCGAACGACTGCTACTATCTCCCACGTCTTTAGTTTCGGAGTAAGCATTCTTCATTTACATCACCTTCCTGTGTATTATTCTCGGGTGTACAGGATATTAGCGATTACGATGCTTTTTGCCATGCGGCGAAACTATAGCATCCCAAAGGTAAACATATAGTTAATATCACAATGCGTTATGTAAACGATTTGTAAATATTGTGCCAAATAGTACTAGTTAGAACGTAGTACTCCATTTTTGACAATAAAATCACCTGAGCCCATAATAAAAACATCCTGTTAGAGTATCTCCTGGGGCGCCTTTTTTAGTGAGAGAAACTATCATGAACGACGACCGATTGTATCCCCGATTGCCGGTCGCCGGTGTCGGGGTGGTGGTATTCAATAAAGGAAGGCTGCTGCTGGTAAAACGCGCTAACGAACCGAATAAAGGCAAGTGGAGCATACCGGGCGGGGGGATAGAGCTAGGGGAGACGATAAAGGAAGCGGCACAGCGGGAAGTATTTGAAGAATGCTCGGTAAAAATCGAAATAATGCGGGTGCTCGACGCGGCGGATAATATTGTTAGGGACGCCGATGGACGTATCCGCTACCATTACGCTATCATCGACCTGCTGGCGAATTATATCGGCGGTGACCTTAAAGCACAGTCCGATGCCCAGGACTGTGGCTGGTTTATGCCTGAGGAAGTAGTCGGCATGGATATTACCCCGATTTTGCGCACCATGTTGGAACAACAGGGTATTATAAAAAGACTTAAATAATAGAGTTGGAGGTCGAGACCAATGCCTAAAATCTCACTGCCGCAGTTAGCCTGGTACGGCGTAAAGGAGCTTAAAATCGCCCTGCCGGATAGCTGGCAGGTGGAGGTCTGCAATATGGCGGGTTATAATCGCCCGCGCCTTAACCCCGCCGCCATAAAGAAAGCCATCGGCAGTCCCATCGGCATGTCGCCCCTGCGGGAATATTCCCGTGGGAAAAAACAGGTGGTTATTCTCTTCGACGATATGACGCGGGTGACTCGCGTGGCGGAGATTGTGCCTTTTATCCTGGCGGAACTGGCTGCCGCCGGTATCCAGGATAGTCAGATACGATTTATCGCCGCTAGCGGCTGCCATGGGACTTTAAACCGGGTGGACTTTGTAAAAAAGCTGGGGGAGGACGTACTTAAGCGGTTCCCGGTCTATAACCATAATCCTTACGATAACTGCACTTATGCGGGCACGACCACCGGCGGCACGAAGGTGAACATCAATGCCGAGGTCATGCAGTGCGACCTTAAAATAGGCATCGGCTCTATCGTGCCGCATGAGATGGCGGGATTCGGCGGGGGCAGCAAAATCGTCATGCCGGGCGTCGCTGCCTATGAAACGGTGCTGGCACTCCATTCTCCGCGGGGTAAAGGGGATTTTGACGATACATTATCAGGTATGGGCGCTTTGGCGGACAATCCCCGGCGACGTGATATCGATGAGGCGGCGGATATTGTAGGACTGGATATGAAAATCGACGCCCTTGTCAATAATTGGGGCGAGACGGTCGCCCTCTACGCTGGTTCACCCCGCCCGACCTATGCCGCCGCCCTGGAAGAAGCCAAAAAGCACTATTTGACGAATCAAGCTGTGGAAAAGGATATCGTCATCGCCAACAGCTTCGCCAAGGCTAACGAGGCTATTTCCGGACTGCAAGTCGCTTTTCCGTCGGTAAAAAAGCAGGGCGGCGAGGTAGTGCTTATCGCCGGCGCGCCGGAGGGGCAGGTGACGCATTACCTCATGGGGCCTTTCGGGAATACCATCACTGGCAAACTAAAACTCCAGAAGAAAGTGCCGCCGAACGTAAAACGGCTCATCTTTTTCAATGAGTACCCCGAGCTTGCTGCCCGACACTACCTGGAATATACAGATAGGGTGGTTATGCTGTCCGACTGGTCAGAGGTTTTAAAACTGTTAAAACAGAGTCATGGCAGCCGGGCGAAAGTAGCCGTCTATCCCAGCGCCGATATCCAGTACTGCCCGCAGGTTTAATTTAGGAAAAGCTTCAGGCTACACGCAACAATACCTTAACATTGTCCTCTTTGTTGTTGATTAGCGCGTCGAATCCCTTTTTGGCAGCGTCTTTCAGGGGGACGATGGAGGAAATCAATGGGGAGGGGTCGATTCTTTTATCCGCCATAAGCGCGATGGCGGTCCGGCCCTCGTCAATGTAAATGGAGCTGCCCACTATCGTTTTCTCGGTAAAAGTCATAGTGCTAAAGTCTACCAAGCCGGGTTTCTCGAAGATGCCGACGATGACGGCGATGCCAGCGCGCCGCGTTAGCTCGATGGCCAGCTGGGGCGTTTCCGGCCGGCCGACGCATTCAATGGCGGCGTCGGTGCCGATGCCGCCGGTCATTTCCTGCAGTTTCTTTACCGGATTTTCTTCGCTGGAATAGATAACGGCGGTTGCACCCATTTTCTCGGCCAGTCCGCCCCGCCCTTTATGCTTGGCGATGACATAGACGGCTGACGCTCCCGCGGCTCTGGCGGCCAGCAGCGAACACAGTCCTATCGTCCCGTCCCCCACGATAGCCACGGTATCTCCGGATTGAATATGCGCCTGTCTCACCGCATGCAGGGCGACAGCTAAAGGTTCAACAAGAGCGCCCTGTTCATCGGATACGGAATCGGGCAGTTTATAGCAGGCATAATCGGGAATAACGAAGTATTCCGCCATGCACCCGTCGGTGGAAATCCCAGTAAAGCGCTGGTTCACGCAGATGTTATAAAGTCCCTTTTTGCAGACATAGCACTCGCCGCAGTAGTAGTAGCCCACCCCGCTCACACGGTCCCCCACATTGAATCCCTTCACCCCTTTACCCACCTCCGCCACCGTACCGGCGAACTCGTGCCCCATCGTCAGGGGCACTTTATCCGGGGGAATCAACACCGGACCGTAGGCATATTCTTTCAGGTCCGTGCCGCAGATGCCGGCCAGGGCTACCTTTACCTTAAGCATCCCCGGCCCGGGTGAGGGCTCCGGGGCGTCTTCATAACGCACGTCTTTTTGTTTATACCAGCGCAGGGCTTTCATGGTCATACTCTAAAATAACTACACGAGGAATTATACGTTATTATTCAAGAGAGTAGAAAAATTGTCAAGGCGGATGAGATATGGAGCGTACTACCCAAGAGAATCACAAGTTATAGAGGCATTCGAAAGAAATGAAGAAGCTTCCTCTTGCAGCCAAGTTTTTGCCATATCAATGTACATTGGCTCAATATCAATTCCCAAGCTATTTCGCCCTGCTCTTAAAGCGGCCACCATTGTAGTACCAGTGCCAACAAAGGGGTCTAAAACGGTGTCACCTGAAAATGAAAACATACGTACCAAACGATATGCTAAATCTAGTGGATAAGGTGCAGGATGCTTTCGAGTGGATGCCCCAGGAATTGTCCATATTTGACGAAACCAAGCATCGTACTCAGCTTTAGAAAGTTTACTTAGGTGTCTTTGTTCCTCAGAGGGTTTTCTATATCCACCTGGCTTGCGTTGCATGAGAATATATTCAATGTCGTTTTTAATAATAGCATTGGGTTCATAGGGCTTTCCTAAGAATTTTGTGCCGTTATTTACCTCGAAAGAAGCATTGGTAATTTTATACCAGATGATAGGATTGAGGTTATCAAACCCAATGAAACGACAGAGTACTGCTATATCGGCATGAAGGGGCATGACACGGTGTCGTTCATGTTTACTGCGTGATAAACATACATCTCCAACGACACAGACAAGTCTACCGCCTGGTACGAGAACACGATAACACTCATGAAGGACTTTATTGAGTTCTCCGAGAAAAGTCTGATAGTCATTTATATTTCCTAATTGTTTTTCCCCATTTGGATAGGTTTTTAAATTCCAATAAGGTGGTGAAGTAACAATTAAGTGAATTGAGTTATCACCTAAAAAAGACATGTCACGAGAATCACCAATCTTTAAGTGATGCGTAGAGGATAAAACAATATTTCCCTGAGTATGGTTTAGTACCGTTGACTTTTCAGACATTCAAATTTGCTCAATAATAATTTGATTGCATTGCTTATGGATTCCATTGAAGCGCCAGCGAATACCACCGAATCAATGTAACTCGACTGAAGTCTATCTCTAACATTACCATGTTCGGTAATAAAAGGATAATAAATAATAGCTCCAAATTTCGCCTTTGGAAACACCGCCTTAAGGTGAGTAGCTTTATTAGCTATCTCATCTATTCTTTTATGTATATCCCGCCTCGCCTCAATTCGTTTTATATCTACCGCGTAGATTATTATTCCTGAATTGTTTTTTGCAGCTGCATCGAGCTCAAAACCCTGACCGCTGTGTTGAAATTTAGATTTTCTAAAAACGACATTGGCACAGGAATTCAAACTTTTTACTACCATCTTCTCCCATTGCCCTTTAATCTTTCGAATCTCCTTATCCTCGAACATTATCCTGTCCATTTCTGTTAAAGTTGGCAATGGAAGACTGTCGGGTAAAAATGGTTTTATATAACCAGAGACGGAGAGAGCGTGTTCCTTTGTTAAATGTGTATCGTATGTGTCAAGGTTCTTGATTCCTAAATCTCGTTCAATAGCCCTTGCAGCAATGTTAGTGGCAATAAGTAATGGTTTTAGAATGTGAGGATATTTAACAATCCTAAAGGCTAGTTGCTTAACCGTTATTTCTGAAAAAACGATGATATCTACTTCTTCTTTATGTATAAAATCTTTGAAAGCTTCTCCGAGAGAGGCTGCAATTCTTGCTACACGCTCTTGAGTGGTCTTTTTTACCCACCCAGCATAATCAGCTTGAGTTGCGTATTGGCGTTCGGATTTTAAGCCCATCAGCTAACCTCTGGGCATATAATATATCATTCAGCGTCAGTTGTCATCATTAAACGACTATAAAAAATCAGCTAATAACAATTTCCCCAACTAAACCTCCCCCATCAAAGCTTTTGGTCTTAAAATAGCGTCAGAATAGCTAAGCTGTTATAATGGATATTGTTCAGGTCATTATATTCGAGATAGAAAGCGATTAAGTAAATGGAAGAGAAACAGGTACAGCAAATAAAAAAAGCCGCCGCCAAGATAAAAGAAAACGTCGAGCGCGTTATCGTCGGCAAAGGCGAGGTGGTGGAGCTGGCGATAGTCGCTTTGCTCTGTGAAGGGCATATCCTCCTCGAGGACGTGCCGGGCGTAGGCAAAACCGTCCTGGCAAAATCATTAGCCAAATCGCTCGGCTGCTCCTTCCGGCGTATTCAATGCACCCCGGACCTGCTCCCCTCGGATATTACCGGCACCTATATCTTCAACCAGAAAACCGTGGACTTCGAGTACCGCCCCGGACCCGTCATGTCCCAGGTGGTACTGGCGGATGAAATCAACCGCGCTACTCCCCGCACCCAGTCCGCCCTCCTGGAGGCGATGCAGGAGCGCCAGGTCACTACCGAGGGTGAGACCCGCCCTTTGCCCCGTCCCTTTTTAGTCATGGCAACGCAAAACCCCATCGAGTTGGAAGGCACTTTCCCCCTCCCCGAAGCCCAACTCGACCGCTTTCTGATGAAAATACAGATAGGCTACCCCTCGCTTGAGGACGACCGCGCGATTCTGGCGCGTTTCCGCGATGAAGACCCACTTGAAGAGCTATCGTCCGTGGTCACCGCCGATGCATTGATTAAAATACAGAAGACATGCCATGAGGTACATGTCGCCAGGGATGTCGAGGACTATATCATCCGCCTGGTTCACGCCACCCGCCAGCACCCCGCTGTCGAGCTGGGAGCCAGTCCCCGCGCCATGCTGGCGCTTTATAACGCTGCACAAGCATTCGCCGCCATACGCGGCAGGACATTTGTCACTCCTGACGATATTAAATATTTAATGACGCCGGTGCTGATACACCGCATCATTCCCAAGTCGGAAAGTCGCCTGCGCGGGCAAAAAGCGGAGCAGACCCTAAAGGAAATCAGAGATTCTGTTACCGTGCCGGTGGAAGATGAAGGCGCCGCCGGGGAGGCATAAGGGATGCGGGGCGACTACTGGATTATCATTGCCGTCATCATTTTGATTATCAGCCTGGCGCTCCACCAGGTACCGCTGGCGCTGGTTTCTTTGCTGTTTATCCTTACCGGCGGTGTATCGCGACTCTGGAACAAGTATTGCCTTAGTCGTGTCGAATACCACCGACGCTTGAATCATAACCAGGTATTTTTCGGTGAAGAAGTCGTCCTTGAGATAGAGGTTTCCAACCGTAAGCCGCTGCCACTCCCGTGGCTGAAGATAGAGGACGACCTGCCGGAGAAACTGATACTTCTGAAAGGGAAAGCCTCGCCATCTCATGAAGACCGTGTCACCCTCACCAATATCTTCCCCATCGGCATGTACCACAGGGTCAAGCGACGCTTCCCTATAAAGTGTCCCCTGCGTGGCGCTTTTATTTTCGGGCCTACCCGTCTCGAGTCCGGTGACCTTTTCGGGTTCTTCCGGCGGGATATGGAAATTGAAAAGCTGGACTATTTGCTGGTGTATCCACGTCTGGTACCGCTGGAAAAGCTGGGTATATCTTCACGGCAGCTCTTCGGCGATATCCGCTTGAAACAGCACCTCTTCCAGGACCCGGTGCTCACCGCCGGCGTAAGGGAATATCACTCCGGCGATGCCCTTAAGCGCATACATTGGAAAAGCACCGCCCGCCTCGGCAGGCTGCAGACGAAAATCTACGAGCCCACCACCACCATCGATATCAGCATTTTCCTCGATGTGCGCACGCTAAGAGCGCCTTTATGGGGCAGCAGCTACCAGCTACAGGAGCTGGGCATTATTACCGCGGCTTCGCTTTCGCAGCACGCGCTTAATGCCGGCTTTCGGGTCGGTCTCTACGTTAACCAGATAACGCGTTTCTCGGAGGGTTTGGTTATGGTGCCGCCCAGCCAGCATCCCGACCAGTTATTACGGATACTCGAAACGCTGGCCCAGCTGCACCAGGTGGAAACGATACCGGTGACCAGGTACATACGCCAGGAAGTCGGCAGTCTCCCGTGGGGCAGCACGATGCTGGTTATCTCGGCCCAGCCCGATGAAAAGCTGCTGGCGACGCTGCTGGACATGAAGAGGGTGGGGCGAAGCGTAACTCTGGTTGTCGTAGGCAGCGAGGTTCCGGAAGTGAATGCCAGCCGCTTTCCGGTTTTCTATGTTCCTGATAAAGTCGCCTGGGAGCTGGTAAAAGAGATAGGACTTAAAGAGGAGCCGGGTTAAAGGTTATATGAGGATTGATAGGTTCAAAAATTTCGACTGGCTGGCGGTGGTTTTTTACCCGCTGGCGGTCATTCTAATGGAAGCCTTCTGGGTCTCTCCCTGGTTGAGCTGGGTGGGGTTTTGGCCGGCTTTTTCGGAAGCACGCCCGGTATTGAATCTAGCTTCCGTTGTTATCGTTATCGTCGCTTCCCTAGTGATTTCGAGGATATTCACCCGGCAGCCATGGTCCCTCTGGAAGATTCAGCTTATCATTATCGGCAGCGGACTATTAACCATGCTACTCATCCTGGCTGTCGAATATAATGACGGCTATACCTTTCTCTCCGGCGGCTGGTTCGGTCATATCGGGCAGGCTCTGGGGAATACCTTCACTCATGCCAGCACTATTTCCGTGGCGATACCAGCCATTGTCTACCTCTGGTGGCGGGGCATTATGCTGGGGCAGTCGACCTCTTATTTCCGAGATATCTATCGTTCCTTTTTGCTCGGTATGGTGGCGCTTGTTGCCTTGATAATCATTTGGCAGATTAGCGCGTCATCCGGCAGCATTCCTAAACCGGGAGCGGAAATCGGCATTAATGTCATCGCCTTTTTCTTCTTCGGTCTGCTCGCCATCGCCATCAGCCACCTCTACAATATGCGCCGCACGATGCCTAAGGAAGAAGCCAAACTTACTTCTGTCTGGCGCTGGCTGCCGGTGATGCTGGGGGTTATCGGCGGGATGATTATCATTGGCTTCGCCGTCGCCTCGGCCATATCGCCGGACTTTATTGATACTATCGGTCATGGCGCCGACGCCGTCTTCGGGTTCCTGGGTAAAATACTTGAATATATTATGATACCGATAGTCTATCTGGGACAGGGACTGATTATCGTTTTCAAATGGTTCATTGGCTTGATTAGCGGCGGTCAGCAGGAGCAAGGCGAGTGGGGGGCAAACATGACGATGCCGAACTATGGAACAAACGAAGGCGTAGAGTTATCGCCGTTAGTGACCTCGATAATAAAATGGTCGGTGCTCGCCATAGTTATTGGTGTAGTTATTTTCTTCCTAGCGAGAGCTATTGCGCGCTACCGCGCCCGCCATGCCCGGGAGGATTTCGATGAAGTCCGCGAGTCCCTCTTTAGCTGGCGCGGCTTAAGGGACGATTTGAAGGAGCTTTTCAGGTCGATTGGGAGGAGGCGTAAACCTCTTAAGGCACCGACTTATAATTTTGACGAAGATACCGGTCGACTGGATATTAGACAAATTTACCGCCACATGCAATGGGAGGCGGGGCGCTCTGGCATCTCCCGCCGCCGCCACGAGACCGCCGAAGAATATGCACAGCGTATCGAGCATATCGTACCGGATAGCGCGCTGCCACTAAACAGCCTTACGGATATGTATGAAGACGTACGTTATGGAGAAGAAATCGCCTCGGTGGATAAAGAGGATAGCGCTAATAGCATCTGGCAAACTCTTAAGGGGATGATAAGAAAACTCCGCGGGGCTTAGCGTTTCTGCGGCGTCACCATCAGCACCGGCAGGCCGGCATGTTTTAGTATATATTCCGCGGTGCTGCCCATGGTGATTTGGCGGATACCGGAATGCCCGTGTGTAGCGATGGCGATAAGGCCGATATTGTTATCATGGGCATAGTTAATGATAGCCTCGGTGGGCGTACCCTCCAGAACCACACACTCTACTTTAAGTCCCGTCTTTCTAAGAGACTCTGCCTTGGACTCCAGATAGTCGGGCATTTCCTCCAGCTCTTTCTTTACATGGTCGAGCATGGATTTTGTTTGTAATCGGCCAGCGGTTTCACCCGGCACGCCGAGAGGTATATTGACGCCTGGTGGGGCGATAACATTAAGAAGTACGATTTTCTTAAACTTGCGGCTATCTGCGGCGATGTATGGCAGGATCTGTTCGGCAAGGACGGAACCATCCAGACAGACCAATACTTTCTCAAACATCATTTTTACCCCCACGAAGCATTATTCATAAAAAAGGATATCACAGAAAAATGGACATGGCAATAAAGTGACCGTTGTGTCTGCCTGTCCGGCGTGCTTATTACGCCGTATCCTCGGTAAAAGCTATCACGTCGTCTATCGAGTCCGCATCGCAGAAAAGCATTACCAGTCTATCAATCCCCAGCGCGATGCCCCCGCACTCCGGTAGACTTTTCATTGCCTCCAGGAATTTCTCCGGCAGTGGCATTATTTGCCCGCGCTCCCTTTGTATTTGTTGTATCGCTTCTTGGAAGCGTTTTGCCTGTTCCTTGGCGTCTACCAGCTCGCTGTAAGCGTTAGCCAGCTCAAGCCCCCCGATGAACACCTCCGCCCGCTCGGCGACGAGCGGATTATCCGGTTTGAGACGCGCCAGCGAGGCTTGCGCCGCCGGGTAATCCATAAGCACGGTCGGGCGGTCGTGGGCGAAGCTTGGCAGCACTTTACTCACAAAATCCATATCGAATCTTTCCGGGTCGTTTACGGCAACCGGGTCCCAGCCGGCGGACTTAAGATAAGCGTCTCTAACGGTTAGCCTCGGCCAGGGCAGGCTGATGTCGATATCCCGTCCCCGGTATTTGATGGTTTTTTTATGCCCCAGCTTGCGTGCTACCGTCGCCACCAGCTTCTCCGTATCCTCGATGATTTTCTGGTAGTCAGCGTCTTTACGGTACCACTCCAGCATGGTGAACTCCGGATTGTGCCAACGGCCCCTTTCGCCTTTGCGGAAACAGTGACTGAATTGGAAAATCTTTTCGTAGCCGGCGGCAAGCAGGCGTTTCATATGCAGCTCCGGCGACGCGGCCAGAAACCAGTCCTCGCTTTGAAAAGGGACGATAAATGGCTCCGGGGCGATGACGGGGGCGCGGATGGGGGTCTCAACTTCCAAAAACCCCTGCTCGTTAAAAAAATCGCGGATGTATTTAAAAATTAATGCCCGCCGCTCCAGGTTGGACTGCAGGCGGGCGAGTCTTTTTGGTTCATCCTCTAGCATTATCACTTACCGGTGGCGACGCGCTCCACGTAGTTGCCGTTGCGGGTATCTATCTTGATAACGTCTCCCACCTTGATGAAGGAGGGCGTATCGACGCGGTAGCCTGTCTCTATGATAGACGACTTCATCTGCGGGGTGATGGTCGCCGTCTTGGTGGAAACCTCGGTCTCGGTTACCTTGAGGTCGATGGTTAACGGCAGGGTGATGTCAATGGCTTCGTCGCCGAACATCAGCACCACGACATCCATGCCTTCTTTCAGGAAATTCTTTTTAATGCCGAGCAGGTCTTCGGAGATGCTATGCTGCTCGTAGGTCTTGGAGTTCATGAAAATATACTGGTCGCCTTCGTGGTAGAGGTATTGCTCTTCCTCCGTGTTCATGGTCGCTTCATCGACCTTTTCACCGGAGCGGTACGTCCGGTCGATGACACTGCCATCGCGCAGGTTCTTTAGCCTCAAACGGTAAACGGAGCGGCCCTTGCCCGGTTTAGTGAATTCCGCCTCATCGACATTATAAAGCGCCCCGTCGATAATCAGCTTGCTGTTCCTGCGTACGCCCGAGATTTCCATTTATGCTCCTTCTGAATGAGAAAAATGTGGGTAGGTTAACTTGGGAGTTTTACTATATAAATTATAGCATTAATTCTAGCTTATCGTTGCTAACCGCTGCGTATTTTTTATCATAACATTAGGATTGGGGTTAGGTTTGGGAACAGTAAGTCCACGCTCTTTCAGGAGGCTGACATGCTCCTCCATCCCCCATTTTGCTTTATAGATACAGTCTTCGATGGAATGTCCTATTCCGGTAAAGCCATCCAGGTCTGTCGAATAGAAGGTGAAAAAAGATGGGTCTTCAGTTGCTTCTATTACTAGAGAATATTTCAAATCTATCATTGCTACCCCTCCTTCCTCTTCAGGCCGGCCGCTTTTAAGATAGCGTCACAAGTCCCCGTGGGGATTTCCCTAGAACCATGATAGTCAATTCTGATTAGTTTATCAACGCCTGCCTTGGCATAATACCGGATAGAACCCTTCTCCCTCACCAGCTCGAAACCGTTATTCTTTAGTAGTTTGACTAGCTCGCTGAACTTCAATCAAGAAACCTGCCGCATCAATATCAAAATGTTATCTTTATTGTTATCGTAACACCAGGCTATATTATCGGTCAATACGGTTTCAGCTTATATATTGGTCATTCACTTGCCAATAGATCGCGTGCTTTCTTAAGCCATTCGGGGACGGGGTATCCCAGGGCACATTTGCTGGCGCAGGTACCGCACTCGTTACAGCTATCGATGTTGTGGTGTTCTAGACGATAAATTTCCCGTGCGGTAGCGGCATCGTTGTACATAACGGCGTCGTTATAGATTTCAAAAATGCGCGGCGCATCGATGTCTTGTGGACAGGGCATACACCCACGACAGGTGGTACAGGGGAGGGGTTTTAGCTCCCGGTAAGCATCCCTTACCCGGCTGATGACCAGCTCCTCCGGCACGGTAAAGCTCCCCGCATCCGCTTTATCCGCCAGCGTTATATTTTCCTTGACCTGCTCCGGACTGCTCATGTCGCAAACAATGGCAGCTACCTCCGGGTGATTCCAAACCCAGCGTAAGCCCCGCTCCGCCGGACTCCGCTTCGGCTCGGCGGCTGCCCATATTTTCGCCACGCTTTCCGGTATTTCTTTTGTCAGCCTGCCTCCCAGCAGCGGTTTAGACACGACTACCGCCAGGCCTTTATCGGCGGCGTAGGTCAGCCCGCTTACCCCCGGGTGGTGGTCGATGTCCATCAAGCTGTACTGGAACTGGCAGAGCGTCCAGTTATCGTAAGCGGCGATAATATCCCGCAGGAACTGGTACTGGTCGTGAAAAAAGAACCCGACATAGCCGACTTTTTTATTGGCGACGGCAGCCTCAAAGCGACGCGTGATGTTAAGCTCTTCCAGCCTGGGCCAGCTAAAGCGGTTCAAGCCACCGAGAATTAAAAAATCGACGCTATCCGTATTAAGCCATTTGAGCAGGTTTTCCAGCTCGCGTTCGAAGTCCGCCGCTTCATTGATGCTAGCCGACGGAATGGTGGCGGCGATTTTTACTTTTTGCCGATAACCGTCGTCGAGCGCTTGATGGAACGACTGTGAATTGCGCTTGAGTATCAAAGGCGAGCCAACATCGATGAAGTTTACGCCATTATCGATGGCGTAGCGCACCATCTTTACGGCTTCGTCATCATTTTCCGTCAATTGTTCCAGACCGAACCCCAGCGCCGAAACCTGCCAGTCCAGCCTGCCGAATTTGCGGTATTTCATATCTTTAATCGTCATTCCCGCCCTGTATCGGAGTACGGGGTAAACTCCAGCGGGAATCCCCCTTTCCCCTGTCATTCCAGCGAAGGCTGGAATCCAGAGGAGGGGATAAAGGTAGTGTTTGGATTCTCGGGTCAAGCCCGAGAATGACGTGTTTTGCTATTTCGTTTATGTCTCAACCCAAGGCGAAGCATGCTCGCCGCTAAGGCATATCACGAAGAACCCATAAGGCTTATCCACCCAGCGCGTAATTAGCGGCAGGTGCGGGAATCCGCCGGGGCAAACCACCACGGTGGACGTATTGAAGATGTGCCGTTCGTAGTCCTTGCCTAAGCCCAATTCCAGCTCCGCGCCAAGATAATCCAGTCTATTGGTGTCCAGCCCCACGAAACATAAGATTTCCGCCTCGGGATGATAGTGAGATTCGCCGCCGCGGTGCCACTTGCCGTTTTGACTGTAAAAGCCCCACGTAAAATTGGCGTTGAATCCTTCCAGGTCCGGCCCATAAAGCCATACAATCTGGTCGCCGTTGCCGGGGCCGACCCCGAACTTAGCCGGGCGCATAATGCCGTCCTTGCCGATGACCTGCGGCATTCGCCCGTCAGCGTCCGGAGGGGGAGGTAAGACGGCGGTAATCATCTTCTTGATATATTTCTGGTATTTAGAGCCTTTTGAGGTCGACGCGTTTACTTTAGCCGGGGAAGCGCTATAGGCTGGAGCCAGCCCGATAGTATAGTGTGCGATTGGTTTATTCAGCTTTCTAACTTTTACCCCGCCGTGCGGCATGCCTTTGGGAATCAGCACGACCGTAGGCTCGTTAAATATATGTTCCTCACGCTCCTCGCCGAGTTCTACAGATACCTCGGCATTCAGCTTGAGGATGCTGCCGGAAGAATCTGTCCCTTCAAAGACTAATAATTCGTCAAAGGGGTGGACAATCGCGCCTTCTAGCGGATGGAAAAATGCGGTCGGTTTCTTAATAAATCCGAAGGAAAAGTGGGCGTTGAATCCCTCAAGGTCTTTGGCTTCCATCCAAATACGTTCTTCCGGGTAGAGACCCTTAGGCGGGTCTTTAATAAGCATGGGTTTTACCAGGTGGGCATACTCTTTCTTGACTACCATAGTGGACTCCTTTCTAGAATGTACGTTTTTCGCCCAAAGCATAACAGAGACGGTGAATAAGGTCAAGGGAAATTACATCAAAGTCATTCCCGAACCGCTCGGGAATCCAGCCACATTTACTATTTATCCCTTACTTCCCCTTTAGCTTCGCTGCCAGCTTCTTGCCCATGTCTTGAGCTTTTTTTACCAGAGCCGGTTTATCCTTCGCTTTATCCTGACCCACATATCCGGAAACGATAAAGCAGCTATCCTCCGGCAGCCCTACGAATCTCTTTAAGGTAGCGATGGTCTCATCCGCCCCGCCCCCTCCGCCAATCGCTATCAATCCCGCATATTTGGCTTTCCTCTTGCCTTCATGCGTAAAAGTGAAAAAGTTACGGTCGATAAACGCCTTCATCTGCGCGGAAACATCGTAGAAATAGACTGGACTGGCCAGGATTACGCCGTCGGCTTCGTTAAATTTCTCGATGATGCCCGGCGCATCGTCCTTTATTTTACATACCTTAAAAGTACCGCATTCTTTATGCCCCAGGCAGGGGTTTACCACGCACTGTCCCAGCACGATTTTCTCGGTATCGATGCCCTGGGCGGCAACCTCCTTAAGCGCCTCATCCACCAGATAGCTGGTGTTACCGCTGGCGTGGGGACTGCCCACAATCGCTAAAACCTTCATTGAATACCTCCAGAAAATATTCAACCTATTATCCCATATTTTATGTTGAAAAAACAGGAGAAGAAAAAAGTATCCCCCTTTGAAAAAGGGGGACCAAGGGGGATTTTACTTTAGTAACCACAGGTAAAACTTATTACTTTTACGCTATGGCTTTGGCTTTTTATTTGATTATTGTATCTTGTATCTTGGTTATTTCACCTTACCCTTTAAGCTTCCGCTACCGCCGTCTCGAACTGACTGTAATAAAGCGAGGCGTAGAAACCGTTAGCCTCCAGCAGCTCCTCGTGCGTGCCTTGCTCTACGATATCCCCATCCCTCACCACCAGTATTATGTCGGCGTTGCGGATGGTGGATAGCCGGTGCGCAATAACAAAGGCGGTGCGGTCTTTCGTTAGCTGCACCATGGCTTTCTGTATCAATATTTCCGTCCTCGTATCCACGGAGCTGGTAGCCTCATCCAGTATCAATATCTTGGGGTCGGCGAGGAATGCCCGCGCGATGGTTACCAGCTGTTTTTGCCCCTGGGAGATGTTGCTGGTTTCCTCGTTCAGCTCCATGTCGTAGCCGTGCGGCAACACATGCACAAAGGCGTCAACGTAAGCCATTTTGGCCGCCGCTTTAACCTCTTCGTCCGTCGCTTTGAAATTGCCGTACCTGATGTTTTCTTTGATGGTGCCGTTGAAAAGCCAGGTATCCTGCAAGACCATCCCGAACATGCTCCGCAAATCTTCACGCCTCATCTTCCGGATGTCTACGCCGTCCACAGAGATGCCGCCGCTGTTAACATCATAAAAACGCATCAGGAGCTTCACGAGCGTCGTCTTGCCGGCGCCGGTGGGACCCACGATAGCCACTTTTTGTCCGGCTTTGATATCCGCCGAGAAATCGTTGATGATGATTTTCTCCGGGTCGTATCCAAAGTGCACCTTGTCGAACGTTACGTGGCCGGATACCTTTTCCAGTTTTACTGCATCGGCAGGGTCGGGTATCTCCTCATCCTCGTCGAGGAAATTGAAAACCCGCTCGGCCGCTGCGGCGGTGGACTGTAGTAGGTTGGCGATATTAGATGTCTGGGAAATGGTCTGTGTAAACTGCCTGACGTAAGAGATGAAAGCGACGATATCGCCCACCTGGATAATTTTTCTCACCGTCAGGTAACCGCCCATGATAGCCACCCCGATATACCCCAGGTTCCCCACCAAGGTCATCACCGGCATCATCGCCGTCCCTAAAAACTGCGATTTCCATCCCGCGTCATAAAGCTCGTTGTTCAACCCATCGAACTGCTTAATCGACTTTTCCTCGCCGTTATAAGCCTTCATTACGTGATGGCCGCCAAACATCTCCTCGATGTGCCCGTTAACGTGCCCCAAGTAATCCTGATTCTTTTTGTAATATTTTTGCGATTTGCTCAAGATAAAGGTGATCAATATCAGCGCAATAGGTATTATTACCAGCGCTACCAGCGTCATCGCCCAACTTATCCAGAGCATCATCACCAGGAAGCCGATGATGGACGTGATAGAAGTGACTATCTGTGAAAGATTCGTGCTTAAGGTACTGCCTATCGTATCTACATCATTGGTTACATGGCTTAATACCTCGCCGTGAGTCTTTTTATCGAAGTATTTTAAAGGCAGACGGTTCACCTTTTCGGCGATGTTCTTCCGGAGCATATAGGTGAGTTTCATGGCGATGCCGGACATCACCCAGCCCTGCAAATAGTTGAATCCTGTGCTGGCAAGATAAAGTCCAAGCAAGAGTATCGCGGTTCTTCCGATGTAAGCGAAATCAATGGCGGCGCCCGGCACGCCGGTCATCTTCGCCACGGCGCCCTGGAAGAGCACGCTCGTGGCGTCGCCTATAATCTTAGGTCCTATGATAGCAAAAACCGTGCCTGCTATAGAGAGAAACAGCGTCAGGATAATTGCGTAGCGATAAGGCTTTAGATACTTCACAAGAGTAGCCATGGTGCTCTTGAAGTTCTTAGCCTTTTCTCCTGCTATCATCGAGCCGCGTCCGCCCATAGGACCTCTGCCACCCAATGGCCCACGTAAAGGCCCACCCGGGGGCGCGCCCGGAGGCGGTCCGCCCCCCATCGGCATGAAATTATACGGAAGCTTCATTGAGCCAGTTCCTCCTTGGTCAGCTGGGATTGGGCGATTTCGCGGTAAACCTCGCAGCTCTCCAGGAGCTCTTTATGTTTGCCGATGCCGACGATTTCACCATGGTCCAGCACTACAATCTGGTCGGAGCCGATGATGGTGCTTATTCTCTGTGTCACAATCAGCACCGTGGCATTATTGGTTTCCGTACGCAGCGCTCTTCTAAGCGCCGCATCGGTGGTGTAATCCAGCGATGAAAAACTATCATCGAAGATATAAACCTCTGGCTGTTTGGCTAACGCTCTGGCTATCGATAGTCGCTGTTTCTGACCGCCGGATAAGTTGGCGCCGCCCTGCGCCACCACGGTCTTTAGACCCTTCTCGCTATCCTTGATGAAATCCAGGGCTTGCGCCGTTGCCGCGAATTTCTCCAGGTCTTTATCGGAGGCGTTTTCGTTAGCGTACCGAATATTGCTGGCGATAGTGCCGGAAAACAGCAGCGTTTTTTGCGCCACGTACCCGATTTTTTCCCGCAGGTCATGCTGCGTTACTTGACGCACATCAATGCCGTCGACGAGGATGCTCCCGCCGCTAATATCGTAAAAGCGCGGGATAAGGTTAATCAGCGTCGATTTGCCGCTGCCGGTGCTCCCGATTACCGCCGTCGTCTGTCCCGGCTGCATGGTAAAGGTGATATTTTTCAGCAAATCATCTTCGGCGTTCGGATAGCGGAAAGAGACGTTTTTAAACTCCACCTGCCCCTTAATATTGCCGTTGAATTTCCTCGGTTCTTTCGGGTCCTTAATCACTAGTTCGGTATCCAGCACCTCGTTAATACGCTGTGCGGAAACGATAGCACGCGGCAGCATGATGAACACCATGGATACCATCAGGAAGGACATGATTATCTGCATGGTGTATTGCATGAAAGCTATCATATCGCCCACCTGCACGTTGCCAGCGTCCACCTGGTGCGCGCCTACCCATACTATTGTAATCGTCACGACGTTCATGATAAGCATCATCACCGGCATTAGCAGGACGATGACGCGGTTGATAAAGAGGTTAACCTTGGTGAGGTCTTGATTGGCGATATCGAACTTCTTTTCCTCGTGCTTTTGCGTGTTAAACGCACGGATAACCATCAAGCCGGAAAGGATTTCACGCATCACAAGATTTACTTTGTCTATAAGTTTTTGCACAATCTTGAACTTGGGCACCGCGATGATAAGCATGACGCCGATCATCGTCAGTATCGCCATGACCGCCGCGGCGATAATCCAGGCCATCGACGCTTCGCTGCCGATAACTTTAATAACGCCGCCGATGCCCAGTATCGGCGCGTAAAAAACGATTCTAAAAAGCATCACCAGCAGCATTTGCACCTGCGTGATATCGTTGGTCGACCTTGTGATGAGCGATGCGGTAGAAAATTTATCGAACTCGGTATTGGAAAAATTCTCGACTCTTTCGAATATCTGCTTTCTTAAATTCCTCGCCAGACCGGCGGCCACCCGTGCCGCCAGGAACCCTACTGCTACGGAACAAGCTGCCCCCAGCAATGTAATTAGGAGCATTATGCTCCCCACCCGCAGGATGTATCTGGTCTGTATGCCAACGAAGTCTAAACCGATGATTTGGTATTCTTTAGTAAGGTAGACTACCGAAATCTGCGAGATGGCACTGGCCGGCAGGGCGGCAAGACTCGTGTTAGCTGTGCTTGCCATACCCGCGGTTTGTTCCGGCGTCATCTTGGCGATTACGGTAAAGGGGTCGGTTCCTTCCGGCACGGTAATTCCCGTGCCCTCAAAAATGGCCGCGCCCTTTTGTTCTATCATAGACACGATTAACTCCGACTTACCGAAAATGCTATCCAGCTTTGTAATTTCCGCTTTATCACTCGTGTTGAGTATATAAATCGCCTCGTTAGCGAGGGCGGGATATGTCTCGACGTAAGAGTTATATTCGTCTTCCGAAAGCGTTGGCTTGTCCAGCTTGCGATAATCATTGATGGCTTCGATTTTGTTTTCGGGACTCATAAATAAAGCCAGCTTATCGAATTCGCTGGAGCGTACCGCCTCCGGTACGGAGTTTTCAATACCGCTGTTCTGGATGCCGATGTTTACGATATTTGCCATATACCCCGGCAACGCTAGGTCGGCGTTAGCCTGGATAAAAAGTAGGGCGAAAATTGCCACCAGCGACCAGATAAAAGGTTTGAGGTGTCTAATCAGTTTTAACATCGAATTTGTCTTTCATGTCGTGTTCGGTATCCATCTTGGTGAAAAGCACTATCAGTTGTTTTATTTCATCATTGGTAAGAGCTTCGAATATTTCTATCATCGAATCCAGGTGTTGCTTGCGCATTTTTTCAAAATGACTTTTCGCCTCGGCTGTTAGCTTCAGCCTAACGATGCGCCTGTCGTTAGGGTCGCCCTCCCGCATTACCATCCCCCTCTCCACCAACGCATCCACGAACTGGGTTACCGCGCCCGGCGTGATATGGGAAAGCTCCGCCAGATCCTTAACGGATATCCCCGCCTCCTTTTTCCCCGCGATTGTGAAAAACAGGTGCGCCTGGGGCGGACTTAATACATGCTCCAGCGGCAGTCCGGGGTGGCGCATGTGTCGCATTATCGACATCATGCGGTAAATAGCGGTTTGCAGCAGGTCTTGTCTAATTTTGTCCATGTTTGTATATTTAAAAATACATTTTGGGAATTTTACTTATAAATGAAGCTGTTTATGCTTTAGTTACTTAATAGTTTAGCACCTAAAGCAAATCTTGTCAATAGTACTTCTACTTACTTACAAAAAAGTATTTAGGTATATCTACTTATTTTTGTATAATAGTGCTACAATGTGTATTTACTGGAATAAGAAAAAGGGAAGGTAAATTAAAAATGTCGGACTATTATTTTGATATTGAAACTTATTCAAAAACGCCAAAACCTGACTTAAATAACGATGAAATAATTGCTATTACTTACCAACACATTGACAGTAGAACAGGCGAAATAAAAGATGGACTAAATATATTAAAATCATGGGAGCTATCCGAAAAAGGCATATTGAAACGATTTATTGAATTATATAATCCTAGTGATAGGTGGAGTTTTATACCAATTGGATTTAATCTTAGTGGATTTGATTTTATCAGCTTAATTTACCGTTTAAAAAAGTATGGTATTGAAGTTAGAGCAACACAATTTTTTGATCACCCATATATTGATATGCAACATGTATTGTTTTTATGTAATAAAGGTTCTTTTAAAGGGTGTAATCTTGATAAATTCGCTGGAAAAGAATCTTTAGGTTCTGTTGTATTGGAAAAGTATGATCAAAAGGATTATTCGGTAATTGAGGAATATATAAAAAATGAGGCTGAAAAGTTTATCAAACTATATCAATTTTTGGTAAATAGATTACCCGAAGTTTGGCTGGAGTATGCGAATTTAAATAATTTGCAAACTTAAACATGCATTGATTTTATTAAACAAAGCCCGCTTCGTGGAGTTTCTTCTCCAGCGTAGCGTTGCTTGGCTCCACCATAAACGAACCATCGGGGAAGACAATCGTCGGCACGCTCTGAAAACCGTCGTTCACCTTCTCGACGAAGGCGCCAGCCTTTTTATTCTGCTCAATATCATGCCAGATGTAAGTGATATTGTGTTGGTTGAATATCTGTCTGGCCCTCGAGCAATCGGGACACCATGACGTGCCGTATACCTCAATTTTTTTCATAAAAACGCTCTATTAATATTCTAGCAAATAATAAGGGGGGAGTGTTATTACTCCCCCCTTTTAAGATAGCAAAGAAGCAGGACAGTTAGACTAGCGCGCCGCCCTCCGGCGATACGCCATTGGGGTCGATGGCACGTACCAGCTTACGCCACCAGATATGATAGTTGGATAAAGCCGGCCCGATTTCATCTTGCGGCCCCATCGTGCTGGCGAAGTAGCGCTCCTTAAAAGCCCGCGCCGTCTGCTCTTTCTGCCAATCCTCAACGGCTTTCTTGGCGACGGCGTTCTGGGGGTCGAATTTGCAGAAGATTTCCGTCTTGCCCAGATGCCCCTGCTCGACGCCCCACCCGAAGAAAGCCCCGCCGTCATCCACGATTAAGCCCTTTTTAATCAAAGGCTCTTTGGCTTTACCGGCACCGATAGCCCATTTAATCGTCAGGTCTCGCTGGCCCATGATGGGAATGGAGTTGAAGGCGCCGCCGGCGCGGAAGGTCTCTCTGATGGATGCCGAGATTCTGGTGCATTGGCACAGCAGGATGCCTTCAATCTCCGGGTCTTCTACCGATTTTAACGACTTGCCGTCGTTGTCTTTAACGATTTTATTGAGCACCTTTTTCTTATATTCAAAGTCGTCCACCGAGTTGCCGCCAATGATGACGAAGAAACCGGGGCCCTGCACTTCTTTACTCATTTTGGCGAAGACCTCTTCCTCTTCTTCGTTGCAGGTGGTGATGTTGCAGGCAACCATGGCAGCGTTAAAGCCCATCAGCTCGTAGCAAACTTCAGCTTCACCGAGCTTAATTTCAGCATTCCACATCTTCTCGACGGACGGGAAGCTGTAATAACGCGCCATCATATTCGGCGGTATTTCACTAAGGGTGTATTTCGGCGAATGCCCTACAATCGGGAACTGTGAAGGGCCGGGCCAGTGATAAAGCTTTATCGCGGCTTTGGTGAATACGCCCGGTGTTACGCCCGGCGGCACGGCGCTGGTGAGGATAGCCCGCAACGAAGGCCCCGGTCCGTCGCCGCAGAACCATTCGTCGGAAGAGCCAAGTGCGCCCGTCCGGACGATGTCTCCTTCCGGCGTGACCCATTCTATCGCCAGGTGGTTGCGGTCGTCGCCGCTGGTGGTCTGGTCCATGTGCCCGTGACCGCGTAGCATCGCCGCGCAGTTGGTACCGGCGCCCTTGATGCAGAAATTCAAGCCCCTTTTCATCAGCTCGGCTTGTAACTCTGCCGAGATGACGTAAGGCTCGACCACGGCGTACATATTTTTTTCGTTAATTTCAATGATATGGTTCATCCGGCGTAGATCCAGCAGGATAATGCCTTTGGGGAACATCCCGGACCAGCCGGTGCAGATAGGCCGGAACATCAGCTTGAATTTATTGCAGAGCTTAACACAAGCCTGTACTTCCGCAGTGTCCTTAGGAAGCATTACCGCGGCGAACTCTGTATTGTAATATGCCGGCATAATCGCCGGGTCGTCACAGATATTCTCGGCTCCTACCACATCTTGGAATGCTTGATATTGTTCTTTACTTAAAGCCATGTTCATTACCCCCTTTCCTATATCGCCTTCTCGACGAGTTCGATGATATCATAAACCTTAAGGCTGCTGCCGCTTGCCTTGATGGCTTCGTTAAAGGTCTTTTCGCACCAGGGACAGGCGGTAACCAGCGCCTCGGCGCCGGTGGATACGGCTTCCTCGATTCTCTTCCGGGCAGTCCAGGTGGCGAACCCGGGATTTGATTCGTTGACACCGCCGCCGGCCCCGCAACACCAGGAATATTCTTTTATTCTGGTCATCTCGGTTAGTTTGATGCCAGGTATGCTCTTGAGAATATCCCGGGGCGGTTCGTAGATGCCTTTGGTACCGCGCCGATATTCCTTCGGCGGGTCGAAGACGAACCTATCGCCCGGTATCTTTTTGCCTTGCCAGTGTATCCACGGCTCGCCCAGCCTGCCGAGTCGGCAGGGGTCATGGTAGGTTACGTTCAGGTTGATCTTTTTCTTCAGCGTTAGTTTTTTGGCTTTAATAAGGCGGTCGATGTATTCCGAGATATGCAGCACTTCCAAATTGCCCTTGAGGTCGAATTTATCGTAGAGCACCTTGAAAGCCTGATAGCCGTCAGCGCAGCCGGTAACCAGCGTTTTCACGCCGGCTTTCTTAATCAGCGCCATATTCTTTTTAGCCTGGGCCAGGAACGCATCTTTATAGCCCATCTGGTAGGCGCGGCCACCGCAGCAGGTCTCGACGTCGCCGGCAATGCCGAAATTGACGCCTGCCTGCTGGAGTATCCTGGCGATGGCTTTGGCGAGCTTCTGGCTATCCTTATCGAAGCTCGTGAGGCAGCCCACGTGATAGAGGACGTCCACCTTCTCTTTGGCGGCGTCCTTTAGCTTAAGACCAGTCGCCCAAGCGCCGCGCTTGCCCTTGGGGGTCACCATGGAACCGGTTTTCTTGAGCCCGGCGATGACCTTATCCAAAGCAGGGTTGGTCTTGCCGTCCTCGTTGCACTTGATTCTAAACTCACTGATGGGCTCGAGAACCTCCATGTCCATGGCATAGTTGCAGGAGACGCCGCAGGCGCCGCACATCTGGCAATTGTAAACGATGTCGAGGAGTTTAGGAGTATAGTTCATGCCGTTCTTCAGCGCCGCGGCTCCGATATTCATCCTCCCGCCGGCGGAGTAAGCGTGGAAATTATATCTGGCAATGCTGGGACATACATACGAATATTCGATGCCCTTGATTTTTTGCATCGGTATGAATTTACAGGTCGAACATCGGCAGCACATCTCCATATCGCCTTTATATTGTTCTAGTCCCATGTTCGCTCCTTCCTGAATTTATTCAACGTAATATTCATGGCTAAAAGCACACCTTCCCGGGATTCATCACATGGTTGGGGTCGAACATCTTCTTGAGCTTATTCAAGACGGCAACCGTAGCTGCATCTCGATTGATAATCGTTCCCGCGCTTTCGCCATAAGGTCGGGAGAAGAAAGCGCCTTGAGCCATGAGAGCCTTGACGGCTGAAGCGGCGAGGTCTTTCACCCGTTTTACTTCGCTGGCATTAGCGGGGTCGTAGAAAAGATTAAACTCGCAATGAACACCCGTCCCCTGGACAATCGGTTGGATGTAAACGCCCACATCCGAGGAGGGATAGCCGACTTTTTTCACCACGTCAAACATCGCCCCGATTTGTCGCTCGAGTTTATCGTTGATGGTCAAAAAGAAAACGTCCTCGCAAGCGCCCTTGTAGCGGAGCTTCCAGTAAGGCTCCTCGCAAGGCTGCTGGACGGTTTTAAGTATTTCATTAGCCGAGACTCCGCCGATGGCTTTTACCGCCTCAAGACCTAATCGCTTCGTAATGTCGGTGATGTCTTTTATATAAGAGCTGATTCTTTCCTCCGGGAAATACTCATAGCCGGCGACATTATAGAAGAGAATCCAGGGGGGTAAGGCGTCTTTAAGATTCTGATAGTCTTTGGGCCATTTCTTGGCGAAGATAGCCGCCAGGTTGGTGTTATTGAGGATAAAGCATTCGTTGGCGATTCTTAGTCTTACCAGCCAGGCTGCGAGCTCGAGCAGCGTAGCGACGTTGGCAGAGCCAACCACGAAAGGCTCCTCGAGGCTGGGCACCAGCTCGCACCGCATCGATGCCCAGGTGACAATGCCCATCGTCCCCTGCGCCCCCTGGATAATCCGGTGCCAGGAAGCTACACCAGGTCCGTACGGCGCTTTTTGTACGCCCCCCACCTTCCACTGCTCCTCGACCGTGCCTGGTCCCGCCGCTTGACCGGTGCGGAACTCATCGCCGGAGCCGAAGATGACATCGACACAAGCCAGCGGGTCAGAGATATCCCATTGGTACTTGGGCATAATAACCGGCTCTCGCTCGAGCAGACTACCGATAACCGTCTTCGACTTTCTGGGCAGCAGTGGCAGGTTGAGTCGGATTCCCTCCTTTGCCGCTGCCGCTATAAGCTCGCCGAAGGTCACGCCCGGCTCGACCATGGCGACGCGGCGCGCCCGGTCGACGTTGATGATTTTTTTCATCTTGCCTAAATCCACGATTACCGCTCCGCCGATGCCGGGGACGGTATCGCCGCGGAAATGGGGCGGACCGGAGCTCACGGGGACGAGCGGCGTAAATGTCTCGTTAGCCAGTTTCACCAGCTTTTGCACGGCTTCGGTACTGGTTGGCTTGACCACGCATGCCGGCCTTATAGCATTAACGAAGCTTATGTCTTTGGAGTATCCTTCCAAAGTCGCCTGATTATAAATTACGTTGCTGGCCCCGGCTATTTTCACCAGCTTCTCTTTTTCAATCATTTTTGCCCCCTTTCATTATTCAGCCAGATAAAAAAAGTGCTATTGCGTAACACATATGGATGGATAATTTACATTGCGTTTGGAAATTCAAGTAATGCCCGTTTTACCTACGCAAAATAGTATCCTAAGTATAGTATTCTACTTTGGACTGCTTGTCAAATGGGCTGATGTTAAATAAAAAAGGGGAACATTATTACTCTCCCCTTTAATACTCTTTAACTCCAGTTTACCATTCAGTTCTCTTATCTCTTTTTTCCTTTTGCGCTCTGGCTTTGCTTTTAGCCAGCGAACCCCAAACAAGAACGCCGATAGCAGTCATCACCGCCTCTTTTTCTTCGGCGTTGAGCGGGTGCTTATCTATCAGGCTTTTTAAAATGGGTACGGCTTTTTTGTATTCCATAGATTCAGTATTCTAACACAGGTGAGGCATTGCGTTAAAGAAAAATATGCTACAATTTAAAGACAGACTCATTGAGGGGGTGTAACATGAAGAAACATACTGTAATCTTCGCGTTTCTGGCTATTTTACTGATAGCCGTCTTGTTAGCAGGCTGCGGCGGAGGCGATGGTGGTACAACGACCACCTCTCCCGCTGGCACAACCACCACTCCCACTGGAACAACCACCTCTCCCACAGTAACAACCACCTCTCCCACCATAACAACCACCACTCCTCCCGAAACAACTCCTACTAATACCGGTATTCCTTTAAGTGAAATCCTGGGCCAGGCGGCTAATTATCCAACAGTTAAGTATGACATGATAACTACAGTTACCGGCCTAACGACGATAAACACCGTAAAATATTGGATAAAGAACAAAAAGTTTAGGATAGAGCAGCCAAGTTCGGGCTTAGTGTTATTGATAAATTTCGAAGACCAGACCATGTATTTGTATTCCCTGCAGCAGAAAATAGCTTCAAGTGAGAATTTCGATGCCACCCAGGCTCCCGAGAACCCCAGCACCATGCTGGAATATAGTCCGAAAATAGTCGGAACGGAAACTATCGACGGGGAAACCTGTACGGTTATCGAATATACCTACGCCTACGAACAGGCAAGCGTAAAAACCTGGATATCGAACGACACAGGATTTCCATTAAGAATGGAGAGCTCTGCCAGTGGCGTTACGACGACGGTAGAATGGAAGAACTTCGATTTTACCGATATATCTGATTCGACGTTTGAGCTACCGGATAATGTCCAGATAGTAAACTTGGGCGGATAACACTGTGGCAATCTAGTATAGTATAAGAATTTTCTATACTTTGACTCTCGCCGCTAGTCGTTTCGGCAGCAGGGGGATTTTAGAATATATCCCATGAAATGCCGTTGAATGGTAGAGAACGTTAGCACAGCCGATGCACGCCGGAAGAACAGGTTTTTTTGTTTTGTCCATCTGGGTGCATAAAAGCCGCATCGCTAAACTCTCTTTGTTTTTCCAAATAGATAGGAAATTTTGCCGGTTGATATTGCCAAGAGGTTTTTCGCTGCCCGAGCTGCATAGCAAAACATCACCGTTGCTATCAATGTAGGGCTGAATGAAACTCAAATAACATGGATATAGATGACTTGGTCTATTCGATTTTTGGTTTGATAACTCATCTAGGGCTAAATTGCAGGCTCGTTCAACAAGCTGAAAAGACAGGGCTAGCTTATGGGTTAATTTTCTTGTTCTAAGATACTCTTGAGTTTTTTTGCCTAAATCGCGCAACATTTTTTCGTTTAGTTCCTTTGATTTCAACCCGGGAAAGCCAATATCCACGGGGCGCGCCATAAAACTCACGTTCCACTTGATGGCTTTCTCAAAAAAAGCATCGAGCTCGCTGTAATTATCAGTGGTGATAACGTAATTAAGTTTTATCTTATCGCTTGCGTGGTCAAACTCTAAGATTCTTTCTATCTGCGTTATAATCTCGGAAAATCTATTTTGACCTTTATAGCCATGTGTAACTTTGTGGCTGGCTCCGTTGCCCGAGTTGAGGCTTATCGTGAGGTAGGCGAGATTATGGAAAAGCTCTTTATCAATCAAATTTAGCGTGCTGCCATTCGATAAAATCTCAATTTTAAAGTATCTACCGAATTGTTTTATCTCTTTTATCAAAGTTCTGCATAAGAGTGGTTCGCCGTTACCGGAAAAAAGCAGCTCTTTAACGTGTAATTTTTTCAGGTCACTGATGAGGTTATGAAGGACATCATCGCTCATCGTTGTAATTTTAACTGAACATGGTTTTAGATAGGAATGAGTATCACAAAAACAACATTGGAAGCTGCAGGCCGACGTCGGTGATATTTCAGCTCTAATCGGACCGACATTACAATTCCGATCGAAGTTCAGTATCCTGATTAACTGGAACCCATGCTTTAAATTGGCTCCCAAGTCTTTAAACAATAGTCTATCTAGCTTCATTCTTTCTTTATCCTTAATTCATTTTAAATCGCAATGGTTGTATTTGACAAATCGTTCAAATAACAAATGGAAATACCTTAGAGAAACATCCAGTCTATCTGGCGGTTCTTAATATCAGTATGATTATACCCATCGCCAGGATGCTGCCAATGCCGATGATGACCCAAATAGTAACAGGCGTGCTTGACGGTGGGAGTGATGGCGCGACTATCACCTGGGTTGGCGCTGGCGCCGTAAGGGTGACCGTGGTGACCGATGTTGTTGTCTGAATAGCGACTGGTGGTAGTGAGGATTCGGTTGACGTATCTTTAATGGTAAAATTGGCGATAGTTGACCAATCACTCCCGACTGGTGATATTGCCCTGACTTTCCAGAAATAGGTCTTACCGCCTGCAAGCTTTTGGGTCAAGGCAAAACCGGTATTGTTGATGCTGGCAGACACTATCGGTGAGGTGAAGCTGGCATCATCGGCCAGGGCCAGCTGATAGTCAGTAACTCCGATTGCCGGATCCCAGGAGAAGGCCGGTGTTTGGCTGACATCGGCAGCTCCGTTGAGTGGTGACAGCAAGTTGATGACCAGTTCATGTAACGGCGCTATCGCGAAGCCGTGTACCTCGGACCAGGGGCTTCTCAAGGGCCCGATTGTCCTCACCCGCCAGTAGTAGGTGGCGCCAGGAACATACTCAAGGCACTGGTTACTTGTGGCTGACTGATACGGGCCGATGACCACGGATATATTGGGTATGTTCGGGTAAAGACTCGCAACAAAACATAGCTGGGCGGGAATAGTACAGGCAGCATCGGTGTAGATGCCAATTTCGTAGTTGGTAACCTTCAGGGAAGGCGCATTCCAGCTAAAAGCAATGTCGGCGGCCCGGCCGGTTACTGAGTTTACCATGTCCTCGTACATATTCACCGGTGAAACTAACGTCGGGAAGTTGGTCGCCAGAGTGTCTTCGAAGCGATAAACAGTGTCATGGGCGGTATCAATAGACCATATCTCGTTTTCTGTGGCGTTGGTGGAGACCTTGAGATAAGGGAGGGTATGGGGGAAAATCGCCGAGGAGTCGAAGGCGACATCTGCCGGCAATTCCTTGTTGGTGATATCAAACTCAATATTATCCAGGGCAGCCGGGTTCAGTGACCGGCTTATCCCGCCCGCTGGCTCCGCTCTTAAAGCGTAGAGTGTGCCTTCGGGTCCGGTAGTCAGGCCGCCGATACGCTGCCCCGTCCCCAGGTCAGTAATAGACTTATCAATCTGCTCCCAATAAGTGGAAATCCCCATCCGCCAGCGCCAGATACCGCTATCAGAGGCATTGGTACTGGCATAGATAATACCATTATCCTGGTAATTAACGTCCCCCACCACCTGGACATCTCCGGTGCCGATAGTCTCGTTTATCAAGGTAAAGCTAGCGCCGCCGTCGTTGGAATAGGCAACATCTCCCTTTCTGCCGCCGACGAGGATGGTGCCATTTGAGGTGATAGTCAACATGTTGATGTCATCCACTCCGGTGAAAACCAATTTACCCCAAATCAAGCCGTCGTTAGTGGCCCGCCTGACGTAACCTCCAGGTAAGGCGACATAGAAGGTGTCTGCATCAGCCGCTACACCATCAATCGTCGCACCGAGGGTAAGACGCCGCTTCCATGAGTTACCCCGGTCGTGGGAAATGTATAAAAGCTCGCCTCCGGGTTCAAAGGCGTAAATAGTGTAGTCTGAAGTATAGTTGGGGCTTAATCTCAAGATAATCCTCTGGGAGTTAGTGTTCATGTTCAGCTGCCGTGACCAGTACACGCCTATTCCCTCCTCAATAAGGGTACTCCGCCAGACGCCTTCAGGGCCGAAGGCGCTATAAGATGTCAGAAACAGGGTTTTTGAGTCAGGGGTGACGGCGATATCAGCGAGCTTCAATATAGTGTCGATTAGGCTTATCTGCTGCCAGTTATCACCGCCATCGGTGCTTATAGAGAAGGCGCTTTCGTCCAAGCCGACACCGGGTAACTGACCGGTGCCGCAGTAAGCCGAATTACCGTCAGAACTCCAGCTTACCTTGGAATTGCCTGGGCCCGAGGGGGGTAGCGAGGCAAGGACCCAGGTTGGAAATACATCAAAAGGGTTGGCCGTCCGCCGCACCTGGACATTAAATGAAGTAAACGGATTCTCATCGCCGGCGAGGAGTTTACCGGAAGTTGTTGTACCGTAATAAGCAATGCTGCTGATATTGATAGCACTAGGAGGGGTGGTACCGCTATTACTAGCGTCGAGGCGGCGGACTGTTGTGTCATTAATTAGGTAAACATCGTTAGCGAAGGCTGTATCCGGGTCTCGGTTGTAGCCCACAAAGAGCTTCATTAGGGCGGTACTGCTGGTGGAGTAGTTGGAGGGCAAGGCTATTGATGAGGAAATACTGGAGACGCCGGTGCCATCGCCGCCGGATGGCAACGTACCAATCGCCACCGGATAACCGGTGAAAACTGCATTGTTCCACTGGGTCGTCCCCACATCTGTATCCCGGTAACCGAGGCATAACCAGGTCTGGCTACGGTAGTCCACGGGGGGACCAGCATCAACATCACTGTCACTGGTAGACGCGACGACAATTATTGTTTTATCTCTTGAATAGCTGGGGGAATAAGCGATAGCCGATACCTCGCCGCCAATGTGGGCAGGGTCGATTGTCAGGTTTTGATTTTGCCATGTTGTTAGTGTTATCCCATACTGATACACCCATACCTGTCCTGTAGTTGTAGTATCACCCCACTCCGCCGTGCCAATGGCAATCTCATTCACTAACGTGTTAGTTTCGATATACTTATACTTCTTCGAGATAGTAATAGCCTGGATTTTACCCGCCAAACCGGGAACGCCTAGGTTAGTCCAGGTACCTCCCCCATTGGCTGATAGGTAGACTCCAGTACCGTCATCAGTCACTACAGCCACCAAGCCTGTTGTATCCGGGGCAGCGGCAATCTTGGTGGCGGGTAACACGGCACCAGCACTAATTAGTGAGGAGGTTATATCTGTCCAACTCGACCCCCCATTGACTGATTTATAGACTTTGGAAGATTTGGTGGCATTGGCGCTGGTATCAAGGGCATAGATAACGCTCCCGCTCCCGAAGGCTAGTTCGTTGACTTCAGATGGGGTGACCACAATATTACCGGATATACCGGGCTTATCTACCTGTGCCCACTCGAGGATATGCTCATCATCAGCCTGAACCGGCAGGGGCGCTAGCAAAGCACACAACTCCGCCAGCACTATTAGGACAACATGCCGCATTTTCATATGTCGCTTAATTATATGGACAAAATATTAATTTCTTGTTAAGTTATTTATACGCCTCATGTATAAGCTGGCTAGGCAGGCTTTAATAAGTTCTTAACAATTTATTGCTATAGTCTGGCGGAAGGGTGATGATGCTCACTCATTATAATATAAATAGCGTTGATAATACAAAGTACGGTATAATATACAGATGTTATCATATATGAAAAGGAAAAGGTGGCGACGATGAAGCTTTTAAAGATAGCATTGATACTACTAACACTAAGTGCTGTTATTGTTATCCCGGTGGGCTGTGGTTCTGGCGCAACGCCAACAACCGCCGGGGAGGTGGTGAAAGTGCAGCGGGGCAACCTGGTTACGCAAATCACTGGTGTTGGCAATCTGGCGTTTTCCCAGACGGTAGACCTGCCATTCGAGATAGCCGGCACTGTTTCGGAAATCTTGGTAACGGCGGGCGATTCTGTTAAAAAGGACCAGGTGCTATCACGTCTGGATACTTCGGCATGGCAGGACGAAATTGATACATTGACGAGCCAGGCAACTACCGCTACACGTAGCCTGACTGCCAAGAAACGTGCTGTAACCCAGGCACAGCAAAGTCTGGTTGTAGCGCAACAAGGCATACAGACAGCTAATAATACAATAATCTCCAAGCAGCTGAGCGTCATCCAAGCCAAGATAAACCTGCAAAATGCCCAGCTATCCCTGGAGGATGCCGAGGCATCAAGCAGCGACGAAGTAGAGATTGAAATTAAACAGCTACAGGTGGAGTTAGCTCAAGGGCAGTATAATACTGCCCTGACAGACCTGAAAAATGCAGAAACTTACGGTATGCAGAATGCTCAAGCGGCTGTCGATGATGCCGCCACGAAACTGGTTGATGCTATCACAGCCGTGGGGGATGCCCAGACGGCATTGGATCAAGCTAACAAGAACCTGGCCGATGCCAAGAGCTTAAGCCCGGAGGTCACAGCTCCTTTTAACGGTTTAATCACTAAGGTTAATGTTGCTGGTGGCGATGATATATATAAGGGGACTGTGGCGGTGACCATTGCGGACCCCAACAAATTTGAAGCCTCGGTCATGGTTAGTGAGCTTAATATCCTGAAGATTAAGCTGGGAAGCTCAGCCACAGTGCAAGTTGAAGCCGTGAGTGGGGTGACTTACCCGGCGACAGTTAGCTTCATCGCCCCGTCAGCCACGATTTCCTCAAGCGTAGTGAATTACGAAGTTGTAGTCGAACTATCATCGAATGCCTCTATACAGACATCGACAACCAACGTGCCTTCTATGAGTAATTCTTCTGCTAATAGCTCATTCGGACCTCTGGGGGGTAGTTCATCTTTTAACGGGTCGGGACCTCCAGAGCAGATGCCTACCAGCAGCAATCTATCACAGGAACAACTTAGCCAGATGCAGCAAATGATGCAGAAAACAACATCTGCCAACTCTACAAGCAGTGTTCAGCTGGCCCAAGGACTAACGGTCACTGTAAGCATCATCACCGCAGAAGCCACCAACGTGCTGTTGGTACCAACCCAGGCCATTACTAGCCAGGGAGGGAAGACTACTGTTCAGGTTATGGTTAACGGTGTTGCGGAAAGCCGCCAGGTGCAGACCGGCATCAGTAACTCAACGTATACCGAGATAACCAGCGGTCTCAATGAAGGCGATCAGGTTCTGGTGTCCCAAACGAGTTCTAGCTCTACTATAAAAACGACAACAACAGGAGGAGCCCCAGGAGGTTTATTCTTTGGAAGGTAGTACTTCTTTAATACGTTTACAGAATATAACCAAAATCTATCCCATGGGCAAAAGGGAACTGACGGTGCTTAAAGGCGTATCCCTGAATATCGAAAAGGGCGAAATGGTGGCTATTATGGGCGCATCCGGGTCTGGCAAAACAACTCTGCTCAATCTTATCGGCTGCCTGGACAGGCCAACAACAGGCAGCTACTATTTTGAGGATAATGAGGTCAACGGCCTTAGTAGCGAGGAACTAGCCGGTATCAGGGGACAGAAGATTGGCTTTATCTTCCAAACCTTTAATCTGCTGTCACGGCTAACGGCGCTAGCCAACGTGGAACTGGGCATGACTTATGCTGGCGGAGTTAACCATGAACGCGCCAGAGAGGCTTTAGCCAAGGTCGGCCTGGCTGATAGGGTCAGTCATCGCCCCCTCGAGCTTTCGGGAGGGGAACAGCAAAGGGTAGCTATTGCCCGGGCTCTGGTAAAAAATCCCTCCCTGTTTCTGGCAGATGAACCTACCGGCCAGCTGGACAGTCACTCCGGCGAAGAGGTAATTTCCATCCTTACCTCTATGCATGCCGAGCGGGGCATCACTTTGCTGGTGGTGACCCATGATGCCAATATTGCCCATCACTGCCAGCGCATAATTCACCTCAAGGATGGCGAGGTTATCGCGGAAGAAAACGTATGAAAAAGTGGTTCAACTATTTAGCCGTTGTCTGGTCTACGGTACTGGTAGGCATTAGCACTCATAAGCTGCGCAGCTTTCTAACCATGCTTGGCATCGTTATCGGCGTAACCTCTGTCATTGTCCTCATGGCAATCGGTAACGGTTCGGAAGCAGATATTCTCAACCGTATCGGGAGCCTTGGCGCCAACCTTGTCACCATCCGCCCTGGAGCGGTGATGAGCTTTGGCGGGATCAGGGGGGCTACCGGCGGTGCTTCTACCCTGACTCTGGAAGATGCCGAGGCCATCAGCCAACTCCCTTACATCGCGATTGTAGCCCCTTCTTATTCCAAGTCCCTCCAGTTGGTAGTCGGCGTCAATAATATGAATAGTAACGTTAATGGAATAACATCAGAGTATCTGACGGCCAATAACCTTGCTATTGCCAATGGCCGCTTCTTTTCTGATTTTGAATATGAGAATGGGGAAACAGTCGCTATTCTTGGCTCTAATGTAAAAGATACCTTATTCGCCAACGTCGACCCGATAGGACAGCAGGTGCGCATGGGCAACATTATCATAACGGTCATCGGCGTCCTGGAGAGCAAAGGGGAAACATTCGGTTCGCCTGATGATGCCGTTTATGTGCCGCTGACAGCAATGCAGCAGACGGTAGCCCAGCCGCGGACAGCTTCGGGTGGGCATGTAGTATCATCTATATCGCTGGAGATAACTGACCAGAGCTATGCTAGCACCGTTAACGATGAAATCACTAGCCTGCTCCGTACCCGGCATCAACTTAGTACCACCGCTGATAATGATTTTAACATTAGCTCGATGGCAGAGCTGGTCGCCACCGTTTCCGCGACAGAAGGCACGTTGACGATGCTGCTGGGCGCTATCGCTGCTATTTCTCTGCTGGTCGGGGGTATCGGGGTCATGAATATCATGCTGGTCTCGGTATTGGAGAGAACCAGAGAGATAGGCATCCGCAAGGCATTAGGTGCCAGGGAGCGGGATATCTGGACCCAGTTTCTCGTTGAGGCAGTCGTGCTGACATTCGCCGGCGGTCTAATCGGCGTTATTTTGGGCTGGGTGGTTTCGGAGGTCGTTTCTCGCGTAGCGCAGATGACGACTGTTATTAGTCCTGGTATAATTATTATGTCTGTTTCCGTATCGGTAGGTATCGGCCTGTTCTTTGGTTTTTATCCTGCCTGGAACGCCTCGCGTCTTAACCCCATTGAAGCCCTGCGTTCGGAGTGAGACCTGGTCTCTCGTCATATGGTGTTATTCACCTTGAAACCCAGGCAGTTGCTTCGTCCACCAGGCAATAAGCTCTTTCCCACTGGTAACCCAGGCATTCTGTTCACTAATGTATTTCATGGTGCTCTGATAGACTTCTTTCTTTCGCGCGGCTATCTTTATCGGGTCCTACCACCTTTCTGCGTTGTAACTGGAATGGTCAATCTCTGAACTAGTGAAATACTTTTGATGACATAAGTTTTTTAAAATATGTAACAGTCACCTGTTTAACAAAACTAAGCTCCGTCTTGCCAATCGTTTTAAAAACGAAAAGGGATATTAGTAACAGGAGCATCAACCCTAGCTTGATTAAAACGTTATGCCAGCTTATATCCAGGAATAAGTAATACCATAGAAATAGTATTACTACGGCAACAGAGGTTATCTCGAAATAACTAAGAAAATTGTAGCGCATAGGGTAATATCTTTGCGACATAATCAAATATATGATGTAGGAAATAGCGGATGATATCAGGGTAGCTACAGCCGCCCCTACCATTCCGTAGATAGGAACGAGCCAAAAATTCAAGGCAATGTTTAATACTAGTACCACGGCAATACGCCATATATGGTGGACTGTTTTTTTAGCAATACCTACCCCCGGGACAAACAGGGAAAAGACCGTCGTAAATAACAGACTAAAAGCCAGCCAAGGCACCACCTTATATGCATCCAGGTATTCTGTAGTAGTGATGACTACTAGTATTTCTCGGGAGAATACCGAGACTGCCGTGATAGCCAGAATAGCCAAGGCAAAGGAGTAATCGAGTATTTTGGAATAAAACTGCTTGGCGTCTTCATCCTTGTAGGTTGACCAAAGGATAGGTGCCCAGGCTACCTGGAAGCCAGAGAAAAGAATCGCGGGAACGTTAGCTAGAGAGAGCCCAACATAATACAACCCCAAATCAGCCAGACCGCGATAATTAATCAGGAAATATCGGTCGGTGTAGGTTAGAGCATAAGTCAAGATTCCCACAGGAATAAGAGGGAGCCCATATTTTAACATTTCCTTGAGCCTGGTTGTGGAAAACGACCATGAGTAGTATTTTCTGGTCATTAAAATAATAACAAAACTAAACATTGCCGAGGCAATAAGAGAGGCAGTCAGGGCTCCGGTTATATCCATTCTCAATACCACGACCAGTAGGATGGATAAACCAACTGCAGTAAGGGTATACACCATGGAGATAACAGAATATCTAATAGATTGAAAGTTAAATCTCATCATATCTTGCCCGTAGTTAAAGAAACTAGTGAAAAATATCGTGGCTAAGGCGATAATAAAATACTTGGTGTATTGGCTATCTTTTAGAACCAGCTCTGATATCTCTTGAGGAAAGATCAAGGTCAAAGGTAAAATTAAAACTAGTGCTACAAAGATTATCTGGTAAAGTCCGACAGATGCAGTAAGCTTCCTGTCGTTGGTATCTTGGGAGTCAAGATAAAAGCGGGCGATTGCGTTCTGGGGGGCTGCATTTATAAGAGTCGATACGATAGGAGTAAACATGTTTATGCCAGCCATAATACCGTAGGCGGCCGGGGAAAATATTCTGGTGTAGACAGGTATTAGAAATATACTGATAAATGGGCTGACAACGGCGGTAACACTATAAATAGCTGAATGCTTTACAGTATTTACTATCTTTTGCTGCATTATGTTATATTTCCTTACTTACTTCCAGCTAAAAGCCTGATAAAATCATCGGCTATCTTTCTGTGGTCGTGGTATTTCTCCACATATTTCCTGCCCTTTTCCCCCAGCTCTCGCCTTAACTCGGGGTTTTCCAGTAGCATTTTCAGGTTCTGGTAGATATTATCAGGGTCGGTATGAATAATAGGCAGCTCCCGGGGATAACCAGCGAACTCCGGGATATTGCCGCCTAACACGGCACACCCAGCCGCCATAGATTCAAGCGCAAACATACCAGGACCTGCGGCGAATAATTGGTCAACAGCGATATCTGCCTCAGATAATGTCCGCCGTACCTCAATATTACTCATGTTTCTAAACAAGCGGAAGTCAAAGTCATAGCCTTCTTTTTTAAGCTGCTCTACTGCCTTTAAAATATAAGTAGTCCCTTTGATTTCATCGTTACTTGGAGCGTGGACTACCACTGGTCTCGGGTTAGGGGCATTATTATATCTAATGTTATCTACATCCAGTGGAATATAAATTTTGCTAGCCATCTCCTTCCCTAAATCGTCTCTGGTCAATAATTGAGAGTATGATGGCTCAGAAATTATATAATCCACATACTTTTCCACCCTGCGTATCATTCTTAATTTTCTTTTGAGAGCTTTTGGTTCCTCTCTATAAGCTTCACTTAGCTGGTATTTTATGCCCATTTTTCTAATGGTTGCCTCCACAGCCTCGTAATGTCTTATATCGCTACCCAAGAACCACATTACTGTCTTCTTGTGGAATAGCTTGAGAATGGGGATGTCCAGATTGCAGGGGAGGAGACTTGCTCCAAATAGGAAGATAAAGGCATCATGCTTGAGGAAAAATTTCGGAAAGTGGTAGAGATACTTAAATATCTTCTGTAACTTATTTAAACCTTGGAAATTAAGCGCTACATCATATCTCATACCCTCAAAAAATGGTGACATATTATATCTAACAGCAGTGACTTTTATTTCTTTTTCTTTTAAGGCGCTTGCCAGTATGGCGTTGATATTGGCAATTTCATTTGGTCCAATAAATATTCTCATCTTCGCATGTTTAAATTGATGTTTCTATTGCAAGACCAAAACCGTCTTTACCGAATTGATTGCCATTGTAGAGCAAATATTTCTTACCTTGATGTATAAAAACAAAAGGGTATTCTATCGATTCGGAATCCCAGCCTGACTCGGAGACATCTATCCCTACTTCTTCATCTTTTCTTTCCCAAACTACACCATCCTTGGATTCCGCATAACCAATTCTGTAACTTCCACTACTGTATGAATACCACATCTTGTATTTGCTACCCTCTTTTAAAACACAAGGACGACCAATAGCATATTCATCTTTAGACTTATATGGTATGCACACTACTCCCTTTCTCTCCCAATCTACACCGTCCCTAGATTCAGCATATTTTATTTGATAGTAGTTCTTAAATTTACCATTTTTTACTTCCCATCTTCCGCCGGAACTATACCACATCCGCCAGATTCCATTCTCAATCAATATGGATGGGGATGATGTTATGCACGGATCATGAATATTTCTATCTAGTATTGGTACTTTAGAAATTTTTTCAAAGGTTTTCCCTTCATCTTTGCTGATAGCAAGTCCAAGATAAATATGATATGGAACAGTTACCCCCCTATTCCATCCGTTATAGAACAAGAATTTTGTACTGCGGTGCTCAACAATACAGCATGCCGTTACGCCGCTATCATCAAAGCAGCCTAGGTCACCTAAACCGAGAATCGGTGTTTCGCTGATATATAAACATTTGTAAGGTTCTTTTATGTCTATTTCTATAAATCCCGGTTGTGATCTGTTTAGCTGATCTCGTGCCGAAAAATATACGCGGTAAATATCCTCTCCTATTTTTTCTGCAAAAGGCAATGTAGCATGTGTAATCATCCATTTAGCCTTGGTCGGTTGAAAAATCAACCCTCTCTTAATCCATTTCATATATGCTCATCCTCAATTGTTGGTGTGTTCTATTTAAAATATCCTCGCTCCATCTCTTTCTTGTAGTCTACCATGGCTTCATAGTAGGAATAGCGAGGCTCCCAGTCAAGCTCTCTCTTTGCCTTGCTTATATCCCATACATAGCTTCTTTTCCTGACCTCTTCAATGTCCGGGCGGTAAACGAGAGGCGAGGGCTTGCCCGGCGGAGAAAACGCCTTGATGATGGCCTTGGCTTCATCCTCGATAGTTAAGCCCTTTCCCGAACCTATATTATAAAGACCGCGGGCATTTTCACTCTTGAGTGCTTGGCTGATAGCAGCAGTAACATCTTTGACATATACCAAATCACGCACGGTCTTATGCTCTCCCCATATCTCTATCGGACCACTTTTCATTGCTTTCTGGATAAACTGGTGAAAAACCGTATTGTAATAGGTATCACGGCTGCCGTAGCCGCGAACACCCGGTAATCTCAACATAATCGCTTGGATTAATCCATCCCCGTCATAAACTTCAATGAAGGTACTGGCGGCAATTTTTGAGACAATAAAAGGTACGGTATTTCCTAATCCAATCGTTGCACCAAACTGCCTCGGGGTTTCTTCCGTGATAATTACTTCTTTGGCACGATTAACATCACTATGGGTCATGGTGTAGACTATCTTTTTGATATTATTTTTCCGGCAGTATTCCAATACATTATAAGTGCCGAGGGCATTAGTCAAAAGATAGTCTTTAGGTGTGTGTTGCGCGATATCAATACTCAACAAAGCGGCAACGTGAGCGACTCCTTCAACACCCTGCTTGGGTAGTTTAGTGAAGTCCTCCTCATTAGAAACATCCAGATTGATAAAGGGTATGCCCTGCTTTTTGTAGTATTGCTCGCCTGCCTGGCTTCTGGCAGTAGCCAAAACCTCAACGCCGTCTTTAATCAACTGGTCGACCAGATAACGGCCAACAAATCCCGCCGCGCCGGTAACGATTATCATTCCTATACCACCTTACCCTGATTTTTCAATTGTGAGAAGGGCAACACGTAAAAATACGGATATTCGCTCAATAACGTTTCCTTGCTCGCCGCCAGCAAGTGGTCGATATTACCGTAAGAACGGACGTAGTAATAGTACGTGCACTCTTGAGAACCCCACCTCTTTTTGAAGTGATAGACGCCCTCCTGGGAAGGGAGTGTCGTCCCGCCCCAGTTCCAGTAGCGGAAGCCTTTTTCAGCGGCGTCCTTCATAGCGTTAAAAATGAGCAGGTTCAGCGGCTGATAGCTGCGATATTCTTCAACTATCGCCGGAGTGAAATAGCCGACCGTCTTATTAAAATAGGTGAGCAGGAGGGCAGCAGTTTTAACGCCGTCAAGCTCGGCAATATATATACGGTAGTCCTTATCATAGTTAAGGATGGCGGCTAACGTCTCGAAAAGCTCCGATTCCTTGGGCGGCGCGCCGACTTCTACCATATTCTTGTAGTGTGTATCGGCCAGGAAACGAAGGGCCTCCTGGCTATTATCATGGTAGAACTTCATGCCCGATTTCTGCGCTTTTCTCACCAGATTCCTGGTCTTGGAATGGATGATGGACATCAGGTCTGCATCTATGTTTTCGCCGAATTCAGGCAACGGTGTCATCATCCCGATCCGGCTATCCAGATAGTTGTACTTGGTGTACTTCTGGTAAAGCTCTTGGTCGACCTCAAATGGCCGCGTAATAATGGTAGAAGTCACTGCCTGTTTCTCCTGCGCCAGCTCATGGAAAGCGTTTAGCAGGTTGATTTTTACCTGCTGTCGGTCGGGGTTTGAAGAGTCTACTACTATGCCCGGATTGCTGCCGTACCAGGGCAACGAGTTAAGAACATTTCCGTATTTGGCGTTTAGTTTTAAGAAAGCCGGCAACGCGCCAACAATTTTGCCGCCCTCTAATGCGATTAGGTAATAATCGCTCGCACCGGTTACCCGCCTCAATAGCTCGCGGAATTTCAGAGAGCTATTGAAGAGGGACCTTTCATCGCTCAAGATGAGACGGGTGTATTCGTCTTCTCTTTCCGGCTTGAGCAGTTTTATTTGCAGCATCGCTTTATCCTGTTTTCAGGTTTTTTCTATACCAATCAATAGTAAGCTTCAAGCCATTATCAAAGTCGGTCTTGGGTTTGAAACCGATTAAATCGCGGGCAAGGTCTATATTGGCGATTAATCTCCTCACATCGCCCAGTCTCTCATTTTCATATACGATGGTTTTGTCGTAGTTCATATGCTGTGAAATTGTTTTGAGCAGCTTGTTTATCGTGATTTCGCTACCGCTGCCGATGTTGATAATCCTACCTCTAGTAGTTTCGTGGTTATATATTTGTACAGCAGCCTCGGTGGTATCAGTTACAAAAATATAGTCCCTCGTTTGCTTGCCATCGCCGTAGATTACCGGCGATTCCCCAGATAATATCCGCTTAATGGTTAAAGGAATAACGCCGGCGTAGCTGCCTTCATTCTGCCTCGGACCATAATTGTTGAACGGCCTTATGATCGCCGCATCGATGTTAAACGTCTTGATATAAGACAGCACGAGCAAGTCACTAGCCGCCTTGCTGGCGCCATAAGGGGTGGTGGGAACCAGGGGGTGGCTCTCATCCATTGGCGAGTATTGACAGGTGCCGTAGGCTTCCGACGACGAGAAGTGAATCAGTGTTTCAAAACAGCCTTCCCTGGCCAACTCGCAAAAGCAAAGGGTGATATCGTTATTCTGTTCATAGACCCATCTGGGTTTTTCTATAGAAGCAGGCAGCGGAATTACAGCCAGGTTAAATACTACCTGTATGCCCTGTCGCTTGACCAGGCTCTTCATCGTTTTAAAGTCGGCGGCATCCTGGCGGTATATTTTGAGGCGGGGGTATTTTTGTTTTGCTTCGTTCAGGTTATCTTCCTTACCAAGGAAGAAATTATCTACTACCACCAGATTAGCCGGCTTTTCGTCTATTAGCCTATCAACGAGATGGCTGCCGATGAAGCCAGCGCCCCCGGTCACCAGGACTGATTTATTGTTAAGATTCACAGGTTTTTCTCTTCCGAGCCGCTTACTTGCCCAGCCTTAATGGCGATTTCCAGCGCCTTCAACCCATCCGTACCACTTACCAGAGGTTCTTTATCCTTCCCGACACAGTCAAGGAAATGCTCCAGCTCCAGCTTGAGCGGTTCAGCACGTGGCACCTCCGGAATCATCTTCCATTCTGCCTTAAATATTTCTATCTCCTGTTTAATATAATCCAAATAAGCGACGCCTTTAGTACCGGTTACCGCGAGGTTTCTTTCGCGGTGGGGGGTATACCAGTTGACCTCTACGGAGGCGGAAACCTCCCCGAAGCCCATGAGTATTATCGCCGCATCGCCTTTTACATTCTTCCATCTTGTAGACCTGGCAAAAACACTGGTGCACTCTTTGCCGATGAAATATCTAATAACATCGATATCATGGGTAGCCATGTCAATGATTATGCCTACATCGCTAACCCTGGGAACAAAGGGGCCGACTCTCTTTGCCGAGATATACACCAAGTCCCCCAGCACCCCATCATCGATGATTTCTTTTAGTGTTCTGACAGCCGGGTTGAATCGTTCAATGTGTCCTACCATGAGTTTCACTTTATGGCTCTTGGCTGCCTTAATTAACTCCTGGGCATTCTCAACAGAATCTGCTATCGGTTTTTCAATGAGCAGATTTACCCCTTTCTGTATGGCCGCCAAAGCTATTGCTTTGTGCCGTGTGGTCGGGACAGCGATGCTAACCGCATCCAGTCCCTTGGCTAGCAACTCGTTATAGTCGGAGTACGCCTTTGTCTTGTATTGAGCGGCGATATTTTGGGCTACATCAAAATTAATATCAGCCACACCCACTAACTCTGTGCCGAGCTCACGATAGACACGGACATGGTTTTTCCCCATATTGCCGACGCCAATAACGCCAACTTTCATATCAATACCCCAACAATTCTATATTTTATTGAGTACCTTTAGTTTTTCAGGCAAGTCAATTATCTTAGCCGGACAGCCGACCGCCAGTTTCCAACTCGGGACATCTTTGGTAACAATAGCACCCGCGGCAATCATGCTGCCTTCACCAATCTCCAGACCAGGCAGTATCGTGGCATTGGCGCCGACCGATACCCCTCTTCTTAATATAGGCCCTTTTAGTTCCTTTTTAATTCTAGAGGGGGGATACTTATCGTTGGTAAGTACGGCGTTGGGGCCGATAAAAACGAGGTCTTCTATGGTAGTGTTGATAGGGATAAACGCATTGCTCTGAATATTGACGTTGTTGCCAATCTTAGTGTTGCCCTCGACAATCGAATTCGTACCAATACTGACATTGTCCCCGATGGAAGTATTTTCTCGGATAAGGACATTATGCCCTGTTTGGAAGTTCTTCCCGATACGGACCTTGCAGTAGATAATAGTATTGGCTCTAATCAGAGCGTTCTCACCAACGCTACTGCCCTGATGTTGAGAATCCTCAACCCTAATATTCTTCGCCCGTATATTGTTTAAACTTTCCCTATCCGGGTATCCCAATATCACGTTCTCCAATATAAAGCTATTTTCTGTTACGGTGCTCTTACCATATATCCTGGCTGACTGGTGAATCACTTTATCACTCCTAAATTACCCGAAATACCCTCCGGCTATTGCCAGGAGATTATCAATGACATATTCCTGCTCCTTATCGGTCATCTGAACGTATAAAGGCAGGGTAATACTCAATCTATCGGCAGCCAGAGAGTTAGGATAATCGCCGTCCTTCAGGTTATATTTTTTACGATAGTAGCCCAGCGTATGAACCGCGTGAGTTCCTTGTCTGGTGGCTATTCCCTTTTCCTCCAGCTTGAGCATAATTCTATTCCTTATCTGATTAAGCTCATCAAGAGACAGGTTCTTCGATGTCGGGTTCTTAATCTGCGCCACGTAAGACTGATAGACATGCCGGTACCCTTCAGGGGCAGACGGAAGCCGCAGGTAATCGATTCCCTTTAGTCGCTCATCATAGAGCCTGGCTCTCTTAGTCTTCTGGTTGATAATAAAGGTTAACTTTTTCATCTGCTCAATGCCGATGGCGCCCTGTAAATCAGTCATCCTGTAGTTATAGCCCAGGATATTAAACTCTGGTAGTAAAAACCCTTCTTTCTGGTGTCGTGCCAGGTCCGAGACGCTGGCGCCGTGGTTTCTCAAGGATTCGATGGCTGTGGCAATCTCTTTATCGTTGGTAATGGTTATGCCGCCCTCGCCGGTGGTTATGGATTTACGGGGATGCAGACTGAAGCAACCAGCGTTGCCGAAAGTCCCAACATGTTTTTTATAATAAAATGTCCCCAGAGCGCAGGCGGCATCTTCAATAACCTTCAAATTATATTGTCGAGCTATTTCCATTATCGGGTTCATATCGGCCGCAAGACCAAAAAGGTGAACAGGCACGATACCCTTAATATTTGATTGTCGTGATTTTTCTAGATAATCGGCTATCTTTTGAGGGTCGATATTAAAGGTATCAGGGTTAATATCAATGAATACCGGCGTGGCGCCGGTGTATTCAATGGCGTTAGCCGAGGCAACATAGGTAAAAGAGGGTACCAAAACCCTATCGCCATGTCCTATCCCTGATGCCAGCAATGCCAGGTGAAGGGCGGTGGTGCAAGAGGAAGAGGCTTTGGCGAATTTAACTTTAGTAAAGCCGGTAATCATCCTTTCAAATTCAGCCACCATCGGCCCCTGAACCAGCCAGCCCGATTTCAGCACCGAAGTAACCGCTTCTATTTCCTTGTTATCAAAATATGGCTTAACAACCGGTATCTTCATATTGAGTCCTTAGTTAGCTAATATTATAATGCTTCAGTCATTTTCGAACAAGGGAACACCAACATTTGTTCTAAAGGTAACAAAGAGCAATGTCACTTATCACAAGGAGTCACTAAATCAGCTGTATCATTGTAGGAGTTTGTTAGTGATGATATTTAAATATGGAACGGCGTAACTGTATTGTGGTCTTAAAGAATCGGTCGTTCACTCCGCCGCCTGCGCCAGGATTTCCGCAAATCTCCTCGCCATTTCCCGGTGACTGAATTTATCTATTTTAGAAATATTACCGCGATAGCTCACCTGCCCGGACTGCTTATATTCCTGGTACATTTTCTGCAACGCCTTTTTGATATCCTCAGCCGCTGGTGCGTGCACTCCAGCCCCGGTCTCTGCCAGCAGCGAATCGATAACATTACCTTTAACACCGCCCGTGGCAATGATGGGACGGCGCGCGCCAAGATATTCGAAAATTTTGCAGGTGTACACGCCTTTCTCTTTCGGGTCATCCCAGTCAAAGAGTATGAGCGCCTGCGACTCCCTTTGCTTTTCCAGGGCAACCGCCTGCGGTACAACCCCATATTGCCTGATAATTTCCTTCAGCCCGTATCGTTTACTCTCTTTGTCCAGGGCAGGTGACTTTAGACCATAAAATTTAACCTCCACCTCTTCCGGCTTCATCGTACCTTCAGCGATGAGGTCTTTTATTGCGATAAGAAGCTTCGCCGGATCCTGTTTCCCCGTATAAATAGTGCCGGTGTAGGTAAGAGTGAATTTAGGCGATAGTACCGATGGCGGGTCATTTACCTGCGCCAGGTCAAAGCCGGGAGGCACAGCATAAACAGGTTTCTCTGTGTGTAACCTCCTAAGTTTCTCCGCCAGCGGTTCGGAGACGGTTATCAGGGCATCGGCTTTGGCCAGGGTCTTAATTTCCAGTCTTCTGTCAAAAGCCCGCCTTAGACGGCTGTAGCCGTAATTGGCATTCTGTGACCACAGGTCGCGCAGGTCGGCGAGCCAGGGCATTTTAAACTCGGTTTTTAGCTGCTTGGCGATAAGATGGCTGATTATCGGCTGAGAGGTAGAAAATAAGGCATCTATTCGCTCGTTTTGTAAAAGCTTTCTTCCCGCTTCAATAGCATAGGGCATCCAGTTTTTATCCAGGCAGGGGTAATTAATGACCTCTGATGCGAAATTGAGAAATAAATCCAAGATAGATTTCCTGGATGTGATATTCAAGCCATCTTTTATCTGCCGTCTAATATCTTCATCCGGTTTAAACTTGAACAAATTACCCAGACGCCCCAAGGCATTTCGGTAGGGTGTTTCGATAATTCTAGCTGGCAGGTCCTTATATTGTGTCGTCGTCCCGGTTAAGATAATTGGTTGCCAGCCAAATTCCGGCAGGTATTTGACCATGCCGGCAATCCTGGGGGAAGAACGGGGCAGGTGGACAATTATAAGGACTTTTTTGAAATCAGATGCCTCGGTCACAGAACCACCTCGACTACGAGGCCCGGACGCCGCGAATGAGCGAAAACAGATCGACTGTGTTCCATAACTGGTGGAAATTCTATCTAGCTATATCCTACTTGGCGTCATTATAATTGTCAACTCTTGGGGTTTTTCTGGGGCAATTCTTGAGATAAACCGGAGGGGTAATTTGCTTGTTTAGCTGACCCGTAATATAATCAGTAATGAAAATTCCGCTCCTACGGCAATGGTCGGCAGTCTTGCCTGATCATATGAATATCGAGGATAGTGTTACATAATTTAGAGCAAAAGATAAGGGACAAATCAGCCATAATAAGCGTCATCGGTCTCGGCTACGTGGGACTACCGCTGGTAGTAGCCTTCGCCGAGGCCGGTTATCATGTACTCGGGGTCGAAATCCAGAAGCGACGGGTTGATGCGGTTAACCGTGGGGAGTCTTACATCGGTGATGTCACCAGTGAAAGGCTTGCTCATGTCGTGAGCAAAAAGCTGCTGGAGGCTACCCAGAACCAGGACAGGTTAGCCGAAGCCGATACAATATCTTTATGCGTGCCGACCCCGCTGACCAAGACAAAACAGCCGGACCTTTCTTATATTATCTACGAGACCGAGGAAGTAGCCAAGCGCCTCCGTCCCGGGCAGCTTATCGTCGTCGAAAGCACCACTTATCCGGGGACAACGAGGGAGGTGTGTCTGCCCATTCTGGAAAAAAACGGACTGAAAGTGGGCAAGGATTTTTATCTGGCTTTTTCTCCGGAGAGGATTGACCCCGGCACCGTTAAGTACAGCCTCAAGAACGTTCCCAAAATAGTCGGTGGTATAGAATCCGAGTCAACCAAGATGGCTTTACTGCTCTACAGCCAGATAGTGGATAAAGTGTACCCGGTATCCTCGGCCGAAGTTGCGGAGATGACCAAGGTGTTCGAGAACGTGTTCCGGTCCGTCAATATCGCTCTGGTGAATGAGACGGCGCAGCTTTGCCATGTTTTAGGTATCAGCATGTGGGAAGTCATTGAAGCCGCCTCGACCAAGCCGTACGGATTTATGCCTTTTTACCCCGGGCCGGGCGTGGGTGGCCACTGCATCCCCCTCGACCCCTATTATCTCGCTGATAAAGCCAAGGAGTACGATTTCCATACTCGCTTTATCGAGCTGGCAGGTGAAATCAACGAGCGGATACCTTATTACGTGGTAGAACGTATCGCGGAAGCTCTGAATAATCACGGCAAATCTATTAAGGACGCTAAAATACTAGTCCTCGGCATAGCCTATAAGAAAGATGTCGGCGACCCGAGAGAATCTCCCTCCCTGAAGCTAATAGAGTTATTACTGAAAAAGCGAGCCAAGGTAGACTATAATGACCCCTATATACCGGAAACCAGCTATATCAAAGGCCACGTCTTAAAATCCATCGAAGTTACCCAAGAGTCGCTGGGGAAAATGGACTGCGTTATTATCGCCACTAACCATACCGCCTACGACTACGACCAGATTGTGCGGTGGTCAAAACTGGTTTTCGACACCCGGGGCGCGACGCGAAAACTGAACTATAAAAATATCATCAGGCTTGGCGAGTAATGGCAGGAAATATCGCGGTCATTGGGGGTGGTTACTGGGGGAAGAACCTGGTGCGGAACTTCGCCGAGCTTGGTGCTCTCCACACTATCTGTGACGTGGATGCCAAGGCACTGGCTGATTTCAAGACTCTTTACCTGGGAGTGGATTTAGAGACGGACTTTGCCCGCGTCCTCCAGAATAAAGACATCGCCGGGGTTGTCATTGCTACCCCTGCCGCGCTTCACTACAGCATGGCGAAACAGGCATTGCAGGCCGGTAAAGATACCTTTGTGGAAAAACCCCTGGCTTTGAAGATAGAAGAGGGGCAGGAGCTCGTTAAGCTTGCTGAAAAGAACAGCAAAATTTTGATGGTAGGGCACCTTCTGGAGTACCACCCTGCTGTGGTCAAACTGAAGGAAATTATCAATAAAGGAGAGCTAGGTAAAATCCAGTATATCTACTCTAACCGGCTTAACTTTGGCAAGATACGAACTGAAGAGAATATCCTCTGGAGCTTCGCTCCTCATGATATCTCCGTAATTCTCTCCCTCCTGGATGGGGAAATGCCCTTCGAAATTTGCACCCACGGCGGCTATTATCTTCATCATGATATTGCCGATATTACTCTGACCAACATGTCGTTCCGGAGCGGCGCCAAAGCCCACATTTTTGTTTCATGGTTGCACCCCTATAAAGAGCAAAAGCTGGTTGTCATCGGCGATAGGGAAATGGCCGAGTTCAATGATACCTCTAAAGATAAGCTTGTCGTTTTCAAGCATGAAATCGAGTGGGTGGAGAAAAAACCCATCACGCATCCTGGCGAACCGGAAGCGATTAAAGTCTCCGATGATGAACCCCTTAAACTGGAATGCCAGGAGTTCATCAATGTGATAAAAGCCAGGAAAAAGCCGAGAACGGATGGACGCAATGGACTCCGGGTACTGGAGATACTGTCATCCTGCCAGCGCTCTCTGGAAGCAGACGGTAAAGTGATACCCATTGGGGGGTGAGGTTATGGATTTTTATGTCCATGAGTCCAGCGTGATTGATGAGCCGTGCCAGATTGGCAAAGGGACAAAGATATGGCACTTCTGCCATGTTATGCCCGACGCTACCATCGGTAAGGACTGCGTCCTTGGCCAGAATACCTATATCGGCAACGGAGTAAAAATAGGAAACCGTGTTAAAATTCAAAACAACGTTTCGGTTTATGAAGGCGTAACGCTTGAAGATGATGTCTTCTGCGGCCCGTCCTGTGTTTTTACCAATGTTATCAATCCGCGGGCTCACATATCCCGTAAGCACGATTTCCGGCCAACGCTCGTCAAGAAAGGTGCCACCATCGGCGCCAACGCAACAATAGTCTGCGGCCATACTATCGGTCGGTATGCTTTTATCGGGGCGGGGTCGGTGGTGACGAAAGACCTTCCGGACTATGCCCTGGTCTACGGAAATCCGGCGCGTATTCAGGGCTGGGTCTGTGAATGCGGGGTTAAGCTTCAAGGTAAGGGCATCATGACCTGTACCGAGTGCGGCAAGCGCTATAAGGTTGAGAAAGAGCAATGCACTGCTGTGGATTAGGAGACCGATGAAGATACCATTGACTGACTTGAAGGCGCAACATCTGGCTCTTAAAGATGAAATTGACCAGGCCATAAAACAAACGGTAGAAGGTACGCAATTCATCCTTGGCCCGGAGGTCAAAGCGCTGGAAAAGGATATCGCTGCTTATCTGGGGGTGAAATACGCCATTGGTGTCGCCTCCGGAACCGATGCCCTCCTTATCTCGATGCTGTCGTGTGGTATAACGTCAGGTGATGAGGTAATCACCACCCCCTTTACCTTCGTTGCTACCTCGGAAACGATTAGTCGCTGCGGTGCAGTGCCGGTATTCGTTGATATCGACTCACAGACATTTAACATTGATACAGCAAAGATTGAGAAAAAAATCACCAAGAAGACTAAAGCCATCCTGCCGGTGCATCTCTATGGCCAACCGGCGAACATGGACGATATCCTGCGCCTGGCCCGGAAGTATAATCTTAAAGTCATCGAGGATTGCGCTCAAGCCTTTGGTGCCGCATATCGGGGTAGGAAAATCGGTTCGTTCGGCGATGCCGGCTGCCTAAGTTTCTTCCCGAGCAAGATGCTCGGTGCTTATGGGGACGGAGGCATGATAGTAACTAACGATGAAAAAATCACCGAAAAAGCGGAAATGCTCCGGAACCACGGCGGCAAAGATAAATATTTCGTTCTCCTCCATGGTTTCAACAGCCGGCTCGATTCTCTTCAGGCAGCCGTACTCCGAGTTAAGCTGAAGTATATAAATAAATGGATAGAGCAGCGGCAGCAGAAGGCGAAGCTTTACGCTAAGCTGCTCGGTGGACTGGCGGGCATCAGTGTGCCAGGGGTCGCCCCTCATTGCGACCACGTGTTCAACTACTATACTATCCGCGCTCCCGGCCGGGACGATTTGCAGAAACACCTTGATTCCCAGGGCATCGGTACCGCCATTTACTATCCCCTGCCGCTGCACTTGCAGGAAGTCTACCGGACACTAGGCTATAAAGCCGGTGATTTCCCGGCGAGTGAAAGAATCGCGAAGGACGTCCTTTCTCTGCCAATGTACCCTGAGATTGAAAATAGACAAATCGAATTTGTCGTTGAGCAGATAAAACAATTCTACAAACACCAGGCGACATAGCGGTTATGACCGAATTAATCACCATTGCTGGCCAGTATCTTATTATTGTTGTGGGGCTGATAGCTGTCGTGGCAACTATCTTCTCCGAAAAAACAGTACGGTGGAGCATTATCAAGCTGGTAATTCTCTCGTTCGGGCTCGCTTTTCTGATAGCGTATATCGCGGGAATGTTATATTACGACACTCGACCCTTTGTCGTCGAGAATATTCAGCCGCTGATTCCCCACTTGCCGGATAACGGCTTTCCTTCCGACCACACTTTAGCAGCCACGGTTACCGCGGCAGTAATCTTCGTTTACCGGCGTAAGCTGGGCATTTTACTGGGGGTTTTGGGAATACTGGTAGGTGTTGCCAGAATAGCGGCACATTTACATTATCCAATTGATGTCGTGGCGAGTATTTTAATCGCGGTTATCGCCACATTCTGTGCCTGGCTGACATTGAAGAAATTTGACCGGAGATTTAAGAGCTCCCCCTGACACGCTGTAGGTAAAATATTAATGGAAAAGCCAAATAGCGATAGCTGCGAAAATTACTTCAATACCGATTAAAATCAGCGTTAGGTTCCTCTCGCTAACGCCTCCTGTCAGCTTCATTACTAGCTGCGCCAGCCCCTTAACTCTCGACTCGGGACAATATAGCTTACCGTCTCGGTATATTCCCTCCCAGCCATGACTCGGGAAACGATTGGCCGCCTTGATGAAGAAGTCTACAGCATAGGGAATCATGATGATTACCCCAGCCAGCTCAAAATTGCCGATGATAACCGCCGTGGCCATCATCGCTCCGATGCTGAAGGTACCGGCGTCCCCGATAAATATCTTGGCAGGGTACCAGTTAAAGCGGAGCGTGGCTAAAAGGGCGCCCATAGCCGCCAGTAAAATAGTAAGAGCGGTGTTCTCACCGAGGAAGCCGGCGATAACCGCCAAAGCTGCCATGCCTACCAGGCCCATCCCTGTTTCCAGTCCGTTGAATCCAGCCAGCATATTAACTCCGTTTGCGGCTATGGTAACGCCGATAGGCACGAGAACCAGGGTGTAGATAATGCCGAGGTCAATCTGACCAAAAAAGGGGATACCCAAGGTGGTATCGCCTGCCTTTACGGCTATAAGGGGCAGGGCGCTGAATATAGGTGTTAGCGCCTTAAACCATTGCCTAAGGGAGACGAAGTCATCAACAATACCAATCAACACGGCAGTGAGCACGGTGGATAATGCCGCCAGCAAATATTGAAGATTAATGAAGTTGAATAAATCCGTAAAAGTTATTAGAGCAATTATAAGGAGAATTCCTGCGCTAAAACCGGCCACAGTAACCAGCCCGCCGATATTCGCGATTTCGGGCTGTCCTGGTTTATTCAGGTCTTTTCCAGTGATGCCAGCCCTAGCCAACCGTGGGATTATCAAAGGAAAGCTGAAATAACTTACCGCCAGCGCACACACGAATGATACCCAAATCATTATCTTTTCTACACCTCATCTCCTGGTTAATTCAACACCGAATAATAGATACTTATTAAACCTTTCGGTTTAGTACCAAATCAGGCTTTATTCTTGAGAATATCCTTATATAACTGTTGGGTCTTTGTCAACATACGTTGAAAAGTGAACTCACGGAGGGCCTTCTCACGGGCGACCGACCCGACCCGGTGGCGCAGATTCGCATCACCAAGGAGCTTCTGTATTACATTCGCCAGTGCCTGCGGATTTCTCGGCGGGACAATAAAACCGGTAACACCGTCCTCAATCAGCTCCGGCACGCCGCCAACCCCCGAGGCCACCACGGGCAGCCCGGCTATCTCGGCCTCAATAATGATCAAGGGAAGTCCCTCCCAGCGGGAGTCAAGTATCAGAATATCGCTGGCGGCCAGAATCTCGGGGATATCATTTCTCTCTCCGGTAAAAGTGACCTTGTCACGTAGATTGTTTCGGGCGACGAATTCCTCCACTTTATCGCGCAGTTCGCCATCCCCGACCATCATTAACCTGAAGTTTGTCTCAAGCAGTCGGCAGGCCTCCAGCAGTGTTAGGGGGTCCTTCTGCTGGGTAAGTCGCCCTACCATAACGAGTACCGGCACCTTTCCCAATCCGAATTCCCGGCGTACCTGTTCGCCCCTGGCGTTGAGCAGGGGGGCAGGGTCCACCCCGTTATGAATCAGCACCAGCTTCTCGAGCGAGGCTACCTTGAATTTCAGGGCTAATTCTTGGTCATAGGCAGAAACGCAAATGATAGTTACCGTCGCCATAGAAGCCAACCGTTCCACCAGAGCTAAGAGGCACCTCTGCCATGCACCTCGTCCCTCGGTAAAAGGCCAGCCGTGAGCGGTAAAAACTACTTTCTTTCTTAGAATCGCGCCGGCGAAGCGGGCGGCATATCCCGCCTTGGTTGAGTGCGCCGAGATAATATCCGGCTTGAATTTCTGAACGCCCCGGAACACTGGCCACAGTGCCCGGATGTCTTGGAGTGGCTGTACCCCGTGGACAAAATAGGGGTTGGGAAAGACATGGACACCGATATCCTTGGCTTCCGACATCAGGCGTGGCTCGGGGGCGGCAACCAGACCTACAGAATGTCCGGCTTTGACATCGGCTCGCATCAGGCTAAGCACATGAGCGACAGCTCCCCCGAAGACAGCACCTGTGACGCTATACAGAATTTTCATCCTGCATCCCACTCCACCCTAAATATAATATGCCTCTTAATGAGGTCCGCCGAGCGCTATTTCCCGGTACTTGGCGACAACCTCCTTGGGTTTGCCAAAGCCGCATATCTGACCACCGTATAAAAAGATTGCCTGCTGGCACCAGTTCTCCACTGTGGCGAGGTCATGCGTTGCCAGAACGATGGTTTTGCCGCTATTCTTGAACTCTTCCATACGCGCCCGGCTTTTTTGGGCAAAACTGGCATCGCCGACAGCTAGCACTTCGTCGAGAAGCAGGATATCCGGGTTGATGTTGACGGAGACAGAGAAGGCCAGCCGCATATACATTCCAGAGGAATAGGTACGCATCGGTGCATCGATAAACTCCTCAAGCTCGGCGAACTGGATGATATCATCAGAAATATCGGCAACCTGCTTGCGGGATAAACCTAAAGCCAGCCCGCTGATGATAATATTTTCTCGTCCGGAGAACTCGGGGTGGAACCCAAGACCAAGGCTTAGCAACGCCGAGATACGCCCCTTAACATTAACTTGCCCCGAGGTCGGACGGTAAATGCCGGCGAGAATCCGCAGCAGTGTGCTCTTGCCTGCTCCGTTAGGGCCGATAATGCCGAGCACCGTAGCTTCCGGCACAGAAAAGGAGATGTCCTTTAGTGCTTCTACATACCCAGCAGAACGTCCCATCTGGAAGATCTTCCCTCTTAATATTGCGTCTTTGAGCGTGGTTTGCCCCGATACGGCGAAGCGCTTGAAATTCTTACTTACATGTTCCAGTACAATAGCGTCTTTCATAGGTATTCAGCAAAACTCTCCCTATGCGTTTCAAAAGCCCATATACCCAGAACGATAAATACAAGACTGATAGCAACGACTATCCCGGTATCCCCCCAGTCGGGCCAGTTGTTGTAGTAGAAAATGCTCCGGTAGTCATTAACTAAGTGTTCCATTGGGTTTAACTTTAGGAGAATCCGGAAATTCTCTGGGATAGTGTTAATATCATACATAATTGGTGTCAAGAAAAAGAGGGCCATCATAAGATTTTGGACGATGTAACGCAAATCACGAAAGAAAACGTTAAACGTCCCCAGGATGAAAACAATACCCAGCGTAAATAAAAATTGCACTGCCATAATCAAGGGTAAGGTAAGCAGACTCCAGCCAAATGGAACTCTGAATGCAAGCAACGCTATCAGCAGGATAGGCAGGGAAAACACATAGTTCATCATGCTTGATCCTATTAAAGAAACGGGTAGAATTGCGGTGGGGAAAATAGCATCACGTACGAACCCGGAACGCCCTACAAAGCAATCCGTTCCTGACATTATCGCTTCACTAAACCAGTTCCAGGGCAGCAGCGCGCAAAACAGGAAAACAGAGTAATTAGGAGTGCTTACGCGGAAGAAGTAGACAAAGACCAAGGTATAAACTACCGTCATGATGAGGGGGTTAAGCAGACTCCACAAAAAACCAAGCCATGTTCCACGGTAACGCAGCTTCACCTCACGCTTAACAAGTTCAACTATTAGCGAACGGCGCAGCCAGATAATCTTTACAATGTGGATAAATGCTGCCATGTTCAGTCGCCAAACACCAACATAATGATCATCGCTTCTATAGGCTATCTCTGGGTAACAGTATAGATTTCGGCTTTAGTCCTGTCAAACGACTGTGCAGTGAATAGCGAGGTCATTCCTTCTAGAACATGAGTAGTCATTAATCGATGCGTTCGAAAATTTTCAACGCCGGCACGTTTTTCTCTAAGTAGACCAATGAAGACTGATTGGATGAATATACGAGCTTATAATGCTCGAGCCGTTCTAGTGGTACAGAGCTCACAAAAGGACTCGCATTGACTATCCTGTAATTGCCTGTAGTCTGCTTGGCGAGATAATCAGTCGCCTCTTTATAGCTGTTGAAGGTCTTATCGCCTGTTACCTGTTTATAGCGTGTCCCATCATTGTTCACCTTCTCTACATAAGAGATAACATCGATGCTATCAGGAACTATCTCGTTCCCATTAAAAATATAAAGTCTGACAGCCAGAGATTGATAATATTGGGGGTAATAGTAAACAACCGGTCTTAGCTTGCCATCGTTGCCAAGTATAAAGTACATATCAAAAAACTGCTCACTGGTGGTGCCGGCATAGGTCGTTATCGCATAAACCATCTCGGTAACTGTGGCATCGTCAACAATGACATATTTAGAGTTTAGGATGTTAGCTAGTTCATTAGCTGCGGTTTCATTCTGGGATATCAATAAACGTGCTACTGATTCTCGGGCGCCCGCGCCGGGGTCGCAATTAGGAATGCGGTGACCAATCCTTAGTATCCAATAGCCGAAGTCCCACCATGCGGTGACTCCATAAGCGGTTTCTGGATAGTTGAAAGGTGTTTGACACAAGTCGTAGTAAAAGTTAGCATCGCCGAAAGGCTCCGGCGTGTTATCCTTTAACCAGACCATGGAACTAAGCCAGGCATCATTGGGGATAAATGTCTTTGTCTGCTCGATAGTACCGGCAGCTGGTTTAAAGTTAGGGAAAAGGACAAGAAAGAAAATAGCTAGCCCGGCGATAGCAATATTTACCCCATTGGCTAACCGGAATTCGCCTCTCTTGGATGTTCTGGGCTTGCTTTTCTCTTGTGCCGCCGCGTCATACTCCGAACCGTCATAGGCAGCCCGCTTTTGGAAATCGACAAGTATGGAATAGGCTCGGTCTATTTGCCTTAGCCTCTCTCTACTTTCATCGGTTAAACTGCCGCTAGTTTGATACTTAAAGACCAACCTTGCGTGAGCTTTCTTTATCTGTTTACGAGTTGCATCTCTAGGAACGCCAAGCGTGTTATAGTAATCGACCTGTGGGGACGCCTCAACTAAAGGCTTAGCCGCAGCCTGCCCTTTTAAGCTAAGAAATTCTAAAAGTCGTGACGATACGTCATTATTACTTCTACCTGTCACATAGTTGAGTGCAAATTGGAAAACGTAATAGAGAATAACAGACAGGTAGCCGGTCAGCAGAGCGACAGTGACAGCAAAGAAAGGAGCGATACGTCGTATATCCAGAGTAGCCCAGAGCATTATCATGCCCCACACAAGGATAAACAAATCTTCAGCCCTGCTTCGCCGGAAATAGAGATAGATAAGCACAATCAAAGCGATAAGACTAAGGAAAACGCTGGTGGTATAGTTATTCCAAATAACGGTAAGCGTGAACAAGCCGCCCGGAAAGAGGATAGACCCCATCTCGGTAGTCGTGAGCGTGGCTCGGGACGGAACAAAAACACTAAATTGGTCTAATACGGACCTGAAAAGAGAAGGACTGGCGGCATAAAAAATACCGATACAAATCGCGCCAATGCCGACGACTGTTAAAAAGTAAGAAAAGGACTTTGCCTTCCAGCGTCGCAATAGCCATGATAGTCCCGATAAAGCCAGTGGTATGAAAAGAGAAATAGCAAGAGCGCCCGAGTATATCTGGCTGCGGGATACTACCCCAACTATCAAGAGCGCCGTGAGAAAAGTTATGATACCGGCGAAGCTAATGTAACCAAAGGACTCGTCTTCCGCATAATCAAAGATGGACTGGATGACGAACAAGGCAAGGAATACTATCACAAAGAGGAAAGAACCCCTCCAGGTAAGGATGCTAAGCCCAAGAAAGATGCCGGATAGCAGACTGTAGATAATAGGTTTAGTGTAAACGGGTAAATTCTGCCGATTAAGACGCCGGAAGGTCGGTTGTTTCTCCCGGGCGCTTTTCACAGCCAGAATAATAAACATCATCGTCAAAGTGGTTAACAGGATTTCAAGGGAATCCCTGTCGGTTAAGCCGAGAAGTGTTCTACCCAGTAACTCCCCGGGTAGAATAGCGATTAAAGCCGCGGCTATGATGCCAACTCCCCGATTGAACAAAGCCCTGCCGATAAAATATAGAGGGATTACAGTCAGCGCCCCAAAAAATGCCGGCAAGTAAGCGCTGATGACATCCAATAGATGAGTACTCGGTGAACCCAACCCAAAAAGCCAGGCGATGCCACCGAGGAGATAAACAAAAAAGTTCATCGAGCCTGTTTGCAAGCCATAAGGATAATTCAAATATGGATCAAAGGAAGAGAAATGAGGGAAATGATGTACGAGATTGTCAGCCTGGCGCAAAAAGTAATAGGCATCATTAGAAGCGTATTTTACATTATCACCAACGAAAATATTGTTATAAATTGGAGCGACGCGGATGTAAAGCGCTACTCCAAAGATGACGAGCAGCAGAATTACTATCAGCCAGCGCGATGAGAACCTACTCTCGCTCATTGTTAGTTCTATACGTTTTACGTCTGTAACGTTGTTTTACTTTTGCTACAAAGCGTAACACATGTCAGGGGTAAATGCAAGCAAAAAATTTTTAGAACCGAGGGAGATAGTTTGTACATAAATTGACAGTGATACGAAATTATGGTAACTTTGTTTACGTATAATTCCACTTAGAGGTTAGATATTCCTTATATTTTAGCTTAAATTGGGTTATTGGGATGGATATCATAGTTATCGGCATTGGCCATATTGGTCTTGTGGCAGCCTGCTGCTTAGCAAACTCGGGCCATCGCGTGACCGGAGTCGAAATCGACCAAGCCAAGCTCAACTTCCTGAATCACCCTGGCAACCTGATTTACGAGAAGGGTATTCAGGAGATGCTTCGGGAGGGGCTGGACTCGGGCAGATTGACCTTTGTTCCAAATTTCCCTGTCTCGTTTAAGGCCGACGTGGCTATGATAACTGTTAATACGCCGACATCATCGGATGGGAAAGCCGACCTCTCCAACCTTTACGCCGTTGTGTCCCAGGTACGAGAGGCGGCACGCAGCCCGTTGATTATGGTAGTGAAAAGCACTGTTTCCCCAGGAACGGGAGCGATGATCATGAAACGCTACCTTGATGATACATCGCTTGCCTACGTCGCCAATCCTGAATTTCTGCGTACGGGACAAGCCGTTAATGACTGGTATCATCCCAGCCGTATTGTCATTGGTAGTGATAATCAGGATGCGATTGAGGGAATGCGCCATCTCTATTCTGATATAGAAGCTCCACTGTTAGTGACGGACGTCACCTCGGCGGAGATGATTAAGTGTGCCGCCAATTCCTTCCTGGCAACAAAAGTCTCGTTCATCAACGAGATCGCTAACCTTTGCGATGCCCTTGGGGCTAATATAGATGACGTCGTGAAGGGGCTAGGCCTCGATCCCCGCATTGGAACTTCCCATCTTCAGCCCGGCATCGGCTACGGTGGTCCATGCCTACCCAAGGATCTCCAGGCTATGGCTTCTCTGTCTGACGAAAAAGGCTACGATTTTAAGTTATTGAAAGCTGTTATCGAAGTCAATACCAGGCAGCGGGTTATAGTGGTTGACCGTCTCAAGCAGTTCTTGGGTTCTCTCAAAGGTAAAAAAATCACTTTACTTGGTCTTGCCTTCAAGCCAGATACCAATGAGGCTGCGGAAGCACCATCTCTGGACATTGCCCGCCAGCTGATTGCCGAAGGAGTAAAGCTGCATGCGTATGACCCGGTGGCTATGGAGAGTGCCAAAATTATGTTACCAGCCGACGTGGTTCTTGCGTCTGATATTTATGCGGCAGCAGCAGGGGCTTGCGCCGTCATCCTGGCTACCGAATGGCCGGAATTCAATAAAGCCGATTGGCAGAGAATCAAGCGGTCCATGACCCAGCCCTATGTTGTTTTTGACGGACGCAATGCTCTACCCAAAGACAGATTGGTGGCTGAAGGTTTTAAGTATGTTGGGGTGGGCAGAACTGTTGACCGTAAGGTGGGGAAAGCATGAGCTCAGGAGAATTTGAATACGAATACGACCTTGGAAAACTCCAGGTAGTAAATCCAGATAAACGTACCTTTCCAATGTTTGTTGCCCCTAGATTAGCTTCCTATTTTAGTGAAAATCCATATGAGGACTTCACTTCGGATTTATTGTTGAGCTTCCTTAAGGATGACACGCTTTTTATAGATATCGGGGCTCATTATGGTTATTATACGCTTCTTGTTGGTACGAAAAATCCGAAATGTAAAATTATATCCTTTGAACCAGTTATTGAAACCAGTGAAATACTTAGACGAAATAAAGAATTGAACCAGCTAAAGAACGTTAAGGTGCATAACCTAGCTCTTTCAAATAAAAACGAAACCAGAAAGTTCAATATAACAGAGGCATCGGACTGCTGTGGTTTCTATGAAAATCCGATAACAAGAGTTTCCAAAGTAGTGGATGTTCAAGCAGCAACTCTTGATAGCTTAATAAATAAAGCGCCAAAAGTGCCCGTTATTGTTAAGATTGACACGGAAGGCCATGAAATCCACGTACTAGAAGGAATGGAGAAACTACTAAGAAATACTGCGGATATAAGTTTGATTGTAGAGTTTAACCCGAAGTGTTTGAGAAAAGCAGGTTATAATCCGTCGGATCTACTTGAAAAAATCCTTCAATTTGGCTTTGAAATATACTTTGTAAATGATACTAAGAGAGAGATTAATAAACTGGCTGAAAATAACGTTGAAGATTGGAAAAATCACGTTTTAGAAAAAACCTCAATTCCTGGAATCAAGACATATATAAATATACTTTGTGTCAAGAATTCCGTGGAGTTGAATGAAATCCTGCATGATAAAATCAGTTTGAAAACTAAAACACTACTAATCAATCCGGATACGCCACCATTTTATCAATTTGGTGGTGCTAGTGGTTTTCCGATAGGTTTGGGATATATCGCGGCAGTCTTAGAAAAGGATTACGATGTTAGCGTAATTGATGTTGGTGCTGAGGGGCTAAATGATGACGCTATCAAAAAGCGTATTGCTGAAATAGAACCAAAAATAGTAGGGATAACCTCTGATACGCTTTCATTTCAAAGGGCAATAGATATAGCAACCATAGTAAAACAGATTGATAAAAAAATCACCGTCGTCATCGGAGGGGCTCATGCTAACGCTTTGCCCACTTATCCGCTTAAATATAAATGTTTCGATATATGTGTGTATGGCGAAGGTGAAAGAACTGCCGTTGAACTATGGGAAAAATTAGACAAAGGGAAATCTTATAAAGATGTTAAGGGTATAAGCTTTAGGCGTCAAGAAAAAATAGTAGTCAACCCAAAGCGAGAGCTTATAGAGAACCTCGATGAGCTACCTTTTCCGGCAAGGCATTTGTTTCCGATGGATAAATACAGAGGGGATGACTCTTTATCGGTCCACCCAGTCTACGCCATAGGCACTTCTCGAGGGTGTCCTTATTCCTGCGCTTTTTGTAGCAACAATGTGGCCTTCGGGAAGAAATACAGATTCAGAAGCACGAAGAATGTAGTAGACGAAATAGATATACTGATTAATCAATATGAAGCACAAGGGATATATTTCCGGGAAGACCTTTTTACAGCAAATAAACAAAGGGTTATGGATATCTGCGACGAAATTGTAAAAAGAGGTCTTCATTTCAAGTGGGAGTGTGAAAGCCGAGTTAATACCGTAGATGAAGAATTATTAAGGGCAATGAAAAACGCCGGGTGCGAACTAATATGGTTCGGGGTTGAAAGCGGCTCCCCGCGGGTCTTGGATTTGTTAAACAAGCAGATTAACCATGCGCAAATAAGAAAAGCTTATGACCTCTGTGAAAAGGTTGGTATCAAGACAGGGGCAAGCTTGATTCTTGGTGTTCCAGGTGAAACTCTAGAAGAAATACAAAAGACCATTGAACTGGCTGAAGAACTTAAGCCAAAATGCGCGTGGGTGGGATTTGTTGTGTTTACCGCTTTTCCGGTTAGCCCATTATATGAATATGTAAAACAAAACAAGCTGTATGAGAAAGAAGTAAGACATGGAATCCTTGATGTTAAGACTGATGAGTTTGATAGGTCAACATTAGAAGAAACTAGAAAGTACGCTATTGATAGAATAAATGGGAAAATTATTCAGGATGAACCAACGACCCCTGCGCAAAAAGAGCAGCGCTTGAAGCTTCTCTCTCACCTGATAGAGGGGCAAAAGGTGCTGGAGATAGGCTGCGGCAACGGTGACCTATCCATCGAGGTGGCCAAGGTTGGCTTTGATATCGTCGGCGTAGATATCAGCGCGCCGAGGGTAAACCAAGCCACCGACCTGGCGAAGAAAGAGAAGCTGGCCGCCAAAGCCCGGTTCATGGTCATGGATGCCAACAGCCTGGATTTTCCTGATAACTCCTTCGACAGCGTCCTCATACCCGAGGTTCTAGAGCATTTTAAAGACTCAAGGAAGATACTTAATGAAGCGGTACGGGTGGCAAGGAACGGCGGCAGGATAATAGTCTCCGTCCTCGATGGCTTACGCGTTCCTTTCGTTGGACACTTGAGGGTGTTCTTCAAAGACACCCTGCTCACCGAATTAGGTCAATATGAGGAGGAGATTACCTGGCATGAACTGCCTTTTAAGAAATGGCTTATCTGTAGTTTCTTCGTTAGAAAGAAAAAATTGGCGGTTACAAAAGGGCCGGCAATCGATATTCTCATGCCTACCTATAATGGCAGAGGAACTATCGGCAGAGCTATTAAAAGCATCATAAACCAGACATACCAGAACTGGAGTCTGATAATCGTTGATGACGGCGGTGAAGACATAAGGGATATTATCGAAGAATTTGAAGACAAGAGAATCAGGTACATCCAGGCCGAACACAAAGGGAAGTCACACGCGCTGAATGTAGGTATTGCCAATAGCCAGGGAGAATATGTCGGATATCTGGATGACGACGACATTCTATACCCGATTCATTTCGAGGTCCTGGTAAAAGCAGCGCTCAGTCAGAAGAGGGATTTTGTTTATACCGATTGGTACGAAGTCTCACTTGATGAGAATTATCGAGAAATTGGCCGGGAATTTGAGCTCAGACAAGATGTTGACCCTTGGATGCTCATTACCCAGAACTATATCAATCATAAGTGCATCCTTCATTCTAGGTCACTTCTTGAGAAGGCTGGCAGATACGACGAAAAGCTTGATGTACTCATAGACTGGGATATGATAAGAAGATTATCCTTTGTTTCCTCTCCAGCTCATATTTGGGCTGTGACTAGTGAGCGCCTGCGTTATTATAGCGGGGCGGTCATGCAGAACAGGATATCAGGCCTGTGGACGAAAGACCAAGATAAAGCTCGCCGGTCAATGGAAATAATAACTCAGAAAACGATGGAGTTGACTGCTACGACAGAGGAGCTAAAAAAGGCCGTTACATATGCAATGCTGCATCAAAGTTATTATCATTCGCTAGAGTTTAACAGTGTTCTTCAAGCCAAGGACTCCCAGATAGCCGGGCTTAACACTGACCTAGAGACTAAAAACTCCCAGATAGCCGGGCTTAACTCTACCCTGCAGACTAAAGACTCCCAGATAAATAGCCTCGACATGCAGATACAGCAGATGCAGCGCGGGGTAGCCATGCAACTCTGGAGGAGATATCATAAAGTGGTCGAGAAGGTGTTGCGTACCGGCACGCGAAGGCGTTATTATTACGAGCTCGGGCTGAGTGCAATCAGAATTGTCCTGAACGAAGGCTGGCGAAGCTTTTGGTTTAAAGTAAAAATACGATTTAAACGCAACGTTGCCTGAGCTAATATCAAAGGCGCATCCCTGCGGTAAGAGAAATGCTCCCACGAAGGGGAGACTGGAAAGATACGCCTTGGTTATATGATCACGAAGGCGATAAAAAGGGCTAACCCAGGCAATTTGACAACTCGGAGATATAAGGTACAGCATTTAGGTAAAATATTTTTGGGCGGGCCGAAAAATAACCAACTTTTTACGGAACCTCACCTAAAATGGTTGATTCTGATAAAGAACAGAGATAGAATATGCTCGAGACAAGTTCATGAAAATGGCTTCGAATAAAAGCCGAGGGAGTTTTTAGATTAACGCATTACGGACAGCGGTGAGCAAACTCTTGCCCTTGGGAACACGAAGAAGGCTGCTTGTGAATTTAGCGCTTAAGTTTGTAAAGGAGCCAAAACTGTTTGTGCGAAACCTGAACGCGGCAAACCTGAAAAAATTTCTCCGTTATTTGAGAAGGATGAATGCGTTGACACTTGAAAGAAAGATCGACAGCAGACTGCGGAATTACAATCCAGATAGCTTCGAACAGGTGAGTACTTCTGCTCAAAGCCCTCCGGATGTGGAAGGCGTCCTTCATGAGCGATTTGTAACGTTACGTCCGATTCACGTCTTCACTATTCCACGCACAGAACGGCGTCTTAATATGGTGACAGATAGTATCAATAGCGAGAGCCTATTTGGCGGTGTCGCTACGGCCATCATACTATCCGCCCTTCTCGCTGATAGTTGGGAATGTGATTTGCGTATCATTACGCGAACTGGAAAGGCTGAAAAAAGGAATTTTTCGCTTATCTTGCAGGCCAATGGCATTCCATTTTTCAGAAATGTTGAATTCTTGTACGTTGATTACAATGATTCAATGGCCGAAGTCCCCGTGGGAGATGGGGATGTTTTCCTGACGACATCATGGTGGACTACAAAGAGTGTGAAAGACGTACTCGGTGAGAAAAGAGTCATTTACTTATTGCAAGAAGATGAAAGAACGTTTTATCCCTTCGGGGATGACCATATTCGCAGCACGCAAATCCTAAGTAGCCCGGGATTACAATTTATTATCAATACGAAGTTGCTTTATGACTATTTTGTTTCTCAGGGCTTCGAAAATATTCGTGAACACGGGCTGTGGTTTGAACCATCGTGGTCTCAAAAGCTCTTTTACTACGATCACCGGGAGCCAAAAGGAAAGAAAAACTTCTTTTATTATGCACGTCCTAATAACTTAAGGAACCTCTTCTATCTGGGACTGGAGGTAATCAAGATAGCCGCCACAACAGGAGTACTTAATCCAGATGAATGGAACATCTACTTTGTCGGCAACAATATTCCGCCATTGTGTATTAGGGATGGCTACAACCCACATTTCTGTCAGAACCTAAACTGGTCAGATTACGCTGCTTTAGTCCGGAAAATGGACCTCGGGCTTTGTTTGATGTACTCTCCCCACCCCAGCTATCCCCCCCTGGACCTGGCAGCCAGTGGGGCGGTGGCGGTAACTGCCCGGTATAGCAATAAACACAGTCTTAATAATTACTCTAGGAACATACTCTGCTGTCAGTTGGATGTTGATAGCCTTGTTCACGGTATCGAAAATGGGGTCAAACTGGCTACCAACTATCATAAAAGAATTAGGAATTACAACAAAAATCGAATTTTACGAGACTGGACCATTTCTTTCAATGGTATACTAAATAAATTGAAGTGGTAGCCGTCTGATGTATCTAATTAATGTATCGCCGATGAAGTATGCTGACCCGTGGGTCTCCTCGTTCCAAGAGAGGCTCAAAATGCTTGGCAAAGGGAACCGACGGGTCGCTTATTATTACGAGAATCCTGATAATAGCACGTTCCGATATCGCGTGTACAACATGATTCAGGTATTGCGGGAGAAGGGGAATAATGTGTCGGCTGCCTACTTCACTTGCAATGAACTCAACGATCTCGAAAAAGTGGTTGACGTCGCTGATGTGCTGGTAGTTTGTCGCTCGCGTTACAACGATAAGTTAGACCGGGTGATCACGAAAGCCCGAAACAGAGGAAAGCCAGTATTTTACGATATTGACGATCGTGTTTTTGATACAGCCTATGTTCATCTCATACTGGATACCCTAAATCAAGACCTGAACCATCCGAACGTCTGGGACTTCTGGTTCGCGTATACTAGTCGTCTCGGTTTGGCGTTGACCCTTTGTGACAAGGTTATAACTACAAACGAATATCTTGCAGCTCGCATACAGGAATTTTCCAACAAACCGGTTTCAGTCATTCCGAATTTCCTCAACAAAGAACAGATGGACATCTCGGACCGGATCTACCAATACAAGAAATCCAGGCAATTTAAGCGGAACGGACAAATTCACTTAGGATATTTCAGCGGAACACCCTCGCACAACAAAGATTTTGAGATTATATCGGACGCGTTGGAGCGCCTTATAGAGATTAACCCCCGCATTGTAATAAGAGTCGTCGGCTACCTGGAACTAAGAGGCACGATCCAAAATCATAAGTCGCGGCTTGAATTTCTCCCTCTACATGACTTTATGAACTTGCAGCGCTTAGTCGGAGAGGTAGAAGTTAACCTAGTGCCGATCCAAGATAATGAGTTTACGAATTGCAAGTCTGAGCTCAAGTATTTTGAGGCTGGGATTGTCGGTACGGTTACTGTGGCATCCCCCATTTTCACCTATGCCAGGGCTATCCGAGATAAGGAGAATGGTTTCCTGGCTAGGTCATACGAATGGTATGACAAGTTGTCAACGTTGGTGACCGAGATTGAATCTCTTCCAACAGTTGCTGAGAAAGCTCGCATAGAATCTGAACAAAAATATGCGTGGTATAACCAAATCGGTTTAGTCGAAAGGACTCTTTTTCCTGATCAATAATAATACTGCGTGAAATAATGCGTAGCAAACGGCAGAGTTGCTAATGCAAAATTAGGGAGAAATCTGGGGCTCAAATAATCTAAAGAACAAACTAATGAATAATGACCATAATGTAATTGTTTTAGACCGAGAAATTATAGCTCATATCTATATAAAAGGTATTGGTATAGAAGTTGGCGCTCTCAATTTACCTCTAAAAGTACCAAAATCAACAATCGTCAAATACGTGGATAAGTTCTCTACATCTCAGCTTAGACAACGATACCCTGAAATCGCCCCAACAGAAATTGTAAATGTTGATATTATTGATGACGGTGAATGCCTAAAAACGATATCCGACGGAAGTCAAGATTTCGTGATTGCGAATCATTTTCTTGAACATTGCCAGAACCCTATAGGAGCAACCTTTAATATGTTAAGAGTCTTAAGATGCGACGGCATATTATATATGGCTATTCCTGACAAGCGCTTTACTTTTGACTGTGATAGACCTGTGACACCCACAAGGCATTTACTTGATGATTATAAAGATGGTGGCGCAAATTCAAAAAGAATGGCATTTGAGGAATGGGTTAAATATGTTGACAAAATCAAAGATAATACTGAGGCAGAGTGGCGAGTAGACAGACTTATTCAAATTGATTATAGTATCCATTACCATGCTTGGACTCAGATTGAAATCCTAGAGATTGCTACGATTTTGATGAAAGAAATAAATTTTCAATTCGATATTGAACTCGCGTATAAGAATGGAATTGAAATGATATTAGTTTTGAAGAGAAAATGATAATTATTCTTCAAATACTTTCAGAAATTAGGTTGACTTTAACCCAATTATACCGTGCCATGCCAAGGTCAAAACCTCGATGCTCATATAAACGATTTCAAGAAACAGATCTATTTTCGGCCTGGTGATATTGTATTAGACCCATTTTATAGAAGTGACACTCTGCTAGTTCAAGCAGGACTCATAGTCCCTATCCTAACAATGAGGTTCACCTCAACGAGCAAGTAACGTAACAAAATAAGCTATAAACGCTGGTATGATAAAAACTGCTATACCACCGAAAAAGCGCAGCCGCGCGTAGTTCCAGTATTCTTGCACTGGTACGAGTTTGTTATCGCCTTCCCAGACATTACTCTTACCGGGGAATTTGAAATACACATTCAATACCATCATTGCACAAAATAGAGTCAAGTATATATCCCTAAGTGCACCAACTGGTTTAACGCCGAAGCTGAACAATTGGGCCATTCTGAATACTATATCTGGATTTGTGAGATTAGGGTTAAATTTCCCCAATATTCCAAGAGTCAGCATTTGCTGGTCTACATTATTTTGAAAAATACATACGGTAAATCCTACAAACGAAATCATCATCAAAAAATCCAATAATAGGAAAAATTTAGTTTTTCTACTCATGAATGTTGTAATTGCAACAAATGGTGTCATAAAAAGAAGCCACTGTGGATACCATTGGACCAATGTGAATAATGGGCAGCATACGGCAAGGCAAATATAGAATGACCTCTCGTAAAAAGTATTTCTGTCTTTCGATTGTGTAATGTAATAACATATACCACAGATAATAAACCAGATAAGCAGGAACAGGTATATGCCAATGCCGGGCCATATGGTTATTGATGCCTGATTAATACGAAACAGTAAATCATCCGATCCCCATACCCCTGATACAAATGCCGGAGAACCAATGTAAAATAATATCTCGATACCGGCGGGGATTAATGACATAAATGTGTATGCTATTAATTTAAGAGGGTTTTTTTCTATTAATAGAATTAACGGGATAAACATTAATAAGGGGAAATATTTGAATGTATATGAGATACCGAAGAATAATATGAAAAGGAATGTCTTTTTTTGGAGATAATAGTATAAACCGGCCAATACGAAGAATATTGTGAAAATGTCGTACTGCCCAAATATAAACTGGCTGAAAATAAGAATGGGCGATGACACCCATATTATTGTCATTAACTTTGCATTGCCTTTACTTAAGCCAATTATTTTACCAATCTTGTACAGGAAATAAGCTGAGGCAACTAAGAATATTGTTGGTAGAAGCTTATACCAGAAAATAAGGTACCCGACGTTCATTGTAGCCTGGCTAACTATGCCAAGTAGTTTAATAGGTATGTTCCAGATAGCAAAAAGTATATAAGTCGAGGGAAGGTAGGCAGCTCCGCCCATGAGGGTCTTGTTGACATCATAAAAATCCTTAATATGTCCGTTCAGGTATGTAAAAGAACTTCCTCCCGCATGAAGGATATCCCCCTGGTTGAAGCATAAATAGCATAGTATGAGGAAAAGGGAATAGAAAATGATGTCCACATAATTTGGCTTGTTGATAGTCATCTTATTTATTAACTTGCTAAATCCCATATCACTATATGATTCCGATCTGTATTGACATTTGCCGAATTCTAAAAAAGTTAGTGGTCAAATCATACAAAAAGTTATCATGAGTGTCAAGCTACTATAAACATTTAATAGGATGTGACCCAGTTCGTACTTGGCATAAGGTTAAAGCTAGGCGATATAGAGAAGGTCTCATAACGCCTATGTTTTTATAAATGTCCAATCGAGAGCTGCCATTATATTTTTGAAGACAATGCAGGGTTTCCCGCTGGAATCTAGGGTAATGTCTCAAATCCCCTGTAAGAACTCCTAGCTTGGATACCTCCGATGTTAATCATTCTACACTGTCGCCAGCTTTTTAGGTCCTCGCCACCAAAAATACACCCAAGCCGACCAAGATAACCCCTATCCAGCGCAGGGGCGTTACCTCTTCCTTGAAAACCAGGATGGAAAGCAGCACCACCAGCACGTAAGAAAGAGCCAGGACCGGATAGGAGCGGCTTAAATCTGATTTGGATACGGCAGCAATCCAGGCCAACCCGCCAATGAAGACCGCCCCTAAAGCGCCGAGCACATAGGGATTAGAAAAAGCCTTTAAAAAGAAACGAACAATTTCCGGGAAGCCTTGTGGGAACTGCCCAACCATCTGCATACCCTTTTTCAACAATAGCTGTGAAGCCACCATCCCGACTAGCGTTATTAATAATAATATATACGGCATGGGACTCCTTTACTTAAAAAATCTCAGCTTAATTAAAGCTATAGAGTACTGAACCAGAACCGAGAGAAGGCGCCTCTTCCTCTCTCCGTTTTTTCTTTTCTGGTAAGTAACCGGAATATCAAGGATAGTAGCCCCTGATTTCTCGGCATAGAATAATAGCCGGAAAAAGTAGTCCCCGTAACCCCAGAAAATCTTGTTAAAATCCAGGGGCAACAGGAATTTCCTGCGGATAGCGAAAAACCCGGAAAGATTATCCTGAAGTCGGGTGAGTAGAGTAATCCTGATAAGGAAGTTGTAAAAATAGCTGGATAAATATCTAGTATTGTCATACATGCCGCCACCGCTGGTAAATCGCGAACCGACCACGATGTCGTAGTACTCCAAAAACTTAATCATGCGGGGCAACATTTTCGGGTCATGGTTAAAGTCGGTATCCATTACCACAATTATCTTTCCTGAGGATTTTTCTATGCCGTATCTAATGGCCGTGGCAAACCCTCTTTCTTCGGTACGAATAAACGCCTTCACCTCTTTGTTTTCAGCAAAATGGTCCTGAACAAGTTTTCCGGTGCCGTCAGGGCTATTATCGTCAACAACAATGATTTCCTTGTCTATATTCATGGGCAATAGCTGCTCCATAATAGCATCGATCAGTTCAATCATATTTTCTCTTTCATTGTACGTTGGTAGGATTACAGATACATCCATCTTTGATACCTTCTAGTCATTTTTATTGAGATGGAAAAGATTATGCCAACACGGCCATCCTTTACAGTAACAAGATTACAGGTTGGATTTAATCTCTATTTCCATTTTTCACTCCAATTTTAGTTATTATATTTACCCCATTAAATCGAGAAGTTTATGACAGATATACTCTATTTCCGAGTTTTTTATAGAAGTAAAAGAGGGTAAGCTGATGATATTCCGGCTGACTTCTTCGGCAACCGGCAATTTAGGACAATCGTAAATAGGCATGACGCTAAAGGGATAAAAGCCGGGCCGCGTTTCAATGCCAGCGGCGAGCATTTTTTGCATAACAAAATCCCTATCGCCGGAGAAATAAGCCGGGTCGATTTGCAGGGCAACCGTCCACATAACGGGCGAAACATCGGCGGGGACGTATTGTAACTTGATGCCCGGCACGGCTGATAGTCTGGTTTTGTATTCCCGGTAAATTCTCGCTTTTTGCTTGATGATGTTATCCAGCATCTCCAGTTGGGCGCACCCCAGGGCGGCCTGCAGGTTGGTGAGACGGTAGTTAAAGCCCACGCGGTCGTGCCAGTAGCGTTTTTTCTGCCGCATGCCGTGGTCGCGTAGAACTCTCATTTCTTTGATGAATTCCGGATTATCCGTAAGAACAATACCGCCTTCGCCGGTGGTCATAGTCTTGGTCGCCTGGAAGCTGAAACAGCCTATATCACCGATGTCGCCGGCGTATTGTCCTTTGTATTTGGAAAAAGCGGCTTCAGCCACGTCCTCGATAACGATAAGTTTGCGGTCGCGCGCGATTTCCATTATTTTATTCATATCGCAAATATTGCCATAGATATGCACGGCGATAATAGCCCTGGATTTTTTAGTCAGGCACTTTTCTATCGAGCGGCCATCGATGCACCAGGTGTCTTTATCGATATCCGCAAAGACCGGTTTCGCCCCGGTCTGCAGCACCATATTGGCCGGCGCCACAAAAGTAAACCCGGGCACGATAACCTCGTCGCCGGGGCCCAGGTCGGCTGCCAGCAACGCCAGGTGTAGGGCCGTCGTTCCGTTAGAGGTGGATACCGAAAACCGCCGCCCGATTATCCGGGCAAAATCAGCCTCAAGTTTATCGACAAATTCCCCGCCGGAAATCCAGGTTGAGTCCAGAGCCCTAAGCACGTAGTCTCTCTCTTTGCCACCGAAGCAGGGCTTTCCCCAGGGTATAATATTTTGTTTCATAGTGAAAGTCCCCTATTTATTATCGGGATATCTAATGAGTCTTAGACAATCCATCTTATGAAATTTGATTTTTTTATCAGCCTTAAATCCGTATTTCTGATAGACGTGTATAGCTTTTGAGTTATTTACAGTAGTAGTTACAGTTAAAACGTGAGGATTATTTTGAACCACCTTCTGGAGAAGCTGCGAACCTACACCACCGTATGATCCCACTGCTCCAAAGAATAATATATCGTGATAGAGTCCAGGAATATCCTTTCCATACCTAGAATATTGTATAAACTGTCTAGCATATTTAAAATTTAAGATTACAAATTTAACAATGTGAAAAGAAAAAAATATTGGGTCTTTAAGCACATGTCTCCTGATTAAGTTGTTAACATTTTTGGTTATTACAATTACGCCTACAACTTCCCCATTTACCTTGGCTACGTAACCATAAACATCTTTGGATGTTAATAACCTTTTATACAATCCTTTCAAAAAGGATATGCCTAAAAGATATAAATAACCTTCCTTTAATAGTTCGAAGTGCAATGATGCACATTTATCATAATGGGCTTCGTTAAGCTCTACTATCTCAAATGATGACATGTATAATCGTTCTACTTTCCTACGATATCAATCTTAGGCAATGGAAATATAAACTTTCCACCCGATGCAAGAAAACCTGCTTCTCTTTCAATAAACTCTTCCTTGAAATGCCAGGGGAGAACCAGAAAATAATCTGGCTTAGCCTTCCTGGCTTCTTCTTCTGAGATTATCGGAATATTAGTAATAGGTGTTCGGCGCCCCCACTTCTCTGGATTCCTATCAGCAGCAGCAGTTACCAGGGCATGACTTATATTGCAAAATTGCAGGAGGACGTTGCCCTTGGTTGAGGCACCGTATATAAATATTGACTTCCTCTTACCTTTTTCGAGGGCTAAAAAGTCATGCAACTCATCCTTAATACGAAACACCCTCTCCTTGAACTGTTTATAGGGCAGTTCAGAGTCAAGTCTTAATTTCTCCTCATTGAGAAAGACCGAATCAATCTTTAGCTGATTTGATTTATAGGCGGAGTCATGGTGACAGGCATAAATTCTAAAGCTGCCACCGTTTATGTCATTAAACTCAACATCGAATATCCTCAAATCATTCTTGCTTAACATCCAATCTATTTGCTTAAGCGAGTAATACTCTAAATGTTCGTGGCATATGGTATCAAATGAATTCATGGCCAGCATTGTCGGCATATAGCTCTGCTCTAATACCCAAATGCCATCGGGATGGAGAATTTTCTTGACGTCGGCCACAAAATTGGTCGGCGTTTCCAAATCATAAAACAGGGCAATCGACGTAATCACCTTGGCTGAAGTATCTGGGAAAACCTTTGAATAATTGGCAGCGGTAAAATAGTCACTGACCAGGTTGATATCAGCCGTATAGTATTGGGCAAATTGTTTACCGGTCGGGTCAATTCCAATTCTTTGTAATCCTGGTATTTCATATTGTTTGAGTAAAGTAGCATCATTACTGCCAATATCAAGAACCACATCTCCAGCCTGTAAGTCTACTATTTCCTGAACACGCCGCACGATGCCTTGAAGATGGGTCCTCATTGTCTGATTTATTCCAGACCGGTAACCATAATCATGCAAATACATCTCTTCTGAAGAGACAGAATGTTTCAGCTGGAGAAGGCCGCAGGAACTGGGACTCCTGGCATCATTACATTTTACTAATTCCAACGGCGCCCTTGGTGGGTCGGGTTCATCGCCAGACGGGAATCTGCCAGATAGTGCCTGAACACCAAGGTCTAAAATTGGTACTAAATCAGTACTGCCACATATGCGGCACTTTTCAATTGTTTTGACGTGTATCGCTCACCCTTCCTTCCTGCAACCTTTCCCGACTTTCTCGCACCTAGGCTCGGAGTGCTTTCGTTAGAATACGCGCTTCATCCGGGTAATTGGGGGCATCCCAGGGAAATCTCTCACCATTTAGCCAGGCTTTCCACCTATCCAAGTCACTTTTTACCATTATTTCAACCAGCCCATCGAATTTTACCTTTGGTTCCCATCCCAACTTCTGTTTTGCCTTTGAGTAGTCCCCCTTTAGCATATTAACATCCAGAGGACGGAAAAATCTCCGGTCAGTTTTCAGGTATTTTTGACAGTCGAGATTAAGCATGCCAAATGCTGCCTCGACGAATTCGTTAACTGAGTGCATTTCATTGGTGGCGATCACATAATCGTCAGGCTCATTTTGCTGTAGCATTAGCCACATAGACTCAACGTATTCTGGGGCATAGCCCCAATCTCTTTTTGCTTCCAGATTGCCCAGCTTTAATTCCTTAGCGATACCTAGCGCGATTTTGGCGACGCCATTGGAAATCTTCCTGGTGACAAATTCCAAGCCTCGTAAGGGAGATTCGTGATTAAACAAAATGCCGTTACAGGCAAAAATGCCGTAAGCCTCCCGATACATCCTGGTTATCCAATATCCATATAATTTAGCTGCCGAGTAAGGACTTCGGGGACAGAATGGCGTGTCTTCCAACTGAGGTGCCGACTTGGTTTCGCCATACAACTCGCTTGTTGAAGCCTGGTAGAACTTTATCTTTGGATTCAGCTGTCTCATCGCCTCTAGGATTCTGGTAACCCCCAAACCAGTTATTTCTCCAGTCCCTATTGGCTGCTCAAAAGAAGCGCCGACAAAACTCTGTGCTGCCAGATGATATATTTCATCCGGCTCAGAAATCCTGATTGCCTCGACAAGAGAAGCCGCATCGACCAAATCAGCGGGAATTAAATTAACTTGGTGAAAGATGTCTAAATGCTGTAGCCGCCAAAAGTTTGGCGTAGATAGCCTTCGGTATGTGCCGCATATCTCATAGCCCTTGTTTAGGAGGAATTTGGCTAAATAGGCGCCATCCTGTCCCGTTATGCCGGTGATCAAAGCCTTCTTCATTTTAACCTAGCCTCTATGCTTCAGAATTGTATCATGACTGTGCACGCTGGTCAATTCTTTATGAGCCTTCCCAAGAAGTACATTTTAACGTCTTGGCGCACCCGGTTTATGGGGAGATGGAAAGTACAAATACAGCTCTGGCTAATAGCCGCAGTAATCAACATCAAGAGAGCGGTAAGGGCACTGAGCAAAGATTGAATAGTGGAGAATGTACTATTATCACATCCGACTGCATTATGACATCGGGTATAGCCCACCTGATCCAATAGTTAAATCGGTGATCTACTCTCTAAAAAATAGGTCAGTTGCTCTTAGAGTCTCTATATGAGTAAAGAGCATGACTTTAAGGGTATAGAAGAATTATAATAGAACCGCCATGGAGCTAAAAAGATGAATCTCAACGAGAAAATAACCTTATTAAGGAACCCTTTATATAAGACTATCGCTTATTTTAGAAGGCACGGTTTGGTACGAACCATACAGAGAGTATTTACTGAACTAAAAATCACATTGACCAGCCGAAGAAAGGTGGAACTCTACCCACCCCAATCTTATCGGTCTTCTATTTCCAAGGCAAGCAATATAAAAAAGGTCTCGTTCTTGGTGGGTTTACCCCGAGGTGAATCCAAACGCTACAGAGTCTACAACATTGTGGAAGGCCTGCAAAGCAGGGGAGTAGGCGGCTGTGTCTTCTATAAAGCAAACGTCGATAATTTGGAACAGGTTATGGACTCCAACCTCGTCGTCATTTTCAGAGCGAAGATGTCCCCCCAAACGGATGCAATTATCAGCCGGTTGCGCTCATCAGGCATTGCCGTTGTTTTTGATGTCGATGACCTTGTTTTTGATACTCAATACGTCAGCTATATTGATGCTTTCAAGCATCTGCCCGATGTGTTAAAGAAGGAGTATATGAGCGATGTTAGAAAATACCGGCAGGTTTTGGAGAAATGCGGTTTTGTTACTTGTACGACGGAATTTCTCGCCGGGATAGCCCGCCGGCTCGGGAAACCATGTTTTGTTGTCCCAAATACCATCAATAAGGCGCAGTATGAGCTTGCCGAGGCCATCCGCAAAGAGGCCGGCAACAGGGATAACAAAATAAGGATAGGCTATTTCAGCGGAACCAGCACCCACGACCGCGATTTTTTAGAGGTAGCCGGGGCACTTGAAGAAATATTAAAAAAATACAAACATACCGAGCTACATATCGTCGGCACGGTACGGCTGCCCCGTGAACTAATGAAGTCTGGCGGCAGGGTAATACAGAAGCCACTTATGCCATACCTGGAGTTGCTAAGGTATCTGGCAAAAATGGATGTTAATATTGCCCCGCTGGAACAGGGCACCCCCTTTAGCGAAGGGAAAAGCGAGCTGAAGATTTTTGAGGCCGCTCTTGTAGGGGTACCTACCATAGCCTCGAGAACCGATAGCTACAGTAAATGCATTTATGACGGTAGCAATGGTTTTTTAGCGGGTTCGAAGGAGGAGTGGCTACAGAAGTTATGTCTCCTGATAGAAAATGAGGATATAAGGACAGAAATGGGCCGCAAGGCCAGAAAGGACTTCGTCGCCAGGTTCTACATTGAAAACGCGATTGACGGTATCATCAGGATATATGAGGAAATTATAGCTAAGTGAGGTACCCCTTTTCCCTCATGTAATCGGCCAGTGCTTCTTGCCAGGCCCTCATGTCATCCATTTTCAGTAGCCTGAGGTGATAGTTATCCAAAACGGAATAACTAGGTCGCCGTGCCTTCTGCGGGTACTGGTCGGAGGTGATGGGAACGACCCTGGTTTTTAACCCTGCGAGCCGTAATATCTCTCTGGTGAACTCGTACCAGGAGCAGGCACCTCTATTGGTGATATGGAATATGCCGTAGTACTCCGTGGTTATCAGTTGCGCTATCTTTGCCGCCAGGTCTCCGGTATAGGTAGGCGATAGCACCTGGTCATTGACTACCTTAAGCTCATCACGCTCTTTGCCGAGCCGGAGTATAGTCTCGATGAAATTGCCGCCTTTGCCGCTGGAGCCAGCCACACCGAAGAGCCCTGAAGACCTGACGATAAAATGCCGGTGGCAGTGATGCCGCACCATATCTTCTCCGGCCAGCTTTGACCGCCCGTAGACGCTAGCTGGCATCGGGGAATCAAACTCGGTATACGGGACGTGGTGTAGCGTTGACTCGCCGCCGAAGACATAATCGGTGCTGATATGAATGAGCTTGGCACCGAGTTCCTGGGCTGCCACCGCAACGTTGCGCGCGCCGAGGGCATTGACCAGAAAGGCGCGGTCGACCTCATCCTCACAGTCATCAACCCTGACAAAGGCCGCGGTGTTGATGATAACCGACGGACGATATTTTCGGCAGATGTTGATGAAGGATGTCAAGTCGGTGATATCGGCTTCGGCATGCGTCAGCCCGATGACCTTAAAATCACGGAGTGCCAGGCACAGGTCAGTCCCGAGTTGGCCGTTGGCACCGGTAACCATTACCCTCATCTCTGAAGGTACATCCTTTCGTAGTACTTTGCGTAGTCGCCGCTTTTTATCTGCCGCCACCACGCCTCGTTCTTCAAATACCATTCGACGGTTGAAGCCAGTGCCTCCTCGAAGGAATAGACCGGCTTCCAGCCCAATTCTCTGGTTATTTTCGTAGTATCGATGGCATAGCGGCGGTCGTGACCCGGGCGGTCGCTAACGAACTGTATCAGGCTTTCCGGTTTATGGACGAGCCGCAGCAAGTGGCGGACAAGCTTTAGATTAGTCTTCTCATCCCCGGTGCCGATATTGTATATCTCACCAATCTTGCCATTCTGGAGAACGGTATCAAGAGCCCGGCAGTGGTCAAGCACGAATATCCAATCCCTAACGTTAAGCCCATCGCCGTAAACCGGCACCGGCCGGTCTTCCAGAGCGTTAGTTATCACCAGTGGAATCAACTTTTCCGGAAACTGGTATGGGCCAAAGTTATTGCTGCATCGTGTGATGACCACCGGGGTGTGGTAGCTCGTAAAATAAGCCTGGCAAAGGTGCTCGGCTGCCGCCTTGCTTGCGGAGTAAGGGCTACTGGGGCTTAGCCGGGACAGTTCCGTGAATTTACCTGGCTCTATGGGCCCGTAAACTTCGTCAGTAGAGATGTGGACGAATCTCTCCAGCCGGTATTTTTGGGCACCTTCAAGAAGCACCTGGGTGCCTTTAATATTGGTATCGATAAAAGGCGAGGGGTCAAGGATACTGCGGTCGACGTGGGACTCGGCGGCGAAATTAATGACGGCATCAATCCCACGGCTGAAAAGACTATCCACCAACTCGCGGTCGGCAATATCTCCTTTGACAAAGCGATAGGGTGATAGGTTTTCTATGTCCTTCAAATTCTCAAGATTACCAGCGTAGGTGAGCTTATCGAGATTAGTCACTTCCCACTGGGGGTGCTCCCGCAAAATATAGCGGATGAAATTGCTGCCGATAAAACCAGCGCCGCCAGTCACCAGTAGTCTCATAGACTATCCTCCGAGGATTATTTATACGGGGGGTAGAACCAGTCCCAAGGTTTATTCGCCCTGGGGTCATTTTTGTTGCCGTTTATCTCTGAAGGAATAATTTGGGGGTCGTTCCAGGGTCGCCGTTCTTCGTCAGGATTTTTGTAATCATAAAGCCTGTTAACAAAGTAGACTGTTAATGACGGCTCATTGCTCACTGTTTTCGTGCCGTGGAGATAATGCCCCGGTATCCTGATTAGCGTTGGTTTATCGCCACTACCGACGACCTCGGCGAGCTTCTTTGTCTCCTCATCATAGGCACAGATTTTCATGGCGCCCTTCAGAACCAGGAAATAGTCGACCTGTCCCCGAAGATGCTTATGCCATGCCCTGACTACGTTGGGGTAACTGTAGCTTACATTGACCTGGGCCATCCATTCGTCGATGAAGTCTCCCCAGTCCTGTCGCAAGGCCTCGGCGAAGAAGCCGCGTTCGTCAGGAGACAGGTTGATTTCGTAGGTTTTCACGCCAGCTAAAGGATATTCCTTGGGCATTATTTCTCCTCCGCTCTCGGTATTGGTACTACAGTTCGATCTTGGTATCGGCGCCAATAAATAGTCTTGTTACATTAAAATCGCCATGCCGTTTCACCTCGGACCCTCGCCCGATAATGCTATCCTCAAGGTGCTCAATCCTGGAAATCACACAGTTTTCCAGGATAACAGAGTGGTCTATGCCGGAGTTTTCAATTACCGTGCCGCTGGCGATGCTAGTGAAAGGCCCGATAAAGGAGTGTTCTATCCGGCAACCGCCGGCAATAGTCACCGGCCCGCGGATGGTGCTTGCCACGATAGTTGTCCCCTTCTCGATGACGACCCGACCGGTTATCTGGCTCTTGGCATCGACATCAGCCTGCACGTCCCTCTGCACAAATTGGTCAAGGACAACGCGGTTGGCTTCCAGCAGGTCATCCTTCTTGCCGGTATCCAGCCACCAGCCTTTGAGAATATGGCTCCTGACCACTTTACCCCAGTCAAAGAGTTTCTGAATAGCATCGGTTATCTCCAATTCGCCGCGCCAGGATGGCTTTATTTCGTCAATAGCCCGGTGAATTTCCGGTGTGAATAGATAAACTCCTACCAGCGCCAGGTTGCTGCGGGGTTCCTTAGGTTTCTCCACCAGCCGAACTACCTTGCCTGAAGCGTCCAACTCGGCGACGCCAAATAAACGAGGGTCGGGGACTTCTTTAAGCAGTATAAGTGCCTCCGGTGCGTGCTGATTAAACTCATCGACAAATCCCCTGATATCCCCTTCAATCAGGTTATCGCCGAGAAACATGAGGAAGGGTGAATCGTCGAGGAAAGGTCGAGCGGTCTTCACGGCGTGGGCCAGCCCCAGAGGTTCCGCTTGCAGAATATAGGTAATCCGCGCCTGCCAGTGAGAGCCATCGCCTATAGCTTTCTTTATGGCGTCCCCCGTCTCCGGTGAGATAATTATACCGATATCGGTCACACCACACGCCGCTATCTGGTCCATAACATAGAACAGTATAGGCTTGTTGGCTACGGGGACAAGCTGTTTGGCCAGGGTATTGGTCAGCGGTTTGAGCCTGACTCCTTTCCCCCCAGAGAGGACCAATGCCTTCATTTTCACTCCTATGGCGGCGACGTTAATAGGCAATGATCAGCAATAGTTCGCTGAAATAATAACATAATCGTGCTTACGATTCAATATCAACTGGGAAAGCTCTAGCTAGAATCCACCGTGAGTTTGAGACGTGTAAAAATCAGCGGAAAAGACTGATGAAGCTACATCAATCCGTATCAAAGTCCTAGTTTACCACGACCACAATGAAGTACGTGGAATTCTTCCCCTTCACGCTTCGTCGTCTCACCAAGTTACCATTGTACGAACATCGGCATGACAACATGCGTATAGTTGTCCGTCCCCACCGGCTTAATTAAACCCGGGCTGGAGGGGTTGGTGATTTCCAAAGCTACCTGCGATTCATGAAGGACGCCTAGAACATCGGTGAGGTATTTGCCGTTGAAAGCTATCTTAGCCTCGGCGCCCTCTACCGTAGCGTCGATTTCGCCGACGTCATCACCGATTTCTTCCGAGCGCGCCGAAATAGCCAGCTTGCCGGGATTTTTTTCGCTGCCGGGCGTCACCACCAGGCGGACGATGCCGCTGCCGTCGCGCGCGAATATCGAGGCAGTCTTGGTGGCGCGCAGGAACTCCGCCACACTAATAATTACTCGTGTATTATAGCTCTTGGGGATAAGCTGGGAGTAGTTGGGGAAGGTGCCCTGAACAAGCTGCGAAACCAGCTCCGTACTCTTCAAGCGGAAAAGTACCTGGCTTTTATTGGGGTTAAGGGTGAGGATAACGGCTTCGTCCTGGTCGCCGATAAGGCGGTTAAGCTCCGCCAGGGTACGCGCAGGGATGATAACCTCGGTCTTCTCCTTGACTTTATCTTTTACCGGCATTTTAAAGACCGCCAGTCTAAAGCCATCAGCCGCGGCGAGTGTTAACGCGCTATCCTCGAACTGCGTACAGACGCCGGTGAGAACGGGTCGGGATTCTTCGGTAGCGGCGGCGAAAACAACCTGATTAATCGCCTGGCGTAAGACTTCAACCTCGACCTTAGTGGTGATGCCATCATCAACGCTCGGGATGGGGGGGAACTCCTTGGCATCGACGCCGCTGATACGGGCTTCGAAACGGGCGCATTTAAGTCCCAGGGTCTTGGTCTGCGGGGAAAGATTGACGGCTATCGTATCGCTGGGCAGAGAGCTTACAAACTCTGTTAGCAGGCGGGCCGGTACGGTGATGGAGCCTTCTTCTTCAATCTTGGCGCCGATCCAGCAGCTGATAGCCATTTCCAGGTTAGTGGCGACGAGTTTAAGGCGGCCGTCATCGGTTGCCAGAAGAACGTTATTGGTGATGGGCAAAGTCGTCCTGGTAGCCACCGCTCTCCCGACGATACTCAATCCACGGTTTAGGTTTTCCTGAAGGCAGGTTAGTTTCATGGTGCACCCCCAATAATAGCTTTGGTGGATTAGTATACAACATTATGCGGGACTATTCAAGCTCTATGGTGCCGCTTTTGCCGCCGCTTTTCTTGACAAGGCGGATGCTCTCTATTTTCATGCCTCGGTCGACGGCTTTACACATATCGTAAATGGTCAGGGCGGTTACAGCAACGGCGGTAAGCGCTTCCATCTCAACACCGGTCTTGCCGGTGCTTGCCACCGTAGCTGTGATGCCGATAGTGCTGGCGGCGGCATACGGGGTGAACTCAATAGAGACGTTACCGATAAGGATAGGATGGCAAAGGGGGATAAGGTCGGGAGTTTTTTTTGCCGCCATGATACCCGCTAGCTGCGCGGTAGTGAGGACATCACCTTTGGCTATACCGCCGCTCTGGATAAGCTTAAAGGTGGCGGGCTGCATCCTGACAAGGCCTTTAGCGATAGCGACACGGGCGGTTTCCGCCTTGGCGGTGACATCCACCATGCGGGGTCGACCGGCGGCATCGATATGGGTTAGCTTTGATTCCTTTTTCATCTTATGCTAGCCCCCCACCTGGGAGAAGGGCCGACCTTTATGAATGCTGCCTTCGGCGAGCTGATGGCCCTTGGGTTTGGCGGCGGTGGCTTTGGTGATTAGGTCTTTAAGCTCCTCAACGGAGGCGCCGCGGCGGAGGGGCTCACGGAGGTCTATCTCATCCTCGCGGAGAAGGCAGAGGCGGAGCTTGCCATCCGCCGTGAGGCGGAGTCGGTTGCACTGGTAGCAGAAGTGCTCGGTAACCGGGGTAATGAAGCCTACCGTGCCTTTGGCGTTAGGAAGGCGGTAATATTTGGCCGGTCCGTTACCTTTATCAATCTTAAATGGTTCCAACTTACCCAAAAAGTCGAGTCGTTTTTTCATTTCTTTGACGGAGACGAGGTCGATGGCTTTAGAGCTTTCGCCGTTGACGGGCATGTGCTCGATGAAGCGGACATTCCAGCCATCTTCAATGGTCTTGCGGGCGAAATCGGGGAGCTCGTCGTCGTTGACGCCTGCCATGACGACCGTGTTGATTTTAACGGGGGTGAGGCCAACCTTGTTGGCGGCTTCGATGCCTTGAAGAGTCTCCTCAAGCTCGCCGCAGCGGGTAATCTGGCGGAATCTCTCCGGCTTGAGTGTATCCAGGCTAACATTAACGCGCATCAGCCCGGCTTCTTTAAGCTCGGCGGCGTACTTAGCGAGGAGGATGCCGTTGGTCGTGAGGGAAATATCTTTGATGGTCTTGATGCTGGCAATCATTTTAACCAGGTCGGGCAGGCCGGAGCGCACTAGCGGTTCGCCGCCAGTGAGACGGACCCGGTTAATGCCGAGCTCGGCGGCGGCTTTAACGAGGGTGTAGATTTCCTCGTAGCTCAAGATGTCGTTATGGGACATCAGCGCGATGCCTTCCGGCGGCATGCAGTAGATGCAACGTAAGTTGCACCTATCCGTCACGGAGATACGGAGGTAGTTGATAGGGCGCTGGAACGAATCAGAAAGACCTGTCATAATGTTGCCTTCTAATAGGTATTATACAGGAAAGGGAGGAGAGTTTACAGTTGGGGAAAGGGAGGGGATTTGATAAATTTTTACTATAGGTGTTACAATGTGCCCAATTACGGGATAAAAACAAAGGAATTGTAGGATAACCTCACTAAAAAGTGGAATACTGACAAGATATGTTAAATCCTAAATATCAACGTTACGCTGAAAGACTCCGGGAGCTTATTGAAGAAGGAAATACCGTAGCAAAACTTGCAAAGCCATCCTCTGTTGGGACTTATATTCAAGGTGAAGACAACATTCAGGCACAGAGTTGGCTAACGAAGGTAAGGAATATTTTAGGAACTGTTTTTGGTTTCCAAAGCCCTCATTATCATCATTTTGAAGAATTGATACCAGAGCATGGTGTAAGACACCTAGCACATTCTTACGATGTATACCCAATTGTTGGAGTTTTGAATGGGGCTTTAGATGATTTAGAAAAAGGTTATCTACTTGGTCAAGAGTTTCTAATTGCTGGGGAAGTATTTGATTCAATTCTAGAGCAAGCAAAGCAACTTATGCAAAGCGGGTATAAAGACCCTGCCGCAGTACTTGCACGAGTTGTGCTTGAGGATGCTTTAAAGCGGTTAGCACGCGGCGAGGGAATTGATGACAACCTAAAAGCATCATCTATAAATGATGAGCTAAAGAAAAGAGAGAGATATCCACAATCACAATGGCGATTTATTCAGGCTTGGCTTGATATTGGTAATGCAGCTGCTCATGGTAACGTTAACGAGTATAGTGCAGATGATGTAAATAACCTGATTAAGGATTTGGAGCGTTTCTTAGTGACAGAATTTCATGGATAATAGTGACAATCTTGCTCGTCACAACAGAAAGTAAACTCTGGATTCCTGTTTTCACAGGAATGACGAGGAGAAAATCCTCCTCCTATCCCCCTTTATGAAAGGGGGACAACTATTATGGTTGAGAACGATAATTTTACAGCAAAAAGACATCGTTTCCCTTTGAAAAAGGGAGAGTGAGAAGGATTTGGTAACTAGGGATTTTACTCCCATTGCATCAACATCTCTTTAGCTTTTTCCGCCGCCCGCGCCCGGTGGCTGATAAGGTTTTTCTCTCTCAAAGTTAGCTCCGCCATAGTCTTGCCCAGCTCCGGCAGGTAAAAAACGGGGTCGTAGCCGAACCCGTTAGATCCCCTTGGTTTCTCTATAATAAGTCCCTGGCAGGAGCCGGGAAAAATTTCTACTCTGCCGCCAGGTTCGGCGATGGCGATGATGCAGCGGAACTGGGCGGCGTGGTTTTTATCGGGGGCGTCTTTAAGTTTAGCCAGCAAGAAAGCAATCCTTTCAGCGTCGGTGGCGTTTTTGCCGGCGAAGCGGCGGGATAAAGGACCAGGCGCACCGCCGAGGGCATCGACCTCCAGTCCAGAGTCGTCGGCGAGGGTAAGCAGGTTGCTGGTGGAGGCGTAAGTAGTGGCTTTTAGGATGGCGTTTTCCTCAAAGCTTTCACCGGTCTCGGCTACTTCAGTCGTCATGCCTAAGTCGGCTGGGGTAACGATATCAAAGGGGATACCTTGGAGCAGACGGCGATACTCGCGCAGCTTGCCCTTATTATTGGTCGCCAGCAGGAGCTTCTTCATCGTGTTCGCTAATATTCGATGCCTTTTCTGGCTTTGATGCCTTTATCAAAGGGGTGCTTGATTTTTACCATCTCGGTAACGAGGTCGGCTGCCTCGATAAGCTGTTTGGCGGCGTTACGTCCCGTGAGGATAAGCTCGACATGGGACGGTTTATCTTTAATGAGCTGAATAACTTCCTCCAGGTCGATAAGTCCTAAGTGGCAAGCGTAGTTGATTTCATCGAGCACCACCAGGTCATATTCACCGCCGGTAATGTCCTGGCGGGCGGCGGCGAGGGCGGCTTTAGCCTGGACTTTTTCCTGTGGGTCAATATTTTCATTATTACCGATGAAACGACGTAAACCAAAAGCAGTTACTTTAACATTGGGGAGGGTGGCGAGGGTTTTATATTCGCCCTGGGAAAAATGACCTTTGATGAAGAAAATTACTGATATTTTCAAACCGTGACCGGCCGCCCGGAGAACTGTGCCCAGCGCGGCGGTAGTTTTGCCCTTGCCATTGCCGGTAAAAATCTGGACCAGGCCTTTAGCGTTTTTATCAGTCAAGGAAGCTCCTTCTTACTTTCAAGCGGTGGGGGTGTTTCAGGCTTGTTTAAGCGCTTTGGGTCTGGTGCGGAAAAAGGTAGTGATGCCGATAAGCGCCGGCAGCGCTATGCCGTAGCCGATAAGTATCGGCTCGACCTTAAACGCTAGGTCGATGAGCGGGAGGGCGATAAAGCAAAAAGCCATCGCGGGCGTAACATTGCGTTTCCAAATAAGAATCAGCAGCGTGGGCAGGGTGAGTATTAACATAGGAATCGTAACCAGCACGAACAAAATACCGAGGGTGGTGCTGACGCCGCGGCCACCGCGGAAACCGATGAAGATAGGCCAGTTGTGGCCGATGACGGCAGCTAAGCCAGCCAGTAGGACAATCGGCTGGGACATGCTAGCTGCCTGGGCGATGAGGATAACCGCCGAACCCTTGGCGGCATCGATAATACCGACGATGATGCCTGCCCGGGCGTTGAGCTCGCGGTAGGCGTTTGCGGCGCCGGCATTTTCATCGCCAATGCGGCGGATATCACGCCCGGCGGTGACGCGGCCGAGAATGTAAGACGTCGGCAGCGAGCCAAAAAGATAACTTAAAATAACAATAAACCAAGGCATATTTTATCTCCTGGTGCCGGGAGAGGGACTCGAACCCACAAGGATTGCTCCGGCGGATTTTAAGTCCGCTGCGTCTGCCACTTCCGCCATCCCGGCCTGCGCCAAGGCTTCGGCCGGCAAGCCAGCCTATCCAGCCTAATTTTAGGGGGTGGCGGGTGGGGTGTCAAGGTGGAGGAAATTACTATTTAAAAAACTAAACACGGCAACGCAGCTTTTATACCGGTTGCCGTGTTAAGCTAGAACGATAATTTAAATAAACCGTGATGCTATTTAGAGCCGCGCTTCGTGTAATTCTGGAAACCGAAGAATATAGCTGCCAGCGCAAACAGCATTTCAAAGATAATGCCAAAACTTATAGTTGCACCTTCAAGGCGGACGGCATAAATAATGGCACCAACTAATGCTAGAACGCCAATGACCATTAACCCTAGCGCTCTGGCTTTAGCGTTGGTCAGAAAAGCGAGGCCGAGACCGAGAATGCTGGCGATGGTGGACATCGCGCCCCAATCCGAGGTGCCGGTACCGGCAGCCATACCACCGATACTAGCCCAAGGTAAAAAGACGGCGGCGAACAGTAGCATGCCACTGATGACCAATGTAGGCACGTGAGCCTTTGATTTAAAGCTAATTTCCAACTTCGTACCTCCTATAAGATAAACTCTTTATAAACCTCGATTGGAATATTTCTTCGATAAGTCACCTCCTTAGAGAATGTTGGGTCTATAATGATAGCACTATTGTAAAAGCTTGGGTTAGGCATGTCAAGGGAATTGATGATAGAAACGAATATTTCAGGGGATTATTTTTTGGGTATTGACAAAATATGTAATTTCGTATTATTATTCATGCGCAAATGACAATACGACAAAATGAAATCAGTCCTAGGTTCGTTAAAGGGCAAAAGGTTGTCATCAAACCCGTCGATGAGAAGGGCGTGACCAAACGCGAGTTTGACGTTAATGAGTTTGCGGGGGAAGTTGGCGAAATTTCTAATTACTACTATATAAATGTGCGTACTGGCCAGGTATTCTTCATCTATCACGTACGGGTGGGTAAAGATAAAAAGGAAATAGTGGTTTACGAGGACGAGCTAGAGCCAGTGCTGTGGGAAGAGTAGGGCGGGGAATAGGAGAAAGCCAGCTGCCGAAAAACGGCAGTTTTTTATTTTTACAGGGATAATAATTTGGAGGCGACGGGCGGATTCGGACCGCCGAATAGGGGTTTTGCAGACCCCCGCCTTAACCACTTGGCCACGTCGCCCTTCAGTGTGAACCCCAACGTATTTTATTCTATGATAAAATAGGCGATTAATGCAATATTGCTCCTATTTTGTCATTGCGAGTCCTTCCATAGAAGGACGTGGCAATCTCCTAGTTATCCAACGACAATGAATGAGATTGTCACGGTCGCTAACGCTCCCTCACAATGACAGGTAGGCAGGTTTTTATAGTTTTTGGGTAAGGAACCATTTTTTAAATTCGGGATTTTTGAGGTTGACGCCGCGCTCGTAGTACATTTCGTAGACATCGCCATCGGTGGTTTTAACCCGGTAGTAGTTGCGGTGGTGCCGCTGCCACCAGCGTTTGCGTCCCGCCCCGCTCCTCCCGAAACCGTAGTCGGGCCAGGATTCTAAAATTTCTTGAATGATATATTCGCGTCCATCCAGTTTGAAAGATAAAGGCACTTTAACGTCGCCGCCAGTCGTGACCTCTATCTGCCGCCCGAAATAGCGTTCTGGCATAATATTAGTATGCTAGCGGCGAAGAGGCAGGATGTCAATATTTCATTTGCAGACTCAACTAAATATCTGCTAATCTAAGAACGTAAGGCCTCGACCAGAAGGCTCGGCCTGAAGTTTCTCCTGCGCAGGAGGTGCCGCGATGAAAGAGACTTATGCCGCCGCCGGCGTGGATATCGACCTGAAGTCTAAAGTCATTTCCCAAATCGGCAAGTATGCTCGCGCCACGCTGCGTCCGGAGGTGTTGAGCGGCGTGGGGTTTTTCGGGGGACTTTTCGAGATGAAGGGCTATAAAAAGCCGGTCATCGTTTCCAGTGTGGATGGGGTGGGGACGAAGCTTAAGATTGCCGCCGCTTTGAATAAATACGATATGGTTGGCCAAGACATCGTCAATCACTGCGTCAACGATATTTTCACCTGCGGGGCGGAGCCTATCTTTTTCCTCGACTATATCGCGGTGGGCAAGGTGGTGCCACGAAGAATCGAAGCGTTAGGTAAGGGACTGGCGACTGCCTGTAAAGAGGTAGGCTGTGCGTTAATCGGCGGGGAGACGGCGGAGATGCCGGGAGTTTATCACGGCGACGACTTCGACCTGGTGGGGTTCGTGGTGGGGGTGGTGGAGAAAGACAAGATAATGATGGGAGAGGGTATCATACCGGGGGACGCGATAATCGCCTTACCTTCCAACGGACTGCATACCAACGGTTATTCTTTAGCGCGTAAAGTTTTAGGGGAGACGGCGGCGGCGCTTAACAAGCGCTACGCGGAGCTGGGTAGTACAATAGGCGAGGCGTTCATGAAGACGCATATCTGCTATTACAACCAGCTCAAACCGCTACTGAAAAACATCAAAGGGCTGGCGCATATTACGGGCGGGGGGATACCGGGTAATCTGCCGCGGACTTTGCCCAAAGGTTTGACTGCACGACTCGATAGTAAGCAATGGACAATACCGCCTATTTTTAGTCTCCTCCGGAAGAAGGGCGATATCGATATTCAGGAAATGTACCGCGTTTTCAATATGGGCATCGGGATGGCGGTGATATGCGCGCCGGAGAGCGTTAAAAAGCTGACTAAGGCCCTGCCGGGGTCAAAGGTGGTGGGAGAGGTGGTGAAGCAAAAAGGGGAGGATCGGGTGATTATCGACGGGAAAGGCTACCGGCAGGATAAGGTAGCGTAAGAAGCTAAATTCGTTTGAACTCAAGTCTTAATATTTCTTGTGTTTCCGTTTTTACCTTATACCGTTCGTCGATACGGTAGCCAACCACCCAGATAATGTTATCGCCAGCGCAAACAAGCGGAATATTACGACGCCAGGCTTGCGGAATGCGGGCGTCTATCATAAAGACATTCAGCTTCTTGGGCTGCGTCATGCCTAGCGGCTGAAAGCGGTCGCCAGGGAGGCGGCGGCGAACGGTTAGCTTTTCCCCAACCTTAGTAAAATCAAAGCTAACGGAAAAATCATTAGCCTCCCCTCCCCAATCTTTGCCCACCGACTTTTTTTCGATAGCGGCATCGATTGTCCAGCCGGAGAATAGCGTTTTGCCGGGGATTTTTAGCGCCGTTTCACCCGCCAGGGTGGGGAAGGGACAAAGCGATAGAGATGCTGGCGCCAGAATATACCTATCGTATTCGATAGTGAAATTAATGCCGAAGGGTAGCCCAATGACTTTGCCGGCGGGCTTTTCCAGAGCCTCAATAATATCCTCTATATGGTCAGCTTCAATATCTTTAAGACTTCCCAGCAGCGACGCGATAGAAAACCGCAGGATTTGACGTTGCAGGGCGGGTGGTAAGGCTGAAAAATCTTTCTTTTTAATGATGACCGAGTTTTGGTTGACCTGAGCGATATTATCCATAAGACGGCGCGCCTCTTTTTCAATAAAGTCGAGGTCATCGGCGGCGGTGCGGGCTAAACGGAGCAGTGCCTGATTTATTTGCGGATTATATTTACGGAGTAAAGGCAGGAGATGGAGGCGGATTTTATTCCGCAGCGGCTCCGGCGAGAGGTTGGAGGCATCAAGGCGGGGCTTGAGCTTATGGCTATCGCAATAAGCAACAGTTTCCTCCCGACTTAACTCTAAAAGGGGTCGGATAACAGTGAGGCTGCCGCCGGATACATTCAGTTTGCTTACCGGCGAAAGACCGCGCAGTCCCTTTATCCCGCTGCCGCGGATTAGGTGCATCAGCATCGTCTCGATATGGTCATCAGCGGTATGGCCTACGACTACTTTCGCCGCTCCTACTTCTACGGCGACCTCGGCGAGGAAGCCATAGCGGACCTCACGCGCGGCTTCTTCCAGCGAGAGGCGATGTTGCTTTTGGTAAGATTTTACATCACGGGAGGCAATTGTAGCGGGGATACCGAGTCTTTTAGCGAGTCCGGCGACATAGCGGGCATCGGCGGCGGAATCTTTACCCCGCAGCTGATGGTCAAGGTGGGCGATATGCAGGTCGATAGCCAACTCTTTACGCAGGGCTACCAGAATATGCAGCAGGCAAACAGAATCCGGACCCCCGGAAACCGCCACAACCAGCCGTTCACGACGGGAAACGAGGCTATTTTCTTTAATAAATGCCAGAACTCTTTGTTCTGAAGAAGGGTTTTTCTGGATTGGCACCTGTTATTCCACCTTTTTAGTTTGTCTGGAGGATGAGCTTGCTGCGGTGTATGGTATCGGGGTATTTTTCAAAGCCGAGGGCGGCGGCAACCTGCTCCGGCCTGCCCGCACCGGCGGCATCACAGCGCAGCCGCATACCGATAGTGCAGCAGCCTTCACGCCAATCGATGAGCCAGAGGTCGTCAATCAGGACGCGGAGGTCGTATTTACGCGGTCCGGTATCCCGCTGGTGCTGCCAGGGGAGGGTTTCTTTATCTAGCAACGCGTTCAAAGCCGATTCGATTTCGTCCTTATCTTTATCAGTGGCTATCGAGACGGTGTATTCTGCCTGGCGGACCTGGGACTGTAAAGAGGGCATGGTGAGGGGAGTGTTAAAGACATCGCTGATGGCGATGCCGCGCGGTAGCTGCCGGCCGACGGCGGCGGTGAAGGAGTGGGGCGAAATGAATTTGTCCACCACAATGTCCATCAACTCCACCTCGCTGGTGACGCCCATAGCTAGAGCCAGCGCCAGCGAAATGCGGGGGTGGGGGTTAAACCCTGCCGAGTAAGCCAGGGCGATGCCGGCGCGGTTAAGCGCCCGCTGCCATAGCCTGATGATATCGAGGTGGGAGATATACCTAATCTCTTCGCCGCGGCTGAACCTGATGCGTAAACGCTGCATAATAATAGATACTCCGAGAGATAATGATAACAGTACCATAAAGGGGGTGTCAAAACCCTAGGGTCATTCTGGCGTAGGCCAGAATCCATCATAAATATACAATTATGATAAAATCCTTAAAATGGATTCCAGCCTTCGCTGGAATGACAGGGGGCGGTAGGAAGAGTAGGGTTTTTGTAGTGTCATTGCGAGGAGCGGAGCGACGTGGCAATCTCTATCATTGAATTAATATCGAGTTTGTGATTGCCACGCTTCGCTCGCAATGACAATGGGGCTAGCACTTGGTGTAGCCGCAGGCGGGGCAGTGGTAGCAGCCTTCAGAAAACACCAGCATATTAGAGCATTCCGGGCACTGGCCAGCCATGTTTTTAGCGAGGCCGTAGTCCTCCAGCTTAGGTTTATCGTCGCCGTTGATATGTTTTTCCAGCACGCTGGCAATGGCATCAGCGCAGGAGAGGATAGATTTACCCCCCTCCCAGGAAATAGAGGAGCAGCGGATGCCGCGTAGCTGTTTTACCACCTGTGCCACGTCCACCCCTGAACGCAACGCCAATGTAATAAGGCGACAAATCGCCTCTACCTGTGCCGATGCGCAAGCCCCGGACTTTCCTAACGTGGCAAAGACCTCAAAAATGCCTTTATCATCGTAAGCGACGGTGACATATAGCGAGCCACAGCCGGTGTTGATCTTGGTAATTGTGCCTTTGGTCTCGGTGGGGCGTTTGCGCGGGGCGCGGATGACCGGTTCTTCTACCGCTTTTTCCGTCTTTTTGCCGGTGGTCAGCACCTGACTATCCCGGGAGCGGTCGCGGTAGATGGTGATGCCCTTAAGTCCCTCCTCATAAGCGAGCGTGTAAGCGTGGGAGATATCCTCGCGGGTGGCGGACTGCGGGAAATTAATGGTCTTGGAGACGGCGTTATCGGTGGAGCGTTGAAAAGCCGCCTGCATCTTCACATGCCATTCCGGGGTGATTTCGTGGGCGGTGACGAATACCCGCTTAATTTTATCGGGCACGTCCTTGATGTCGCTTAAATGCGTGCCTTCCGCCAGCTTCTTCATTAGTTCGTCGGAGTAGAAGCCGCCCCTTTTCGCCGCCTCTTCAAAATAAGGGTTCACCTCGACAAAGGGCGTGCCATCGAGGACGGTCTTGGTGTAGCTTAAAGCGAAGAGGGGTTCGATGCCGCTGGAGCAGCTGGCAATCATGCTTAAAGTTCCTGTGGGGGCGATGGTGGTGCGGGTGGCGTTACGCACCTGCGGTCCATTCGGCACGTCATAGATACTGCCCGTGAAAGCCGGGAAAACGCCACGGTCTTTACCCAGCTCCACCGAGGCTTTGAGGCCTTCCTCGCCGATAAAGCGCATCAGTTTTTCGGCGACATCCAGCGCTTCCTCGGAGTTATAAGGCACGCCGAGCATGACCAGCATATCCGCAAAACCCATAATGCCCAGCCCAATTTTCCGCGTCTTTTTCGTCATTTCCTCTATCTGGGGCAGGGGGAATTTATTAACGTCGATAACGTTATCTAGGAAGCGAACGGCCGTTTTAATCGTCCGCGCCAGCTTGGGGTGGTCGATTTCGTAGCCGCCGCCTTTCTTCTTCATCATGCGGGAAAGATTAATGGAAGCCAGGTTGCAGGATTCGTAGGGGAGGAGGGGCTGTTCGCCGCAGGGATTGGTGCTCTCGATTTTACCGAGGTGGGGGGTGGGATTTGCCTCATTAATGCGGTCGATAAAGACGATGCCGGGGTCGCCCGTGCGCCACGCCATGTCCACTATTTTATCGAAGACATCTTTAGCGTTGAGCTTGCCGACGACCTCTTTAGTATGGGGATTAATTAGCTCGTAGTCAGCGCCGGACTTAACCGCTTCCATAAAGTCGGCGGTTAAAGCCACGGAAAGGTTGAAGTTTGTCAGGGCGGTCTTCTCCTGCTTGGCGGAGATAAACTTCATGATATCAGGGTGATTGATATTCAGGATACCCATATTGGCTCCCCGCCTGGTGCCTCCCTGTTTGGTGACGTCGGTGACGGTATCGAAGGCGCGCATGAAGGAAACCGGTCCGCTGGCGACGCCGCCCGTCGACCCCACCACATCATTTTCCGGTCGCAGCCGGGAAAAAGAAAAGCCGGTGCCGCCGCCGCTTTTATGAATTAGCGCCGTATATTTAACGGCGTCGAAAATCGACTCCATGGAGTCGTCCACGGGGAGGACGAAGCAGGCGGAGAGCTGCCCGAGCTTTTTGCCGGCGTTCATCAGGGTGGGGGAGTTGGGGAGGAACTCCAGCTCGTACATCAACTTGAAAAAGTCGTCCTCAACAGACTTAATATTAGCCTTTGGATTATAGAAAAGCTCCGCGGCAGCGATGGCTTTGGCAACCCGGCGGAACATCTCCTCCGGTGTTTCAATAACCTTGCCTTTGTAATCTCTTAATAAATAGCGCTTTTCCAGCACCTGCAAAGCCGTAGCGGTGAGACCGTTTTCTGATAATGTTTCTTTAGCGGTTTTAACTTCGGTTTCGGTTTCCATGGCGGCTTTGACCTCCTCTTTCGGCGCTGGCGCTGGTTCGACTACTGGTGCGGGTTCGGCTACCGGTATTGGTACGGGTTTTTCTGTGTTAAGCACTTCCATAACCATGGCTTCGATTTCGGCTTCGGTGGGCATCCTGCCATGGGGAGCTTGGCGAGAACGCCGGTCTACCATCTCCTCCATGCCAGGCAGAGTGGGCAGGGCTTGCGACTGTGCTTTTTCCAGCCGCTCGATGACCTGGCCGGTCAGCTTTTCCACGAGCTTGCGGTCGCGTATGCCCATCGCCGCCGCATTATCGAAGACGATGCGGGCTATCTGGCTGCGATTGATAGGAGAAACATTCCTCCTGCCGGCATGGTTGCTCGTGTTCATCGCCGCTGCCTCCGCGTTGACTTTATCGGCTCGGGCAACTCTTCTCTCGGGATAAGGGGGAGCTGGTCGGCGGGGGGTAAAGGGGCGCGGACGGCGAGGTTATCCACCTCTTCCTTAAGTATGGTGATATCTTCAAACTCGCGGTAGACGCTGGCGAAGCGAATATAGGCAATATGGTCGGTCTTTTTGAGCTTAGCCATCACGAGGTCGCCGACATGAGAGCTGGGCACCTCGGCATGGCCGGACTGGTAAAGCTCGCCCTCAATTTCATCAACCATTTTCTCGACAGCGCCGCTGGCTAAAGGCCGCTTGTCGCAGGCTTTACGGATGCCCGCCAGGAGCTTCTCGTGGTCGAACTCCTCACGGCGTCCGTCCTTTTTAATGACGAAAAGACTGGCGCGCTGCAAACGCTCGTAGGTGGTGAAACGCAAATCGCACCGCAGGCACTGGCGTCGGCGGCGGATGCCGTCGTTCACGTCACGCGAGTCGATGACCTTAGAGTCGTAATATCCGCAGAAGGGGCAGTTCAACCGCCGACCTCCACAAGTTATTGTATCAAGGCTTATATCTTGGCACAACCTGTAGTGTTTGTCAATAGGGTTCTAGATAGAAAGTTAACATATTATTAAAATATTTTTGGTAAAACCGGGAAAAACCTATCCCCACCACGAGATCCTTCCCCTTCACTTTGTTCAGGGTCAGGATGACATTTAATGTGGCTTTACCTGAATACCGGATTGAGATATGATAATTTTAAGAGGCAAATATTGAACTACCAGGAAGCTCTGGACTACGTTCTGAAGTTTGCGGATTACGAGCGGCTGCCGCGGTCGGGGATTGTGTGGGATATAAAACGCATCGAGAGGCTGCTGGCAAGATTGGACAATCCGCAAAATTACGCGCGTTCGGTGCATGTGGCGGGGACGAAGGGGAAGGGCAGCACTTCCGCCATGATAGCGTCGATTCTGCACAACGCCGGCTATAAGGTGGGACTTTATACCTCCCCCCACCTCCTTTCCTACACGGAGCGAATACGGGTGGATGCCCAGCCTGTTGCCGAGGCGGACTGGGCGAAGCTGGTCGAAATTATCCAGCCCCACGTCGAAGCGGAGAACGCGCTGGGCGACCTTGGAGAACTGACGACCTTCGAGATTTTTACGGCGATGGCGTTCCTCCACTTCCAGCGGGTGAAGGCGGACTACCAGGTGCTGGAGGTGGGTTTAGGAGGACGGCTCGACGCCACGAACGTAATACAGCCGCAGGTGTGCGTGTTAACGTCCATCAGCTTCGACCACATGGACGTGCTGGGGGATACGTTAGCTAAGATAGCTGGCGAGAAGTGTGGCATCATCAAGCCGGGAGCAAGCGTCGTGAGCGCGCCGCAGTTCCCGGAGGCAATGGAGGTCATCGAGCGGGTGTGCCAGGAGAAGGGCGTCCACCTCGTTAAAGTGGGGGAGGACGTTACGTGGGAGAGGCTCGGCTTCAATCAGGAGGGACAGAGTTTCCGCGTGAAGGGGCTGAAGGGGGAGTACAAACTGCGGATAGCACTACTCGGCTTGCACCAGCTGGAGAACGCCGCCGATGCCGTCGCCGCAGTAGAGTTGCTCAAAGAAAAGGGCGCGAAAATATCGTCCCAAAACATCGTCGCAGGATTAGCAAAGGTGGACTGGCCCGGGCGCTTACAGGTGCTGCGGAAAAAGCCGTGGGTCGTCGTCGACGGGGCGCATAACGCCTACTCGATGCAGAGGTTAAGAGAAGCGTTAGCCGATTATTTTAAGTACGATAAAATGAAGCTGATTTTGGGGTTCGGGGCGGATAAAGACATACCGGGCATGGCGGCGGAGGCAGCCAAAATGACGGGCGACATTATCCTGGTGGCATCCAAGCACCCGCGGGCGGTAAAGGCGGAGGCGCTGGTGGCGGCGTTTAAGAAACACGGCGTGACGCCTCGTTTAGCGGAGAGCGTAAAGGACGCGATGCAGCTGGCGTTGGGGGAGGTAGGCCCTAACGACCTGATAGTGGCGGCGGGGAGCATATTTGTGATAGCCGAGGTGATGGCATATTTTAAGAGGGAATGAAATCCCCCTTAATCCCTTCAGGGAGAACCTTCAGGGTGAACCCCCTTTTTCAAAGTGGGAAATGCGGTATAAAGGAGAAGATGACATCGTCTCCCTTTGTAAAAGGGAGAGGGAGAAGGATTTTGTGATAGCGGAGGTGATGGAATATAATATCTAACAGAAAGCTATTGTTGTCGCTGTGGAGCAACCTCTCTTTTAACAAGCGCTACACCAAGATGATTTTCAATCATTTTATATGACGGAGTATTCATCAATGCGTACATATAGCAATGGTGAACGGTTAAAACTAAATCCTGAAGAATATTATCATCTTCAATTTTAGTTACTTTTAGTCCGATTTTTTTACATTCCTCGAAATGAATGTGTCTATTATGAGTTTTATTTTTGGAATAATCAGTCAATTTTTTTACGATGTTCTTGGACTTGTTTTTCGCATCTGGCTCACCTGAAAACATTACATTTTCAAGTTGCTCTTGAACGAAAGCGTTTGACCACTTTATAGCATTTTCACAACGACTTAAAAAGGTTGGTCTATATTGCCCAATTATTGATTGCCAAATAGGAATCTTGCTTGGGTCATCTTTTATCTCTTTACAGGCGCGGCGGAATTCTTCAATTACGCCAACGGCGGGTACTCCACTGAGATGAGGATCAATAGGGCCTATGTTTGAGTGATTCGACATTATTATTTCTCTGCAAGTACATGCGATTACTGTGCCTGCTGACATGGCTATTTGAGGAATAATTGTCCGAATATTGTGTTTAAACATTTTTTGTAGATAATTAACTATTGATTGTGTTGCCGCAATGTCACCACCGGGAGTATGTAAGATGAGATCTAGACCTTTACTCCTATCCAGTTTATGTACTGCCATCATAAAGCCATTTTTGTCTTCGTCATTTATGTCTGCCTGTAATATACCAGGCTTTGATAAAAATCCTGAATAATATGCAATAACATTCCTTTGCGTGTAATCGAAAAGGGATTTTAAGTATTTTCGACGAACAACATCTACTGCTGCATTTGACTGAGTAAAATGGCTTGCTTGAAATTGCTGGATTTCGTTAAGGATATCAGCCCAATTAGGCATCTGGTATGATCATCCTATCGAATTGGATAGGTTCTTCGTAAGCTCCGGATGTCGCTACGCTTGGGACTATTTTTAACGGAGAAGGTTGCTCTAAGGAATTTTCTGTCATTGTAGGGAATATGGCTGGATTAGGGAATAATTTATTGTATTCAAGTTCCAGACGGGATTTTTTACTCTGCAAATTACTTGTCATAATATTTCCCCCTCCTTTATTAAGTGTATTATCCATTTGTGTTTTTGTCAAGAGTAAGAATAAAAGTAATATAATTGTAAGGGAATTAAGTAATAAAAACTAGTCAAGAATGTCCTTTACGTCTCCCAGCCTCCACTACTATATCCACCCCGCTTCTATAGACCTTCGTAAAAGAGAGCTTGTAAGCCTTAGTTAAATCCGTAATATTAAGGTCGCCGATAGCGTCGGTGCCTTTGCCCAGTATCTTGGGGGCGATGATTGCCACCACTTTATCCGCCAGGTTCAGGCGTAGGAAAGAGGTAATCACCTCGCCGCCCCCCTCCACCAGCAGGGACGTGATATCACGTTTACCCAAGGTTTGCAGCAGCTTAGTTAAGTCCACTTTACCGTCTTTATCCTGTGGAACAACTAAAACCTCGATGTCTATCTTTTGCAGGGCGGCGAGCTTTGCTTTAGCCGCGCGGGGGGTGGCGGCGATTAAAGTTTTGGCGGCTTTTTGATTGGACAGCACTTTAGCGTCGAGGGGAATCCTTAACGTGGAGTCCAGAATTACGCGGATGGGATTCCTGCCCTTGACCAAACGGGTGGTCAGCTCCGGGTCGTCCTTTATCACCGTGCTGACGCCCACTAAAATTGCGTCGTTTGTGGCGCGGAGCCGGTGCGCCAACTTTAAAGATTCCGGGGAGCTTATCCAGCGTGAGGAGCCTTTAGCGGTAGCGATGCGCCCGTCCAAAGTCTGCGCCCACTTAAGCGTAACGTAAGGGAGACCGGTGGTGCGGTGCTTGATGTACTTTTCGTTCAGAGCAAGACAGTCCGCCTCCAGCACACCGACGGTGGTCTTTATACCATTCTGGTTCAGGAGTTTCACGCTTTCACCCTTCATGCGGGGGTCGGGGTCCAGCATGCCGGTTACCACCCGCCCGATTTTACTCTTGATGATGACATCGGTGCAGGGCGGGGTTTTACCGTAGTGGCGGCAGGGCTCCAGAGTAACGTAAAGCGTCGCCCCGGCAACGTCCTCTTGAGCGTGCTTAAGCGCATCCACCTCCGCATGGTCGGTGCCAAAAGCATGATGATACCCCTGCCCGATAATACGGTCGTCTTTAACGATTACGGCGCCCACCATGGGGTTGGGGGAGGTTTTGCCCAGTCCCTTGCGCGCCATTTTCAAAGCCAGCCGCATATAGAGTTCATCATTCACCATAGTGAGGCTATTATAACGTAAAATGGTGAGCCTGTCGAACCATAACGCAAAGGTGGGAGGATAGACAAAAAATTAATTCCACTGTCATTGCGAGCGAAGCGTGGCAATCCCTAAAACTGAACAAAGTCAATGATGGAGATTGCCACGTCGCTACGCTCCTCGCAATGACAGATGTCCTACGTCAAATTTGCGTAGTGAGAGACCGATTTGTTAGAATTAATATCTGGAATTACGTTTCAAGGGCCGTTAGCTCAGTTGGTAGAGCAGTGGACTTTTAATCCATTGGTCGCAGGTTCGAATCCTGCACGGCCTACCAAAGTTCTTTGTAAGAATTGTTTCTTGTTTTACTGCAATTGCTCTACTTCCGGTTAATCGGCATCAGCGGTACCTTCGGGTCGGGGAAGCCGGGCCCCATAATCGCAAACACCAGCGCTAGGGCCATGTCATCAATGCGCTGGAAATCGGTAGTCGGCACCGTCTCTGGCTTGGGATACGGCCAGTTCATCTGCCGGAAAGCCTGCCCAATCATTATCCCCGAGCCGTGCAGCTCGGCAGCCCGGGTGATGCAATAGGCCAGAGCCGCCCCACCATCCTCGGAGGGAATGTTACCCTCGTAGCCGGGCATGGCGGGCATCTTGAAGTTCTTAAATTTCTCTAATAGTTCAGGAGTAAGAGGAGGGACGCTGCGGGGAAAGCCGACGCCCGCCGGGATGAAGGCAAAGACGGCAATACCCGTGTTTTCCACCGGCCCCAGTTCCGCCGCCAGCGACATTATTATAGAGGTTGCCGCTGCTTTTGCCGCGCAGTAGTTGCTTGGTCCTACCGGATAGCGGAAAGCTGTCGACATGTACGTGACCACGCCGTGATGCCGTTCCTGCATTCCGGGCACGAAAAGCTGAATTCCGATAAGTGTACCGCGCGCCGCTATCTCGTACTGCCGGTCCAGCTGGTAGATGGTGGACTTCAGTACCGGCGCCCCGAGGGACATAATCATGGCATTGTTGACCAGGATATCCACTTTCCCGAACGTATCGAAAGCCTGCTTGGCCATAGCCTTCATGGAAGCCTCGTCGGAAACATCGGTATTTACGAAGAGAGCGGTCCTCGGCTCGTTCTCGCTATTGATGAGTTCCTCGGCCGCCTTTCCGGACTCCGGCGTTACATCCGCAATCACTACTTTTGCACCCAACCACGCCAGACTTCTGGCCGTGCCCAGCCCCACGTTGCCCGCCCCGCCTGTAATTACCGCTACTTCTCCGGCCAGTGCATTTTTCTTCAGGTTTGTCTTGTCCATGGTTAGTGGACCAACATTCAGAATCTTGTCCATGTTAGTACCTCCGCTGCGGTCAGACTTAATAAGTTAATAAAAACATCCAGATTCTAACATCTTTCGGGAATGAACGCCAACTCAAAGGTTCTGTCTATCGTACAGCACGGCTTACTAAAAAATCAACCCCCGTTAATGCCGTCCACCCGCTGTTTTTTCTGCCGACTAAGATATTTAACGACCTCGAACCAGAGAACGCTTACCAGGCCGGCTCCGACGCAGATGAGAACGTCAACACCGTTCAAGATTTCGAAGTGGAACAAGTCGCGCAGGAAGGGCACGTAAATAACCAGCCCGAGGAAAACGATAGCAGATACAAGAATCCACCTCAAGGCGATGTTGCGGGCGCGGAAGCTGGTAAAAATCGTCGCTGACCAGTTGCGGTTGGTCAGTATCAAGCCGAGGTTGGCGATAACGAGCGTGGTGAAGGTGAGGATGCGCGCTTCAGCTTCGCCGAGGTTTAAAGCTAGGCTCAACTTATAAACGGCCAGCGTAATGCCGAGGACGATGATGCCCTGTAAAAGACTCAAAGCCACCGTTCTGCCGTTTAAAAGCGGTTCCTTGCGGTCGCGGGGTTTACGCTGCATGATATCGGACTCTTCCGGTTCAGCCTCAAAAGCAATCGAGCAGGCGGGGTCGATAATCAGCTCCAAGAACACGACGTGCACCGGATATAAAACAAGCGGCCATTTAAACAAAACCGGTATAAGGGATAAACCGGCGATGGGCACGTGTATCGCCAGGATATAAGCCATCGCTTTGCGCAGGTTATCGAAGATACGCCGGCCCAGCCTGATTGCTTTCACGATAGAAAACATATCATCATCCAGCAGGACCAGGTCGCCGGCTTCACGGGCGACGTCGGTGCCCCTGCCCCCCATAGCGATGCCGATATTGGCGGCTTTTAGCGCCGGGGCATCGTTAACGCCGTCGCCGGTCATGGCGACGATTTCGCCATTAGCCTTGAAGGCGTTGACCAGACGCAGCTTCTGCTCCGGTATCACACGGGCAAAAACATTAGCCGTCATAATGCGCTTTTTGAGCTCTTTATCGCTCCATTCATTAAGCTCGGCGCCGGTGATGACTTTATCCGGCTCCTTGAGACCAATCTGGTGGGCGATATTCTGTGCGGTGATGGGGTAGTCACCGGTAATCATTACTACCCGGATACCAGCGTTATGGCACTCTTCAATGGCCTCCGGCACAGACGGGCGAATCGGGTCGGCGAAGCCTATCAGCCCCAGAAAGTCGAAGTTAAAGACGTGCTGGTTGCCCGGCAGCGCCGTCTGTCTAAAACTGGCTTTAGCTACGCCCAGCACTCTTAGCCCTTCGTCAGCCATCTCGCTTATCCTGTCGTGAAGCTCACGCGCCCGTTTAGCATCGAGGTGGCAAAGGTCGATAATGGCTTCGGGGGCGCCCTTGGCGGCGATAACATAGTCCTGCCGCTCACGCGATTGCCAGACCCGCGATAATGCCATTAGCTCTCGTGATAGAGAGTATTCCTTCATCAGCTCCCAATCGTCATGCAGGTGCTCCGTGAGGCTGGGGTAGTGTTCACCTAAATCCCATAAAGCCTTTTCCATGGGGTCGAAGGGGTTAGTCTGACTGGCGAGAATGCTGAACTCAATCAAGCGATGGAACTTTTCCGGCGGGGACACCTCGAGACTGCCTTCGATATCGAAAAACTCGCCGGCGGTGAAAATCTTACGCACGGACATACGGTTGATGGTCAGCGTGCCGGTTTTATCGACACAGAGGACGGTATTCGAGCCGAGCGTTTCAATAGCCGCCACGCGGCGGGTTAACACATGACTCTGCGAGATACGCCAAGCGCCGATGGCCAGGAAAACCGTGAGCACTACCGGGAACTCCTCCGGCAGGATAGCCATCGCCAGGGTGATGCTCGCCAGAAAACCATCGAGCCATTTGCCGATGGTGAGACCATAGACAATTGCCAGTATCACACAAAGAGCCACGGCAATCAGGGCGATGTTGCGGACGAGGTGCCCCGTTTCTTTCTGGAGGAGCGTTTCCTCCGGCTCGATGGTTTGCAGGGACTTACCGATACGACCGAACTCGGTATGGATGCCGGTCGCGGCAATACGCGCGATGCCCAGTCCGCTAACGACCAGCGTGCCTGAGTAGACAAAGGGCGATTGGTCGCCGCCGGGGCGCTGCATCGGCATGTTTTCATCAGCGCATTCTAGTTTATGCACGGGGACAGACTCGCCGGTGAGGAGTGATTCTTCGACCATCAGATTATTGCAGTCCAGGACGACGCCGTCCGCCGGCACGCGGTCGCCCTCGGAGAGGACGACGATATCGCCCCGCACCACCTCGCGTCCAGCGATTCTCCTGGTAGCATGGTCGCGGATGACCATGGCACGCGGACTCGAAAGGTCGCGTAAAGCCTCCAGCGTACGTTCCGTTTTACGCTGCTGATACAGGGTGATGCTGATAATGACGCCGACGAAGAAAAGCAGCAGCAATGCTCCCTGTATATCGCCGAGAATAAGGTAAATGATGCCGCCGGCGATAAGGAGCAGCAGCATCGGCTCCCGCAATACGTCAAAAGCTATCGCAAAAAAGCTGCGTTTTTTAGCGGACGGGATTTCGTTAAAACCCTCACGGCGGAGTCTTTCCGCCGCCTCTTTTTCAGATAGGCCGCTAATCAGGCGCAGTTTATTTAAATCGTAGATTTCCTTCATGATATTCCCCATAAAAAAACCCGCAGGACGGTCAGTCCCACGGGTTTGTTCTCCGTTGCTTGAGCCCGGCTCTCCTCTTTGAGGGCCTGTTCTGAACTATAATATTTTAGCGTAGAAAGCGGTTGCTGTCAATCAGGGTAGACTTGTAAAATGTTATTTCTTAGGTAGGGGCGGCGGGGGCATGAAAGGCGGACCGGAGGTGGGTTTAGTCGTTAGCCACTTGCCGACCATTTCCAGCATGGGTATTTTAACGTCGATATTCTGGCGGCGCACCTGTATCATGTCTACCACGTCAAAGCCGCAGGTCTGGAGGACGCGTTCTAAGGTGGCGGAGGAGGATACCGTGCCGTTGCCAGAACCGCCAGCATAAGATATACCGATGGTGGGCGTGCCGCCACCCATGGGGAAGCCGGGACGAGGGGCGGCGCCGGGCTTGAAGAGCGTGCGGCGGAACCGGTCGAGGAAGCAGCGCATGCTCTCGCTCAAGTCGCCGAAGTAGACGGGGTTGGCGAAAACGAGAACGTCCGCATCTTTCACTTTAGCGATGACCGACGCCAAATCGTCGTCGATAATGCAGCGACTTTCCCGGCGGCAGAGTCCCCAGCCATCGGGATCGCACTGGCGGCAGCGCTCCAGCTTAAGTTCGGTCAGGAAGATGACCTCGGACTTGCCCTTGCCAGCGGCGATGCCTTTCTGGACAGCTTTGATAGCACGGGCGGTCTGGCCTTCGCGGTTGCGGCTGCCGGATAAAATAAGGACTTTCATTAAATACCTCCGATAAAATGTATTTTAGGAAATTACTTCACTTTATTGATTATTAGGAACCGATGATTAAATTTTTTTATCGTGGCAAACTACTTGCTATTACGGAGAGTACAACTAGTAGAGCCCCAACGATACACGCGACCCATACTCCAATGTAAACATGATGCCATGTTGATTTTCCAATATCAACTGCCCACTGAATAAGTTCAAAAATACCGGCCACAAACACCGCAGCACCACTAGTAATCAATACATCTGTCCCTGATAGTTTTAGTGAAGAACCAAAGTAACCTAATAGAAGAATTATAATGCCAAGGACTAATAATTTGATTCCATTATTATGCCTTTTACTTGCCTCATTAGGTGGCAGTAGCCTTAATGCAAGCCCTATTAATATTACAGCAATACCAGCGTTAGCAAAATTTGAACTATGTTGAAGAAACCAGTCCATATTAATCCCTTTAGTCCTTTACCTAGAATCACTTTTTATTTATAGGATTATAGCACGTAATCAATAATAATCCTATTATAGGTGGATAATATACTAATTAACTAATTTGATCCTGAAATCTTATCCATCACCAGCAAACTATAGCCCCGCCGCCGTTCCCGCTTTTTAATGTGGAGGAGTCCTTGAGATTCTATGTAGTCGGCAAGGCGGGTAATAGCCGTGGAGCCGGAAGATAAGATGATTATCCCTTTATCAGATAGATTGGCAGTCATCTGGTCGAGGGTCAACAAGGAGGCTTTTTTGCCTTCCTCTCCGCGCAGCGAACCGATAAAGAGGTCGATTTTTCCTTGGAAGTTTGGGTCTAAGCCAACCTGATGCAGGATGCTAATGCTCTCGGGTCGGCATCCATTCAAAATAAGATTGCGCTGCGAATACCGGAGTGCCAGCAGGTCACGGTTAACTAGAGTAATGGATTTGGGTTTTAGTATTTTCCATAGCGCCACCGCGACATGCCCCTGGCCGGGGTTGAGAACCGCGGCATGATTAATTTCCCCGTCCCCTGCTTCACCCAAAGCATTTATCAGCATTTCACTGCTATAGCTCAAAGAGTCGAACTCCGGCAAGCCGTTAGCGGTCTGCATTTTATATTCAAGTTTACCGAGGTGCATGGTGATGTCATTTCGGTGATAAACACCACGTTCCAGAGAATTCTGGGCGAGTCGGGGCAGAGTTATTACGTCGGAAAACTTGTAATGAAAGACCACGTGTCGTGATTGGTTACGCTTTAAGATAACTTCCGCGTCGGAGATATCTAACATGATTTTATCAACCATGTTTTCCAGCGGGGCGACCACTAATATAGCTACAGTGCCGCCGGGCGCCAGATAGTAACGCGCTTCCTGTATAAGATACGTAATTACCGTTTCCCCGGCATGGTCGGGGATGTTGGCAACGATAAGGTTGAAGTCATTACGATTAACGTCGTCATAGCCCAGGCTGCCGTAGATTGCAACGTCGGTCAGTCCGTTAAGCTCGGCGTTCTGGCGAGTGTATTCTACTGCCAGCGCGTCTCTATCCAACAGGTGTAAAAGGCTATCACGGTAGAGACATTTCAATGTTAATCCGAGCGGTCCGTAGCCGCAGCCGACGTCCAGGATACGCTTAAAAGGAGGATGACCGGCTTCCACAATAGTACGCAGCAGGAACTTGGTGCCGGTGTCTATATTGTGGCTACTGAAAAGCTGCTGGGATAAACGGAACTGGAGGCTTTGTTTCCAGAAGCGAAAGGCAACTGTTTTATGAAAATAGACATCGGTATTTATTGGCATGATATTTAACCCGCGCTATTTAATGAAATTTGATGCTATGACGAAGCCGATGAGGCAGCCGATGGCGATGGGGGGCAAAGCGGGCATGGGTTTGCCCTTGAGCCATACCTTTTGAATAATAAAAGCCACTATCAGCCCAACGATGCTAAAAGCGCCCACGAGAACGGCACTCCACATATTGGATGCGAAGTAAACCGAGTTCGAGAGCATCAAAGGGAAGCCGATATCGCCGCCGCCCAGGATAGTATGCTCGCGTTTATCCGCTGCTTCTTTTTTAAGTTCACCCACCTGCACGGTCTGGAGACCCAGTTTCAGGTCGCTTGTTTTTTTAGGGAAAACAAAAGCGGGCAGGGAAGTGGTTCCGGAAAGCTTATCCGCCATCCAGACCATCAGCCCGAAACGTACGGCTAGGACATCGTAAACGGCGATGACCAACATGAAAATCATGAACGTCCATGGGGAGAAGATAAACCCAAAGACAGCGCCAGCGGCAGCCAGGGCTATCAGCAGGAGAATATCATGCAGCCAGATTCTCGCCCAGAACAGCCAGACAATGCCGGCGACGGCCGCCAGGGTATAAGCCGCCGGGTCCGGCATAAAGAAGAAACTGACGATAAATAGTCCCCAGGCAAACATGAAGGCGAACAACAACCGGAAAAGCAGCCGTATTTTTTTTAAGGGGATGATAAAAAGGATAATGGCTACCACTGCCACCACACCGAAAAAGTAGAGCAATACCGGCCAGAGTGAAACATCCGGGGAGACTATTTGCTGTTCTTCGGCAAATACTTTTTCGTGGGTGGCGACGAAAAGAGAAAGCGCCAACGCCAGCGCCATGACTAATACGCTCCAGAGGTAAGGACCAAGTCTTGTTTTCATATTAGAGTATTTATGCAAAAGTGATTAAGTACATTCCTTTACTGCTGGTGTGACACTTTTCAATAAATAATATATTGCGACCTGTAAAACCTATTTAGCAGTAAAATTATTAACACCTTTACGAGACTTTATACTAAAGGTCTTTATCTGGAGTATATTTACCTTCCCCTGACCATAATACCCTAAAGGAGTGCCGGATACAAAAACAGCTCGGTCACCTTTATTTAACAATTTATCTTTAATACAGTGTTCAGCAGCTCTTTGAAAAACTGCTTCTGGGTTTTTCCATGTATTGTCTGCAGGAGGCGTTTTGGTTCCAATGCTTAACGGATAAACTCCGTTACTAAGCAGTAATTTACGCCGGCATCTTTCATCGTAGATTATACCGATTAACTTAACACTGGGCCGAAAGCGCGATAACATTCTTATGGTCCTTCCGGATGCCGTTGAGGCAACGATAGCTTTGAATTCTTGCTCCTCAACCAGTTCACAAGCTGCAGCACAAATCCGGTCGGTAGTCCCCTGTTCCTTGCTTTTTTTATATTTATCATGATATAAACCCGATGCCCATTTCTCGCCCTTTTTCCTGTAAAACTGCCATCTTTCTTTAAGTCTGGCAGTAGTATCTTCTATTAATTTCTCTGACCCTTCTCTTAATACTTGGATTCGCTGTAAGTTTTGTGAGGTCTTTCTAGAATAAATTTTTTCAAAATATGTTTCAGCTCTTTCCGTTATCCTATTCATGTAGTGAACGGCTTGAGCTGGATATTTCCCGCTGGATGTTTCGCCTGAAAGCATAACTGCGTCGGTACCATCAACAATTGAATTGAAGACATCATTTACCTCGGCGCGTGTCGGTTCTATGTTTTCTTCCATGGAAGCAAGCATTTCTGTAGCCGTGATAGCGATTTTTCCACGTTTATTGCACAGGCTGATTATATCCTTTTGTTTTTGCGGGACTTCCTCCCGGCTAAGCTGCAATGCCAGGTCGCCCCGGGCAATCATGGCGCCGTCCGCAACATCGAGTATTTTCTCGATATTTTCAGCGCCTGCTTCCGTTTCTATCTTGGCAATGATGTACGGACAACGGAGTCGTGCATTTGTTTTGCTGTATTTAAATTCATGATGATAGTAATTCTCAATGCATTTTCTTACTTTTACTATGTCTTCCGGCTCTCTAACGAAAGAAACGCCAATAGCAGAGATAAAACCACGCTGATCATCAAGACGTAACATGAATTTCAAAGCATCTTCGTCGGGCGGCTGGAAAGAAGGTAACATGAGGTCAAGTTTTTCAAAGGTAATACCCCAATTGCTCTTAATAATCCCCTCTTTTTCTACATGGCAGTATAAAATGCCATTTTTTAACTTATAAGCTTTTAAAATAGTTTTTCCATCGCCGACGGTAATCTTTATGCCCGGTTTACCTCTACCCAAATGAAGTTCTAAGTTATTACAGATATTGTCGTAATAATCCCCAAGTTCCCGCAGAGGCTTCCCATAAGCCAGTACGCTTGCTTTTTTACTGTTGCCGGTGGATTTTTTTTCTAAATACAGTAGAAATTCTCCTTTAACATTGACGCCGTCTTTATCTTCTTCATCTTTTTTCCTTCTTTCTTTTTTCTTTTGCTCTTGATGTTTCCAAGACGGGTTTTTGCGCCAGCTAGGTCACACAATACGCCTACATTTTTTGCCAATTCATCCTTATTATCTTCTAGCCAGTCAAAAATATTTCTATACTGCTGTTCTCCTGTTATAGGTTCATAGAAGGCCATATTTAATCTTAATATATCAACCATAAAGCCGCCATAAACCGGCTGTTCAAACCATTTAAACATCTTGCCATATTTAATCCTATGATATTTACGACCAGAAGGTGAAAACCTAAGACGATTCTCGGAGCCAATTGTAGCGATTATTTTTGTCTTTAAGCGTTGATTGTCACTCCGGATATACAAGTTTTACCTCCTTTTCATAAAAAAGATGAAATAGTTCCTAAACATCACATTATTCCCCAAAAGTCTCTTTTTTGTTTCGCATAATATATATCATATCTTTGTCGTTGTCAAATCATGTTTAAGTAAGTTTTACGTCTAATCTGATATTTCGTAAATTTTTTCTAACCACGGCAATATAGTATAATTACTGCGTCACCTTTTCTCGTAAATTTTTCGGAGGCAATCGTGGCGAGAGGTTACATGGGGAAAATACTATGGGTTGATTTGACCCGGGGCAAGTTCAATGATGAGCTGCTCGATGAGGAAATGGCGCGGCAGTTCATCGGGGGGTACGGCATCGGTGCCAGGATACTATTCAGCAGGATGAAAGCGGGCATCGACCCCCTCGGACCGGATAATATACTTGGCTTTACCACAGGACCTTTCACCGGCACCCAGGCTATCTCCGGCACGCGCTATACCATCGTCGGTAAATCGCCCTTAACGGGCGGCTGGGGCGATGCCAACTCCGGCGGGCATTTCGGAGCTTTTTTGAAGTTCGCCGGCTACGACTTCGTTTTTTTCACCGGCATTTCGCCCAAGCCGGTTTATCTCTTTATCGATAACGGCAAGGTAGAACTTAAAGACGCCGGGCATCTCTGGGGCAAGGATACCTACGATACAGAGGACATAATTAAAACGGAGCTGGGTAAGGAAACGGAGGTCGCCTGCATCGGGCCGGGCGGGGAAAGGCTATCGCTCATCGCCGGCGTGGTGCATTTAAAGGGCAGTGTCGCCGCACGCTCCGGTCTGGGCGCGGTAATGGGGTCGAAACGACTCAAGGCAGTGGCGATTAAGGGTAAGATGAAGGTGCCTGTCTACGATGAACAAGGAGTGAAGGACTTAAGGACGAAATACCTGGCGTTGCTGGGTGGCCATGTCAGCATCCTGCGGAAATACGGCACAACTTTTACGACGGCCAGTAGCATCGAGGGCGGGGACTCGCCGGTGAAGAACTGGGGCGGGGCAGCAATTAACGATTTTCCCAATGCCAGCACGCTGGGCGCCGAAGCGGTTGACGAAAGACGCTTAAGACACATCGCCTGCTATCAGTGTCCGGTCGGCTGCGAAGCCACGATGAAAGAGGGCACGGGGGAATATAAATACGCCGCCGGCTCCTACCGTCCCGAGTATGAAACTATCGCTATGCTCGGCAGCAACTGCCTGAACAACAATATCGATTCGATTATCAAAGCCAATGACATCTGCAATCGTCTAGGCATCGATACTATTTCCGCCGGTGCGGTTATCGCTTTCGCTATGGAATGCTACGAAAAAGGGCTGATTACCAAAAAAGATACGGACGGCATCGACCTGAAGTGGGGCAATCATCAAGCGCTGGTGGCGATGACGGAAAAAATGGGATTACGCGAAGGCTTTGGCGATATCCTGGCGGATGGCGTTAAAGTAGCCGCACAAAAGATAGGCAAAAATGCTGCGGATTACGCCATGCACGTACATGGGCAGGAGGTGCCGGGGCATAATCCTATCGCTACCTCTGCTATGGCGACGACGTATCTCACTAATGCCACCCCGGCACGCCACACCCAGGGCTCGGAGGAGCACCATAACAAGGGGCTGCTGCCGGATATCAACCGGCAGCTATATACCGGCCGGGGGGAGGTGCATGCGCGGGGCAGCAACTTCCAACATGCGTTGATGTGCTCCGGTACGTGCCTCTTCGTGAACTCGGCTTTCCCGGATACCGATGGCATCGCTAATTTTATACGGCCAGTAACTGGCTGGGATGTCACTACCGACGACCTGGTGCTTATCGGCGAGAGAATCGAAAATATGCGCCAGGCTTTCAACCTGCGGGAGGACATAGGACTCCAATCTTTTAAAATATCGGGGCGACTGCTTGGCAAACCGCCGCACAAGGCAGGCCCCAACACAGGCGTTTCCGTTGATGAAGCCACGATGATTAGAGACTATTTTATAGCAATGCAGTGGGACCCGGCAACGGGTAAACCGGGTAAAAAAAGGATGGTGGAACTGGGGTTGGGGGATGTGGCAGCAGAGCTGGGACTTTAAGAAGCTATTTGCAGTTCTCGGATGACCATTTCAACGCATTGGGGGATGGCTCGTTTTACCCCAGGACCGCACTCTTCACTGAAGGATGTAACATCTTCGGCTTCGATAGCGAAGATAGTGATTTCTCGCGGCAACTCCAGTTTAAGCTTTTTCCCGAGTTCGAGGGCGGTGGCTAGATTTACATCGTGAGGCGTGCTAGCGTGGCGGGTGTGTGCCAGTATCTCGGGTCCGAAGCGGTATATCTGACCCGGCGTGCCTTGGCCGGTCTGGATGGCGTCGATGATAATGGTGCGGTCGTAGCCGGTGAGCGTATCCAGGAAGTCCAACCCGGCGATGCTTGCCTCTCTGATGTCTACGTCCGGAAGGTGCAGTTTTTCTTGCAGCACCATCGCCACGCGGCAGCCGGCAGAGTCGTCGCTCAAAATGGGATTACCGAGTCCGAGCACCAGCGTCTTAAGTTTGTTTACACTCATAGTTTCTTTCCAGCTTATGTCCGACTTAGTTTCTGGATAATTTCACCCTGTTCGTTACGGATAAGGACCTCTAAAGGCATCTGGCCGGGTAAAGTGTGGGTGGCGCAGCCCATGCAGGGGTCGTAGGCGCGGAAAGCCATTTCCACCATGTTGAGCAGTCCCTCGGAAGCCGGCTGTCCCCTCTTGATGAGGCTCTGGGCGGCTTTTTTAATGGATATATTCATGGCGGGGTAATTATGTGCCGAAGCGACAATCATGTTCACTTTCTGGATGATGCCATTGCTATCCGTTTTATAGTGATGGATGAGAACGCCGCGCGGCGCCTCAACGACGCCTATGCCTTCATCGGGGGTGGCGGTGGGGATAGTCCTTACATCGGGACTGGTTATTTCTTTATCGCGGCAGAGCTCCAGCAGGCGCTCGGCGGCGTAAAGGAGCTCAATCAGGCGAGCCCAGTGGAAAGCCATGGTGGCGTGCACCGGTTTTCCCCCGAGGGTTTGATACATTTTATCATACGCTTCTTGCGCCTGCGGCGTGGCCATGCCGTCGGAAGCGTTAAGACGTGCTAGCGGGCTGACGCGGTAAACGCCGCTGTCTTTGCCTTCCACGAAGCCCTTCCAGCCCACCTTTTTCAGGAAGGGGAATTTCATATAAGACCAGGGCTCGGTATGCTCGGCGATATAGTCAAGATATTGGGCGGCTTTAAACTTAACTACCTCTTTGCCGTCGGAGTCGACGAGTCGTAAATCGCCGTCGTAAAAGTTCACTTTGTTTTTAGCATCTACCATGCCCATATAGTAACTCTTCATGGTATAGACATCGCCGGTGATGAGGTTAAGATACTCTTTATTGCTTAGAACAACGTCGTTAAAGAGCTTAAGGCTATCTTGGGCGAAGTTTACCAGGGACTTGGCTTTCTCCTCGAATTCCTTACGCTCCTCCTCGTTAATCGCTTTGCTCATGCCGCCGGGGATGCCGCAGACGGGGTGGGTGGCTTTGCCGCCGATGGTCGCCTGGATTTGCTGGGCGTAAGCGCGGTGCTTGATGACCTCGCCGCCTACCTGGAGGCCGACCTTGCCCACCACGCCGAGGATGTTTCTTTGGGCAGGGTCGCTCATGGGACCGAGGACGAAGTCCGGGGCGGAGAGGGCGTAAAAACAAGCGATATGGGAGTGAATCATATGGGCGCAGTAGAACAACTCCCGCAGCTTTTTGGCGGCAGGCGGGGGGTCGACATGATAGACAGAATCGGTGGTTTTGGCCGAAGCCATGTGGTGCGCACCGGGGCAGACGCCGCAGATGCGGGGCACGATGCGGGGCATCTCTTCTACCGGACGTCCCTCGCAGAATTTCTCGAAGCCGCGCAGCTCCGGTATTTGGAGGTAGGCGTTTGCCACCGCGCCATCGGCATCAAGGAATATCTCTATCTTGCCGTGTCCCTCGAGCCGGGTAATGGGGTCGATACTAATTTTCGCCATATGATAAACTTCCTCAACTCTTCTGGAGTCTTTTTCTCTTTAGCATGGAGTCCGCCATGCCGAACCGATAGAAAGTACCCGCCGGGTCGACCACTTCTTCCAGCATTTTATTAATTTCTTCCGGGGTTTCTCCCTGGTAGATAGAAGCGATGGCGCTCAACATTTTGGCGCCCTGGTCAGCCACGCCTTCCGGCGGCCCGAAACAGCCGCGACAGGGCATGTTGGCTTTAATACAGCGCATACCGCAGCCCCCGCGTGTGGCGGGACCGCAGCAGATGATGCCCTGCTCCAGCAGGCATTTCTTGGGGTCGGTGATAATTTCATGGGGACGGTAAAATTTTTTTACCTTTTTTTCTTCTTTAATGCGGTCGCACTCATCGCAGCAGGTTTTATCGGAGGCGATGATAGCACCGGACGGAGGAAGTTTGTTAGTTGCATATAAATCTACCAGCTTTAAAATAAGGTCGACGGGCGGGGGGCAGCCGGGCACAAAGTATTCCACTGGTACCACCTGCGCTAAAGTTTTTACCGTGTCGAATAATTCGGGCAGCTCCAGTTCACCCTCGGCAACTTTGGTTTTCAGCTGCGGGAGGGTCTTTTGCCCATTATTATTGGAAGGAATCTCGATGTAAGCCCGCTGTAATATCTCATCACGGGTGGTGAAGTTAGCCAGCGCCGGTATGCCGCCGAGACAGGCGCAGGCGCCAAAAGCTACCAGGATTTTAGATTTTTCGCGTAAAAGTTTAGCGAGCTCTTCCTGCTCGGTGTTGCGAACGGCGCCGTTGAAGAGGCATAAATCGATGCTTTTATCCTTCATCTCCCTAATATGGTGGTATTTAAAGTCCATAGCGATAGGCCAGAGGACGATATCGCAAAGGTTGGCGATATCCAGGATTTTTTCATTCGTATCGAGGATGGCGACGTCGCAGCCGCCGCAGGCCGCCGACCAGTAGATTGCCAGTTTCGGTTTAGCCATTGGCGCCACCTCCGTTCCCGCTAAAAGGTCCCAGCTTCCTTACCTGTTCCGTCATCTCGTTGACGATGGCAGCGAAGCGGTCACCTTCCGAGGCTGATATCCATTCCAGGCGTACCCTTTCATCTTCAATACCGAACTGCGCTAACATTTTCTTGAGCAGCGGCATGCGGCGGGCGGTCTTTTTATTACCGTCCTGGTAATGGCAGTCGCCGGGGTGGCAGCCGCAGACGAGGACGCCGTCCGCGCCCTGTTCAAAGGCTTTTAAAATAAAGGTAGGCTCGACGCGACCGGAGCACATGACGCGCACTATCCGGACATTGGGCAGGTATTTCTTCCTCGAAGTTCCAGCGAGGTCGGCACCGGTATAAGAGCACCAGTTGCAGAGGATGCCGACAATCTTGGGTTCGAAGCTCATGCCAGTACCCCCTCGATTTCCGCCATAATTTCCTCGGTGGTAAAATGCCTGCCTTTAATGGCGCCGCTGGGGCAGGCCGCCACGCAGGTGCCACAGCCCTTGCAAAGCGCCTCGTTAACACGGGAGACCTTCTTTTCTTCATCGAAACTGATGGCTTTATACGGGCAGAGGTCGATACAGATTTTACAGCCGGAGCATTTTTCTTCGTCGATGTTGGCAATGGCGGCTTCTATCTCTACCTTGCCCTTACTGATGAGCGCCAGCACCCGTGCCGCCGCTGCCGATGCCTGGGCGACGGTATCCGGTATATCTTTGGGACTCTGGCAGCAGCCGACGATATAGACGCCGTCCGTGGTGGTGGCGACGGGGTCGAGCTTGGGGTGTTTTTCCAGGAAGAAGCCGTCAGCCTTACGACTCAAAGTCAAAATCCTGGCGAGCTGTTCGGTATCGGGGCGGGGCTCCAGGGCGCAGCTCAGGATAACCATATCCACGGGTAGGCGCCGCTTGCGACGTACCAGTGTATCTTCCACCATAACGACAAGCCTGTCTTTTTCTTCTGGGCTTTCGGCTAAATCGGTAACCTCGCCAGCCTTGCCGCGGATAAAGTTTACCCCTTCCTCCTGCAGGCGCTCGTAGAACTCCTCGTAGCCGGAGCCGGCGCAGCGCATATCAATATAGAGCTGGTACACGGCCGCCTCCGGCAGCTTTTCCCGCAGCAGGTGGGCGAATTTAAGCGAGTACATGCAGCAGACCCGCGAGCAATATTTATGGTAGTTAGCATCACGGCTGCCGATGCAGTGCAAAATGGCGATGGTTTTCGGCTCGGAGCCATCTTTGAGCAACACCCTGCCGCTGGTAGGACCGGAAGCGTTGGTCAGCCTTTCGAACTCTAAACTGGTGAAAACATTATTCAAGCGGCCGTAGCCGAGTTGGTATATCTTGGCGGGGTCGAACTGCTGGAAGCCGGTGGCGACGATGATATTACCGATTTCAATCTCCACCATTTCGTCTTTCTGGTCGAAGTCTATCGCCTCCGCCTCGCAGCCGACTAAACCTTTCTTCTCGTTGCCTTTCTGGCATAAACGGCAGACGTCTTTGCCGTTCGCTTTACCCTTAAGATGAAGGCAGTTTTTCGCGTCGATGATGGCTTTATTAGGGACGGCGTAAGGGGAGGGGATATAGATAGCTTTACGCTGGCCAAGGCCGCAGTCGAACTCATTGGGTAGGGAGGTGGGGCAGAGCTCCGAGCAGCGCCCGCAGCCGGTGCATTTGACCGTATCGATATACCTCGCCTTTTTCTTGATTTTAGCCTTGAAATTGCCGATATAGCCGGAAAGCTCGACTAGTTCGCTATAAGCCAGCAGCTCGATATTGTGGTTCTGCCCGACGCTGGTCATCTTGGGCGTTAAAATACAGGCGGCGCAGTCCAGGGTGGGGAAGGTTTTATCGAACATCGCCATATGGCCGCCGATGCTGGGCTCTTTTTCCAAAAGGTAGACCTTGTGGCCGGCATCGGCAATTTCTAAAGCCGCCTGGATACCCGCCACCCCTCCGCCGATGACCAACGTGCACGGGTTCATGGCTACCTCTTTAGTTTCCAGCGGCTCCTGTAAGGCAACGCGGTGGACGGCAGCACTGACCAGGGCTTTGGCTTTTTCCGTCGCCATTTCTTTATCGACGTGTACCCAGGAGCACTGCTCGCGAATATTTGCCATTTCAAAAAGGTACTGGTTAAGTCCGGCATCCTGGCAGGCGCGGCGGAAAGTAGGCTCGTGCATCCGCGGCGAGCAGGAAGCGACGACGACGCGATTAAGGCCCAGTTTTTTAATATCTTCTTTAATCAGGTTCTGGCCGGGGTCGGAACACATGTATTTATAGTCACGCGCCACAGCTACATTGGGCAGACCGCGGGCGAACTCGGTAACTTTAGAGCAGTCCACGATGCCGGCGATATTGCTGCCGCAGTGGCAAATATAAACACCGATTTTTGGCGCCATTTCTACTCCTTAAATAAATTTCGCCAGAGCCTTTTTCACCGGCACGATACTGGTTTTAAGTCCCAGGTCTTTTTCATCGAGACCGAAAGCCACGCCCATCAACTGGGTAAAGAACAGGATGGGCAAATGATAGTCGGTCTTATATTTCCGGTTTACCATCGCCTGGTAAGCGTCCACGTTCAACTGGCATAGCGGGCAGCCGGTAATCATAACCTCCGCCCCGTTGCTCACGGCAGAATCCAGCAGTTTTTTAATCAGCTCAAGCGATGCGTCTTCCTCGGAGATGATGAGCGAACCGCCGCAGCAGGCGCTCTTTAGTGGGAAATTAACGGCTTCGGCGCCTAATGCTTTGACCAGCTTATCCATATATTTAGGATTTTCCGGGTGGTCGCGGCCAAAAATGGGGCGCACCTCCTGGCAGCCGTAGTAGCAGGCTACTTTAAGGCCCTCCAGACTCTTTTTCACTTTAGCCGCGATAACGTCGTAGCCGACATCATTAACGTAAACATCGAGCACCTTGCGCACCTTGACTTTGCCATGGTAGGCGAGGCCGCCGGCGGCTAAAGCATCTTCAACTTCCTTTTTTACTTTGGCGTATTCATGAATATACTGGTTGGTACGACTTAAAAACACGTAGCAGGAACTGCACGGCGCTACTAAATCGCCCCCGATTTGTTCTGCGAGGGCAAGGTTGCGGGCGCAGACGGCAAAAGAAGCATGCTCATGAAGAGTATCGTAAGGGACGGTGCCGCAGCAGTTCCAATCGGGGATTTCTTTAAATTCTAAATCCAGAACCTTATTAACCCCTTTAATTGACCAGTCAAATGCCCTGCCGAAGCCTTCAGGTGAGAGACCGCACCCCGGAAAGTAAGAATATTGTTTCACCAGGTACCTCCTGAAGACTCCGCTTTGTCGATGATGGCATTAAGCTGCTTGATACCCTCCGGCTTCATTTTATCTATTTTGAGCGATATGCGTTTGTGCAGGAATAGACTGACCGCTATAGGAAGCATCCCCAGCGCTTTCAACGGATTAGTGCGTAGATAGTAGCCGACCATCATCCAGAGCTCGGATATCCGCCCACCTCTGATGATGAATTTATTGAAGCCCTTATACATCCTCGGCGTGGTGGTGCGTTTGTTGCTTAAACGGCTGCGGGCGGATAGGCTCTCCAGGACGTGCATCAGTCGGGTTATTTTAATATCCCTGGGGCACCGTACCACGCATAAGTAGCAGGATAGGCAAAGCCACATGCTATTGGCGGATAGTACCTCCTCCCGCATGCCTGCCCGAGCCATGGCTATTAGGTGGGAAGGGGAACAATCCATCCTATCGGCGGTGGGGCACGAAGCTGTACAGGTGCCGCACTGGATGCATACCTTGATGTCCTCCCCGCCGGGGATAGCGCAAATTTCATCGATAAACGTCGTCGTTTTTGCTTCGGGCATAAAATTCTCTCTGAAGAACAGAGGATAAAAACGGATTTTCCTTATTATTTTCCCTATTATTAATTATAAGTATATTAGTGTAACAAGTAAAATAATAGGTAGAAAATACCTAATTTTTTAGTGATTTTTTGTATTCGGTAGACGGGATTATATCTGCGGCATACCAGCGTAAACGTTAGCTTGCCGGAAGCTGATAATACCAAGATAATCCTTTACCGTACCCCTATTTTAATAGTATAATATATCACGTTATATCGCAACGGGGCTTAATTTTTTCCAGGTATTTTTTCATGAAAGTATTTTTAAGACTGCTGGCATTTGTGCGGGGCTACTGGTATTTACTGGTCTTTGCCTTTATCAGCCTGGTTATCGGCACCCTGCTGGGTATATCTATACCTAACTTATTGGGTGACGGTATTGATGCCGCTTTAAACTCCGGAACCCACTCCTTTCTCTTTATCACCGTAGACAGCTCACAGAGCTTCATCTGGTGGGTGGCGGGTATTATCGTCATTGTCAGCGCTTTAAGAGGTCTGGCTGGTTACGGGCAGCGCTATCTTAACGAGCTCGTAGCGCAAAAAACCACCTATATCATGAGGAACGCCCTTTATGAGCGCATCCAGCGTTTGAGCTTTTCCTTCCATGATAGGAGCCAGACGGGCCAACTGATGTCCCGCGCCACGGTAGATATCGAAGCGGTACGTATGTTCTTCGCCATGGGCTTGCTCGGCATGGCGCAGGTATTCATCATGATTGCTGCCGTGGCTGTTATATTAATTATCATGGATTGGCAGCTGGCTTTGCTAACACTTGCATTTGTTCCTCCGGTAGCCTGGCTGGCTATCAATTTCGGTCGCCGTATCAGGCCTATCTGGCTAAAAGTGCAAGCGATTATGGGTGTCATGGGTACCACCCTGGAGGAAAGCCTCGCCGGCATCAGCGTGGTTAAAGCGTTTTCTCACGAAAAAGAAGATAATCGTCAATTCGCCGAGCAGGCGACGGTGCTTTCCGACGAGCAAATCCACGCCGCTAAACTGATGGGGATTAACGCGCCGACGATGGCACTGCTTTTCACCGTCCCGGCGGCGGTTATCCTTTGGTACGGTGGTCACCAGGTAGCTGATGGCGTTATTACGATAGGGCAGGTAACCGAGTTCATCCTTTATATCGGCATGCTGGTCATGCCTATCCGCCGGCTGGGGATGCTGGTCAATCTTTATTCCCGGACGATATCCGCCGGACAGCGTATTTTAGAAATCCTGGATACAAAATCTGAAGTTACCGAAAAGCCCAATGCCATCGAGCTGGGGAGGGTTAAAGGGCGGGTAGCCTTTCAGAATGTCAGCTTTAGCTATACAAATATGGGTCCGGCGCTGAAGGATGTCAGCTTCGAGGTGGAGCCGGGACAGCTCATCGCCCTGCTGGGGCGTTCCGGTAGCGGCAAGAGCACCGTAGCTAATCTGCTCGGTCGTTTCTATGATGTTTCATCTGGAAAAATCCTAATAGACGGCATTGATATCCGCGATGTCACGCTAGCATCCCTGCGTAAAAACGTCGTTACCGCGCAACAGGATGTCTTCCTGTTTTCCGCTACCATCCATGAGAATATCGCCTATGGCGTGGTGAATGCCAGCATGGATAAAATTACCGAGGTAGCCAAGGCAGCTAACCTGCATGATTTTATCATGTCGTTGCCGGAAGGCTATGATACCTGGGTAGGTGAGAGGGGCGATACCCTCTCCGGTGGGGAGAAACAGCGGCTCTCCATAGCCAGGACGCTGCTTGTCAATCCCAGTATTTTAATACTCGACGACTCCACGGCCAGCGTGGACGCCGCCACGGAAAGGCTCATCCGACAGGCACTGGACAAACTGATTAAGGGGCGGACGACCTTTATCATTACCCACCGCCTGCCCATCATCCAGAACGCTGACCAGATTTTAATGCTGCAGGATGGCATGCTGGTGGAAAAAGGCACGCATAATGAGCTGATGGCTAAGGGTGGTGTTTATAAAGATATATACGAATCACAGCTCATGTTAAATATTGAAGAGGAAGAAGAATAAGCTATGATGCACGGCGGCCCGGGCGGTGGTCCCTTTGGTGGACGTGGCGGCTTTGACTCCGACGAGGTTCTGGGCAAGGTCTACGATAGCCGCGTTTTCGGCAAGCTGCCTAAATACCTAGCGCCGGTCAAGGGGTGGATAAGCATCGGGGCGGGCGGTATGCTCGTGCGTACGCTGGCGACGCTGGCGGCTCCCTACCTGGTGGGTCTGGCTACCGACCGTATCATCGGGCACGATTTTAGCGGACTCGGCATCGTAGTTATTTTATACGTGGTCATGGCGCTGTTGACCTGGGGAGGGCAGTATCTGGAGAACGTCTACTTAGCTTATGCTGGCCAGGCCATCATCTACCGCATGCGCACGGAGATGTTCGACCATTTGCAGCGTTTATCCTTGAGCTTCTTCGATACCCATAAAGTCGGCAAGCTGATGTCCCGGGTGCAAAATGACGTTTCACAAATACAGGAGCTCGTAACCCAGGGCATATTAACCATGGTGACCAGTCTGCTGACGCTGGTGGGCATCGCGATTATCATGATTTCGATGAGTCCCCGCCTGGCTTTAATTACGCTGGCGGTGATACCGTTCATGATTCTTATGACCATCGTCTGGCAGAAATACGCCCGGAAAGCGTTTATCCAAGTACGGCGGGCTATCGCCACGGTTAATTCGCAGCTCCAAGAGGATATGTCCGGCGTGCGGGTTATCCAGAGTCTATCCCGCGAGGAAGAGAATATGGAGCAGTTCGACCAGGTAAACCGGGCGCACCTCGATGCTAATGTGACGGCCGTTAAGCTGGAAGCACTGATGATGCCGATGGTCATGATTTCCACCGGCGTGTCTTTCGCTATCGTCATCATCGTCGGCGGTATGCAAGTGCTGGATAGCGCCATGAGCATCGGCGCGTTAATGAGCTTTTTACTCTACGTCCAGCGTTTCTTCGACCCCGTTCTGGAGCTTTCCATGCAGTATACAGACCTACAGCGGGCGATGGCTTCCGGGGCGCGTATTTTCGAGCTGCTGGATGTGGCGCCGGAAATTCAGGATAAATCGGATGCCATCGAGTTGCCGCTGATGAAAGGCGAAATAGTTTTCAAAAATATGAGCTTTGCCTACGAACAGAATAAAGACGTCTTGCATAATATCAACCTCGCCGTCAAGCCGGGGGAAACGGTCGCCATCGTAGGGCAGACGGGGTCGGGTAAAAGCAGCCTGGTGAGCCTCACGGCGCGTTTTTACGAGGTGACCAAGGGGTCGGTGACCGTAGACGGCTACGACGTACGCTCCGTGACCCAACAGTCGTTAAGAAGGCAAATCGGCATCGTGCCGCAGGACCCCATTCTCTTTTCCGGCACCATCGAGGAGAATATCAAGTTCGGCAGGTTAGACGCCACCCACGAGCAGGTTATTGATGTGGCGAAAACGGTGGGGGCGCATCACTTCATCAGCCGACTGGAGAAGGGCTTCGATACACTGGTGGGGCAGCGGGGCGCTAATTTAAGCGCCGGCCAACGCCAACTTATCTGTTTGGCACGCGCGATACTGGCTGACCCGCAGATACTGATACTCGATGAAGCGACGTCTAATGTAGATACTAATACCGAGCGTATTATGCAGCGGGCTTTAAGGAAACTGACCAAGGGGCGCACCTGCCTGACTATTGCGCACCGGCTTTCCACGGTAACCAAAGCCGACCGCATTATCGTGCTGGATAAAGGTAAAATCATTGAGGAAGGCTCTCACAAGGAGCTGCTCGCCAGGCAGGGACTTTACTATAAGATGCACCAGCAACTCAACGCACCGGAGCTGGCGACGTAGAGTATTATTTACAACCATACCGATGACAATCGGTATCCAGCCACTCTTTTACCCCACCCCTCTGGATTCCCGTTTTCACGGGAATGACGGTGTTTTTAACCACATGAGAAACACGTCATTCCCAACCTGATTGGGAATCCAGTGATACTGTTAAAAAGACCGATAAATTATTATAATCCCATGTACCTGGATTCCGTTTTACAACGGAATGGATGATTGTTTAGGTCTATTTCTTAACGGCCATTATTATATGACTGCCGCAGTTCACCAGGCCGGGGTCGTGATTGATTTTCTTTTCTAATTCTACTAATGTCGCCCAGGCTGTTGGACTGGTGGCTATCTGTTCGCCGGAATGGGGGGCTTCCGGTATCGTTACGTTGGAACCGGCAACTTCTAATATCCGGCACTTCTTAAAGAGGGATTTTAATTCTTCCGCAGTATATAGGTGCATCGGCGCGTGCATTAAACCTGCCCTGGAAGGAAAGCCGGGGAACTCGCCCTTTTCCACCACCTCCCATAAACCCGGCACGCCCGGACCCGATATGTCCGGGGTCTCCAAACTGGGGATGTAGGGTAATCTTGCTACCCCCTGTACTGTTCCCAGACGGCTCATAACGCTGACTAGGATAACGCCGCCGCGTTTAGTGACGCGCATTAATTCCGCCGCCGCTTTTTGGTGTTTTTCACAAACATAAGATAAAGCCCCGCCATAGCAGATAACCATATCGAACTGCCCATCCTCGAACATGGAAAGGTCGCAAATATCGCCCTCGATAAACTGCTCTATCTGGTCGATTAGTCCGGCTGCGGCTATTTTCTCTTTGGCAATCTCCAGTTGTTTATCGGAGATATCGAGGGCGGTGACCCTGCCTCCGGCGCGGGCGACGCTAATGCTGAAACGCCCCGGTCCGCACCCCGCATCGAGGACGCGGTCGCCGCTCTTAAGATAGCGCAGGATAAAGTCCTCGTGGATAATGGCCTGCAGCCGCCCGAAGGGGGTGGCTTCCAGCCGCGCCCACTCGAATTCGCCATAGGCGTTATAAAATGTTTTGGTGTATTTGGGGTCGTACATAATGGAGCATTATACCATATTTATTAGGATGGTTTTATTCACGATTTGCTTTATTCATACCTCACCCCTGACCCCTCTCCAGCCCGTAATACTAGCTAAAACAGAGAATTTTCTGGCTGGAGAGGGGAGTGTAATAGAGAGGGGGTTGCGCCCCCTCTCTCAACTCACTTCCCCCTATCAAACACAAATAAATACCCAACATAGGTAATAACTGGGTTTGAGAGGGGGAACAAAAGGGGGTGAGTATTTATCTAACCAAGGGGAACCCTTTAAGAGAACGTTGACCTGAAAATACGACGATGGTACAATAATTTAACCATCGAGGAAATAGAAATATGTTTAAAGTCGTTATACCCATGTACGGTCTCCCACGCGAGATAACGGAGTTGCGCGAGGTTGAAGTGGAGCTGCGCGACGGCGCGACAATGCCGGAAGTGATAGCCGCGATGAGAAAGCAAATACCTTCATTGGAAGGACGGGTTATCCGCCCCGGAGAAGACCGCCTCGTCGAGCAGTACAAGTTCAATATCAACGGTAAGTTCTACTTCGACGGTCAGAACTTCGAGCTGCACCCGGGCGACCGCATTGCGCTGCTCGTGCCAATGACCGGCGGATAAAAAAATTAGTTACTATTGTGGGCGAATCAATATAAGTATATAAAGGAGTCTATATGGCTACAGGAGCAATTGAAGCGGTATTACAAAACCATGTACAAGCGCTTGTCTCAGAAAGGACTCAATAGTATACGAGCGAGTTTTTCAAGAATAATAACTATATATACACCCGAAGTGATAGCTAACATGAAGACCATCAGGCAAGAAATTTATGGAGAATATGCCTACGTCCTCTGGTCGGCGGTTCCGGCGGTCCTATTCGGTGGTGACACATTTCACATCCGAGATGGGAAAATTTTAATGCAGTCGTTTATCGGCCAAACAAAGTCCTGACATTCTGTCCTTAAAGATGGGATATTTTTTATACTTATTACTGGAGAAAAGGAAGTATCAATATGAGTGCAGAAAAAGCAACTCCTACTTATGAAGTACTAAGTCCCTGGGCGGAAGCCGACCCCGTTCAGTTAAAGGGTCTTTCGCCGCGACTGGATAAGCTGGACGGCAAGAAAATAGGTCTGCTATGCAACAACAAACGCGCCGCTACGCTTATCCTCGACGTCACGGAGAAGCTGATTAATGAAAAATTCCCTTCCGTGTCTATCACCAAGTTTTTCGCCCGGTCGTTCTCCGTTTCCTCCCTGGAAAAGGACAGGGAAGGGGAGTTTAACGACTGGCTAAAGGGGGTGGATGCGGTTATCGCCGCCGTCGGCGACTGAGGGGCATGCACCAAGTACCTTGTGTACGACGCAATTTATATCGAGGGCAAGGGCAAGCCGACTGCCACCTACGTCTTCGAGCATTTTCATAACGACGCCATGTCCGCGGCATCCAGCAAAGGCATGCCGGTGATAAGGATTGTGCCGGAGACCATCGTCTCCGAGTCGACCGTCGTGGAGGATATCGTAGCCGCTGTCAAAGCGGTATTCAATAACGTCGTCGCCGTATTGACAAAGCCGTTGACCGACGAGGAGAAAGCGCCCAAGCGCCGGGAAGCAGAGAACCCCACGCGCCTTATTTTCAAGGGCACGCTGGCGGAGGTCAACCAGTTCTTCTACCAGCGCGGCTGGACGGACGGACTCCCCATTATCCCTCCCACCGAAGAAGCAGTGGCGGAGATGATGACCGGCACCGACTTCCCCGCTGACCATCTGGTGGAGAAGCTGGAGCCGCGCCTGGGCAAAGCCACCATTGAAAAAATCGCCATTAACGCCGTTATGGCAGGCTGCCTGCCGACCTATATGCCGCTACTCATCGCCGGCGTGCATGCCCTGGCGTCTAACCCGGTCTGCGGCATGATGGCGGCGAGCACCGGCTCGTTCGCTCCTTTCTGGCTCATTAATGGGCCTATCGCTAAGGATATAAACGTGCGCTCGACCTATGGCGCCACCAGTCCGGGGGATATCGCTAACGCATCAATCGGGCGGGCGATGGGATTGATAACTAAAAACATCCGTGGCATCCGCAAGCAAATCGAGGATATGGGCGTGCTGGGCAACCCCGGCAAATACTCCTTTGTGGCGGCGGAAAACGAAGAGAACAGTCCCTGGGAGCCGCTGCATGTCGAGCGAGGCTTTAAAAAAGAAGATAGTGCCATTTCCCTTATGTTTCCGCAGTCCTTCCAGCAGATGATGCCCTTCGGCACCGACGCTAAAGGCATACTGGCGACGGTGGTGGGCAGCATCGTGCCCGCTCGTATGGGCATGTTCGCGGTACTGCTAACGCCTACCAACGCCGGTTCACTGGCGAAGGATGGCTGGAGAAAAAAAGCCGTCAAAGACTTTATCGTGAAGAACGCCGTCGTGCCTGACGGATACTATAAGAGGTTGGGCTTAGACGACAGTAAACCCTTCGACCGCGGCAATGTCGTTATTACCGGTGCGGCTAATAAAAATGCTATTCTGGTGCCGAGCCCGCGCGACCCCGACCCCGTTCAAATATTCGTTTTCGGTGGGTTCGGGTCGTGGATGGGCCTTATGCAGGGCGGGCCTAATCCGGTGACGATAAAAGTTGAGCTGCCGAAGAATTGGGCGCAGCTGGTTAAGAAATACAAGAACATCGTGCCCAATTACCTAAGGTATTAGAAAAGCATATAATAATACAGGGGGTAAAAAGATGTACTGGATTTATATCGTCATTGGTGTAGTGCTATTCATTCTTCTAATCTCGTTAAGGACGGTCCGGCCTACCGAACGCGGCCTGGTGGAGCGGTTCGGTAAATACAACCGGTTCGCCAGCCCGGGACTTCTCTTTCTGCTTCCCTTTGGTATTGAGCGACTGGTCAGGGTCAATATTACGGAAATGATGGTCAGCTCTGAAAAACGTGAAATTATCACCGCCGATAGTCTTAACGCCTCGGTGGACTCCAACGTCTACTTCAAGGTCAAGACGGAGGAAGAGAACGTTAAAAAATCGGTCTACGGCGTCTTTAACTACCGCGAGCAGATTGTCGCCCTGGCTAAGACCACGCTGCGTAACATCATCGGCACAATGACCCTTAAGGAAGCCAATAGCGACCGTAATAAAATTAATAGAGAGCTTTACGAACAGCTGGCCAAAGAAACGGCGAACTGGGGTATTGAAATCGTTCGGACGGAGCTAAAGGAAATCGAGCCCCCGACCGCGGTGCAGGAAGTGATGAACAGCGTCGTCGTCGCTAGCAACCAGAAGGTGGCTGCGCAGGACTTTGCCACCGCCACCGAGACCAAGGCGGACGGTGAAAGAAGGGCGGCTATCAAAGTCGCCGAGGGCGCCAGACAGGCGAATATTCTGCGCGCCGAAGGTGAGGCGCAGGCAATCAAGCTGGTGAACGAGGCAGCCAACCAGTACTTCATTGGTAATGCGCAACTGCTACGGAAACTGGAAGCCGTCGAGAAATCCCTGTCGTCTAATGCTAAAATTGTCTTGCCATCTGGCCAGAGCCTGGTGAACGTTATTGGGGATTTAGCCGGTGTGACGACCGCCAAAAAGACGGAAAAGTAAACAGGTATTACTGTAGAAAAAAGGGGAGGGGGTTATGCCCCCTCCTACCTTTTCCCCTTTAGTCCGGCGTATTGCCCACCCTGGAATACTTGCCCGTCACGGCAATATCTATAAACAACAGCGGTTTGTTTATCTTGGCGAAGTTGATGGGGCCGTGCAATAATCCGGTGGGAACATATACGGATGAAGGTGACTTGATAATGTGTTTTTCCTGCTCCTCCCCCAGCGTTATCTCTATCTCCGCGTCAAAGTCTTTAGAGTCTTTTGGGTTGGCAGAGAAAAAGCTTAAGTATTGAGGGAACTCATGCTTATGCGGCTGGGATATCATCACGTGGGGATGGGTAACGTAAATGGTATCAATAGACAGGTGGCCTCCGCCCCATTTATCCCCCAGGTGACGCGTGCTGGTTACACTCGCGTTAGGATTTTTAGGGTCTTTGTACAATACTTCTGATGTAATGTATTTATCGTATTTGGTCCTGGGCATGATATAACTCCTTCATATTTTTCGCTATTTATATAATTCGTGTGTTGGTATCCACTATATTAGTTCGTCTTTAGACGACTAGTAATCCACCGCATGCCAAGCCAGTAAACTAGGCTGATGACGACCAGTGCAGCACCTACGATTCCGAAAGTCATCTGATATGAAGAAGCGGTAATCAGCGCTCCGGCTACCATAGGGCCGGTTGATTGGCCAATATCCATGATGCTGGAAAGTATTCCCAGGGCGCTTCCCCGCCCCTGGGCGCGGGATAAATCTGCCACCAGGGCAGAGGTGGAAGCTGTGACGGTGGCTAACCCCAGTCCGAAGATAGCTATCAGTACGACGATTACCAGATAGTTGGAGGAGAGGATTAAAGTGGCGGTGGTCATTCCTCCCAGCACTAGCCCGGCGGAAATTAGCGGCACGCGCCCGTAGCGGTCGGACAGACGCCCCATTATGGGTTTAGTAAACGTAGCTGCCAATATTTGAACGGTAAATAATAGGCCTATCTCCCAGGCTGAATAACCGAGTGTCTCGTTTAAATAGACCGGTATAAACGTTTCCAGGCAGCCATAGGCGAAATATTGTACGGCCTCGATACCGCTCGTAGCCAGAATGCCTGGGTGGCGAAAAACAAAGGCAATCTCCTGCCCGTATGTACCCCGCCGTTGTTTTAAAGTTTGCCAGGCGGAGCCAGAGGTGTTGGTAGCCAATGGCAACCGGATGGCCGCCAGGAGAGTCATTACCCCGGCAAGTCCGTCCGCTAGGTATACCCAATAGAAATTATCGCCGAAAATGAGAAGGCCGCCCACAAATGGAGCGATAAATCGTCCTACCATGGTGGCTGATGAATACCATGCCATGCGTTCGCCGCGCCCTTTTTCAAAGGTATCGGCAACCACCGCCATAGCAACCGGGCCCAGGATGGCGGTGGCTAATCCGTGATAGATGCGTACCAGGACCAATTGCCAGGGAGCATTGATAATAAGGTATAAAAAGGGGGCGGTGGCAAACACAACGGCGGCTATCAGTATCACCCGGCGGCGCCCGATAAGGTCGGAGAGAATGCCGGCGGGCAGGCTGACAACAATACCTACGACCGTCGACGCCGCCGCGATAAAGCCCAGGGTAGACACGTCCACCCCCATAGAGCGGATGAACAGGGGTAAAGCCGGATTCTTGGCCATGGTCGAACTGAAGATGGCCAGGCCGCCCATAATACAAAGCAGGATAAAAGGAGAAAATTTAATCCTCATTAAAAAGTAATTCTACTTTATTTATGTGGTAATTATCAAAATTTGACAGCGGGCAATAATGATATATAATGCTAATCAAGCTCATCAGAAAAGGAGGCAAAATCATGAAATGGATTACACGTTCACACGTTCACGTTGATAGGGTTGCCTGTCCCTGGCTCATCAGCCGCTTTGTTGATAACGAAGCGGAGTTTCTCTTTGCTCCAGCCAGCCAGGTTAAAGCAGTCGCGGAAAAGACTGGGGCTATTCTTTTTGACGCAATGGGTCAGGCAGAGCTGGATCATCATGAAGGCCGCTGCTCGTTCGAGTCCATTATTATAAAATACGAACTGAAAGACCCGGCGTTGCTGCGGATGGCTAAAGTAGTTCACTCCGCTGATGTTGCCCCCGATATCGATAAGGACCCGATTGCCCGTGGGCTGGAAGCGATCGCCGTTGGTTATAGCCTACGCTATCCCGACGACGAAGAGAACCTGGCACGTCAATTCGAAGTATATGATTCCTTATATGCTTGGTGCCGACTTCAAGTAGCTGGAGGCTAGTAAGCTGATTGGCCAGTCTCGGTGAGTTGCTACCACTTGCCAAGCTCTTCCAGCACTTTGACCACGCGCCATGACTCGGCGCTAACGGCGGTACCTCCCATGACAATCGCGACGGCCACAGTTTCCATGATTTCAGCTTTGGTAGCTCCGGCTTTTACGGCGTCTTTAGTTTGCCCGATGATACACCTGGTGCACCCTGCCATGAATCCGGCTGCCAAGGCGATAAGCCGCTTGGTCTTGAGACTGAGCGCTCCGTCTCGATATACTTCTTTCCTGAAGGCAGAATATGTTTTCATTGCCTCCGGCAGTCCTATGTCGAACTTGTCCCTGTATTTAGCAGTCTCGTCATAATATTTTATCTGGTTCTCCATAGTTAGTCACCTCCCGCTTCTTGGTGTATTACCACTTCTAAAATACTTAATGTTCAAACGACATGGTATTCCAGTTCTTTCAGCGTCTCCGGTTGGATAACATCCCAGCAGACAAGCCGGTTGGGCGGTGTAAAATCAGCTACTATTTCACCGTAGCTCTGGAAGATTCTAGAACTTAATAAAGCATTGCTGAAATACCTTAAGCCCCCGCCCATTTGGAAAACACAAACCGAATGACCGTTCGCCAGTGGCGTAACCATGGCGGTGACGACCACGGGCTTGGTTTGTGGATCCCAGTTTTTAAGGAGAGTGGCCGCCAGGATGGCAAAACCATCGCAGTCGTCTGTCTTTCTTGCCCAGACCCGCTGCGGGTAGCTTACACAGTCGAACAGCTGGGGCCAACTATCCTGTTTCCAACGTATTTCTCTTAAGCGCGCCTGGATATCTGCCAGAGAGCTAACGTGCGGTAGGGTCGTTTGTAAAAAGCCGCGCTCGAACAGCCAGCGGCGTAGCTTCGACCAGCCGTAGCGGGGACCGTGCAACCACCAGGCAAGGAATTTATCTTCTAGCCACATAATTGATACCTCCTTAAACCAACTCTTGCAACTTGGATTATACTCTTGAAATGACGGATGTCAAGTAGCCAGCGATAGATGCTTGACACCTCTTATGAAATATGTTATTGTTTACATTGTTGATTAAATTAGTCAACATATTGCCTAATGAGGTGATGCGATGAAGCTTTCTACCAAGACGCGCTATGGCACTAGAGCCCTTTTAGAGCTGGCGCTCCGTGAGGGGTGGGGACCAGTCTTTCTTAAGGACATCGCCGGCAGACAGCAGATTTCCCTGGCATACCTGGAGCATTTAATCGCCCCCTTGATTTCCGGCGGCATTGTACGCAGCATCAAGGGACCTAAAGGGGGCATTACCCTGGCCAAAAAACCCCGGGATATTACGATGCTGGAAATTACCCAACTGCTGGAGGGGTCGTTAGCGCCGGTGGAATGCGTTGACCACCCTGAAGTTTGCGAGCGCTCCAAACAATGTGTTACCCGCGATGTCTGGGGCGAGATGAAAGAGGCGATGGACGGAGTCCTCGCAGCCACCACGCTGCAGGACCTGGTGGAAAGGCAAAAGAAGAAAGGCTTGCCGGAATCATCGATGTATTACATCTAAGGGAGCATGAAGATGGGAAACAAAGATATTGAATATTTAACCTATAAAACAGTGAAAATACCCAAGCTAACACGGGGCATCGCCGGGGACTGCACCGAACTCATCGGCAACACACCGCTGGTACGACTAAATCGCGTTACCGATGGGGCTAAGGCGGAGGTAGTCGCCAAACTGGAGTTCTTCAATCCTGCCAGCAGCGTTAAGGACCGTATCGGCGTGGCGATGATTGCCGATGCTGAAGCTAAGGGACGGATAAAAAAGGACACGGTTATCGTCGAGCCTACCAGCGGCAATACCGGCATCGCCCTGGCATTTGTCTGCGCGGTCAGGGGCTACCGGCTTATCCTTACCATGCCGGAAACGATGTCACTGGAGAGGAGACAGCTGCTTTCCATCTTCGGCGCCGAGCTGGTTCTCACCCCCGGGGCGGAGGGGATGACTGGAGCGATTAAAAAAGCCGAGCAGCTGGCAGCGGAGAACAGCAACTACTTTATACCGCAGCAGTTCAAGAATCCGGCCAATCCGGAAATCCACCGCCTCACCACCGCCGACGAAATCTGGAGGGACACGGACGGCAGGGCGGATATTTTAGTCGCTGGCGTCGGCACGGGCGGCACGTTAACCGGCATCGCCGAGGTTTTAAAAGACAGGAAACCGGACTTCAAGGCTATCGCGGTTGAGCCGGAGGGTTCCCCGGTACTTTCACAAGGTAAAGCGGGGTCGCACAAAATCCAGGGCATCGGCGCTGGCTTTGTCCCCGATGTCCTTCGCAGAGACCTTATTGATGAAATCATAACTGTGTCTAACGAGGACGCAGGCATTACCGCCCAACGGCTGGCGCGTGAGGAAGGGATTTTAGCGGGTATATCTTCCGGAGCGGCAGTTTGGGCGGCGGTCAAAGTGGCGCAGCGACCGGAAAACAAAGGTAAACTCGTCGTAGTTATCCTGCCGGATACCGGCGAGCGCTATCTTTCCACCTGGCTTTTCCAGGAGCCTGTACCGAATAAATAGAATGTTTTTGAGGTGATAAGATGAATTTATTATGGACCATGCGTCGCCCGGAAGGGCTTATTTAATGGAAAAATAAACTCTGAAAGGTGACGTATTTGATGAAAACAATTGCGGAAATCAATGAAAAAATAAAAAAAGGTCAGGCGGTAGTCGCTACTGCCGAAGAGATAATCGATATCGCTAAAGAGAAAGGGCTCGCGAAAGCCGCCCGCGACGTGGACGTGGTGACCACCGGCACTTTCGGCCCGATGTGTTCCTCGGGCGCCTACCTTAACGTGGGGCACACTAAACCGCGTATCAAAATCGGCGGTGGGCGGGCTTACCTTAATGATGTACCTGTTTACACCGGCTTTGCTGCCGTGGATATTCTTATCGGCTGCACGGCTTTGCCGGATGATGACCCCAGGAACCGGGTACATCCCGGCGAGTTTCGGTATGGCGGCGGACATGTTATCGAGGAGCTGGTCAGCGGCAAGAATGTGCGCTTGGTCGCCTCCGCTTACGGCACGGACTGCTATCCGAAAAAGAAACTGGAAACACTGATTAATCTCAAAGACATTAATGAAGCGGTGCTTTTCAATCCCCGCAACGCCTACCAGAATTACAACGTGGCGGTGAATCTATCAAGTAAAACGATTTATACCTACATGGGCGTTTTGAAGCCCATTTTAGGGAATGCCAACTATTGCAGCGCCGGGCAGCTTTCGCCGCTGCTTAACGACCCGCTTTATAAGACCATCGGCATCGGGACGAAGATATTTCTAGGCGGGGGCGTGGGCTACGTTGCCTGGCAGGGCACCCAGCATAATCCAGGCGTGCCGAGGGGGGAGAACGGCGTGCCGCGTAAGCCCGCCGGTACGCTAGCGGTCATCGGCGACCTGAAGCAGATGAAGTCTGCCTGGCTTAGAGGCATCAGCATGCAGGGCTACGGTGCCAGCATGGTTGTCGGCATCGGTGTGCCCATTCCGATACTGTCCGAGGAAATCCTTAAGTTCACAACGGTTACGGACGCCGATATCTTCGCGCCTATCGTGGACTATTCCGAGGTATACCCGCAGCGTAAACCGGATACGCTGGGAGAGGTCAGCTACGCCCAACTCAAGACCGGCACGATAGAGGTGAAAGGCAAGAAAGTGCCCACATCGTCGCTTTCCAGCTATCCTAAGGCGGTGGAGATTGCCCAAATGCTAAAATCCTGGATACAAAAGGGCGAGTTTACCCTGACCGAGCCGGTCACGCTTTTACCTGGGGTGGAGGCGGGTATAGCTATCAAGAGTTTGGAAGAACGCCAGATAGAGACGTTAGCCTAAGTGAAAGGTACATGCCGGGGTAGGGTCATCTTAAAAACTCCGCCCCGCCCCGGTAAAAATATTGATGGGGAACGATGAATAGAATATATCTCGACTATGCGGCAACGACGCCGGTGCACTCTGATGTTTTACAGGCGATGCTGCCGTACTTTACCGATGCCTTCGGCAACCCGTCGAGCATTCATTCATTCGGGCAAGAAGCCAGAGAGGCTATCGAGAAAGCCAGAGCTAATGTCGCCGGGCTTATCGGCGCTAGCGATGAAGAGATAGTTTTCACCAGCGGCGGCACCGAGGCGGATAACTTTGCCTTGCAGGGCGTATGTTATGCTAACGAGAGTAAGGGCAACCATATCATCACCACCGCTATTGAACACCATGCCGTGCTGGAAACGTGCAAGTTCCTTGAAAAAAGTGGTTTTAAGGTCACTTATCTGCCGGTGGACAAGTACGGCATTGTCGACCCCGCCGATGTAAAAAAAGCTATTACGCCCAAAACCATTCTTATCTCCGTGATGCACGCTAACAATGAGATTGGCACAATCCAGCCGGTGGCTGAAATTGGTAAAATTGCCCATGAGGCAGGAGTCTATTTTCATACTGACGCCGTGCAGACGGTTGGTCATATACCGGTAGACGTTAACGAGTTGGGGGTGGATTTGCTTTCCATTTCTGCTCATAAGCTTTACGGTCCCAAGGGCGTAGGGGCGCTTTATATCCGGAAAGGGACAAAAATAAGCGCCTTTATACATGGCGGCGGCCAGGAGAAAGGCCGGCGGTCCGGCACGGAAAATACTCCCGGCATCGTTGGCTTCGGTGCGGCGGCGGCAATTGCCCGCCGCGAAATGGATGAAGAAGCTATGCGGCTGACCGGCTTGAGAGATAAATTTATCGCCGGGCTGCAGCAACATATCGACCATATTACTTTAAACGGGCACCCGATAAAGAGGCTACCCAATAATGTCAATATCAGCGTCAGTTTTATTGAAGGTGAATCGATGCTACTGAACCTGGATATGCAGGGCATCGCGGCTTCCACCGGCTCCGCCTGCAGTTCGGGTAGCCTGGAGCCGTCCCATGTCTTGCTGGCTACCGGTTGCTCACATGAACAAGCGCACGGTTCGCTACGCTTTACTTTGGGCAAGTGGACGACGGAAGACGAGATAGAACAGGTAATCACTGCTCTAACTTCGATCGTTGCCAACTTACGGGCAATGTCGCCGCTGTTAAAAAGCAAACAATAGGAGGAGGTCATTACATGTCCCCGGTTTATAGCGAAAAAGTAATGGAACATTTTTTAAAAATCCCCGGAATGTCGGTGAGATAGAAAACCCCGACGGCGTCGGGCACGTGGGCAACCCCATCTGCGGCGATATCATGGAGCTTTATATCAAGGTAAAAGATAACGTCATTACGGACGCCAAGTTTAAGACCTTCGGCTGCGGGGCGGCTATCGCCACGAGCTCCATGGTCACCGAGCTGGTCAAAGGCAAGACCATAGATGAAGCGTTGAAAATATCCAACCGCGCCGTCGCCGAGGCTTTGGGTGGGCTGCCGCCAATCAAAATGCACTGCTCGGTGCTGGCCGAGGAAGCTCTCAAGTCCGCCATCGAGGACTACCAGAGGAAACAAGGCTTGCAGCAAAACGTCGGAATAGTATAGAATGTGAACACAACTGAATATTGCCACTAGGGGAGCTGTAGGCTGAGAGTCCTTCCGATAACGGAAGGACAGACCCTTTGAACCTGAACTCGGTAATGCGAGCGTAGGGAAGTGAAACCAAAACCAGAAGTCGGTTCCCCTCAAGCTTCTGGTTTAGTTGTTTTTTGGAGGTATTAATATGGCTGATATGCCGGAAATAGGGAAAATTTCACCGGAAATTTTTAGCGAGCTGATTTACCCGCGGCTGGGTGCGAAAAGTAAGAGCATACTGGTGGGACCGCAGCACGGCGTGGATGTTGGCATCGTGGAAATCGGGGGCAAAGCGGTGTCCTTTACCTGCGACCCCGTTTTTATCGTGCCGGAATATGGATGGGAGCGGGCCGCTTGGTTCGCGATCCATATCATCGCGTCGGACTCCGTTACCAGCGGACTTACGCCCAGGTTCTTGAGCATCGATCTTAACCTGCCGATGGAGATGACCAAGCAGCAACTGGAAATCACCTGGGATATCATTCACCGCGAGTGCGAAAAGATGGGTATTGCGGTAATTACCGGCCACACCGCCCGCTATGAAGGCTGCCACTATCCGATGGTCGGCGGTGCTACCATCGTCGGCATCGGCGAACTTAATGAATACGTTACTCCTAAATTCTGCCGGGCCGGCGATAAAGTAATCGTTACCAAGGGGCCGGCTATCGAAGCGACCGGAATTTTCGCCGCGATGCTCCCCGGGGTTATTACCGAAAAATACGGCGCGGAGCTTAACCATAAAGCCCAGCAGGTTTTTTATAAGATGACGGTCGTTGAAGACGCTTTAACGGCGGTCAGCGTCGGCGTCAGGGAGAAAGGCGTTACCGCCATGCACGATGCTACCGAGTGCGGCGTCTGGGGCGGGCTGTTCGAGGTGGCTCAAGCATCGGGACTGGGCGTGAGGGTGGAAAAAGAAAAAATCGTCGTTGAGGAGTCTGTCGAGGAGGTTTGCCAACTGTTCGGCATCGACCCCTATGCCTCTATTAGTGAAGGCACGCTGATTATCGCCTGCAAGGAAAACAAAGCGCCGGCCGTGGTTAAAACGCTGACGCAAAAGGGCATTAAGGCATCAATCGTCGGCGAGCTGACGCAGCCGGAAAAAGGCATGGTGCTGGTAGAAAACGGCAAAGAAAAGAAGCTGGAGCACCCCATCGTCGACCCCTTCTGGCGGGCTTTCTATGGGGCACTGGAGAAATATAAGGCGTGATGAGTTGACAGTTGACAGTATTCAGTTAACAGTTGACAATGAACAGTTATCAAAGAGTTCCGATGTAATCGAGAAGATATGCCGGTAAGCTCGACGATTGACTAAATTCATTGATAGAGATTGCCACGTCGCTGTGCTCCTCGCAATGACTCCCTCTGCTCCTCCCCTGGATTCCAGCTTTCGCTGGAATGACAAGGTGCGGGCGTAATGAGATAAAAGTCATTTCAATTAGCCTCATCCAAGACTATCCTGATAATGAGCATAGGAGGTGGGAGGTATGAAGAAAGTATATCTGGATAACACTGCCAGCACGCCCCTGATGCCGGAAGTGAGAGAGGCGATGCTGCCTTACCTCGGCGAAGTGTTCGGCAATCCGCAGTCCTTACACGATTGGGGCGATAAAGCGCGGGAGGCTTTAGACGAGGCGCGGGAAAAGGTGGCGGGCCTTATCGGGGCGGACGCGGAGGAGATTATCTTTACCAGCGGAGGCACCGAAAGCAATAACCTCGCCGTTAAAGGGCTGGCTTTAGCCCGGCAGACCCAGGGCAAGCATATTGTCGTTTCCGCTATCGAGCACTTCTCCGTGCTGCACGCGGCAAGCACGCTGGAAAAATGGGGTTTCGAGGTAACCGAAGTGCCGGTGGATAAAAACGGCGTCGTCAATCCCGAAGATGTGAAGAAAAGCATTAGAAAAGACACGGTACTGGTCTCCATCATGCACGCCAACGGTGAAATAGGCACTATCGAGCCGATTAAAGAAATAGCGAAAATTACCCAGGAGCTTAAAATACCCTTCCATACCGACGCCGTGGCTACCGCGGGGACGGTACCCGTCAACGTCACCGACCTGGGGGTAGATGCTTTAAGCCTGGCTGGCAGCCAGTTCTATGGCCCCAAGGGCGCTGGCGCTTTATGGGTACGTAAAGGCGTCAGAATTATACCGTTGCTCGATGGCGGCATCCAGGAGGGCGGGCGGCGGGGTGGCACCGAGAATGTGCCAGCCATCGTTGGCCTGGGCAAGGCGGCGGAAATAGCCGCGGCGCAGATGCCAAAGCGGATATATACCCTGACACCGCTGCGCGACCTTTTACTCAAGGAGCTGCCCTCTAAAATCGAGCACGTGGTGGTCACCGGTCACCCTACAAATCGGTTGCCCGGTCATGCCAGCTTCTGTGTGGAGTTCATCGAGGGGGAAGCCATGCTGATGCTCTTAAACAGCAAAGGCATCGCTGTTTCCAGCGGCTCGGCCTGCACTTCGCGGGCGCTTAAGGCTTCTCATGTGCTGCTCGCTATCGGACTTTCTCACGAGATTGCCCAGGGCTCGGTGCTGTTCACGCTCGGACTGGACAATTCTAAAGAAGACATCGACTACGTTCTGGAGACGATGCCGCCCGTGGTTGACCGGCTGCGGCAGATGTCACCGCTATACGCAAAATACGTGAAAACTAGCCAAGGAGGCAAGTAATATGCCGGTATACAACGAAGTTGTAATGGACCATTTCATGAACCCGCGTAACGTGGGGGAAATTGAAAATCCGGATGGGGTTGGGGAAGAGGGGAACCCGGTCTGCGGGGATATGATGACCTTCTATATCAAGGTCAAGGACAACCGCCTGGAAGACGTTAAATTCAAGACCTTCGGCTGCGGGGCGGCTATTGCCGTATCCAGCATGGTCAGCGAGTTGGCCAAAGGCATGACGCTGGAAGAGGCGATGAAGCTGACCCCTGCATCGGTGGCGGATAAGCTGGAAGGGCTGCCCAAAAACAAATTGCACTGCTCCAACCTGGGCGCCCAGGCCCTGCACGAAGCGATTAAGGACTACCAAAGTAAACAGAAAGCGGGAGGTAAGTAAAAATGGTGGATAAAAACAAGGCAATGGATAAAGTCCATTCCTGTCCCTACTGCGATGAAGAAATCGCCGAGGCGGCTTTCCCCTATTGCGAAGCCTGCGGCGTAAAGGTACTGCACTGTCCGAACTGCGAGACGCCCGTGCGCCGGGATACCGAGACATGCCCCAATTGCGGCGCTAATATCCGGGAGCTTTGTAAGGAAGGGCAGTAAGATGGTTAAGACGGAAAAATCTGCAGAAAAAGAAAAAATGACCATCGTCGTCTTTAGCGGCGACCTGGATAAAGCGCTGGCGGCTTTTATTTTAGCCACGACCGGCGCCAGTATGGGGATGGATGTCAGCATGTTTTTCACCTTCTGGGGACTGAACATTCTCAAGAAGAACGAGGGTAAACCGGGCGGCAAAGGCATTATGAAAAAGATGCTCAACTTTATGAACCGCGGCGGCTCGCAGCGGCTAAGGCTCTCGAAGTTCCATATGTTCGGCCTGGGGACGGCGATGATGAAAAAGTTCATGAAGGAAAGCCACCTGCCCTCTATTGATGAGTTCATCCAGATGGCGAAGGACATGGGGATAAAGCTTATTCCCTGCTCTACATCCTGCGGTGTGATGGGCTTGGGTGAAGGGGCTTTCCGGGAAGAGGTCGGGAGTCTGGCAGGGGCTGCCTTTTTCCTGAATGAAGCCCGCCAGTCGAAGGTAACCCTGTTTATTTAAATTGGAGGAGTTGGAGATGAAAGCGGACCAGACACTAGACTGCATGGGTTTGTATTGCCCGATGCCCATCGTAAAAACGGCGCAGAGAATCAAAGAGCTCAAGGCGGGTGAGGTTCTGGAAATCATCGCCGACGATAAGGGCATCAAGCATGATATGCCGGCCTGGGCGCAGGCCACCGGCAATGAGTTTTTAGGTGTGGAAGAAAGTGGCGGGGAAATCCGCGTTTACGTTAAAAAGAAGTAGCCCTTAATATCATCAACCAGGATAAAAAAGAGGGGGCTATTAACCTGGCCCCCTCTTTTTATTTGGCTCAACTGTACTTTACATTATCGGCAGGTATTTCTTCAATTCGTACTCTGACACCTGGGTACGGTACTCATCCCACTCTTTTTTCTTGTTTTCGATGAAGGAGTTGAAAACATGCTCGCCGAGGGTTTCCTTTACCAGCTTGCTGCCTTCCGCCAGTTGAATGGCCTCTGCCAGGCTGCCCGGTAACGTGCTGATACCGTGTTTCTGTCTTTCTTCCGCGCTCATCTCGTAGACGTTTTCCTCGATGGGCGCGGGTGGCGTCAGGTTATTCTTGATGCCATCGAGTCCGGCGGCTAACATGACGCTGAAGCAGAGGTAGGGATTGCAGGCGGGGTCCGGCGACCTGAATTCGATGCGGGTGGCTTTTTCCCGGCCCGGGCGGTATTCCGGTACGCGGATGAGGTCCGAGCGGTTCCGCCTTGCCCAGGAGAGGTAGACCGGAGCTTCGTAGCCCGGCACCAGCCGCTTGTAGGAGTTGACCCACTGGCTGCACACGGCGGTAATCTCCGGGGCATACTTGAGCAGGCCGGCGATATAGCTCTTGGCTTCCTTGGAGAGGTGATAGGAGTCTTTAGTATCGAAAAATGCGTTGTGGTCGCCTTTGAACAGCGACTGGTGCACATGCATGCCGCTGCCGTTGATGCCGAAGACCGGTTTGGGCATGAAGGTGGCGTAAACGCCGTTTTTCAGCGCTACCTCTTTCACCACCAGGCGGTAAGTCATGACACTATCCGCCATAGTCAGGGCATCCGTATAGCGCATATCGATTTCATGCTGACTTGGAGCGACCTCATGGTGGGCATATTCCACGCCGATACCCATTTTTTCCAGCTGGATAACGGTATCCCGCCGCAGCTCGATGGCGGCGTCGCGCGTGGTCAGGTCGAAGTAGCCGCCCTGGTCGAGAAATTCGGTGCCGTTGCCGTCTTTAAAATAGAAGTATTCCAGTTCCGGCCCCACGTAATAAGTATAGCCCAGGTCGGCTGCCTTTTTCAGGTTCCTCTTCAGGACAAACCGTGGGTCGCCTTCAAACGGCTGACCTCCCGGCATCAGGATATCACAAAACATGCGGGCAGTCGCGCGGTGCTCCGGCGGATTCCATGGCAACAACTGCCAGGTATCGGGGTCGGGCATGGCGACCATGTCGCTCTCATCGATACGGGCAAATCCTTCAATAGAAGAGCCATCAAAACCCATACCCTCTTCCAGCGCCCCCTCCAACTCTTCAACCGTAATGGCGAAGCTCTTCAGAATACCGAGTATATCCGTAAACCAGCACCAGATAAACTTAACGTCGTGCTCCTTAGCCATCTTGAGGATGTATTCCTTGGCTTCCGCTTTACTCCTTTTCGTCATTGTTCCCTCCTAATATTTTATATAAGCACTTTTCCCTTTATATATTTTCATTTTAAATTCAAAATGTTACGAACGGATTACATGAGAGTTAAATTTATATTAAAAACTGGTTTAAGCTATGGGTTTTTCACGAATCGGTAGCCAATATTACGCACAGTCTCGATATAGGTGTGGCTGGCATCCTCGATTTTGCTGCGCAGGCGCCGCATGTGTACGTCCACGGTACGGTCGCCGCCGTAATAGTCGTAGCCCCAGATTTTATCCAGCAGCGCCTCGCGCGTGAAAACACGACCCCGGTTGCGCGCCATCAGTTTAAGCAGCTCGTACTCTTTGAAGGTAAGGTCGGCTTTCCTGCCATCCACAGTAACCTCGCAGGTGATCAGGTCGATGATCAAACCGTTGCACTTAATTTGCTCACTGCTATCGGCGCCCTGTGTTTTATTCAGCAGGAGATTTATCCTTAGTAATAGCTCGGCTTCGTTATACGGGCGGATGATGAAGTCATCGATTTCCTGGCGATCGTTCAGGCTAGCAGCCTTTTCTACCGATATCAAGGCTATTACTGGCAGATTCCTCCCCTTTTTCAGGTTGCTGATAAGCCCCCATACCGCTTCATTAGCAATATCGGGTATTTCTAAAATCGCCAGGTTGGGCGACTCTTTGGCAGCTGTCTCAAGCGCGCTTTTGTAATTAGTGGTAGAGCATGTAAAAGTGTGCCGGGCGAGGCTTGCCTGGATTAGCTTGGCTGTTTTTGCTTCTTCGGTTATTATTAGCAACTGTATCATTGCGTCTTTCCTGCCGCTTTTGAGTCGGCAATGTTTGCGGTAACATTATACACCTTATCATAAGCAACGGGAATATTCCTCCCCTTTTTGCCCCCTTGGTTTACGTTTTTTACGCGTGTACTTTAATTGAAAAATCTGATATTCACAAAAAGTTTAGAGAACTGATAAAAATATTTATGGCTTGTTTACTTTTTCGATAATAATATATGGTTGAATAATCTATTGAAAAAGGACTCCCATGAAGAGAAGAATCATCAGACGCGTGAGGTCTACCGGTTCGGCTGCCGGTATTGCTCAAGGTCAACCCGGGGGACTGAAACTGCTTACCAATGATATTTTAAACAAATTCAATCCAACGATACTCGGCTTGGGCGATGTCAATACGCCTTGTGAGGAAATAGAGGCCGTCGCGGCTGTATTCGACCTCTCTAGTTTTACCGCCTTCTGCAACCAGGTGGATGCTTATCTGGCTATCCCCTCGTTTCTTAATAACTTCTTCGATTGGTTTTTTGGCAGTATCATCTACGGTCTTACCGATGAGGATGATGGCCGCACCTATTTTTGGGCGGACCTCCCGATACTCGTAAAATTCACGGGGGATGGCATAGTGGTTGTTTGGAACGCCCGCAGAATGAAAGAAGACCAGGTTTGCCGATTAGCCGCCACCCTTTATAACATTTGTTATGCCTACCGGCAGGATTTTTATCCCCAGATAAACAGGGTCGTTAATAAACCGCCGAGCGTGCTCCGCTGCGGCGTAGCCAGAGGCAAGGTTTTCAGTATTGGCAATGGTCACGACTATATCGGGCACTGTATCAATACTGCCTCGAGGCTATCTCACCTGAATCCTCTAACTTTTTGTTTCCCCCACCGTGGGTTTGCGGTGCAGGAATATATGCCTCCGGAATACGCAGAGCTCTTTGTGCCTAAATATGTCGCCATCCGCGGCGTCGGCGATAATGAGCTGGTATGGGTTGTTAAAGAAGAGTTCGATAATTTACCGGAAAGAAACAAGATGCAATTTCGCAGTCTAGAAAGCGTAGCTTCATAAGTAGCAAGGGGTCGATTGCTAGCATAAACAGGCAGATAAGGAAACGGCAATGGTTAATAGTCTAGAGCGAACTAAATTCGGGAAGATACCTTCCGGCCATATAGAGCGGGATAATATTGCGCGCTTAGAGATGCTTCGTGAGACGAATAAAAAAGCGGAGAATAGCACACGCATGCAGGATTTGCTGGAACAGGTAATCATGATGACCCAGCGTACGCTCAATGCTGAAGCGGCTTCGGTGCTATTATTCAGAGATAATGACCAGGAGCTGTATTTCGAAGCTGTCACCGGTCCTGTTGGCAAGACGTTGCGACAGGCGAAATTAAGCACTCAATACGGTATTGCCGGTCAGGTAGTGCGTACCGGCAAACCACTGATTGTTAATGATGTCACCCGGAGCACTAATTTTCATAAAGTGATTGACGATACTACCGGTTTTTATACTAAATCGCTGGTTTGCGCCCCGCTTAGCATCGACCGCAAGACTCTCGGTGTGATAGAGGTGCTCAACAAATGCGAGGGAAAGGTTTTCGACGAGCAGGATATGGAAGCCGTCGTTGCCGTAGCAAACACCACCGCTATGGCGATTGAAAATACCCGGCTGCAACAGACGCTAATGGAAGCCTATAAAAGCACCATTATGGCGCTGGCAGCAGCCATCGATGCCAAAGACCCCTCTACACGAGGTCATTCTCAAAGGGTGATGGAATATTCATCCAAGGCTGGCCTAGCGCTCTCATTCTCTTCTGACGAGGTGCAGACTCTGGAATACGCGGGTATTCTCCATGACGTCGGTAAAATGACTATTGATTCTAGTATCTTGAGTAAGACCGGTCCCTTGACGCCGGAAGAATGGGAGATAATACGTGCCCATCCGGTGACCGGGGCGGAGCTCTTAAGAGAAATTCCTTTTCTAGAAAAAGCGGCTGAGTTTGTGCTTAGCCATCATGAAAAACACGATGGCACGGGCTATCCCAATGGATTAAAGGGTGACGCTATTCCCTTGGGCGCCCGCCTCATTGCCGTGGCTGATGCCTTTGACACCATGACCACCGACCGCGCTTATCGCTCGGCTTTGCCCATTGATATTGCCGTTAAAGAACTCAACGATTGCTCCGGCAGTCAGTTTTGTCCCATGGCGGTAAAAGCCTTGATTGAAGGCCTGCGCCTCAATGATTCTGACAAGTAACCCTGCCGTACGGAAGCAAGCGCCAAGGTAGCACTCTCTAGCTGTTCCTTTTGGTATCATCGCTTTTTCCGTTTTATTTTTCCTCTACAAGGCGGGAGTGCGCCATCAAGTGGCAAGGTGGATAAAACCCTCTAAGCAAATATCGCCGGAAAATCTCTTTTAAACAGTTGCCTTTGATTATCAATTCCCTACTTTATTGCCCAGCTTGAAATTCAAGCCGCTAGATGCTAATAATAGGTATAGAATTTTCCTTCTATAATATAAACTGCCAGTTTTACTTGCTTTTATCCCTTAAACTGCGGCGCTTTATCATGAAAAGAGGTCAACTAAGCGAGGTATTTGATGAGCGTTAATGAAAGTAACCAAAATGCGATAAAAACCAGTCGACCGGATGAAAAAGATATCACGGATGCCATTGACAAGGTGCTGGCATCTTTTACCGGAGATAAAGCCGAGTTAATCCCTATCCTGCAGCAGGTGCAACAGAAGCTCGGCTATTTACCGCAGGCAGCCATGAGAAATATTGCTGGTTTTGTAAAAGTGCCGGAAAGTACGGTCTTCGGTGTGGCTACATTTTACGCCCAGTTCAAGTTCGTCCCCATGGGACGCAACACTATCAAGGTCTGCCGCGGCACGGGCTGCTACGTCAAGGGGTCGCCCCGCATCCTTGAAGAGCTGGAAAAGGTACTTGGTATTAAAGAAGGCGGCAGCACCAAAGACCTGGAATATTCACTGGAAACGGTCGCCTGCTTCGGCTCCTGCGCCCTAGCGCCCGTCGTCGTCGTCAACGATAGGGTGTACGGCCGCATGACACCGGAAAAAGCCAGGGAATTGATAAAGGGTAAAAAGTAATGTTCTCGTTTGCCGGTTTCTTGAGATATTCCGTGCGTGATTAGCCTGGTAAGGGGGATAGCATGAATTTTGAAGAGATAAAAGAGAGAGCCCAAACGCAGTGGCAGGCGACGCAAAAAAGCACCCGGCCCCGCATCTTCATCGGCATGGGCACTTGTGGTATCGCCGCCGGCGCCGAGGCTGTCCTCGCTGCCCTCCATCAGGAACTGGAAAAGTATAATCTGAAGGCGGAAATAACCCAGGTCGGCTGTATCGGTTTTTGCTACGCCGAGCCCCTGGTGGAGATAGTCAAACCCGATAAGCCAAGCATTTTCTACGGCAATCTCACGCCGGAGCTGATGGCGGAAATCGTCCGCGACTATCTTGCCGGTGATAATCCCCGTCCCGACCTCGCTCTGGGTTCCCGCGGCGAAGGTAGCATCGACGGTATTCCTCCCCTCGCCGAGTCCCCCGTCTTTAAACCCCAGGTGCGTCTGGTAATGCGCAACTGCGGCAATATCGACCCCTCGTCTATCGACCATTATATCGCTAATGGCGGTTATACAGGAATCCAGCGCGCCCTAAAAATGAAGCAGCAGGAAGTTATTGATGAAATCAAGAAATCGGGACTGCGCGGCAGGGGTGGCGCTGGCTTTCCCACCGGGAATAAATGGCAGTTTTGCCATGACGCTGCCGGCTCCCCTAAGTATATTATTTGCAACGCCGATGAAGGCGACCCCGGCGCTTTTATGAACCGCGCCGTGCTGGAGGGCGACCCCCACGCCATCCTGGAAGGTATGCTCATCGGCGCTTATGCCATCGGCGCCTCCGAGGGCTATATCTACTGCCGTGCCGAGTACCCGCTGGCTATCCAGCGCTTGAAGACTGCCCTCGAGCAGATGGAAAAGTACGGCTTATTGGGCGATAACATCATGGGTGCCGGTCTCAATTTCCATATCAAGATAAAAGAGGGCGCCGGCGCTTTCGTCTGTGGCGAGGAGACTGCCATGATGGCTTCTATCGAAGGCGCGCGGGGTATGCCCCGCCCCCGTCCCCCTTTCCCCGCCCAATCAGGACTATGGGGCAAACCGACCAATATCAATAACGTCGAGACTTGGGCTCACGTCTCCGCCATTATGCAAAAGAGGGCGGACTGGTGGGCTACCTACGGCACCCAGGGCAGTAAGGGTACCAAGACCTTTTCGCTGGTAGGTAAAGTAAATAGGACGGGTCTTATCGAGGTGCCGATGGGCATAACCCTGCGTGAGGTTATCTACGGCATCGGCGGCGGTATCTTCGGCGATAAAAAGTTCAAGGCTGTCCAGACCGGTGGGCCTTCCGGCGGCTGCCTGCCGACCAGCTTCCTTGATACGCCAGTAGATTACGAGACCCTGGCAGCGGCTGGCTCCATCGTGGGTTCCGGCGGCATGGTCGTCATGGATGAAGACAATTGCATGGTGGATGTCGCCCGCTATTTCCTCACTTTTACCCAGCTTGAGTCCTGCGGCAAGTGCATCCAGTGCCGCTGGGGCACCAAGCAGATGCTGGATATTTTGAACGACATTGTTACTGGCAAAGGCAAACCGGGCGATATTGACCTGCTGCTGGAAGTGGGCGACGCGGTGAAAAACGGCTCGCTCTGCGCTCTCGGCGGAACGGCTCCTAATCCTGTCCTCACTACCATCCGCTACTTCCGCGATGAGTATGAAGCCCATATCAACGAAAAGCGCTGTCCGGCGCTGGCATGTAGGGCGCTGGTTCAGTATTATATCGATGCTGATAAATGTATCGCCTGCGGCGCTTGCGCCCGCGTCTGCCCGGTCAACGCGATAACGGGCGCTAAAAAAATGGTGCATGTTATCGACCAGGCGAAGTGTATTAAGTGTGGCAGTTGCTACGATATCTGTCCTAAAAAGGTTCGCGCCGTGGCCAAGGTCTCCGGTGAGCCTATCAAAGCTCCCGCCGAACCTATCCCCGTGCGGGCCAAAACATAGTTGCGATGATGATTAAGTTTGGAGGCGACCGATGACGAATGGCTCGACCGCGTTAGATGATAAAAAGCTCAAGACCATCTCTTTGACTATCGACGGTGTGAAAGTTGAGGTATCACAGGGCACGACGGTATTGGAAGCCGCCCTCAAGGCGAGCGTCTATATCCCCACTCTCTGCTACGAGCCCGACCTCAAGCCATACGGCGCTTGCCGACTTTGCATCGTGGAGATTGAGAAAATGCGCGGTCTGCCTCCTTCCTGCACCACCGAGGCTACCAACGACATGGTCGTTCACACCGAGACGCCCGCGGTGAGTCGCTCCCGCCGCATCACCATGGAGCTTATCATGGCTAACCATCAGGGTGATTGCCTCACTTGCTTCAAGAACCAGAACTGCGAGCTCCAGAAAGTGGCGCGCTATCTCGGTGTGGAGGAGAAACATTTTAACCGACTCCGCAAACGAACCCGCGTCGTCCCCGTTGATGATAGCAACCCCGCTTATGTGCGCGACATGAATAAGTGTATTCTCTGCGGTCGCTGCTGGCGCGCCTGCCACGAGGTAACCGGCATCGACGCTATCGACATGGCTTTCCGGGGCGATTTAGCCACGGTAAGTACGCTGGGAGATAAACCCATCTTGATTTCGCGCTGTGAGACCTGCGGGGAATGTGTTGCCCGCTGCCCCACCGGCGCGCTTACCTTCCGGGAGAGCCGCCTGGTCACGCGGGAGGTAAAAACCACCTGCCCTTACTGCGCGGTGGGCTGCCAGGTTTACCTGGGCATCCGCGGCGGCGAGGTCATCAGCGTGCGTGGCGATAAGGAAGGTCCTTCCAATGAAGGGCATCTCTGCGTCAAGGGGCGCTTCGGCGTGGCGGACTTCATCCACTCTAAAGACCGCCTGACCACCCCGCTCATTAAAAAGAACGGTAAGTTTGAAAAAGCTACCTGGGAAGAGGCTCTCAACCTGGTAGCCAGTAAACTAAAGACCTATAAACCTAGTGAGGTCGGTGTGGTTTCCTCGGCGCGGAGCACCAACGAAGCCAACTACCTCATGCAGAAGTTCGGACGGGCGGTGCTGCATACCAATAACGTCGACCACTGTGCCCGTCTTTGACATGCCCCTACCGTGGCCGGTCTGGCCACTACCTTCGGCAGCGGGGCGATGACGAATAATATCGATGACTTCGCTAACGCTAAATGCGTCCTTGCCATCGGCACCAATGCCCCCGAGGCGCATCCCGTTCTGGCGATGAAGGTGCGGCAGGTCGTCCGCAATGGCGCCAAGCTCATCGTCGCCAACCCCATGGAGGTAGATTTTGTGCGTGATGCCGACCTTTGGATTCGCCACCGCGTCGGCACGGATGTCGCCCTGCTCATGGGTTTATGCCGCATTATTTACGACGAAGGATTGTACGATAAAGACTTCGTTGAAAAGCGTTGTGAGAATTTCGCGGCTTTCCGCGACGCGCTTAAAAATTACCCGCTGGACTGGGTGGCGAAAACTACCGGCGTGGATGCCGACCTGCTCGTTAAAGCCGCCCGCATGTATGCCACCACCAGCCCTGCCACCATTCTCTACGCCATGGGCATCTGCGAGCATAGCCACGGCACGGATAATGTCATCGCCAACGGCAACCTGGCCATGCTTACCGGCAATATCGGCAAACCCGGCGCCGGGGTCAACCCGCTAAGGGGACAGAATAACGTCCAGGGCGCCTGCGATATGGGCGCGCTGCCTAACGTTTTTACCGGCTACCAGTCGGTCTCGAACGATGAATCCGTCAAGAAGTTCGAAGCGGCCTGGGGCGTGAAGCTAAGCCGCGAGCCGGGCATGAAGCTGACTACGATGTTCCCCGCTATACTCGACGGTGATATAAAAGCTATGTATATCATGGGGGAGAATCCGGTGCTGACCGACCCCGATAGTCACCATATCCGCGAGGCGCTAAGCAAGCTGGATTTCTTCGTCTTCCAGGATATGTTCCTTAACGAGACGGCAGAGTACGCCCATGTAATTCTCCCTGCCTGCAGCTATGCGGAAAAAGATGGCACTTTCACTAACACCGAGCGCCGCGTGCAGCGTATCCGTAAAGCCATCGAACCCATCGGCGAAAGCAAAGACGATTGCTGGATTATCGGCGAGATAGCCCGGTGCATGGGGGCCAAGGGCTTCGATTATGCGGATGCCAGCAAGATTATGGAAGAAATCGCCCGCCTTACCCCCAGCTATGGTGGCATTACCTATAAGCGACTCGATGAAGGCAGTTTGCAATGGCCCTGCCCGAGCGAAGACCACCCCGGCACCTGCATTATGCACGAAGAAATCTTTGCCAGGCCTTCCGGTAAAGGCAATTTCGTGCCGCTTAAGTACCGTCCGCCCGTCCAGATGACGGATGCCGAGTACCCCCTCATGCTGATGACCGGACGGCGGCTATATCACTATCATGCCACGATGACGCGCAAGGTGGATGTGCTGAATATCCTCATGAACGAGGAAGAGTGCCAGATAAATCCTGCCGACGCCGCCTCGCTGGGCATCAATCAGGCTGATATTATCCAGGTAGCTTCCCGACATGGGGAGGTCAATGTCCGGGCGCGCGTTACCGATGCCGTGCCGCCGGGTGTAGTGCATATGGCTTTCCACTTCGCGGAGACGCCTACTAATGAGCTTATCAGCTCCGCTAAAGAAACGCTCGACCCGATTACCGGCACGCCGGCATATAAGACCTGCCCTGTGAAAATCAGCAAGCACGCGGTCAGCGGCAAAGAAGCCATGCTATCGGCTCTCTACCGCGCCAGCCGGGAACCTGCTTTTGTCGACCAGGTTGCCCGCGGCCCGGAGGACGCTTTAAAGGGATATAAGCTTAACGACGCAGAAAAGGCGGCTATCTTAAGCGGGGACGTAGCGAAAATAGAGTCGCTGACCGGCAAGCTTAACGACCGACTTAGGGTCTGGCTGCTTTCGCGTTCCGAACAAGAAAAGTGGTAGAGTCTTTTTAGAGACTCTACCATCCCGATGAAAATCGGGATCCAGTTCTTTCAACCAGATTCTCACGGTCGTCCCGATTTGAGGAAAAGAAAAGGCAAATCGGGACTCCCTCAGAATGACAGTTTTTGATTATTCAAAAGCGCCTTTTTGCCTCAGTTTATCTACTTCATTCTGGGACATGCCGAGAATCTTGGTGCAGATATAGTCCGTATGCTCGCCTAATAAAACTGGCCGACCCACCGCCGTCTCTACCGCCGATAGCTTTATCGGGGCGGGGTGGTAGTAACGCAGCTTGCCCACGTAGGGATGCTCTATCTCCCGGTAGAAATTGTAGTAATTCATCTGCGGGTCCTCATCGATGTCTTGTGCGTTAGCCACGACGCCCGCGCCCACACCCGCTTTCTGGAGCATTTCCTCTACCGCTTCCGGCGGGTAGTTAATCGTCCACGCCTCTACCAGTTTATCTAAAGCGTCGCTGTTTTTCACACGGTCGGCGGTTTTGGCGTACTTATTGTCCAACGCCCATTTGGGACTCCCCATCGCTTTCACGAAGCTTTGCCATTCATCGTCGTTCATCACGGCGATGGCAACCCATCTATCTTCACCTTTACAGCGGTAAATGCCATGCGGCGCGGCGTAGTTGCTCTTATTGCCCTTGGGCTTAAGCTCGCGATGATTCACCTGATAATCGAGGATTAAGGGTGTCATATAATTAAGACCCGTTTCAATCTGTGAATGGTCGATGTACTGCCCCTTGCCGGTACGCCGGCGGTAGTCGAGGGCAGCCATAATTGCTAGCGAGGCGTACATCGGAGAAAGCTGGTCGGTATAGTAGGTGGAGGGGGGAACGGGTGGCCTATCCGGCCAGCCCACGATATTGTCCATCATCGTGACAGCTGTTAAAATACTTCCGAAGCCGGGCTGGTCCGCCATCGGGCCGGTGTGACCATAGCCGCAGGTGCGGAACATGATGATATTCGGGTTGATTTTCTTCAGCCCCTCGTAGTCCAGTCCCTGTTTATCCATGACGCCCGCCGGAAACCCCTCCGCCACCACGTCCGCCCATTTAACCAGCTTTTTAAAGATTTCCAAAGCCTCCGGCTGCTTAAAGTTGAGGCTGATACCCATCTCCGGTGCCGTATGCGTAATGGTAAAGAAGGCGCTGCGCTCAAGTCCTAAAGGTTCGCCTGGTTTGGTGGGCGCAAAAGGCGCGAAAAGCCTGACGGGGTCAGGGCGGGTCGAGGTCTCAACGCGGATGGTCGTGGCGCCGTAGTGGGAGAGGTAGTTGCACGTGTAAACCCCTACCCCCGCCCAGCACAACTGTACCACCTTGACGCCTTCAAAGGGTTTTTTGTTGTCGTAGGTTTTCGGCTTTTCCGCCGACTTTTTAAATGAATCGAGAGCTTTCAGTATCTCGTCGTTATGCTCCCCGATTTTCGGCGCTCTGGTACGTGGGCCGACGTAGCCCTGCGTCGTTACCACTGCTCCGCCCGGGAACTTAAGTTTGCCCAGCCCGGGGTGTTCGATTTCTTTCCAGAATTTGCGGGCGGCGAGCTGCGGGTGTTTGAGGACGTCTTCGGCGTTGTTGCAGGGCCCCAGCTGGAAGCGATTTTCTATCGCTAGCTTGAGCAGCTCGTCTTTGGTGTGGTTCATAAAGAATTTGCCTAGCGAGTCCATGAGCTTTTCCGCCTGCTCGCGCGTCATGTGCTCCCAGCTTTTCTTCTCCCAGTCCCATCCCTCGAGGAAGCCGATATCGATACCGTCCTTCTTGAGGTACTCCATCATGCTATGGTTGTTCTTAGCGGCGGTGGGGTTGAGGAGGAGGTTGAGGGCGATATAGCCGTCTTTACAGGGCCAGAGCAGGGTATTGAAGAAAGTGGAGCCGTCTAAGAGGGTGACGGATGCCCGCGCACGACCGTGCCGCGTGGGAATCTGGCCGAACAAGGCATAGGGTCCTTCGATTTCCGCCGAGCAGATGATATCGAGGGCTTGTTGGGTAATGGCATCGACATGCTGGCCTTTGCCGGTGTGCGCCCGCTGGATGAGGGCAATCATCGTGCCGGCGGCGCCGTTCATCGCCCCGGCGCTGTGGCTATGCTCGTAGCTGACGGTCAGCGGCGGCCGGTCGTCATAACCTGCCGTATAGACCATCCCCCCTAGCGCCCGCACGACGATGTCCGGGTCTTTATAGTTTTTATAAGGACCCTCCTGCCCGAATCCGGAAATGGACGTCAGCACGATGCCGGCTTGGACGGCGCTTAAGTCCTTATAGCCCAGCCCGATGCTATCCAGGTAGCCGGGGGCGTAAGATTCGATGACGGCATCAGCCGTCTTGACGAGCTTTTTGAATATATCCTTGCCTGCTTTGGACGTGATGTCCAGTGTGACGCTCTTTTTATTGGCGTTAAAGGCTAGCCAAGTGAGGTTTTTCTCGGGGTCGACTTTATCTTGAGGGAAAAGACCCCTAAAGCGCGCCGGGTCGCCGCCGGGCGGCTCAATCTTAATCACCTTCGCCCCCCAGTCGGATAAAGCCCGACCGCACATAAAAGCCTTTTCCGTCGTGAGGTCGAGGATGCGGTAACAGCTAAGCATAAGAGCCCTCCTGGGGAAAATCCTACTCACTCTCCCCCGTATCAAGTACGGGGCAAGCTCTTTTACAAAGGGAGACGATATTAAAAATCTGCATTATTCTATCTGCAGCTAACTCGCTCGTCCTCCTTTAATAAAGGAGGATAGAGGCGGATTTTGTATCCAGATAATTATAGTATGAAGCGGGAGGGAGGGGCAAGGTGGGGGGGTAGATATTTGTTTTATCTACCCCCTATTTATACCCTATTTACTATTTTCTAGTAAATAATACACAACCACACCCCCGGGGATTAGTAAAAGAAATGGTGGTTGAAGGAAGGCAGCCAGAATGGATGGTAAAACATTAAGATTAAAATTTTCACCACTAAGAAGGCCAACAAAAACCAGTATTACGCAACCAATAAGGATAGCGCCAAATATTTTCATTTCCATTGTTAATGTGATGAAATATATAACAGGTCAATATCGCAGCAGCTAACTATATTCTACAACAGAACCTCCCGTTTGACAATCGTGCCTGTCTCCCCTATGATTATTTAAGGTTGTTCTTACGTAAACGGGGCGTAGCGCAGCCTGGTTAATTATCTAGTCTTTCATCCCCAAGCTCGCCTTAATCGCCTCATTTACTTCAGCCATCTTAGCTTCAGTTAATTCTCCACATTTTTTAGTCAGGTGTGTTTTATCAATCGTCATTATTTGCGATAGGTTAATCATGCTGTCTTTCGGCAAGCCGCTTTCTTTAGCTGTGGCCTTTACCGTAAAAGGGTAAGGTTTTTGAAGTGTTGTTGTGAGTGCCGAAATGATTGTGGTAGAGCTGTATTTATTCCCAACATCGTTCTGAATAACAAGAGCGGGCCTTAACCCGCTCTGCTCGCTGCCTCTACTTGGATTCCAGTCAACCCAGTAAATATCACCGCGTTTTATCTCTTTATTCATGTTTTATTTCCACTCCGGTATTACTTCATGTACAATCTCAATAGCCATATCTGCAAACTCTTTATTCTCTTTGGCCATAGCTTGATAACCCTCCGCCATCTCCGCAACTCTATAATTTTCGGCTGTCGCTTTTACACAGGCAGAAATAACTTTACTGCGGCTCATTTTCTTTTTTTTTGCGACCTCATCAGTAAAAGAAATTAGTTCCTCCGGTAGGCTTATTGTTAATTTAGCTGTTCTTCCCATATTTACTTACCTCATGGTATGATATAATTATCATACTTGATTGTACTCGACATATTGCTGAATGTCAAGTATATTTTCTTACCTCCACCTATAATTCATCTACCATACTATTGCCATATTGTTTTGTGTTTGACAATCTTACTTCTCTCCCCTATGATTATTTAAGGTTATTACAACCTAAAACGGGGCGTAGCGCAGCCTGGTTAGCGCGTCTGAATGGGGTTCAGAAGGTCGGCGGTTCAACTCCGCCCGCCCCGACCATACCTTTTCATAGTAATGAGGGAGATAAAAAATGGCTAAGGGTAAATATGATAAGTATTTCTTAAAAGAACCCTGGGGCATCATTCACCCGGGAACTCCTCCGGATGCGCCGGTATATATCGGCATAGGGCAGAGGGAACCTGTAAAAGGATGGGATGAGCCGCTGACCCAGGTCCTGCGCCCCATTTATCGACCCTATATGATGATACCTGACGGGCATCGACATTCCGTCGCGGAAATCCTCTATTTTATCGGCGGCGACCCGATGAATTTTAAAGAGTTCGAGGCGGAGGTCGAGTTCACGATAGGTGAGGGTGAGGACGCCGAAAAACACATCATCACGAATACCACCTGGGTATATGTTCCGGGTAATGTGCTGCATTGTCCGCTAAATTTCAAGAGGGTGGATAAACCTATTATGTTCGGTCACATTATGTTCGCGCCCTCTTTCGATTCAACCATCATCGGCAGGAATTTCACCAAGCCGTAATAAATAGTATGGCGGGCACAAATTTGCCCGCCCCGACCATTATTCTAAAGTCTATATCTCTTAATATTCTTTTACAGTGTATATTTGTATCCTTTACACTACGGGTTTAAAATGTGAAGAAAAAAAATGACAAAGCAAGCTAAAGGCAACAACCAACCTCCGCTAAAACGTACAGGAAGGCGCTTAGCTTTTTTCCGGGAAGATATAAAGCCGCGGATTTGGCTTTTCTTCCTAGCGGTGCTGATTCAGCTGGTTGCCTCGGCATTCTCGGGGGCCGGTTACACCCTGCATGGCTCGGTTTGCTGGCTGGTCGGCATGATTTTATGGATTATTTGGTTCTTGCTTATGTTCTTTATCGTAACGCCCCAAAGCGATACCCTTCTCCAGAGGTTTACCGGGCAGCTTAAATGGGGGGCGTTCACTATTTTTTTCATTTTACTTATCATGGGTATCGGGGAGGTTATTATACTGGGAGTTCTGGCTCCCTGGTTTCTAAATAACGGCATCGATAATAGCGCTGATAAGCTCGTGGCGCAAATGAAGGAAGGGTTCCGTTATAACGATGGGACCGCTCTAAGCCAGCAAGCGGCGGAGAATCTTTTAGAGGGTAAGGAACCTTACACTAATGCGAATATCGTTACCGCTTTAACCAAATACAATGGCGCTTATGACCGCCTAACGCCGCTACAACTGGGCAGATTTGCCAATGCGTTTCCCTATCCCACCACGGAACAGTTGAAACAGGTCTGGGACTCTGCTCTGCAAAACCCCTCCCAGCCGCCCCCTGAAATCGTTTCGAGTGTCTGTTATCCGGCTGGCTCTTTCCTCCTGGTGGTGCCTTTTATCGCTGCCGGCGTTAAGGATATCAGGATTGTTTACATTATCTTTGTCATCGCCGCGCTGGTCTATGCCACATGGAAGATACACGGCAGAAAGAGGCTTCTTTTTATCGGTGTGGCGGTTATCAGTCTGGAGCTGTGGAATACCCTGGCTACCGGTGAGACGGGTATTTTAATCTTTCCACTACTGTTGATTGCCTGGATTACCCTCGGGGAAAACGACTGGGTTTCTGCCATATTTATGGGGCTAGCGGTCGCCACCAAACAAACTGCCTGGTTCTTTCTTCCGTTTTACGTTATCCTGCTGTGGCGGACAGCTGGGCCGAAAAATATCGCTTCAGCGATAGGGATTATCACCGCGGTGTTTATTGCCACCAATGGCTACTTTATCGCTAAGGCTCCATCGCTCTGGCTGCAGTCCATCACCAGCCCGATGGTAGAGCCGATGTTCCCTCTTGGGGTTGGTGTTATCTCCCTGGTAACGAGTGGGTATGTAAATATCCAAACATCGCTGCCGTTTACGATAGCCGAGGTGATTGTCTTAATCGGCGCAGTGCTCTGGTATCTGCGTTACTGTAAGCAATACCCCGATGTCGGACCCATTCTGGCTATTCTGCCCCTCTTTTTCGCCTGGCGTAGCATCTGGACATACTTCTACTATATACCCATCATCGTCCTCGCTAGAATGCTTAGCAGGGATGAAAACAACGCGTTGACACCGACCCCCAGCTCGCGTTAATCGAAGGCTTGGTCATGTAATCGTCAGCGCCAATTTCCAGTCCCATGATTTTATCCGTTTCGTCGACTTTAGCGGTAAGCATGAGAATAGGCATCGTCATCTCTTTGCGGAGAATACGGCAGACCTCGAAGCCATTCATCTTAGGCAGCATGATATCCAGGATTAAAAGATTGGGCTTTTCTTTGCGCGCTATATCTAACGCCTGCTCATCGTCGCTGGCAGTAACCACATTGTAGCCTTCTTTGTGAAGGTTATATTTAATCGCCTTCAGAAACGAGTTCCTATACGGGCATGGTTAAGTTCGAGAAATGAACCGGAAGCCACTTTTTTGGAGTCGAAAAAGGGAGCCCTACCGAAGGGCTCCCTGCTTTTTAGGATTGCTATTCTGGCTTTTCAAAGATACAAACCAAATCATAAATATTCAGAAGGTGACACTTAATCGAGTAAGAAGAAGATTTTACTAATCTTAAAGCCATGTTGATATGCCGAAGTTTATCCGGCGGGAATAAGTTTGAATTCAAATGTAATTTAGAAAGGGGAGCAGAAATGCTTCCCTTCTGATTTTCAATAAGGCTTCTTTGTAATATGCAAAAAACTATCCAGTGGCCTGAATAACCAGATTTTTATCTTCGATATCATTTTCTTAATATTTAATTATTGTTTTACGAGCAGTAGCGGCGTGTTTCCCCCCAAAAAAACTTTTTGTGCGACACTACCAAGAGACCAAAGTCTGAATTCAGTCTTGCCCCGAGTTGACATAGCCACGAGGTCAAAAGCGAGTTTATCCGCAGTGTCAATAATTTCGTCGGCTGCAGAACCAACACCGACCTTATATTCTACATTTATTCCTAACTCTCGGAATAAACTACACTCGCTTTGCAAGTAGGTTTCTGCATCTGCATAACTATGATTCCCTTCACTAACTATTTGGAGAAGGGTTACCTCCATCTGGAGTTTAGAGGCCATATTGATAATATAAGGAATTACTGCTTCACTTAATATTGATCCATCCAGCGGTACTAGAGCCTTCTTCAGTATACGCTTGTCACGAATATCAGAACGTGATTTCTTAGCTCTGATAAGCATCACTGGCTGACTCATACTAGCCCTTACTACCTTGTCGGCGACACTTCCTACAGCCCAGCGAGTGAGGCCGGACCGACCATGGCTTGCCATAATAATCAATTGAAAGGGCATTTTGCTGGTATATTTAATAATAGTCTCGGCAGGATCACCTGATAGAGTGACTTTCATTACTTCGATTGGTTTGTTTCCTGTATGCTCAACATATTTCTCGGCATGGTATTTTGTGACGTTTAATATTTCATTGATGTATGTTGTGTGACTCTTGGGCTGAAGGACCTCCTCGGGTCCAAGAACAGTCAGCAGGCTAATATAGGAACCCATCTTTGCAGCTAATTCCTCTGCGTAAGGCAAAGCCGCCTCGGCTAGTTTTGAACCATCTAATGGAACAATTATTCTTTCATACATTTATGTCCTCTTTAGACTACATCAGTAAGTAGTCATATGTGCCTGGACCTAAGTCTACTTGGCTGTTAAATTCCCATCTTTTATAGTAACTGTTTTATTATATAAATACTGTTTGGCGAGCGGTAGCATGTTCATGATTAATTTAATTGGGTATTTTCCCTTAAGTCTCGGGAAAATCCTAGGTATAATTGGGGGCAGCATGGTTGGACTGACCTTCGAAACGATACCAGAAATAACATCGCTAAAAAGAAAACGAACAATTATATCAGAGTAAACGCCAAACCAAATCCAGTAAACCAATTAAAGAAGCATTAGCAGTACTGCCTCAAGGCAACATGACTGACCAAATATCAGTTCTGCCTGTTGAAACCACAAGTGGAGAGTGCTCTTTTTGTTAACAAAAGTTAACAGAAATTTTACTCAAGTTGATGAAAAGTATCATTTTAAAGGTCGGGAGCATGTTTGGAATCGGATTGTGCCCCTAGTTCCTCCCCTATCTCTAACTCAGTCTCTTCTAAAGCTGTATGCTTACTTTTCCGCAAGGGAATTTGCGGCAGGAAAAAGACAATAATCAAGGCCACAAACATGAGGATCGTACTGACGAGATAGACGTGATCAACCGAATAGCTCAAAGCATTCTTGATAGTTTCCAAAAACTGGTTGAAACCTGCTAGGAGTTGGCTCTGGGCGGCCTGAGGAGCTTGGGCAATCATCGCTTTGATCTGCGCCTGGCCTTGGGTGCTCAGGAATCCTTGAATCGCATTAACATCTATCTTTAAGGAAGCGGCGGGATTAAGCTGCTTTATAGCCGCCACAAAAGGCTCGTTTTGGATATTGGTGAGTTGGCCAGCCAACTGGCTGTTCATGACACCGCCTAAGATAGCCGTGCCGGCTGTGCCGCCGATATTTTGGAAAAGCTGGGCTCCGGCGGTAACCTCACCTAGTCTTTCCGGCCCAAAAGCGCTTTGTACGATAATTACAAAAATAGGCATAGTGGCACCTACACCAATACCCAAGACTACCATCCTCCAAGTTAAATCTATGTTAGTGGTATTCGAGCCGATTTGGGTGAAAAGAGCCATACCTAAGACAGTGATTATCATACCTATAATGGTAAGTACCTTGCACTTTCCGGTTTGTGCAACGATCTGACCAGCAAGAACCGAGGCGAGAATCAAGCCTATCATCATTGGCAATAAAATAATGCCGGAATTCGTCGCTGAAACTCCTATTACCTCTTGGGCAAAAAGCGGAATGAAAATGATAGCCCCGTACATACCCATCCTGGTCAAGAAAGTGGTCACCACAGAGATTGCATAGGCTTTGTTCTTGAAAAGGCCCAGTGAAACAATAGGCTCTCGAGCTTTTCGTTCCTCAAGTATAAAAAAGAAGATAGCACACACCGCAGTGCCTAAAAGACCAAGAATCTGCCAAGATGACCAGGGATATTCGCTGCCTCCCCAAACAAAAGCCAGTAAAAGTGGTACCAGCCCAATAGCGATTAGTAAAGCTCCAAGAAAATCGATGGCTTTGTCTTTGACTTTATGAGTGATTTTCGGCATAAAAATAGTCATGACACAAATAGCTATGATGCCAATCGGGATGTTGATATAGAATACCCATCTCCAGGAAAAATTATCGGTAAGCCATCCACCCAGTAGCGGTCCGGCAACGGTTGCGATGCCATATACGCTCATATTCAGGCCTTGCCATCTGCCCCGTTCCGCGGGAGAGAAAATATCCCCGATGATAGCTACAGAACTAACATTAATGGTACCACCTCCGATTCCTTGCAGGGCCCTGAACAGAATCAATTGGGTCATGTTTTGTGAAAAGCCCGCAAGTACCGAGCCCACGAGAAACAGAACTATACCTAGAATGTAAAACATCTTGCGTCCGAAGATATCTGACAGCTTGCCACAGATTGGTATAGCAATAGTCGAGGTAAGCATATAAGCTGTAACCACCCAACTCAGCTGCGACAGGCCGCCTAGCTCACGCGCAATTTGAGGGATGGCTGTAGCCACGACGAGTTGGTCAAGAGAAAACATCAGTGTTCCTAGCATCGCTCCCGCGAGAACAAATACCGTGCTTTTTTTCATTAATATTAACCTGCCTTTGTTAGCCTGAACTACTACGACTTAAGAATATGAAGGACAGCCTCGGCATCCGGGAAATGCTCCTTAAGCATAGGACTATAAAAACCGATACCTGCAGCGAGTCCGTAAAGACAACTAAGATAAAGCAATACCAATTGGTCGGGATCACGCTTGGCTACTTCCCCGGCGGACTGACCTTCGGTAATTAACTCATGCAATATTTTTACTAACGTTTCTAATTTCCGGATAGTTTCATGCGTTCTCCCCAAAAGCGCCATCGCCTGGGAAAAGATCTGGTAATAAATGGGCTCCTCAGACATACCTTGCAGAAACTGCTCCGTTAATCGCCGCAGCTTTTCTAACGGGGTTCCTGCCTGACTTATTGAATTTTGCGCTCGTTGAATAGCCCCAGAAACGGCCCGCTCAAGAAGTGCAATAAAGACATCTTCCTTATCAGTAAAATACCGGTAAAGTAATCCTTGGCTAACACCGGCAGCCTCGGCCATGTCTTCGATCTTAGTACTGGCCAACCCCTTAGTAGCAAAAACCTTTGCCGAAATATTTAAAATCTGTTCCTTGCGTTCATCACGGATTTGTTTAAACGCTTCTTTAGTACGAGGCATTCTAACCTCCTATCAATGAATAAATAATATTCATTGATAAACAGTATATAACTCCATCTGTTACATGTCAAATGGGATTATGAAAGGTACCATGTATTCCAAGAATTAGTTACTATTGGCTATTCTGACGAGGAATCCATGGGAAGGTTATTGAAAAGACTTTGCCAGGCCAATCTTTGGAATGTTTGGGAGTTCTAGGTATCGTCCCCCTTGGTGGAGCCGGGGGGACAATAGGCAGAACTTTCGAGTTAGCTTTTAGCCTTAATATTTAATCCTATACAAACCAGTGATTTGTTGTATAAGCCTGTAATCACTGCCGACAATGCTCCATTGAAACTAAGCTTG